>JAQWFL010000002.1 GCA_028704435.1 Anaerostipes sp. | reverse complement strand
GTTCTCCAACAAAGATCGCAAAGGCTTCTGATAAAGTAAGAAAGGGAGCTGGAGAACAAGTAACGCTTGATCCAGAAGAATCAGTAACTTATATTATGGATAAGTTGAAAGAAAAACATGTAATCTAAGGAATCAAAGATTCCTGCCTCCGGCGGATGCCAAGATTTTCATTGGAAAAGTAATGGTAAAATCTTGGCGCAAGTACGCCGAGGCGCACTTGAAAGGAGAAAGTGATCAAAAATGGATTTAGAAGAATATAAAGGTGTTTATGTCTACGCACAACAAGTAGACAATCAATTAGAAAAAATCGCTTTTGAATTATTAGGAAAAGCAAATGATTTGGCAGTAGATTTAGACACAGACGTAACAGCAGTTTTAGTTGGTTCGGATGTAAAAGGACTTGCAGATGAATTGGCTGCATATGGAGCAGATAAAGTAATCGTAGTGGATGATCCAGAATTAAAAGAATACAGAACAGAGCCATATACACATGCATTGGCTTCTGTCATCAACGAGTACAAACCAGAAATCATGTTAGTTGGAGCAACAGCAATTGGACGTGATCTTGGACCTCGTGTATCAGCTAGAGTTGCAACTGGACTAACAGCTGACTGTACTGTTCTTGAAATTGGAGATTTCCCATTAGTGGCAATTCCAGGAAGAGAACAAAAACATAATCAGTTATTAATGACTCGTCCAGCATTTGGTGGAAACACAATAGCAACTATCGCTTGCCCAGACAATAGACCTCAAATGGCAACTGTTCGTCCTGGAGTTATGCAGGCTATGGAAAAAGACGATAGTAAGAAAGCAGAAGTAATTGAATTCAATCCAGGATTTACTCCAAACAACAAATATGTTGAGATTATGAAAGTTGTAAAATCAGTGGTTGACGCTGTAGACATCATGGATGCTAAGATTTTAGTATCTGGAGGACGTGGAGTTGGAGAAGACGGATTTGCTACACTAAAAGAACTAGCAGAAGTTCTTGGTGGAGAAGTAAGCTGTTCTCGTGCAGTTGTAGATAATGGATGGCAGCTAAGAGATATCCAAGTAGGACAAACAGGAAAAACCGTTCGTCCCAATGTATACTTTGCAATCGGAATTTCTGGAGCAATCCAGCACGTAGCAGGTATGGAAGAATCTGATATCATCGTTGCAATCAACAAAGATGAAACAGCACCAATCTTTGATGTAGCTGACTACGGAATCGTAGGAGACTGGAAGAAGATTGTACCAGGTCTAATTCAAAGTCTAAAAGGTATATGCTAAATTAAAATAAGGAGCATATAATAACATAGTGAAGCATAAATAATCTTAAAAAGGAATCCTATGAAATAAATTTATTTCATAGGATTCCTTTTTATATAAACAAGCAAGGAGGAGTGTGCTATGAAATAGTAGCACATAAATTCTTAAAAAAATCTTACTTTTTCTTGACATATGCAACATTCATATTATACAGTGTAGAAAGAAAAATCAACAATACAAAGGTGGAGGATATATGAAAATTGGGATATTAACATTCCATAATGCACATAATTATGGGGCGGTTTTACAGTGCTGGTCGCTACAAACGTATTTGGAAAAAGAAGGTCATGAAGTTGTTATCATTAATTATAGACAACCATCAATTGATGCTTCTTATGCATTATCAAAGTATAAAATTAAGAAGAAGTTTGGAAGTTATAAATTAGATAAAATATATAATGCATTTTCTAAAAAATATCAAATGTATTGTGCAAGAAAAGAAGAACCTGAAAAAGCAAAGCAGCATGATAAATTTGAAGATTTTATCAATCATAAATTGCATGTTACAAATGTATATTATGATTATGAAGAGTTGAAATTAAATCCACCTAAGTGTGATGCTTATATTGCAGGAAGTGATCAAATCTGGAATCCAGATTTAACAGGTGATTTGAATGAAACTTATTTACTACAATTTGGAAAGAAAGAAACACTTCGAATTTCTTATGCAGCAAGCCTTGGTAAGACAGAAATAATAGATTCCCATCAAATGTATTTTGCAGGTGCACTTAGAAATTTTGATGCTGTATCGGTGAGAGAAAAAGCGGCAAAAACAATTCTTCAAGATTTGACAGCAAGAGAGATTGTCGAAGTTGCAGATCCAACGTTTTTATTGGAGAAGAAAGATTTTGAATCCTTGATGATACCTGCAAAAGAAAAATCAAAATATATTTATGTTCATAATGTTCACATTAGTATTATTGATGAAAGATTGAATGCAATTGCAGAAGAACTTTCAAGACGGCTAGATATTCCAGTAATTCATAACAAAGCACATTATGAAATCGAAAACCAAAAGGGTGTGTTTCAAGGTGGGGTAGAAGAATATCTTGGAATGATTCACAACGCAGAATATGTAGTGACTAATTCTTTTCATACTACAGTTTTTTCTTTAATTTTTCATAAGGAGTTCATTACAGTTCCACATCGTACAAATCCAGAGAGAATGCGACATTTATTGTCAAAACTAGGACTAGAAGCACATTTGATTGATCAGATAAAACAAATCCCAGAAAATCTAAAAGAGTTGGAAATTACATATGATAAGGTTGATGAAGAAAAGAAACAGATGAAGCAAGATTCTATTGCATTTTTACACAAAGCATTATCACAAGGAAAAGAAGAATATAAAAAGAATTATTTTGAGTTTGCAGACAAATACACTTGTTATGGATGTCAAGCGTGTAAATCGGTTTGTCCAGTGAATGCAATTAAAATGGAAGTAGATAAAGATGGATTCCCTTATCCTCTGATTGATGAAAGTAAATGTATCAATTGCAATCAGTGTGAGAGAGTGTGTATTTATCACAATTCTGTGGCAATAAATGACCCCAAAATAATGAAACCAGAAGTTTATGCAGCATATCACAAAAACGATGAAATTGTGCGAAACAGTTCCAGTGGGGGAGCTTTTGCAGCAATTTGTCAACTTGCGGAGAAGAAGAATGCACTTGTGATAGGCGTAACAATGGATAAGAGTCAAAAAGTAAGATATGAGATGGTAGATGCAAAAAATGCATGGAAGATGTTTACTGGATCTAAATATGTATTTGCCTCATCAGATGGATTATTAGAACGCACAAGGATGGAATTGGAAGCGGGAAAAGAAATTTGGTTCCAGGGAACTCCATGTGAAATCGCAGGATTGAACAGTTTTCTTGGAAAAAAATATGACAATTTAACAACAGTGGAAATTATCTGTCATGGCACAGGATCTCCTCGCGTATTTGAAAAATATTGTAAGGAATTAGAAGAATTATATCAATCTAAAATTGTGGATTTTCAATTTCGGGAACAGTTTAAGGGGAAAGATATTCAATTTTTGAAAATTGGTTTTGCATCAGGAAGTATGGAATTAGAGCGTTCTAGAAATAATGATTATCAACGTTCATATTCAGCAAATCTTATTTTAAGACCATCTTGTTATCAATGTGAGTTTGCAGGATTAAGAAGTGGTGTGGCAGATTTGACAATTGGAGATTATTGGGGAATTGAAAATGTGTTTCCGGAGTTTGACAATGAAATAGGCGTATCTTTGATTAAGGTAAATACATTAAAAGGAAAGAAAATTTTCGAAGATGTTTCTATGCTCATGGATACAAAGAAATCTACGTATAAAGATGCTTACAAAAAAAATCATAGAAAACCAGTTCAATTAACAGTAAGAGCTTGTAGATTTCTCCGAGAGTCGGAGGATGAAGATTTGAAAACATTATTGAAACGCTACCAGAAGATACAAAAGACAGTTCAAAAAGGAAATAAGAAATAGCACGGAAAGTAGAGAGGAAAATACGAATGAAACTCAGTAAAAAAGCAATCGTGAAGCAACTTCGATTGAATTATTACATAAAATGCTACCAATCATTATTACTCCAAGAAAATACAATTTTTGTAGAATCAAAAGCAGGAAAAGATTTTGGGAGTAACATGTTCTATCTTCTTTTAGAACTGCAAAAGAAGGAATATGAAAAATTTACAATTTATTTAGAGTACGTGAAGGGAAAAAAAGATTTTTTTCAAAATATGCTCAAACGGTATCAATTAGGTAAAGTAAAATTAGTGAAGAGGGGGAGTAGAAAATATTATCAGCTTCTTGCTTCATCAAAATATTTAATGAATGATACTAGTTTTGAGATTAATTATATTAAAAAAGATGGACAGGTGATTTTAAATAGTTGGCATGGGACACCATTGAAAAAGATGGGGCGACACATGGAAACAACAACATTTTCGTATGGAAATGTACAAAAAAATTTGATTATGGCAGATTATTTTCTTACACCAAGTGATTATACATCAGATATTATGATTCGTTCTTATGGTGCGGATAATTTATCGAAAGGAAAAATTTTAAACAGTGGATATCCACGGAACTCTATTTTTTTTGATCATACGAAAGAAGAAAGTACAAGGAAAGAACTTGGATATGAAGGAAAAAGAGTCTATGTTTATATGCCAACATGGAGAGGATCTTTGCATGCAAAAAATTCTGTGAAATTAACAGATCAATTAGATTATTATTTTCAATATTTGGATGTCCATATGAATGAAAATGATTTACTGTTAGTGCGATTGCATCCATTTGTTTCAGAAGGAGTAGATTTATCGAAATACAGACATATAGAACCATTTCCGAAAGGATATGAACCATATGAAGTATTAAATGCAGCAGATTGTTTGATTACAGATTATTCCAGTATATTCTTTGATTTTGCTAATACAGGAAAGAAAATAATATTATTTGGCTATGACAACGAATTATATTTACGTGATCGAGGATTGTATATTTCGTTAGATGATTTGCCATTTCCATTTGTGCGAAATGAAAAAACGTTGTTAGAAGAAATGCATACAGATAAGAATTATGATGATACTGAATTTAGAAACACATATTGTATGTATGATGTGGCAGACACTGCACAGAAGATTTGTAAAACAGTGTTTCTAGGAGGAGATGAATGTCAGTGGAAGAGTTATCCAAACAATGGAAAAGAGAATGTTTTGATTTATGTAGGATCTATGCCAATGAATGGATTGACAAGCTCTATTTTAAATCTTTTTTCTAATATTGATTTGAAAAAACGTAATTATTATGCTTGTTTTCGTTCTAGAACAGTTCGCAAGAATCCACATCGTATAGAGCAACTTCCCGAGGCAGTGGGCCTTGTACCAATGCCTGGAAACATTAGAAAAACAACGATGGAAGACATCTGTAAAAGTCTTTATTACGAGCATAATAAGCAATATAATTGGATTTTAAAAAGAATGAAACGTTGGTATGATCGTGAGGCAAAACGATTTTTTGCAGCATATCAGTATGAGGATACCATTCAATTTACTGGATATGAAAAAGAGATGATTCATTTGTTTGGGCATATGAAAGGTAAAAAGATAATTTTTGCTCATAATGATATGATTCAAGAAATGGGAACAAGAGGAAATCAGCATGAGCTAACACTTCGTTGGGCATATACAAATTATAATAAAGTAGCAGCAGTTACAGAAGATATTTTTCCAACATTATTTGAAATCGGTGCAACAAATAAGAATGCAACTGTTGTTAATAATTGTATTGATTATGATGGAATCAAAGTAAATGGAAGCAAACAGTTGGTATTTGATTCAAAAACAAAATGTGATTTATCTGAAGAGGAATTGGAACATATTTTAGATAGTGATGCAAAAATAATGATTACCATTGGTAGATATTCGCCAGAAAAGGGACATATGATGCTTCTTGATGCATTTGAAAAATACTATAAAGAACATCCAAATACATATTTAATTATTATAGGTGGTCATGGATGTCTATATCCAGATACAAAGGTTAAACGAAAAGGTATGTTAGCAATGGATCATGTGATACTAATAAAGGCGTTATCAAATCCAATGCCTATATTAAAAAGGAGTGATTTATTTATTCTATCGTCAGTATATGAGGGATTAGGATTAGTTTTGTTAGAAGCAGTTATTCAAGGTGTTCCTGTTATTTCAACAAATATTCAGGGTCCAAGAGGATTTATGATACAACATGGAGGAACTTTGGTTAATCCAGATGTACAAGGTATCTATGAAGGAATGCAAAAGTTCTATCGAGGAGAATTGAAGCCATTAGAGGTAGACTTTGAAGCATATAATAAAAAGTCTATAGAAGAATTTGAAAATCTATTTTAAAAAACCAGCAAATTCCATGTTTTGGAATTTGCTGGTTTTTATATATTACAATTTATTTTGCAATTAATTTTAGAATCTCGTTGCTTCTTGTGATAAATTTTGTCATAGATTCTGGATCTAACTGTTTATGACTTAACATTGCAAGGTCATAAAGCTGTTCACAAATCATGTTTGTATTTTCGGCATCGCCATGTTCAAATAAGAACTTCACCAAAGAGTTGTTGGCGTTTAAGGTTAAGGACTCTGTTGGAGCACCAAACATAGATGGATCCATTCCAGGCATTGCATACATTTTCATCATATCCTGCATACGTCTGCTTTCTTCTGAAAGTGTGACAATAGAAGAGATGTTTTCATCTTTCAGTGCATCTACATGAACATCTAAGTTGTCCTTTCCTAATACCTTTCTAAATAAATCAGTTAGTGCCTTTTGGATATCAGTCAAGTCTTCTTTAGAATCTGTATCTTTTAATGTATCTTCAACATTGGCATCAATACGCTTGAACATAATGTGTTGATTTTGTTGTTCAATATTTGAGATAAATGCTGAGTCAATATTATGTTTTAATATAACAGCATCAAGACCTTGTTCCTTGAACATATTGATGTACTGGCTTTGCTGCACTTCATCTGTAATATAATAAATGGTTGTCTTGTCATCGTCATTTGCAGAGGATGGAGCAAGGTCAGATAGTGTCTGGTATTTTCCATCCATATTTTTAAATAGTAGATAATCTTTGATTTTATCTGCAAATTTTGTGTCCTTGATGTAACCAAACTTGATAAACGGATTAATATCATCCCAATATTTTTCATAGTTTTCACGATCTGTTTTGCACATTCCAGATAACTTGTCTGCAACTTTTTTTGTGATGTAATCAGAAATCTTCTTCACAAATCCATCATTTTGAAGAGCACTTCTTGATACATTTAGCGGTAGGTCTGGACAATCGATAACACCTTTTAATAACATAAGGAATTCAGGAATAACTTCCTTGATATTATCTGCGATGAATACTTGGCTGTTGTATAGCTTAATAGTACCTTCCATAGACTCATATTCGTTGTTGATTTGAGGAAAGTAAAGGATACCTTTAAGGTTAAAAGGATAATCCATATTTAAATGAATCCAAAACAATGGCTCTCTAAAGTCCTTAAATACTTTATGATAAAATTCCTTGTATTCTTCGTCAGTACACTCGCTTGGACGCTTCATCCAAAGAGGAGTCGTATCGCTGATAGATACAGGACGCTTGTTGATTTTAACCATGTCTTTTGCAGGACTTACTTCTACGGTTTCTTTGGTTCCATCTTCGTTTTCTTTTTCTTCTGTTTTTGCATCTTCATGAATATGTTCTACAACAACATCATCTTCTGATAATTCAGACTCATCAATTGTTTCATATTCTTGTTTTCCTTCCACAGATAAAAAGATTTCTGTTGGCATGAAAGAACAATATTTTTCAATGACTTCTCTTGCTTTTGTTTCATTTACAAATTCAAGACTTTCTTCATTTAGATATAAAGTAATTTCAGTACCGATGGTATCTTTGGTTCCATCTTCTATATCATATTCAGTTCCACCATTGCATTCCCAATGAACAGGAGTTGAATCTTCTTTATAAGAAAGAGTATCAATATGGACTTCATCTGCTACCATAAATGCAGAGTAGAATCCTAATCCAAAGTGACCAATAATTTGATCTTGATCTGTTTTATCTTTGTATTGTTCTAAGAATTCAGTTGCACCTGAAAATGCAATCTGTGTAATATATTCTTCGACTTCATCTCCGGTCATACCAATACCAGTGTCAATGAACTTTAGTGTTTTCTTATCTGGATCAAGGATGACATTTACCTTTGCTTCATAACCTTCTGGAAGTCTATATTCACCCATTCCATCTAATTTCTTAAGCTTTGTAATTGCATCACATCCGTTTGAAATTAATTCACGGTAGAAAATATCATGGTCTGAATATAACCATTTTTTAATAATAGGGAAAATATTCTCACTATGAATTGATAAATTTCCATGTTTACTTGACATAATATATACACTCCTTTTTCTGTTTTTTTCGTTAGTAATTATTGTAATGCCATAGAATATGAATGTCAAGAGAAAATTAGCACTCGATAAATAAGAGTGCTAACAAAACGAAAAATAGTTTAGAAAATAAACTAGATGTAGTATAATAAAAAAATAACAAGTAAGACAGGAGTGAGGGCATGAGTAAGAAAGAAACAAAGACAAATGCCATGCGCATTTTAGAAAAAAACCAAATCTCTTATAATGTGCATCGTTATGAATGTAAAGAGTTTATTGATGGAGTGACCATTGCAGACATGTTAGAAGAGCCCTATGAAAAGGTATTTAAAACTTTGGTAACATTAGGAAAAAACAAAGATTATTTTGTCTTTGTGATACCCATTGCCCAAGAGCTTGATTTAAAGAAAGCGGCAAAAGCTGTGGGAGAAAAGTCAATAGAGATGATTCATGTGAAGGATATTAACAAAGTGACAGGATATATTCGTGGTGGATGCACCGCCATTGGAATGAAAAAGGATTATAAGACAGTAATTCATGAAACGGCGGCAGATTTAGATACTATTTTTGTCAGTGGTGGGAAGAATGGAATTCAAGTAGAGTTGTTACCTCAGGATTATTTAAAAGCCTGTAAGGGAACATTAGCAGATATTATAAAGTAAAAGGAGCTTAGAGATGATTGACGAGATATTAGAATACAACAGAGTTTTTGTAAAGAATAAATTATACGAGCAGTATAAGACAAGTAAGTATCCAGATAAGAAAATTGCTATTTTAACTTGTATGGACACAAGACTGACAGAACTTCTGCCTGCAGCGTTAGGACTTAAAAACGGTGATGTGAAGATTATTAAAAATGCAGGGGGAGTAGTATCCCATATGTTTGGAAGTGTAGTTCGAAGTCTTCTCGTTGCAGTATATGAACTTGGAGTAGAAGAAATTCTTGTGATTGGACATACAGATTGTGGGGTTCAGTGTATTAATAGTGAACAGATGATAGAAGAAATGAAACAGCATGGAATTGATGAAGATAAGATTAATCTGATTCGTCACTGTGGAGTTGATTTTGATTCCTGGCTAGCAGGATTTGAATGCGTGGAAGAATCTGTCAGAGAATCAGTGGATACGTTAATTCATCATCCTTTAATACCAAAGGATATTAAAATTAGTGGGTATGTGATGAACTCCATTACTGGAGAATTGATTCCTCAATAAGAATCCTTTATATCAAAAAGAAAAGAGGCGATTTCTATGCAGTTATTTTTTGTAGATAAAGAAAAGAATACTTCAACGCTTCTCGTAAATACAAAGGAAGATCAGGAGATATTTCGTAGTATTGAAAGATGTAGCATGGAACATGGTCTTGGATTAATTTACATGATACATCATATTGAAAAAAATAAAATATATTACGAAGTTGGAAGCGATAATTATTATTTTGTAGTTGAAATATAGGAAGGAAGCATTATGTTACCAAAAGACCCAGTGATATTACTTAGTTATGTAAATACGCAATTAAGAGATTGTGGTGAAGATTTTCATGAAATGTGCCAGCGATTAATGGTGGAACCAGATTCCATTGCAGCCAAACTAAATGCCATTGGATATGAATATGATAATAAAAGAAACCAGTTCAAATAATCTTTTGGAGGAATGAATATGGCATCATTTATTGAATTAAAAGATGTAAAAAAGATATATCAGACAGGAGAAGTGATTACAAAAGCCGTAGATGGAATTAGTTTTTCCATTGAGGAAGGTGAATTTGTGGTGGTGATTGGAGCCAGTGGTGCTGGAAAGACGACAGTGCTTAATATTCTTGGAGGAATGGATGATGTATCAAGTGGAGAAGTGATTGTGGACGGAAATGATATCTCCAAATGGAATCATAAACAAATCACAAAATACCGTAGAGATGATATTGGATTTATATTTCAATTTTACAATTTAGTTCCTAATTTAACAGCACTTGAAAATGTGGAACTTGCTCTTCAAATCAGTCAGAATCCTTTGGATGGTGAGATGGTATTAAAGGAAGTTGGACTTGGAGAACGTATGGAGAACTTTCCAGCACAGCTATCAGGTGGAGAACAGCAAAGAGTATCCATTGCCAGAGCTCTTGCAAAAAATCCCAAGATATTATTATGTGATGAGCCAACGGGAGCATTGGATTATCAAACAGGAAAATCAATTTTAAAGCTTCTTCATAATGCATGTAGAGAAAAGAAAAAAACAGTTATTGTCATAACGCACAATCTGGCGATTTCCCCTATTGCAGACCGAGTGATTGAGATTAAAAATGGGAAAGTATATCATATTACGCAAAATTCCAATCCCAAGCCAATTCAAGAGGTAGAATGGTAGGTGTCATATGAAAAAGGCATTAAGAAAAGATATTATGATGACTATGAAGGGAACATTTCCTAGATTCCTTTCTATCTTTTTTATTGTCGTTTTGGGAGTTGCATTTTTTTCTGGAATTCGTGTAACAAAATCGGATATGCAGATATCCATAGATCAGCAGTTTGATCAAAGTAAATTTCAAGATATTCGTATTTTAGGAACCATGGGTCTGACGGATGATGATGTATCTTCGATTAAAAAAATATCTGAAGTTGGAACGGTAGAACCATCTTACTATATAGATGCAATCTCTAAAATTAACAAAACACAAGAAGTACTGAGGGTTATGGCGGACACTTCAAAATTAAATAAAATTGCAGTGTCAAAAGGAAGAATGCCAAAGAAGAATTCAGAGTGCCTTATTGATACCTATTTGATGAATCATTCAGATTATCATATTGGAGATACGATTTCTTTGTCTTCTGGAAATGACGATAAGATAGAAGATTCATTAAAATGTAGTAAATTGACCATTGTAGGAGCTGGAGATTCATCTTTTTATCTTTCCAGAGACCGTGGAACTACTAGTATTGGAAATGGAAAAATCAATGGTTTTATTGTAACAAAGAAGGACAATTTTAAAAGTGAGGTCTATACTCAGATTTCTATGGGTGTTAAGAAGGCGGAAAGTCTTATTACCTATCAAGAGAATTATAAAAATACGGTGGATAAGGTGACAACAAAGCTGGAAAAGCTGGGGAAAACACAGAGTATTATCCGTAGAGAAGAGATAAAAAAGAAGGCACAGGATAAGTTAGATAGAAAAATAAAAACTTATGAAAAAGAAAAGAAAAAAGCAGAAAATAAATTAGCGAAGGCAAAGAAAAAGCTGCGTGATTCTAAGAAGAAATTATCTGATTCCAGAAAACAGTTAGTAGATTCGGAAAGAAAAATGAAGTCCGGACAATCATCTATTTCAAAGGGATGGAAACAATACCAATCTGGAATAAAGGAATGTAAGCAGGGAAAGAAAACCTTAGATGCCAATGAAAAGAAAATTAGCAATGGATTCAAAGAGTTGAATCAAAAAGAGAAGGAAGTAGACGGGCAGATTGTAGCAGCAGGAGGAATTGAGAATATTCCAGAACCAGTGAAGTCACAATTATTAGCTGCAAAAAAGAAAATTGCAGAGGAAAAAAAGCAGTTAAATGCTGGAAAAAAAGAACTTAAGGCATCTAGAATAAAGTTAAACAATACAAAAAGGAAATTAGAAGCTGCAAAGAAACAGTTACAGCAAAAAGAGAGAGAATTAAAACAGGCGAAACAAAAAGTAAAGAGTGGGTATAAAAAGTTAGCTTCTGGAGAAGCAAAGTACAAATCAGGACTAAAAGACTATAAAAGTGCAGAGAGAGAATCTAAGAAAAAGTTTAAAGAAGCCAAAGAAAAGTTGGATGATGCCCAAAAGGATATCAATGAAATTGAAACTCCCAAGTGGCATGTATTAGATCGTAGTAAGAATCAATCCTATGTAGAATATGGAGAAGATGCAGATCGAATTGGAGCCATTGGGAAAGTATTCCCAATGATATTTTTCCTAGTTGCAGCTCTTGTGAGTCTGACCACAATGACACGAATGGTAGAAGAAGAAAGAACCCAGATTGGTATTTTGAAGGCTTTGGGATATAGCAATGGAGATATTGCGTCTAAGTATATAATTTATGCATTTTTGGCTACTTTAGGTGGAAGTGTGGCAGGTGTATTTTTAGGAGAAGCACTCCTTCCAAGAGTTATTATTACAGCGTATACCATGATGTATACAGGGGTTCATGTTGTGGCAGCACCTTATGAATGGGAATATAGCTTGATGGCAGCAGGAATTGCAATTTTGGTGACTACAGGAGCCACAATATTAGTGTGTTTTAAGGAGTTAAAAGAAAAGCCATCTGTCCTTATGCGTCCACAGGCACCAAAAGAAGGAAAGCGTATTTTATTAGAGAAAATATCATTTTTGTGGAAACGGCTTAGTTTTACATGGAAGGCAACTCTTCGAAATTTATTCCGATATAAGAAGCGATTTTTGATGACCATTTTTGGGATTGGTGGATGTATGGCACTTCTATTAGTGGGATTTGGATTGAAAGATTCTATTTTTTCTATTACCAAGAATCAATTTGGACATTTGATGAATTATCAAGTGACCATCAGTGAAGAAGATAAATTAAACAATAAAGACCAGGAAGCTGTGTATACATGGATCAAAGGGCAGAAGGAAATTACAAAAACACTAAAAATATATGGATCAAGTGTAGATGTATCACACAATAATACGACGAAAACAGTAAACTTCGTAGTTCCAGAAGACGGAAAAATTATGGAGCAGTTTGTTCGGCTTTGCAATCGAACTACTCATGAAACATTTCATTTGTCTGATGATGGGGTTATTATTTCTGAAAAACTTGCCAAGGTGTTAAAGGTAAGTAAGGGTGATGATATCAAGGTAAAAGATGGGGATCAGCATGAGGTAAGAGTAAAAATAGAACAGATTACGGAAAATTACATGCAGCACTATATGTATATGTCGAAAACTCTTTATGATAAAATTTACGGAAAGCAAATCAAATATAACCGTTATATGTGTCAAAGCAAAGAAATGAGTGAAAAAGGGGAGTCAGATTTCCGGGCAGGTGCCTTAAAGCAAGATGGAATTTCAGAGGTTTCTTATGTGTCAGAAATTCAAAAGGAGATGGATGATATGTTAGGGAATCTAAATGTTGTGATTCTTGTTTTAATTGTATCTGCTGGGCTTCTTGCATTTGTTGTTTTATATAATTTAAATAATATTAATATAACAGAGAGAAAGGGCGAATTAGCAACAATAAAGGTTTTAGGATTTTACGACATGGAAACGGCAGTTTATGTGTACCGGGAGAATATTTTGCTTACGTTAATTGGAAGCCTTGTTGGAATTGGTCTTGGAATTGGTCTTCATCGATATGTGATTTTAACAGCGGAAGTGGATGCAATTATGTTTGGAAGAGATATTTTCCCAATGAGTTACGTATATAGTATGTTACTCACGTTTGTATTTGCAGCAGTAATAAATCTGTTGATGTATTATCAGATTAAGAGGATTAATATGGTAGAATCGTTAAAGAGCACAGAATAGAAAAATGGAAAGGATGTTTGTAGAATGGACCATAAAATAAATCAATTACCACAAGGTGACTGCTATCTTGATCTTCATCTGCACATTGATGGAGCCATTACGCCTAAAATAGCCATTGCCTTGGCAAAGATAGAAGGAGTGAGCCTTCCTACAACGGATGAGGATGAACTTGTCAAGTATCTGGAAGCACCTAAAGATGGGAAAAATCTTGTGGATTATTTAAAAGCATTTGATTTACCTGTTTCTTTGATGCAGAGTCAGGAAGCAATTAAGGAGGCAGTTTATCTTGTGCAGGAGAAGTTAAAGAGTCAGGGAATCATTTATGCAGAACTTCGATTTGCACCTCAGCTTCATACAAAACATGGATTGACGCAGAAGGAGGTAGTGGAGGCCGCAATAGAAGGGCTTCATCGTTCCAATTTAAAATCTAATTTGATTTTATGTTGTATGCGTTTTGAGAATAATAAAACAGAAAATCTTGAAACTGAAAAAATAGCCAAGGAATTCTTAAACTGTGGGGTGGTAGCTATGGACCTTGCAGGTCCTGAAGCAGATAATCCAGTGGAAAATTATACAGAGATATTTGAACAGGCTAAAAAAGACGGAATTCCATTTACCATTCATGCAGGTGAGGCTAGAGGAGCTGAAAGTGTAAAAAAGGCAGTAGAACTTGGAGCGTCAAGAATTGGTCATGGAGTGCGAAGTGTGGAAGATATATCGGTAGTTAAGCTTTTAGCTCAAAGGAAGATTCCATTGGAACTTTGTCCTACCAGTAATCTAGATACAAAAGTATTTGATGCCCTATCAGAGTATCCAATTGAGCAGCTCATAGCAGATGGTGTGATTGTTACGATTAATTCTGATAATCCAGTGGTATCAGCGACCAATCAAAAAAATGAAATTAAGAAAATAAGAAATCAGTTTCATTTTAATACCAGTCAGATGAAAGATTTATTGCTCAATGGAGCAGAGGTATCCTTTGCAGACGATAAGACAAAGGAATTTATTAGAACAGAAATTAGTAAAGTATATGCATAATAGTGTATAATGGTAGATATATAAAACATAAATGAAAAGGACAGAGAGGTTTGTACTATGAATGAATTAATTTTTTATCAATTTTTCCCATTGAGAGCTTTTGTAGATAAAGATAGTGAAGGGATTGTTGAGGTTAAGAACTGGATTCCGCATCTAAAAAAATTAGGAGTCAATGCAGTTTATTTTTCTCCTATATTTGAATCGTCCTACCATGGATATGATACAAAGGATTATATGAAAGTAGATGGAAGACTGGGAACCAATGAGGATTTTAGGGAGGTTTGTGATGCCCTTCACAAAGAAGGAATCAAAGTTATATTAGATGGCGTATTTAATCACGTGGGTCGTGAATTTTGGGCTTTTCAGGATGTGATTGAAAAGAAATGGGATTCTCCATACAAAGATTGGTTTTTTACTAATTTTGATGGGAACAGCAACTACGATGATGGTTTCTGGTATGAAGGATGGGAAGGACATTTTGAACTTGTAAAGTTGAATTTAGATCATCCAGATTTACGTGCACATTTATTTGATGCAGTGGGGATGTGGATTGATGAGTTGGGAATTGATGGATTGCGTCTTGATGTGGCCTATATGCTAAATCGGAATTTTATGAAGCTATTAGTTGATTTTGCACATGAAAAGAAAGAAGATTTTATTTTTATTGGAGAGATGCTTCATGGAGATTATTCAACCTTGGCAAATCATCATATGCTAGATTCTGTGACAAACTATGAATGTTATAAAGGATTATACTCTAGTTTTAATACTCATAATATGCATGAGATTGGATATTCATTAAACCGGCAGTTTGGACCAGATGACTGGTCACTTTATAAAGGAATCCCACTATATAATTTTGTAGATAATCATGATGTAATACGAATTGCAACTCAGTTAATTGAAATAAGACAATTACCTTTAATATATGCATTACTTTATGCTATGCCAGGAGTTCCAGCGATTTATTATGGAAGTGAATGGGGAATTCAAGGCGCCAAGGGAATGGACAATGATGATGATCTTCGTCCAAGAATCAAAGAACCAGTGGAGAATCCATTGTTTGACTATATCTCTAAGTTAAGTGAGATTCGCAAGGAATCAAAGGCACTTCAATATGGAAATTACGTTCAAAAAGTGATTCATCCAGATGTACTGATATTTACAAGAGAGTGTGATGAAGAGAAATTACTGTTTGCTGTAAATATTGGTGATGTCCCTTATACCGCTCATTTTGATATTGGAAGTCTTAAAGGAGAAGAGTTGATTCAAGGAAAAGATATTACTTTTGAAGATGGACTTGAGATACCGCCGATGACGGCATATTTCATTTTACAAGGATAGAAAGAGATGTATGAAGAAAAAAATATTTTTAATATGTATGGTTTTCATAGGAATTATAGTTTGTATATCAGGGTACTTAGTTTATCATTTTATGTGGGACACACAAAGTGTTCCCAAAGGTGAACTTCAGAAGATTGTGCAATCGCCAAAAGGAGATTATAGAGCAAATATTTACTCTGGAACAGGTGATGCAACTGTTGATTCTTCAGTTCTTGTTGAAATTGAAAATAATAAAACAAAAGAAACAAAGAATATATTCTGGGAATATCATTGTGATAACGTTAAAGTCAACTGGTTATCAGAAAATACAATTAAAATAAATGAAAAGAAAATGAATATAAATAAAGATGTATATGATTTCAGACATCAATAGAAAAAAGAATTAAGAAACATCATGGGAGCAGCTTTATCTTTTGCACCAGATTATAATATTGACGAAATTTATAAGCATTTAAAACGCTAGTAAACATATTTGTATTAGGGTGTAGCCCCTTGGTATAAAACTCATCTACTATATATAGTGTACTTTCCTTGACTTTTAAAGAAAAAACAGATAAAATTGTATTGTGTGAAAACATAAAATTGAATAAGGAGGATACCTGTAGTGACAAGTATTATAATTGCCATTATCGCAACTTTAGTTGTTGCTGTTCCTGTGTCTATGTATATTGCCAATGCAAGAAGTAAAAAAGCAATGGAAGTTACAATTGGAAACGCAGAGAGTAAAGCTAGAGATATTATAGATGAAGCTATTAAGGCGGCAGATGCGAAGAAGCGTGAAGCTACTTTAGAGATTAAAGAAGAAACTATAAAAGCGAGACATGACTTTGAAAAAGAAACAAAGGAACGCAGGGCTGAACTACAAAAGTATGAGAAGCGAGTATTAGCAAAGGAAGAGTCTACAGATAAGAAGACAGATCTTCTTGAGCGCAGAGAGCAATCTTTGACAGCGAAAGAGAAGAACTTTGAGAATGATAAGGCATACGTAGAAGAGTTGAAAGCCAAGCATCTACAGGAACTAGAAAGAATTTCTGGATTGACCTCTGATCAAGCAAAAGAACATTTATTATCAGCAGTAAAAGAAGATGTAAAACATGAAACAGCGATGCTCGTAAAAGAGATGGAAACAAGAGCTAAGGAAGATGCAAGAAAGACGGCGAAGGAATATGTAGTAACTGCCATTCAAAAGTGTGCAGTGGATCATGTTGCTGAGACAACGATTTCTTTAGTACAGCTTCCAAATGATGAGATGAAGGGAAGAATTATTGGACGTGAGGGACGGAACATCCGATCTCTAGAGACAATGACCGGAGTTGAATTGATTATTGATGATACTCCAGAAGCGGTAGTATTATCAAGCTTTAATCCAGTTCGAAGAGAGATTGCAAGAATTGCTTTGGAGAAGCTTATTGTAGATGGAAGAATTCATCCAGCTCGTATTGAAGAGATGGTTGAGAAGGCTACAACTGAAGTAGAGAACAGAATGCGAGAAGAAGGGGAGAATGCAACCTTAGAGTTAGGTGTGCATGGAATCCATTCAGAATTGATTCGATTACTTGGAAAGATGAAATATCGTACAAGTTATGGTCAGAATGCATTAAAGCACTCTATGGAAGTAGCTCAGCTTTCAGGGCTATTAGCAACTGAGATTGGATTGGATGTCCGCATGGCAAAACGTGCTGGATTATTACATGATATCGGTAAAGCAATTGACCACGAAGTGGAAGGTTCTCACGTAGAATTAGGTGTGAACTTATGTAAGAAGTATAAAGAGCATCCAACAGTTATCAATGCTGTAGCTTCTCATCATGGAGATGAAGAGCCAGAGACATTGATTGCATGTATTGTTCAGGCAGCAGATGCAATTTCTGCAGCAAGACCTGGAGCAAGAAGTGAGACATTGGAGAGTTATACCACAAGATTAAAACAACTAGAAGAGATAGCTGATGCACATCAAG
Source organism: Anaerostipes sp. (assembly GCA_028704435.1). GTDB lineage: Bacteria > Bacillota > Clostridia > Lachnospirales > Lachnospiraceae > Anaerostipes. The sequence goes on along the minus strand of JAQWFL010000002.1, from coordinate 116,325 downwards.
GTGTTGATAAAACTTTTGCAATTCAGGCAGGGCGAGAAGTTCGAGTTATGGTAGTTCCAGAACAGGTTAGCGATGACGATATGATTTTATTAGCTAGAGATATTTCTAAGGAAGTAGAAGAAAACTTAGATTATCCAGGTCAGATTAAAGTCAATGTGATTCGTGAATCTCGTGTCGCAGATTACGCGAAATAACATAACAAGTATAAAATCGGTAGATATTTTTATCTGCCGGTTTTTTGTTTATAGTTGATAAAAAATCTCTTTCCTATTATAAAAATATATATTATAATGTTGAACCATAGTGTTTAATACAAAAGAGATATTGAGAGGGAAAAGAAAATGAAACAGATGTTTACACCGAAACTGTTCACATTAATGAAGGATTATTCCAAAGCACAGTTTGTTCAGGACATGACTGCGGGTATTATTGTTGCAATTGTTGCACTGCCGTTATCCATTGCCCTAGCACTGGCATCAGGGGTACGTCCAGAACAGGGAATTTATACAGCAATTATTGCTGGATTTATTGTTTCTTTTTTAGGAGGAAGCAGAGTACAAATTGCAGGACCAACGGCGGCATTTGCAGTTATTGTTGGGAATATTGTTGCAGCAGAAGGAATGGATGGATTAATTGTTGCAACTATTATGGCAGGAATTATCTTAAGTATTATGGGGGCCTGTAAGCTAGGTGGTTTGATTAAATATATTCCATATACCATTACAGCTGGGTTTACCGCAGGAATTGCCATTACCATTGCCATTGGAGAACTGAAAGATTTTTTAGGATTAACAGTTCACGGAACACAGATTGAAACAGGAGATAAAATCAACGCATTGATTCAAAATATTTACACAATCAATGAAGAAGCCGTTATGGTTGGAGTATTCTCCCTTTTGATTTTGATTTTTTGGCCAAAGATAAATGAAAAAATTCCGGGATCTTTTGTTGCTGTTCTTGTGGGTGTTCTTTTGGTAAAAGGATTAAGATTAGATGTTAATACCATTGGGAGTTTATATGAATTGTCCAATGAGCTGCCTGTACCATCAATACCGCATGTAAATTATACCATGATAAGAACACTGCTTCCGCATGCGTTTACAATCGCTGTTTTAGCAGCCATTGAGTCATTGCTTTCTTGTGTTGTTGCAGATGGAATGTGTGGTGGAAATCATCGTTCAAATATGGAGTTGATTGCTCAAGGAGTTGCTAATGTTGCAACTGGAATTTTTGGCGGAATTCCGGCAACAGGGGCCATTGCAAGAACCGCAGCCAATGTTAAAAATGGTGGAAAGACACCAGTTGCCGGAATGGTACATGCGATTGTGCTTGCCATTACCCTTGTACTTTTTATGCCATATGCAGCGTTGATTCCTATGCCGACCATTGCAGCGATTCTACTTATGGTTGCCTATAATATGAGCGGATGGAGAGAGTTTGTTCATGTTTTGAAAAGTTCACCGAAAAGTGATATTCTTATATTGATTACAACATTTTTCTTAACTGTTGTATTTGATCTTGTTATTGCCATTGAAGTTGGAATGGTGTTAGCATCCGTGTTGTTTATGAAACGAATGGCGGAAGTTACAAGCCTAAGTGGGTGGAAGTATATAGAGCAGGAAGAAGAAGGAGAAGACGAAGAGAGTATTCACTTAAGGGAAGTTCCAAAAGACACCTTAGTATACGAGATTAATGGACCAATGTTCTTTGGTGCTGCAGATAAATTTATGGAGATAGTTACCCATAGTATGCATGCTTCAAAGAAGAAAAATGTTCGAAAGATTATTTTGCGAATGAGAAGTGTTCCGTCAATGGATACAACTGCACTTCGAAGTCTGCAACGAGTTTATACTGTTTGCAGAAAAAAAGGTATCATTTTGATTTTTTCTCATGTACAGCCGCAGCCTTGTTCTGTTATGAAGAAAGCTGGATTTATTGATCAGATTGGATGCGATAAATTCTGTCCAAATATTGATGCGGCATTAAAGAGAGCAACAGAGCTTTAGAAAAAGGAGTTACCATGGAAGAATATAAAAAGATAAAGCAGAATTTGATTCATCAAGGAAAAGTAGTAGGGTTCTATGAAGATATTGTAACCCTCCCCAATGGAAATACAGTTACATGGGATTTGGTAAAGCATAATGGAGCAGCAGCAATTGTTCCGGTAACAAAAGAGGGCAAGATTATTTTAGCAAAGCAGTATCGGAATGCGTTAGATCAGATGACCCTTGAGATTCCAGCAGGTGGAATTGAAAAAGGAGAAAAACCTTATGATTGTGCTGTTAGAGAAGTAGAAGAAGAGACTGGATATAAGGCGGGCATTGTAGAACTGTTGATTGACATTATTACAGCCATTGGATTTTGCGATGAAAAAGTCTCTATTTTTGTAGCACAAGATTTAGAACCATCCAAGCAGAATTTAGATGAAGATGAATTTATTGATATTTACGAATATACAATCGATGAAATCAAAGAAATGATATATTCTGGAGAGATTTTTGATGCTAAAACCATTGCAGGAGTTTTAACATACGAAGCAAAATATAATAAATAAAATGTATATAATATAAAAGGCCGAATACAATATAGTATTCGGTTTTTTAGATACAAGAAAGAATTTGTCCACTTTGTTTTGTGAAAATATGGGTCAAGCTAGGAGAAGGATATGGAAAAGAGAAGATATTTTTTTGGAATGTGTATGCTTGCAGGATTAATTTTGGGAAGTCTATTTGCAAATTTTGTATATCAAAGCAACTTGATTTACAACGATCAAATAAATCCATTGATTTTAAAAACTCAAAAGGTAGAACCAAGTTTGAAACTGTTATTATATATATTACTAAAACGAGGGAAACAATATGCGATTATTTATTTGTTAGGATACATACTTCAGCCCATGGTTTTGTTTGTGCTTGGATTCTTCTTTTTTAGTTTTCTAATGGGAAGTGTTTTGTCTCTGCAGATTATTGCTTCAGGATTTCAAGGGGTATTTCAAGTGATGCTTCATTTATTTCCTCATTTTATTTTCTATGGAATATGTTTATATTTATTATTCCAAAGAAATGGAAGGGATATGTATATGAAAGAATATGGATATGCACAGGAACATAGTGCTACAAAAGAAATGGTATTTTTATTCATTGGAATTGTCATGGAGTGCTTTATAAATCCTATGATTATTTCATAAAAAAATGACCGCCTAAAAGTTAGATTCTGGGTACATATCACTTCTAGGGGTCAGTTTGTTGTTATGTGTTATCTTAGTGGGTTGATTTTCCTTTTAAAATTGGTGAAATACGCTTGTAAATTAGAAAGGTAATGGCAGTACTGCATAATCCTTTTATAAATGTAAATGGCATATTAAACCAAATTAATGCATCCCATAAGCTGGAAACACGGCTGTTAATTGCCTTGTAGGCACCAAGAATAGCTTCCATTGGCATAAAGTGTGAATAAACTGGATATACGATATAATAGTTTGAAAATATGCTGACAACTGCCATAAGGATGGAACCAACCAAGGCTCCAAGAATAGCACCTTTTTGTGTTTTGTTCTTTTTATAAATCAAACCAGCAGGCAATACAAAGCAAATGCCTAAAATAAAATTAGATAATTCACCAACACCACCGGTTGTTGTATGAAGCAAGTTAATAATGTTTTTGATTGCACAGACTGCGATTCCTGAAACGGGTCCCATTGCAAAAGTAGCAAGTAATGCTGGGAGTTCAGAAAAATCAAATTTGATAAATCCTGGGATAAGTACTGGAATGCTAAATTCAAAAAACATTAATATAGTGGCAAGTGCCCCTAACATACCAGTTACTGTAATTGTTCGAATGTTTACTTTACTCATTGTCATAGTTTCTCCTGTCATCTCTTTCCTCCTAAATAAAAAAACCTATCTAAAAACATAGATAGGGCATGATAATTATATATGGAATAAATCCATACGACTTCTTTCATCCAGACTATACTGTTGGTTTGAGATTCACACTCAATCAGCCGATAACGGTTCGTGGACTTGTCCTAAAAGGAATCACCACCAGTCGAGAATTGATATAAAAATATATCTCACTCTGCCCTGAAGTTGGAGAAATAAATTCTCTACTTCTGTATTTAATTAACTATTTTTATTATAACAACAAAATAATATTTGTAAAGGGTTTATGTAAAGATTAAAAAAAGTATTCAAAAAAAACGCAAAAAGTCAAATGTTTTATCTTGTAGAGTTTATTATTCTCTGTTAAACTATAGAAAATTGTGAAAAACTTAATCAAGTAACAGAAAGATAAAAGGAGCGATATTATTATGAGTATGCATCGAATTAAGAAAATGCCCTCTCCAGAGGAGCTAAGAGAGGAATTTCCATTAAGTGATAAGTTAGTTAAAGTAAAAGCACAGAGAGATAAAGCGATTCGTCAAGTTTTTACAGGAGAGTCTGACAAGTTTATTGTAATTATAGGGCCATGCTCTGCAGATAATGAGGAAGCAGTGATGGATTATTTGGGTAGATTAGCAAGGATTCAGGAAGTTGTAGAAGATAAACTTTTGGTAATTCCAAGAATTTATACAAATAAACCAAGAACAACAGGTGATGGATATAAAGGAATGGTTCATCAGCCTGATCCAGAAAAAGGTCCGGATATGGCCGAAGGACTTCGTTCTGTGCGTAAACTTCATATTGATGCATTAGAAGCGTATCATATGCCGGCAGCAGATGAGATGTTGTACCCAGGAAACTGGCCATATATGCAAGATATTTTATCTTATGTTGCAGTTGGAGCTCGTTCTGTAGAGAATCAGCAACATCGTTTAACTGTAAGTGGCTTTGATATTCCTGCTGGAATGAAGAATCCAACAGGTGGGGATTTAACAGTTATGATGAACTCTATCACAGCAGGGCAACACAAGCATAACTTTATTGCCAATGGATATGAAGTGGAAACAGACGGGAATCCTTTGACACATGCCATTTTACGTGGTTCTGTTAATAGACATGGAAACAATGTACCAAACTACCACTATGAAGATTTAACAAGAGTTGCATATATGTATGAAAAGTTTGGATTACAAAATCCAGCAGTTATTGTGGATGCAAACCACTCAAACTCAGGTAAACAATGGGATCAACAACCTCGTATTGTGCAAGAAGTACTTCACAGTAGAAGTTTCTTACCAGAGATTAAAAAGCTGGTAAAAGGTATCATGATTGAAAGTTACATTGAAGATGGGGCACAGTCAATCGGGAATGGTGTCTATGGACAATCAATTACAGATCCATGCCTTGGATGGGAAAAGACAAGGGAATTGTTAATGCGTATGGCTGATAATGTATAAGAGAATTAATCACAAAGAGGAACTGCCATAATTGACAGTTCCTCTTTGTTTAAAAGAAAATTAATTATATTTATTCTTTGCTTTTTCAACAAATGAATCAGACGAAACAATGAATCGTTCGTGTGTTCCAATTCCAACTCGGCCAGATGCATCGGTAATTTCAACGTGGAATTCTAAACGCTTGCGGTCTATCTCAGTTAAGTGACAGTGGCAAGTTACTTCCTGATCTAAAGGTGTTGCAGATAGATGGGAAATATTAAGCTTTGTGCCAACAGAAGTAGTTCCTTCTTCAAGCTTACCATCTAAAAGTGCTACAGAAGCACGTTCAATCAATAAAATCATAGCAGGTGTTGCATAAACAGGAAGGCTTCCGCTTCCCCATGTTTGAGCTGTTAATTCTGTAGTGATAACTTCAGACAGTTCAATTTCGTCTCCGACTTTCAAATTCATAAGTACATTCTCCTTGTATAAAGTGTGTAAAAAAATAATATTTCATGATATTATATAGTATAGCAAATGCAAAGTTTTTTGCAATGATTTTGTAGTTTTTTTATGCTATAATTATACTCGATTATGGCAAATAAATTGACATGGATTTTAGACACATGGAGGGATACGCATGAAACTGTATTTAGTACGTCATGGGGAAACTTGTTGGAATCGAGAAAGTAGACTGCAGGGAGTCTCAGATATTGCATTAAATGAGAATGGAATCCGTCTTGCCAGGATGACAGGAAGGAAGATTGCACACATTCCATTTGACTGTGCATACTCTAGTCCTTTGATTCGTGCAAAGGATACAGGGAATTATATGTTAGAAGGAAGAGGGCTTATAATCAGGGAAGATCAAAGATTAATAGAAGCAAGCTTTGGAATGTTAGAAGGGGAGAGAGTGACCAAACTTCGAAAAGAACAACATCCTATTCTTGATTTTTTTGAAAATCCAGAAAAGAGAGTGGAGGTTGATGATGCGGAATCACCCATTGATGTTGTTAATCGTGCTAGATCTTTCGTAGAGGATGTGGTGTTAAAAAATCAGAAGAAGTATCAGAATATGATTGTCTTTTCTCATGGGGCGTTGATTCATGGAATGCTAACTTGTTTTTATCAACGGGATGTAAAAGATTTTTGGCATGATCCAGTGCAGAAAAATTGTGCAATCTCAGTAGTTGAAGTCTCTAACGGTGATTTTTCTGTGTTAGAAGAAGCAAAAGTATTAGTAAAGCAAATATAAATTGGAGAATTGTTTATGAAAAAACATGAATTTATAAGAGAATTAAGAGAAGTATTAGATGGCCAGGTTCCTTATTCAGAAGTGGAGTCATCTTGTCAGTACTATAAACAATATATTGAACAGCAGATGGCAGGCGGCAGGTCAGAAGAGGAAGTTTTAGAAGAGCTTGGAAGTCCAAGACTTATTGCAAGGTCCATTATTGATACAAAGGGTGGAAGTAAACTTCATTACGAGGATGAAATTTACGAAGACGAGAATTCGTATCAGGAGGAAACAAGCAGAAAAGTCTACACAATGGATTCCTGGGTTGCAAAATTAGGCTGCCTTCTTGTATTTATTGTTGCCCTTGTAATTGTGTGGAGTTTATTTGCATTTGTATTTAGATTTATTGGACCAATCATAATTGTTGCCATAGGTATTTATGCGGTTATGAATATCTTTGGAAGGAGATGACTAAGTGGATATCACAGCAGAAGTATTGGAGATAGAACAGGAATTAATATTCTTTCGCACATGGCTTCATCAATGTCCGGAGACAGCATATGAAGAAGTAGAAACAACAAAATGGATTCAAGGGAAATTAGATTCTTGGGGGATTTCCTACGAGAAGTTAGATCCTACAGGATTAATTGGAACCGTTGGTAATGGAAAGCATGTGGTTGCTCTTCGGGGAGATATAGATGCATTAGAGGTGACAGAGGATACCAATCTTCCATTTGCGTCAAAGAGAGATGGATTTATGCATGCTTGTGGACATGACGGTCATATGGCAATACTACTTGGAGTCGCAAAGATTTTAAAAAAATATGAAAAGGAATTAGACAAAAAGATTCTTTTGATTTTTCAGCCGGCGGAAGAAATTGCCCTTGGGGCTAAAAAGATTGTAGATTCAGGAGTTTTAGATGAGGTGGAAGAAATCTTTGGACTTCATATTTTTTCAGGAATTGAAGCTGGGAAGATTTCCATTGAAGAAGGGGCAAGGATGGCTGCAACGGATTGGTTTACCATAGAGATTGAAGGGAAAGCTGGGCATGCAGGAAAGCCACATTTGTGTGTAGATGCAACTGTTGTAGCTGCGTCTATGGTTATGAATCTCCAGACAATTGTAAGCAGACAAAGTGATCCTTTAGATCCGTTGGTTATAACCGTGGGACATTTAGAGTCAGGAACCGCAAGAAATGTTATTTCTGGGTATGCCAAACTAGAAGGTACGGCTCGTACATTTTCAGAAGAAGTAGAGAAGAAGACAAGGGAGTGTATTATCAAGACAGCCATGGAGACAGGAAAGATGTATGGTGCAAATGTAACCATAGATTATCCAAAGACTAGTCATGGTCCATTGAAGAATGATAAAGGTATGGTGGAAAAAATAAAAAAAGGTGCAGATAAGATTTTTGATAAAGAGGATTTTGTTCATGTACCACCGATGATGCTTGGGGAAGATTTCGCTAATTATTTGACTGATATAAAAGGGGCATTTGCTTTTGTTGGAGGAGGTGGTGAATACCCAAATCATCACAGTAAATTCGACATGGATTCTAAATCATTATTGAATGGACTAAAGTTAATGCTTGCATATGTTCTCGAACCCTAGTATAATCAGAAAAAACAGTGTAACACAGTGAAGTAGTGAAGAATGAAAGAGGAAGATAATTATGAATTTAGTATATCGCAGTACACGTAATAGCGAAGAAACAGCAACAGCATCAGAAGCGATTTTAAAGGGATTAACCAATGATGGTGGATTGTTTGTACCAGATAGTATTCCAAAGCTTCAGGTATCTATGGATGACTTGACAAAGATGTCTTACGGTGAAATTGCATATGCAGTTATGAAAGAATTTTTGACAGATTTTACAGAAGAAGAGTTAAAGAACTGTATTATGAATGCTTATGATGAAAAGTTTGATACAGAAGAGATTGCACCAATGGTAAAAGTAGATGGTACATATTATCTTGAATTATTCCATGGTTCTACCATTGCATTTAAGGATATGGCACTTTCTATTTTGCCACATTTATTAGTTACTTCTGCAAAGAAGAATCATGTGGAGAATGAGATTGTAATCTTAACAGCAACTTCAGGAGATACAGGAAAAGCTGCATTGGCAGGATTTGCTGATGTTCCTGGAACTAAGATTATTGTATTCTATCCAAAAGCAGGAGTTAGTCCAATTCAGGAAAAACAGATGGTGACACAAAAGGGTGATAATACATATGTTGTTGGAATCAAAGGAAACTTTGATGATGCTCAGACTGGTGTTAAGAAGATGTTCTCCAATAAAGACTTAGCAAAAGAGATGGCAGATCATGGATATCAGTTCTCATCTGCAAACTCAATTAATATAGGTCGATTGGTACCTCAAGTTGTGTATTATGTAAAGGCTTATGCAACTTTACTTAAGGAAGAAGTATTAAAAGCTGGAGAGCCAATGAATGTAGTTGTTCCAACTGGAAACTTTGGGAACATTTTAGCTGCATTTTACGCAAAGCAAATGGGAATTCCAATTGGTAAATTTGTTTGTGCTTCTAATGAGAACAAAGTATTGTTTGATTTCTTCCAGACAGGAACTTACGATAGAAACCGTGATTTTGTATTAACATCTTCACCATCTATGGATATTTTGATTTCAAGTAACTTAGAACGTATGATTTACCGCATTGCAGGAAATGACTCTGAAAAGTGTGCAGAATTTATGAAAGCATTAACAACAGATGGTAAGTATTCTATCTCAGATGAGATGAAAGCTGAATTAAATGAATTCTTTGGTGCTTATGCTTCAGAAGAAGAGACAAGCAAGAAGATTCACGACGTATATACACAGACAAATTATGTGTTAGATACTCATACGGCTGTTGCTGCTGTTGCTTATGATAAGTATAAAGAAGTATCTAAAGATACAACTCCAACTGTCATTGCATCAACGGCGAGCCCATACAAGTTTACAAGAAGTGTTATGACAGCGATTGATCCAAAGTACGATGCAAAAGAAGATTTTGAACTTGTGGATGAATTAAATAAGATTTCAGGAGTTAAGATTCCAAATGCAATTGAAGAGATTCGCAGTGCAAAGGTACTCCATGACACTGTTGTTGAAACTGCAGACATGGAAAAAGAAGTAAAGAGTATTCTCAAATTTTAAAAAATAAAAGTAGATTTAGAGGTCGCGCAAATTTTTTGCGTGGCCTTTTTAAGAATTTCAGACAGAAAATGTAATTAATTTGCCTTGTAAGAGATGTAATAATGTGTTAATATATAGTAAATGGGAAATAATGGTAATTGCAAAAAGGAGGAAACATGAAGCAATTATTTTTATTTCATAAACAAAGGAAACGAGGCATTGGATTTCTAGTAGTATCTATTTGTCTGATTTTTACCAGTGTATTTGTGGGAAAAGTACAATCCATAGGTGCTGCGGTATCAAAAGATGATTTAAGTGGTGACGTAGCATCTGTCTCAAGTATTTCCCAATATGACTTTGAAAAGGGACGAACAAGCAAGGATAACCAGGGAATTGACAAGGAGTATTCTTTGCGGTTTTTAAAGAATGAACAGACACCAGTAACCACAGGCAAGATGGAAACATTTACAGAAGATGATGCAAATAAGCATGGGAATGGAAAGGCATTTTTTGTGAAGGACAACCAGAAAGGAAAGATATCTGCCTTATATAAGAATTTAGCAGAATATACTATTTTCGATGGAAATAAAGTAAAAGAAGTCATTTCACTAGATTATAAAGTTACAATCACTGATTGGGAAGTTAATAATTCTACAGGCAATCACTATATTACTTTTGGAGCAACAACAGGGGTAGGAATCCGAAACATGAATTGGGTTCGTGTAAAGTCAGAATTTTATAAAGCAGGGACAACTACAAAAGTATCGGTTAAGGGTTTGATGAGTATTACCGATGTGGATGACTGTCAGTTTGTAGGAATTCGAAAGGAAGAAGCTGAGAAGATTTATGTGAATAAGAAAGACACTAATTTAAGTTATGGAACACCAAAAGTGGGGGACACTTTCTTGACTTTCTATAATAAAATACCTGGTAATGGAGCAAGTGCAGATAAATATCGAAATATGTTTGCATTTACTATGACAGGCAGTGGTTTTGATCAGATTTTTGGAACGACAGAATCTCCAAGTGGAGTGGATTGGTTTTTTATTACAAACAATAAGTATGTATTTACAGAACTTTCTCCAGAGGCACCAATAAAGTCTATTTATGATGATGACGAGAAGAATGTAACAACGAACCATGTGTCATCCAGATTGGATTCATGGACATATCATGTGGATCAAGAAGTTCCAAGAGAGGATATTTCACAAAATTATTGGAATTCTTTTCAGTTTGATGATGAAATTGAATCATGTTTGAACATTGAGTCTATAAAGGTTTTTAACCAGGATGAGAAAGATGTATCCAGTCAATTTACGATTACAAAGAGCGGACAGCATGTGACGGCAAAGGCGAAGGATGTAAAGACTGAAGGGTTTTATGAAAATACATATTCTCTTCGTGTAAAAGTCAGGATAAAGAAGGAAGCGGAAAGTGACTTTGAAGCACATGGGCATTACAACAGCCAGAGGACAGAATTGCGATTTAAGAATGGAGCATCGTCTAAAATTGTTGCAGGAAGTGATACCTCTGAGAAAAAGACCAATGAAGTTGAAACAATTGTGGAACTTCCAGAAACCACAGAAGGTAATCCGGGACTTAATATTAAAAAGTCAGTAGAACATTATGAATGGCAGGCCAAGGATGAGGTGTCCTATAAAGTCCAGGTATCTCAAATTAATAAAGAGGCCGTTGCAACAGATGTGGTAGTTACCGACACTTCTATGCCAGAAGATCTTGTAATTGATGAAGATCAAGTGAAAGTATCCGGTGTGGAAAAATATGATTTTCACTTGGTGAAAGGTGGATGGATTTTAGAGACGGGACAATTGCCCTATGGACAGACTATTACCATTGAATTTAAGGCAAAAGCAAGCCCCACTCTAAATGGAAAAGAGATTGTAAATACGGCAAATGCAAAGGCGTATGCTGTGCCTGTAACAAAGGATGATGCAAAGATTTACATTAATAGTCCTAAACTTCAATTAAAAAAATCAACGAATAAAAAGGAATATAAGTTGGGGGATTGTATTACTTATCATCTTGACTTGACCCAGGAAAATGAAGGCTGTTTTATGCGAAATGTTATTGTGGAAGATTCCATAAAAACAGAGGGAGTGAATCTAAAAGCAGGTTCTATTTCAGTGGGTAATGCAGATGGAAAGGACATAACAAAGGAATGTGATATAAAGATAAAGGGAAATAGTTTTACAATTGAAACTCATAAGAATCTAGTCAAGGGAAGCAATCCATATGGATTTGAAAAGGAAACTAAGATTTCAGTGACATATGAAGCAGAGATACAGGATGAGAAACTTGCAGGTTTTGATATTGAAAATATTGCAAAGACACCACCAACAGAAAATACAAATGGAGATGTTATTCGGGAAGATAAAGAAATTCCTTCTGGCGGAGATGAGGATGAGGCAAGAGTATTTGTCAAAGGTGCAGAACTTTCTATTAAGAAGGATTCAGATCAAACAAAGTATGAGTATGGTACCTACGGAATATACACAGTGACTGCAAAGCAGCTTCGTGAAAATTACACAGCAAAAAACGTAGTTTTAACAGATCAAATCGAAGAAAAACAATGTGAGCTTGACCTAAAATCTATTCAAGTTTTTTACAATGAAAAAGATATTACAAAGCAGTGTATTATTGATGGAAATCAAGTATGGTACAAGATTCAAACAAAGCAAGATTTACCTTTTGGAAGCGAGATAAAGGTAACGTATCGTGTAAAATTCCCTAAGAATATGAAAGTGACACAGGTGCATAATACAGCAACAGTAAGTGCTGATAATGCAAAACAAAAGAAAGCAAAGAATACGGTAACTTTAGGAAAGAAAGGGCAGGTAACAAAAAAGATAACAAAGACGTCAGCCAACAAAAATGGAAAGACTCCACGCACAGGGGATCGAGGAGAGTATGTAGTGTTTATTTTGGTGGGAGTAGCAGCACTCCTTTTGGGTATTTTTCTTGTACTTAAGAAAAAAATTAGGTATAATTAAATCAAAGATATCAAAGCTTCTGCAATTTGTTAGAGGCTCACTTGAACTATAAAAAAGGAGTTGTTTAGCCATGGAGAAAGATTTTTTTGAAAAGTTGGAACATACAATTACAACAAAAGGGAAAGAGGCGGCGAAGAAAGCAAAGGAAGTTGCCGGAAGTGCTAAGATTTACAATGATATTCGAGTTGCAAAGAAGGATTTGAGTCGATTATATTCTCAGGTTGGAGAGAAGTATTTTAATGAAAGTATGAATTATCCAGAAGAAGATTATATTGATTTGTTTAATTTAATTGAAAAGATTAGAGGAGACATTGAGGTGATGGAACAGGAACTAGAAGCTACATCTAAGAGTGAGGCAGAGGATTCGGAATTTGAAGAAGTAGACCGCCACTAGAAATAAAATAAAAGTAGGAACCGTAATATGATGATATTTCATATTACGGTTCTTTTTCTTTGAATGAAAGTATGAAAAACGGTTGACAATTATTTACAATAAAAGTATAATAATGTAAAAGAAAGGAAGGTGATACAATGTTTCGCACAGTGAAAATGACGGATGTAGGTAATGGAAGGATTAACAACCAGGATTCATATTTATTAAAAGAATGTTTTTGTCATGGGAAACAGGTGATTTTGGCAGCCATGTGCGATGGAATGGGTGGATTAAAGAGGGGAGAACGTGCAAGTAGTTTTGTAGTCAATTCTCTGGAGCGATGGTTTGATGAGAAGGTTTTTGATTCAATTTCAAAAAAAGTAAAGATGAAAACTATAAAGAAAGAGCTTATTACAGTAATACGCAGTATGAATCAAAAGTTGATACTTATGGGGAGGACATATGGAGATAGCATGGGAACAACTCTTACTTTATTATTTGGAATGGGACATGATTTTTTTGTACTTAATATTGGGGACACAAGAGCTTACTGGTTTGAGGATGAAAGGATGTTTGTAACCAAAGACCATACATTAGTGGAGGAAGAGGTTAGGTTGGGGCATCTTACAAGGCAAGAAGCTAGAATGGATCGAAGGAGACATATTTTAGTACAGTGTTTAGGAGTTACAAAGGAGATTCAGATAGACTGTTATCAGGGAAAACTTAAAGAGGGGATGAGCTTCCTTTTGTGTACAGATGGATTCTATAATCGATTGGAAGAAGAGGAATTATATCAAGTTCCAAAGGATAAAGAACAAATGAAGTGTTGGGTACGAGAGATGATGTCTACTGTGAAGGCAAGAGGAGAACTTGATAATTTATCTTGTATGGTGGTAAAGGTTGAAGTGAGTTGAAAGAACCGATTTTATTTACAAAGTATCAGATTGTAAGACAAATTGGACAAGGTGCATCGGGAGAAGTATATCTAGTTCGCGACATTCGGTTAAAGAAATTTTGGGCAATGAAGAAGATACCAAAAGCTAATGGGATGTCCTTTGCAGAAGCAGAGGTGATGAAGAATCTAAATCACTTAGATCTCCCCCGTATTGTGGATTTTGTTGAAACAGCAGACTATTTTTATTTAATTATTGATTATATTGAAGGAGTGAATCTTCAGACACTGCTATCTCAGGGAAGAAAGTTTGATGAACGTTATATATTGAATTGGGGAATTCAGCTTTGTGGTATATTTGCTTATTTACATCAGCAGAATCCGCCCATTATTTATTGTGATTTGAAGCCTGCAAACTTAATTTTAACATCAGATTACCGATTAAAATTAATTGATTTTGGAATTGCTCTTTTAGGAAGTAAGAATCAAAAGTATGGAACAAGAGGGTTTGCTGCTCCGGAACAATATGGAACAAGAGGATATGCAGATGAAAGAAGTGATATTTACAGTCTTGGGAAAACATTAGAATCTCTTGGCGAGATAAAGAAAAATCATCGACTAAATAAGGTGCTTTATCGGTGTACCATGGAGAATCCCAAAGATAGGTATCAGAGCATGAAAAGACTTCAAAAGGAGTTCTTCCTTTGTGAAAAAAATATAATCGAAAAACTTAAATATTTACCCAAAAAATATATTTGTTGTGGAATTCTTTGCCTTACAGGTATGATGATTGGAATGAGCATTCACTGGAAAAAAGAAAGTATCAGCAAATCTTATGATACATATTTAAAACAGGGAATCAGGTTAGAAGCAGAATTTAGGAATGAACATAGATTTCAATCCAAAGTGGTAAGAGCCTATGAAAAAGCAATTGAAAGTAACAGTTCTAAATCGTTAGCGTATCTGCATTTAATGGATTATTATCAGAATATGAACCGAACCAAAGAGGGTTTAAGTGCCTTAGTTCAATATGTGGAGTCAGATCAATATGGAGCAGCACAGTGCGATGAAGTGCTGTATCGAGTGGGACAGTTGTATTTGCAGGGTGATGTCCAGGAGGATTCTTTTCAGTCAGATTATATATTGGCAAAGAAGTATTTTTCTATGCAGAAGAATCCTAATAAGGAAGGGGAGTTGTGCTGTGAATTGGTGGAAGAACTAAGCAAGGAAACAAATCATACCGATTGGGAAGATGTCTCAAAAATACTAAATCAATTAGAGAAAATATCCAAGGATTTTCATACGCTGCTTGCTGTACTCAAAGTGTATGAAGTACAGGAAGACAATCTAAAATCATATCAAATATTAGATGGAATCAAAGAAAAACTGATTCAACATATGGAGCAATACCAAAGTCTAAATATTCATGAAAGAATCTATCAAGAAATCATAATAAAAAAACAAAAAATGCAGATTTATCAAGGGCTTCCAAAGTGGGAAGACTATATAAAAGAGTATGTAAAGGTACTGGATACTAACAAAAGAAAACAAGAAGTGTGGCTGAAGGCTGCTCAATATTATGAGGAAAAAGAAAAATTAAAAGATGCCAAGCGAATTTATCATATGTTAATTCAAACATATCCAAAAGAGAAGGATGGGTATATCTATTATGGTCTGTTTTTATATCAGGAAGGGAATATTAAAGGAGCAAGAATCATGTATCAAAAAGTAAAAAAACTTGGAGGAAATCAGCAGTATGATTATAAAATACTTGAGAAAAAGCTAGGAGGTATCTATGAATCGAGTTAAATGGATTTTGGGATGTTTAAGTCTTGTATTATTCCTGTTTATGGGTTGGATATTTCAAGTGCAAGGAGAGGAGCATACCATTTCAGCTACCTTTCAAGATCATTTAGAAGAAATTTATTTCACTAATTCAAGGCAGTTAGACATTACCCTTATAGAGGGAGAAATAAGTGAAGATGTAATATGTAATGTAAATGGGGAGGAAATTTTTATTGATTGGGACAATGAAGAAAAAGGTAAAATTATATTTGAAGAAAATGGGTGGTATAAGGTAAAACTTATCTACCATGAAGAGGAAATTGTGTTCCCTGAATTCTGTATTGATAAAAGCAGACCAACAAAGCCAGAAGTGACATTTGACGCCTATACCCCTGGGGAATGGAGCAAGGATGATATTAAAATCAAGGTAAGTGGTTCAAAAGCTGTTTCAGATATTTTAGAATATGAATATAAAACAGAAGAATCACAGTGGAAAAAAATAAAAGAGAACCATTTTATTTTATCAAAGAGTTATGTTGGAAAGATTGAAATTCGCAGTGTATCGAATGCAGGATTAAAGAGCGAGAGTGTAATGTATGATATAAAGTTATGGAAAGAGAACCCTAAAAATATTACATTAAAAATAAATAAGGAAAATGAAAATGGATGGTATACCAAGCCGCCTAAAATAACCATAGAGTTAGAGAAAGATTCAGTGGGTCCAGAAATAACAGTAAACTATGAAGTGTTCTCAGAAGAAGAAAAGGAAACAAAAGTTTATAAAAATCAAATCCCTGAGTTTTCCAAAGATGGGAAATACACGTTGACTTGGTGGACGCAAGATCAGTTAGGACATAAATCAAAAAAAGAAGTAAAAGAGGGAATTTGTATTGACCAGACAAAACCGGAGATTAAAGTTTTTGGAGATGTGCAGGGTAGTAAATATCGAAATAAGAAGCAGACTCTTCAAATTCAAATGCTGGATAAATATATAGATATAGAAAAATCAGATATAAAGACAACTGGGAAAAAAGAAAAGATTGGGGATAAGATCCAAGTTTTATTTGAAGAAGACGGTAGACAAAATTGTGAAATTAAAGCAGTAGATCAAGCTGGAAATCAAGTGACAGAAAAGATTTCAGAGTTTGTATTAGACAAGGCCGCTCCTAAAATTCAAATTGCTCAGGTAGATGCTTTTCATTCGTATCGAACAAAAGTGGTTCCTCTTATTTCTTGGAATGATATAAATCTTGATGCCAGAAAGTGTACAGCATGGATAGATGGGAAAGTGATTCATAAGAATATAACCAGTGACCACCAGTTAAAAATAGAAATTAAAGAAGATGGACATCATACATTAGAGGCATTTGCACAAGATTATGCAGGAAATACAGTAAAGAATAAAATGGCGTTTACTGTAAATCAGAAAGGTTCCTCTATTCGGTTACTTACGAAAAATTTAATTGGTAAAAAAATTAATCAAGGGAAAATAAGGCTACAATTTCAGGTGGACAATATTGATCCTTATTTTGTAGAAAAGTTTCAACTAAATGATAAACAAGTAGATTATGTTCAAAAAAAGAATGTAGTCACAATGACAGAATCATTGAGGGAGGACGGAAACTACAAAATTAAATTTGCGGTAAAAGATATGTCTGGAAATAAAAATGAATATAATGAAGAAAATGAATTCTATTATGACGGAACACCGCCAGAAATTTTGATACTTGGAGTCAGGGATGGAAAGGCGTATGAGGGAAAAAGAAAGATACAGATTAAAACTCAGCGAGATGATGATAAAATTACCCGTATTTTTGTAAATGGAAAAGAAGAAAAGGATCATACAAATAACCAGAAAATTTTGTTTAAAAAAGGAAAGTATCGTATAAAGGTAGAGGGAAAGGATCAAGTGGGAAATGTGGCATCAAAGGAAATCTCATTTGAAATTATCGAAACAAATATACTCTTATCTATGAAGGAACAAATTAAAAAAATGCAAATGATACCAGAGAAAATAAAAGATGGGACAAAAAGAACCCCAGTTCTCATTTTGTCTTTACTTATCCTTAGTGTCTTAGGAACGCTGTTTGTATTTGTCAAGGAACAACGAAAGAAATAAGTTAAAAAAGAAACGATTATATGATATAATAATTTCTACGTATAAAAGTAAAGGAGAATTATTATGTCAGAAGAAGTAAAAGAAACAATGGAACAATACAATGCTGAGATGGAAGCGTCCTTAGAAAAGGCGGATTCAACAGAAGCACTTGCTTGG
Source organism: Anaerostipes sp. (assembly GCA_028704435.1). GTDB lineage: Bacteria > Bacillota > Clostridia > Lachnospirales > Lachnospiraceae > Anaerostipes. Next base: position 98,295 of record JAQWFL010000002.1, on the reverse strand, counting down.
AATAAAGTAAAAGAGATGAAAGAGGCAGGGACTGTTTTGTCGCTGGTAATTGGTGGAGTTGTTAATGGTGGAGTTATTGTTTATGTGGAAGGAATTCGAGGATTCATTCCAGCATCATTATTGTCAACACAGTATGTAGAAGATTTGAATACCTGGCTTGAAAAAGAAGTAGAAGCTAAGATTATTACAGTTGAGCCAGCAGATAATCGCCTTGTTTTATCAGCAAAGGCAGTAGAGCAGTCAAAACAAAGAGAAGCTCAAAAGGAAAAAATAGAATCAATAAAAACTGGTGCTATTTTAACTGGTAAAGTTGAGAACATCATGCCATATGGTGCATTTGTCCAATTAGAAGATGGAATTAGTGGATTGATTCATATTTCTCAATTTAGTCAAAAGAGAATTAAATCACCAAATGAAGTTGTAGAACAGGGACAGGAAGTTCAAGTAAAAGTAATTAAGGTTGCAGATGGAAAGATTAGTTTAAGTATGAAAGCTTTGGAAGAACCATCTGAAGAAGACGAATCTTTTGGAAGAGGCGTAGAATATAAAGAAGAAGAGAAGGCAGAAACTAGCTTAGGAGATTTACTATCTAAGATTCAGTTATAGGAGAATGGCATGGCAGGTTCAAGTTTTGGAACATTATTTCGAATTACTACATGGGGGGAAACTCACGGTGCAGGAGTCGGTGTTGTTGTAGACGGGTGTCCAGCAGGATTATCTCTTTGTGAAGAGGATATTCAAGTGTTTTTGGATCGAAGAAAGCCAGGACAATCTAAATACACAACGCAAAGAAAAGAAGAAGACAAGGTAGAAATTATGTCTGGGGTGTTTGAAGGAAGAACCACAGGAACTTCTATTTCTTTAGTGGTACATAACAACAATCAGCGCTCTAAAGACTATGGTAAGATTAAGGATATTTTCCGTCCAGGACATGCAGACTTTACCTTTGATGCAAAGTATGGATTCAGAGATTATCGTGGAGGTGGAAGATCTTCAGGAAGAGAGACTATTGGCAGAGTAGCTGCTGGAGCCATTGCAAGTAAGTTGTTATTAGAGCTTGGAGTTACAGTAGAAGCCTATTCAAAAGAGATTGCAGGGATAGAAATTGGCGAATATAACAAGGATGCAATGAATGAGAATCCTTTTTATATGCCAGATGCAGCTGCAGCAAAGCAAGTAGAAAAAATTGCAAATGAGATGATAAAAGAGCAGGATTCTTTAGGCGGTATTATTGAGTGTGTGGCAACTGGTGTAAAACCAGGGATTGGAGATCCTGTATTTGATAAGTTAAGTGCCAGTCTCGGAAAAGCAGTATTATCTATTGGTGCGGTCAAAGGATTTGAAATTGGAGATGGATTCAAAGCTGCAAGGGCAAAGGGATCTGCTAACAATGATGTTTTTACATATTGTGATGAGAAGATTCAAAAGGCTACGAATCATTCTGGTGGAGTATTAGGTGGGATGAGCGATGGAAGCTCTATTGTTTTTAGAGTAGCGGTAAAACCAACACCATCTATAGCGAAGATTCAAAAGACAGTGGATCAAGAGGGTAATTCAATCGATTTATCAATTCATGGGCGACATGATCCTATGATTGTTCCAAGAGCCGTTGTTGTGGTAGAATCCATGGCAGCAATTACAATTTTGGATGGAATTCTAAAGGACTTAAGTTCAACCGTGGATAAAATCAAAAAAATATACGAATAATGGTGGATAGAATTAATGTATGAGTTATTAAAGAAAGACGGAAGAGCAAAAAGAGGGAGACTACACACGGTTCATGGAACCATAGAAACTCCAGTCTTTATGAATGTGGGAACGGTGGCAGCAATTAAAGGCGCCGTAAGTACAGATGATCTTCGTGAGATTAAAACACAGGTAGAATTATCAAATACGTATCATTTACATGTGCGAACAGGAGACAAGCTAATTAAACAATTTGGAGGACTTCATAAGTTTATGAATTGGGATAAACCAATTTTGACGGATTCTGGAGGATTTCAAGTGTTTTCATTAGCAAAGCTTCGAAAGATTAAGGAAGAAGGGGTTTCCTTTGCATCTCATATTGACGGACATAAGATATTTATGGGTCCTGAGGAGAGTATGCAGATTCAATCCAATCTAGGTTCAACGATTGCTATGGCTTTTGATGAGTGTCCGCCACATCCGGCAACAAGAGAATATATGCAGGATTCTGTGGATCGGACTACAAGATGGTTGGAACGTTGTAAAGTTGAGATGGAACGACTAAATTCCTTGGAAGATACAGTGAATCCAAAACAGATGTTGTTTGGAATTAATCAGGGTGGTACTTTTGAAGATATTAGAGTTGAACACGCAAAGACAATCTCAAAGATGAATTTAGATGGTTATGCACTTGGTGGTCTTGCAGTGGGAGAATCCCATGAAGAGATGTATCGCATATTAGATGAGACTGTACCATATTTACCAGAGAATAAGCCAACTTACTTAATGGGAGTTGGAACGCCAGCTAATATTTTAGAGAGTGTTGACCGTGGAGTAGATTTCTTTGACTGTGTGTTCCCAACAAGAAATGGAAGACATGGACATGTTTACACTAATCAGGGAAAATTAAATTTGTTTAATAAAAAGTTTGAATTAGATGACAGACCAATTGAAGAAGGCTGTCAATGTCCAGCATGCCGTAGTTATAGCAGAGCCTATATAAGACATTTGCTAAAGGCGAAGGAGATGCTTGGAATGCGTTTATGTGTCTTGCATAACTTATATTTTTATAATACAATGATGGAGGAGATTCGAGATGCCATTGATGAAGGCAGATTTGCAGAGTATAAAGCAAAGAAGTTATCAGGTATGGAGAATCGATAAAGCGAAAGGATAATGGAGGAAGAACATGCAGAGCAATAGTTTAGTTATGACAATTTTATGGTTTATTATTATCGTTGGGGGAATGTATATTCTTATGATTCGTCCACAACAAAAAAGAGACAAAGAACAAAAAGCGATGACAAGTGCTATAGAGACAGGGGACAGCATTTTAACAACAAGTGGATTCTACGGAGTTATTGTTGATGTTGTAGATGAAGCAACAGTTATTGTAGAGTTTGGAAATGATAAGCATTGCCGAATTCCTATGGAGAAGGCAGCTATTTCTAAGGTGGAAAAAGCAAACCAACCAAAAGAAGCATAAAAGGGTATGATAAAACGGTCTCATATATTGATATGGGACCGTTTTTGAAACTATGAAAGTTTTAACTTAGCATACCTCCCAAAGTGCCGCCTCCTATGCAGAGGAACATGGTTGTAATACGTTCTTTTGTAATAAGCTGTGCATCTTGTTTTAGGAGACAAGAAATACAAAAAAGAATTAAAAAATAGAGAAGTCCAAGAAGAAATCCCCAAAGGAATTTTCGATGCTTCATTTTCTTTCCAACAAAGATACCACAAAGTAAGGATGCAATAATATATATTAGTGTTACACCCAGGTTTGCAGCAGATTGGTTAATATCTGTTCGATACATTAGAAGCGCTAATGTACAGAGCAAGATACCAGTAAGTAGATAGGAAAGGGTAAGGGTTTCTATAATTGTGATTCCAATGTGTTTTTTTTTCAATGGGATGACCTCCGAACTTTCAGCTGATAATATATATATATGTAGAAAGGAAAAAAATTATGATAGATTTACATCTACATTCAGATTGTTCCGATGGAACTATGTCTCCAGATGAGATTGTACATGAGGCTGTGAAGAGAGAGCTTTATGCCATATCGCTAACGGATCATGATACATTAGATGGAGTAAAACAAATTAAAAAATCAAAAGATATTGAAAAGATACATTTTATTTCAGGAATTGAGATGTCTTGTGAAACCCTAAAAAAAGAAGTTCATATTTTAGGTTATGGAATTGATGAAAATCAAGATGCATTTAATCAAAAATTAGAATTTATTCGGAAGGGAAGAAGCAGTCGAAATGAAGATATGATTCAAATGTTTCAGAAAGATGGATTTCCAATCACTCTAGAAAAACTCAAACATGGCAATTGGGATACTGTAATTACAAGAGCTCATTTTGCAAGGGTACTTGTAGAGGAAGGCGTATGCAAAAGTAAAGATGAAGCCTTTCAAAAATATCTGGGGGATGGTTGTAAATATTATTTGAAAAAACCTTTTTTTGATCCTAAAGAAGCAATTTCTATGATTCAATCTGCAGGCGGGGTAGCTGTGTTGGCACATCCGTTCCAATACAATTTTTCTAATAAACAATTGGAGGATTTAATTTGTGAATGGAAGGAATATGGATTAGAAGGGCTTGAAGTATATCATTCATCACATCATATTGGGCAGAGTAGCAAGTTAAAAGGATGGTGCTGTAAGTATGACTTGATGTCTACTGGCGGATCTGATTATCATGGTACAAATAAGCCTCAAATTCAAATGGGGATTGGTTATGGTGGTTTGAAAGTACCCAATAGTCTGTATGATGTGCTGAAAAACCGTTGTATTTGAAAATTGAATATGGTACAATAAGAAAGTTAAAAAAAGAGTAGTACGAATACTTTTAAGGAGGAACTTATAATGAAGCATATTAAGACTCTTACAAACAAGACTTTAAAGAGCACTGTAAAAAAAGGTGGATGTGGAGAATGTCAAACTTCTTGCCAATCAGCATGTAAGACATCTTGTACAGTAGGAAATCAAGTTTGTGAAAACAACAAATAAGAAGAGTTAAGATTCAGAGGCGTACCAATCTTGGCACGCCTCTCTTAGTGATTCAGAAATAAAAATAAAAGGAGATTAACCAGTGGTTCATCAATATAAAAACAATGGATATAATATGGTATTAGATGTAGAAAGTGGATCTGTCCATGTTGTAGATGATTTGACCTATGATGTGATTGCTCTTTTTGAGAATAATTCTCTAGAAGAAGTTCAGTCCCAATTGGGTCAATATGAATCAAAAGATGTCAAAGAGGCATATGAAGAAGTAGCAGAATTAAAGGATATGGGAGTTCTATTTTCAGAGGATGATTATGAGGACTATATCTGTGAATTTAAGAAGCGGCCAACAGTGGTAAAAGCGTTGTGTTTACATATTGCCCATGATTGCAACCTAGCCTGTCGTTACTGTTTTGCAGAAGAAGGAGAATATCAGGGAGATCGTTCCTTGATGAGTGCTGAAATTGGTAAGAAAGCGTTAGACTTTTTAATTGCCAATTCAGGAAATAGGTGTAATCTTGAAGTAGATTTCTTTGGTGGGGAGCCTTTGATGAACTTTGATGTTGTCAAAGAGATTGTTGCTTATGGAAGAAGTTTAGAAGAAGAACATAATAAGAATTTCAGATTTACACTTACAACCAATGGAATGCTGTTAAATGATGATATTATGGAATTTGCAAATAAAGAGATGGACAATGTAGTTTTAAGTGTGGATGGACGTAAGGAAGTTCATGATTATATGCGTCCAACTCCTAATGGAAAAGGAAGCTATGATATTATTATTGATAAGTTTAAGAAGTTTGCAGAGCAAAGACATCAAGAAAAATATTACGTAAGAGGAACCTTTACACATCATAATCTTGACTTTTCCCAAGATGTATTTCATCTTGCAGACGAGGGATTTAAACAGATTTCCGTAGAACCAGTAGTAGGACCAGATGCAGAAGAATATACAATTAAGGAAGCAGATTTGCCACAAGTAATGGAAGAATATGACAAACTCGCAAGTGAGATGGTGAAGCGTAATAATGAAGGAAAAGGATTTACGTTTTTCCATTTTATGATTGATTTAACTGGGGGACCTTGTGTGGCCAAGCGTTTATCTGGATGCGGTTCAGGAACAGAATACCTTGCAGTAACTCCTTGGGGTGATTTATATCCATGCCATCAGTTTGTAGGAGAAGATGAGTTCCTAATGGGGAATGTGAATGATGGAATAAAGAAAGACGACATTGTTTCAGAATTTAAAGCAACCAGTGTCTATTCTAGAGAAGCCTGTAGAGATTGCTTTGCAAGATTTTATTGTAGTGGTGGATGTAGTGCCAACTCATATAAATTGAACGGAACAATCAATGGAACTTATGACATTGGGTGCCAGCTAGAAAGAAAGCGAGTAGAGTGTGCGCTAATGATTAAAGCTGCACAGATGACAGAAAAGGAGAGCAGCAATGAAGAGTAAGAAAAAAGTCTGGCGGTATGTCCTTGGTCTTGTTTTGATTATTGGATTGTGCGGGTTCGGTGGGTACATTTTAAGCCATGGAATCACAAAGCAAAAGATTGGACGAGCAAGTAATATTGACTTGGGACTTGATTTAGCTGGAGGTGTCAGTATCACATATGAAGTACAAGGAAAGAATATTTCAGACAGTGATATGAAGGATACTGTTTATAAACTTCAAAAGCGTGTAGAGACATATAGTACAGAAGCAGAAGTATATCGTGAAGGTGACAATAGAATTAACATTGAAATCCCAGGTGTTACAGATGCCAATAAGATTTTAGATGAACTTGGACAGCCAGGTACATTATCTTTCATGACGCAGGATGGAAAAACAGCACTAACAGGTTCTAATGTAAAGTCTGCAGAAGCAAAGACAATAGACAATAATGGAACAAAAGAATATGTAGTTGCCCTTAACTTTGATGCAAAGGGAACGAAAGCGTTTGCAAAAGCAACCAAAGCAAATGTTGGAAAATCCATTTACATTGTTTATGACAAGCAGGTTGTAAGTGCACCAACTGTAAAAGAGGCAATCACAAAGGGTGAATGTAGCATTGATGGAATGGCAAATTATGAAGAAGCTGAAAATCTTGCATCTTCAATTCGTATTGGGGCACTGCCCGTGGAACTTAAGGAGCTCCGCTCTAATGTAGTTTCTGCAAAGCTTGGAGATGGTGCGATTAATACAACGGTCAAAGCAGGAGTTGTTGGAGTTGCGATTATCGCAGTTTTCATGATTGCATTGTATTTGTTACCAGGAGTTGTTGCGTCGTTAGCCTTGGTGATTTATATTTTAATGATGGTACTTGCGTTAAATGGATTTAATATTACATTAACGCTGCCAGGACTTGCGGGGATTATCTTAGGTATTGGTATGGCAGTAGATGCCAATGTTATTATTTACTCTCGTATCAAAGAAGAAATATCAGCAGGAAAGAGTGTTGGAACTGCTTTGAAGTCTGGATTTTCAAAGGCGGCATCAGCCATTATTGATGGTAATGTCACAACATTGATTGCAGTTGCTGTTTTGATGTGGAGAGGAACAGGAACGGTCAAAGGATTTGCTCAGACCTTGGGGATTAGTGTACTGATTTCTATGTTCACAGCACTTGTAGTTAGTAGATTCCTAGTTTATGCGGCATATCATCTTGGACTGAAGAGTCCTAAGTTATATGGAAAAGCGAGAACAATTAAGGAAGTTGATTTTGTAAAGACAGGTAAGAAGTATGTGGCGGTTGCAGCAATTATTATTGTAGCTGGATTAGCTTTCTTAGGTGTCAATAAAAATTCAACAGGTTCAATTTTAAATTATGATTTGGAGTTTTCCGGAGGTACTGCTTCTACAATTACCTTTAAGGATAATAAAAAGCTTAATTCGGATTTAGAAAAGAAAGTAGTCAAAGCATATGAGGATATTAGTAAGTCTACTTCTGTACAGAGTCAAAAAGTACAGGCAAACAATCAGATGGTAATCAAGTCTGTAGAATTGAATTTAAAGCAAAGAGAAGCCATTGAAAAAACATTAAAGAAAAGTTACGGTGTAAAGACTGTTGCAACAGAGAATATCAGTTCAACTATTAGTAATGAAATGCAGCAAGATGCAGTAATCGCGGTAGTGATAGCTTCTGTATTTATGTTGATATACATTGCATTTAGATTTAAGGATGTGAAGTTTGGTGCAAGTGCAATTGTTGCATTGTTAAATGACTTATTAGTTGTATTTGCTGCATATTCTATTCTTAAGTTATCTGTAGGTGGTACATTTATTGCATGTATGCTTACGATTCTTGGTTATTCAATTAACTCGACAATTGTTATTTTTGACCGAATTCGTGAGAATATCAAAGAATCGGATGGAAGGAACCTAAAGCATATTGTAAATGCTAGTATTACTCAGACATTTACTAGAACAATTAACTCGTCATTCACAACATTTATTATGGTGTTTGTATTATTCCTTATGGGATCATCATCTCTTCGTGAATTTGCATTAACCCTTATGGTTGGTGTTGTCGGTGGAGCATTCTCTTCTGTCTTTTTAACAGGGCCACTTTGGTTCTTTATGAGAACTCGAATTGGAAAAGGAAAAGAAGAGTATCAAAAATTCTTGGAAAAAGAAGCCAAAATTGAGGCAGCAGGAGCTGAGTCAGGCGTAGTATATGAAGACACGTCTGTGAAGATTGGACCAAGTAATAAGAAAAAAAGAAAGAAAAAGAAAAAAGGAATCCGATAAGATTCTAAATAAAAGAACGGGAATATTTATATATTCTCGTTCTTTTTTCTAGTATAATAGCATTAGATGTGAAAAGAACAAAGAAATATGTTAGAAAAGGAAATTGCAATGAAAGAAAAATGGGTTATTTTAAAGAAAAAAGCAAATTTCAAAGAGATTGGTGAGAAATACAAGATAGATCAAGTGGTAGCAAGGATTCTTCGCAATCGTGAAATCGTAGGGGATAAGAATATTGAAGAATATCTATATGGAAATATTAGTTTAGTTTCAAATCCAACTACAATGAAGGGAGTGAAAGAGGCCAGTGAACTATTAAAGAGGAAGATACAAGGGGGAGAGCATATTCGAATTGTATCAGACTATGATGTAGATGGAGTGAGTTCCAATTATATTTTGTGGAAATCTTTAAAAGAACTAGGTGCAAAAGTGGATTATCAGATTCCAGACCGTATGAAAGATGGATATGGAATCAATGAAGATATGATTACAAAAGCAAAACAAGATGGGGTGGATTGTATTTTGACTTGTGACAATGGAATTGCTGCAAGTGATGCAATTGCCTATGGAAAAGAATTGGGAATGGAAATCATAGTAACAGACCACCATGAAGTTCCATTTGAAATCATAGAAGGGGAGAAAGTAGAAAAACTTCCCAAAGCAGATGTCATTGTAAATCCAAAGCAAGAAAACTGTCTATATTCTTATCCTTATTTGTGTGGAGCGGGAGTGGCATTTCAGTTAATGCGAGCTTTGTATGACTTAATGAATGGGGATATAGAAATTATAAAGAATTTAATTCCCTTTTTGGGAATTGCAACAGTTTGTGATGTGGTAGAACTAACAAAAGAGAATCGAATTTTTGTAAAAGAAGCTTTAAAGTTAATAAAGAGTACAAATAATCTTGGACTTAGAGCGTTATTAGATGTATACGAATTATTAGAGAAAAAAATTGCATCATATCACTTTGGATTTGTCATTGGACCATGTATGAATGCCAGTGGACGTCTTGAATCTGCGAAAATGGTTATGGAGTTATTTACGGAGAAAAACTATGATGTTGCAAAGGAAAAAGCACTGGTTTTAAAAGAATTAAATGAAACGCGGAAGGAAATGACTGGTGAGGGCGTGGATGAAGCGTTGAATCTTGTGGAAAAAGAAGGGTATAAAGAAGATTCAGTGCTTATTATCTATATGCCAGACTGTCATGAAAGTATTGCAGGAATTATTGCAGGACGGGTAAAAGATACATATCACAAGCCTGTATTTGTGTTGACCAGGGGAAAAGATGGAATAAAAGGTTCTGGAAGATCTATAGAAGGATATCATATGTTTGAAGAGATGATAAAGATTGAGGATGTGTTTACCAAGTTTGGAGGACATGCTATGGCAGCAGGATGTTCTTTAGAGGAGAGTAGATTAGATGAATTTCGCAGGAGAATCAACGACAATTGCATACTAACTGAGGATGATTTTACAAGAAAAGTAGTAATTGATGCAGATATGCCAGTGGATTATGTTACATTTGAACTTGTGGAGCAATTATCACTCCTTGAGCCATTTGGAATGGGGAATCCAAAGCCGATTTTTGCACAGAGAAAATTATTCATAAATCAAATACGTGTTTTTGGAAAGGAAAGAAATGTAATCCGAATTGATTTCTTAAATGAAAAGGGAAATAAAATTCAGGGAATTCTATTTGAATCCCAAGAGATATTTAATGAGAAAAAAGGGACACATCAATATATGACATGTACCTATTATCCCACAATTAATGAATATCAAGGATATCAGAATTTGCAAATTACTATACAAAATTATTTTTTTAACTAAATATACAAGAAAGGAAATCCATGAAATTATTACATATGGCAGATTTACATTTAGGTAAAACTGTGAATGAAATGAATTTAATTGAAGATCAAAGGATGCTTCTTGAAAAAGTAGTTTCTTTGGTCAAGAAAAATAAGATACAGGGAATCCTCCTTGCAGGGGATATATATGATCGAAGTATTCCAACAAAGGATGCCGTTGTTTTGTTTGATGATTTTTTAAATGAAATAACTAGAATGGGGATTAAGGTTTATGCGGTAGCAGGAAATCATGATTCTGGAGAAAGAGTATCCTTTGGAGGTGAAATTCTGGCAAAACAAGGTGTTTATATAGAGGGAATACTAAAAGGAGAGATTACAACAATAGAGGTAGGAGAAGGAGTAGTAATTCATCTTCTTCCATTTTTTAAACCGGCACATGTAAGAGCACTATATCCAGAAGAGAAAATAGAAACTTTTGAGGATGGGATGAAAGCTGTTTTAGCACATCACTCTGTGGATCAAAAGAAAAAGAATATTTTAGTTACACATCAATTTGTAACTGGAACCAATCCAGTAGAACAGTCGGATTCTGAGCAGATACTCAGTATTGGAGGAACAGATGCTATTTCTTATAAGGTGTTTGAGGCATACGATTATGTGGCACTTGGACATATTCATGGACCACAGAGAGTGGGGAGAGATACAGTTCGATACAGTGGATCGTTGATGAAATATTCATTTTCAGAAGAGTTTCATCACAAATCGGTAACAATACTGGATATTGATGACAAAATTGAAATCCAAACAATAGAGATGAAAGCTCGAAGAGATATGAGATGTATTAAGGGCAGATTAAAGGATTTGATTCAAAAGGAAATCGTTGAAAGTGCCAATGCAGAAGATTATCTTAAAGTTACATTGACAGATAGAGAAGAATTGTTGGATCCTATTGGGTCTCTTCGTTCTTATTATCCAAACATTATGGAATTATCTCTTGAGAAAAATCAGCGTGGGAAACAGGGGGAACTATCTGTTTCTAAAATAAAAGAGAAAACACCTATGGAATTATTTGATGATTTTTTCATGGTTACTACAGGAGAGATAGAAGAACAGCGCCACAATTATATGAAAGAGATGCTGGGAGAAGAGGTGGAAAAGTCATGAGACCATTGATGTTAGAATTCTGTGGATTGGGTCCTTTTCCAACAGAAAATAAAATTGATTTTGAAAAGCTTGCAAAAGAAGGACTCTTCTTAATTAGCGGGCCAACAGGATCAGGGAAAACAACAATTTTTGATGCGATTTCTTACAGTTTGTTTGGAGAGGTAAGTGGGGAAGAGCGAAGCAAAGAAAACTTAAGAAGTGATTTTGCAGTGCCAGAGAAAAAGACATATATTACCCTATTCTTTTCTCATCGCGGGAAAGAGTATATGGTGGAAAGAACGCCGCGTTATGAACGTCCTAAAATGAGAGGGGAAGGAATGACTGTGACAAAGGAAGAAGCAACGCTACATCTTCCAAATGGAGACGTTGTTACAGGATTTTCTCAGGTAAATCAAGAGATACAAGGGATTCTCGGAATTGATTATGATCAGTTTAAAAGACTTTCCATGTTGGCACAAGGTGAATTCCAGCAGCTTCTAGTTGCAAAATCTAGTGAAAGAGTGGAAATTTTTCGTTCTATTTTTCAAACACAGATATATCAAAAAATTCAAAAAACAGCGAGAGAAAAAGGAAGGCAGTTATATCTTTCGTTGAAAGAATTGGTGACAACAATGGAAGAGACAGCAAATATTTCTGTTTCTTCACAGGAGTATATGGATGCAAGGGAACATGGTGATTTTCACAAAATCATAGAGATTTTGGAGATGAATGAGGAAACGTTAGCAAAAGAAAATAAGATAATTAATGATAACATAGTGGGAATGCGTCAGAGTCAGATGGAACAAATCAATTATCTTCAAACATTAAAAAATGCAAAAGATGTCCATGAAAAGTTATTGCTGGAAGAAAATAAGTTAGAAGAAAAAAATGTAAAATTAAAGTCAGCATATCTTCTTGATCAAAAGAAGCAACAGGAACTAAAGGACCTGGAAGAGAAGAGAGAAGAAATGTATGAGCAAAGACTTCGATTTGAAGAACTTCGAAAACTGGTATTTCAATATAAAAAGCTGGAAAATGAAATAAAAGGGCGAGAAGAAGACCAACTACAACAGCAAATTCGGATTCAAGCAGCCCAGCTGCGAAAATGGAAGGAAGAAGAGAAGCAAAGAATTCAACAAAAAAAGCAGACGGAAAGGAAAAAAGAAGAATACCAGAGAAAAGAAATGGTATGGAAACAGGAAAAGAATCTTTGGATGAAGATTCAGTCAGAATTCTTTGCCGCAAATATTGGAATGATTGCAGATAGTCTAGAAGAGGGAAAGCCATGCCCTGTCTGTGGTTCCATAGAACATCCTAACAAGGCAAAAAGTGAAAAGAGTACAGTTACCAAAGAAGATGTGAAAATTCAAGAAGATAAATCACTAAAAGCAGAACAGCAGTATCAGGAATGCTACCATCAATTATTAGAGTGGATGCAAAGGGATCAAATGCTAGAAGAACAGATGGATGAAAAGCCAGAAGTTACTTTAATTTCCACTGAAGAAGCGGCGCTGTATGAGACAAAAAGTATTCCAGAAGAAACTGAACATCTTCAAAAGATTGAAAATGAACTTCAGGCAATGGGTGGAAAACTAGATGCTCTAAAAGAGCAATTAAAGGATATTCCAGATATCAATCAAATGGAACAGCAGTATCAAGAGCTAGTTGCTTTTGTTGAGAAGTTTGATAGAGAGCAAAAAGAAAATCAAAAAGCATTAAAAGAACATGAAATTCAACTCTCTAATGTAGAAGTTCAAATGAAAGAAGTGAAGAAGAAGAAATCGGAAACTCAAATCAATGAAATTAGTCAAGAAGAAATTCATCAAAAGGAGATTCAAATTGACCTTGGAAAAGAAGAAATCTCGGTACTAGAAGCAAAGAAGGAACAAAATCAAATAGAACTCCATGAAGTGAAAACGGCACTTAGTTCTCTTAAAGAAAAGGAAACGAGAAAAGAAGAGCTAGAAAAGAAATATGGGATTGTGGGAGATGTAGAGAAACTATTAAATGGAGATAATGGTCTAAGACTTACGTTTGAGCAATATGTATTAATTACATATTTCAATGACATATTAAAAGCTGCGAATACCAGACTTTTAAAGATGACCAATGGAAGATATGAGATGTATCGCCAAGAAAATATTCTAGATGGAAGAAGAAAGGATAATTTAGAAATTGAAGTGCTTGATTATTATACTGGAAAGAAACGACCTGTAAAGACATTGTCAGGTGGAGAAAGTTTTAAAGCAGCACTGTGTCTGGCATTGGGATTATCTGATATTGTTCAAAATAATGTAGGAGGTATTGAGATAGATGTGCTTTTTGTAGACGAGGGATTTGGCTCTTTGGATCAAGAATCCTTAGACCAGGCAGTTGAAGTCTTGATGGAACTTGCAGATGGAAAAAGGTTAATAGGGATTATTTCTCATGTAACAGAATTAAAAAGCCGAATTGACCAGCAAATTCAAATAAATAAAAAAAATAAAGGAAGTAAAGTTGAAGAATTGTAAAAAAAGAGTTATAATGAGTTATTGAAGAATGGATGGGAGTGAGTTCATGAAAAAATATTCTGCATTGTTTTTAGCAGGTGTGTTAAGTATTTGTACAGTAACAAGTATGTCTGGCATGACAGGGAATAGTAATTATACTGTGTATGCTCAAGAAATTGAAGGAGCAAAGAGGGCGACGGAAGCGTCAGAAGGAATAAAACAGACGACGGAAGCATCCACAAACACAGCAAGTACAACAGAGGCAACAACAGAAGCTAAGCCAGAGACTTCTACGACAGAGAAAACATCAACAACAGCGAATACTTCTACCACACATAAAAACAAGACCAAAAAGAAAAAAGACAAAAAGAATAATAAAGATAAAAAAAGTAATAAAATTAAAACAAAAGATAAAGTTAAGAAGCTAGAGAAGGATAAGAACCTTAAGGAAGAAAAAGTAGTTAACAATATTATTCCTAAGGTGTATAACGACACTAGACTTAACATGAAGAATCAAAAAGAATACATTGGAAAGTTTATTTACTTTAATCAAGTAGATTCTGCATGGAACCAGAATGGGTATTGTATACATAGTTCAGGATGTGGACCAACCGCTATGGCGGTATGTATTAGTTCTTTGACAGGAAAGTGGGTTACACCCCTTGATACTACGATTTGGGCATATAACAATGGATATTATACCAATGCTGGATCGTCTCATGATATGATTCCTGCACTTGCAAAGCAGTATGATTTGACTTGCAATGGGCTTGGAACTAATTATGGGAACATTAAGGCGGCTTTAAAAGCAGGGAATCCAGTCGTTGCATTGATGGGACCAGGATACTTTACCAAAGGTGGACATTTTATTGTATTAGTAGGAATTGATGACAAAGATCAGGTGACCGTTGCAGACGTAGCAAGCAGAGAGAGAAGTGCATATAAGTACACATTGAAGGATGTGATTGCTCAATCTAAGAGTGCATCTGCAGGAGGGCCTTTCTGGGGAATTTCTCCTAAGACAAAAGCAGAACAGAAGAAAGAAGCAAAGATTAAGAAAGAAATTAAGGTTAATAAGCAGTTAGAATACCGTTGTAAAGATTTAAAGTCTGTTTTACAATATGGATATGAACTTGCAGTTCCAATGAAAAAAGGAACTATTAGTGCTACACAGAAGTTTGTAACTTTAACAGGAATTGATGGAGATGGTAAAGTCAGTATTCAGGGACAAGACAAAAAGGTTTCATTAGTCACTGTTGCCAAGGAATTGAATCAAAAAGCAATAAAGGGAACATTCTGGGAGATGGTGCATCCGTTACATCAGAATAAAAAACCTACAATGTCAGATTTTCTTATGAAATAGACCATGAAAAACCGCATAGTTATGCGGTTTTTTTGATGTAATAATTTTTTTAAAAAAATTAAAAAATGTGCTTGACTTTTGATGCTCAAAATAATATAATTGTCTATGTTGTCGCGAATAAGGCAGACAACAACCACGGGATCATAGTTCAGCTGGGAGAGCACCTGCCTTACAAGCAGGGGGTCACAGGTTCGAGCCCTGTTGGTCCCACTCGGATGATTTTCATCTGAATAATTACATATGGCGATGTAGCTCAGTTGGCTAGAGCATACGGTTCATACCCGTAGTGTCAGCAGTTCGAATCTGCTCATCGCTATTGAAAAGAAAACCTTGTAGATATTGTATTTACAAGGTTTTTTTCTTATATTTAAATGAAAAAAGTGTCAGAGATAAATGATGTCAAAAGAGAGTGATGGCGAAGAGTTGTCACTTTCTTTTATGGACAAAATTAAATCTCATTGTCTTGAGTTTCAATTAGATGCTAGCGTATAATAAACATAAGTTAAGGAGGTGTCAATCATGGAATTTAGTCCAAGAAGTGTTCAGATATTATTTTTGTTGCTGAAAGCAAAAGAACCAATTAAGGCAAGTGAATTGGCAGAGAAATTAAATATTAGTAAAAGGACCATTTACCGAGAATTAGACGACCTTGAACGAGACTTGATGAAATTTAATCTGACTTTAAAAAGGAAGACAAAACGAGGACTAGAAATTGTGGGAGATGCAAAGGAGAAGGAATCATTTGTAGAACTTTTAAAGAAAAGTGATGATTTTGATCCAAGGAACAAAGAGAAGAGACATCAGCTTTTAATCTTGGCATTATTAAAGGAAGATGAACTGCAAAAGTTATTTTACTTTTCCAATATGCTCCAGGTAAGTGAGCCAACAATAAGTCATGATTTAGAACAATTAGAACCATGGTTTCAAAAGTATAGAATAAAGATTGAAAGAAAAAGTGGATTTGGAATTGGACTTTCATATGAAGAGGCAGATTACCGAAGAGTTATGGTTGCGTATATTACAAAATATCAAGATGATTCCTTCCTTAAATCCCAGATTAGAGAAAAGATAAAAAGAGTTGTTGACCAACAAAAGAGTGGGAAGATTAGCAATTTAACAAACGAGTCATATAAGAATTTTATTTTGTATCTCACTATATCCATTCAAAGAATATTCCAGGGTAAGGGAATATATAAAAAAGAAAAAGAAGGAAAGATTGAGGAACAAATTGATTTATTAGCCGAGGAACTTGGCAGAGTATTTGAACTTCATATCTCAAAAATGGAAAGAGTGAACTATACTTTCTTTTTAAAGGGATGCAAGCTTCAGCATGTCCAAAGAGATGGAGAGAGCGTTCAGGTTGAGGATCAATTAATACCAATGAAAGAGATGGTTTACGAAATGGCAAATAGCTTTAGTACAGAATTGTCCTTTGAATTAAAATCAGATGACGAATTTGTAGAAGGGCTTATTGCACATCTAGAGCCCACCATAACAAGGCTATCCCATGGGATTCCAATTAAGAACCCTATGCTGGAACAGATTAAGAGTACATATAAAGATGCTTACAAGAGAGCGACCCAAGCATCAAAAGTATTGGAGAAAAAGTTAAATATTCATATGCCAGAGGATGAAATTGCATTTTTGGCAATGCATTTTGGAGGTGCAATGTTAAGAATAGAACAAAGGCATAGATTAAGAAGAACCGTTTATATTGGGGTTGTGTGCAGCAGTGGAATCGGTATTTCCAGTCTTCTTTCCTCTGAAATATATCACCATTTTGAAGAACGAGTGAAAGTGGAATCAATTGCAGGAGACCGATTGAGTTCTAGGAAGTTTAGTGATTTAGACTTTATCGTATCCACATACCCAATTCAATCAGTGCAAGAACAGGTTCTGGTGAATTTATTATTGACAGAAGATGACTTAGAGCGAATTGAGCATATGATAGAAAAATATGAATATCAGGAAAAAAAGGAAGTTAAGCATAATACAAATGTTCAAGAAGCAACATTAATTACCAATGAGATTAATTCTATTATAAAGAATTTTGGATTTTATCATGTAGATCCAAATATTACATTCCATGAGGCAGTTTTTCAAATTGGTCAGATATGTTCAGAAAACCAGAAAGAGGCTGAAAAAATTGAACAGGGAATTCTTGAGAGAGAAGCACTGTCTACACAAGTAATTGAGGAGTATGAAATTGCATTTTTACATACAAAAACAACAGCAGTAGAAAGTTCTAAATTTATTGTAGTGCTTCCAGAAGAAGGCTGTTTTAAAGATTTATATTTTAAGAGTGTAAAGGCGATTATTGTAATGCTGATTTCAGCACATGATACGAGAGATAAGCTGGCGGTTTCAAGTATCAGCCGGAAAATGTTTGATGATGATAAGTTTTTAGAGCAAATTCAAAACGGAGACGAAGGCGTATTTGAGATAATGAAGGAGACGCTGGAGAGTTATTTTAACCAGTTTTTAATTGACGCCTATGGAAAGGTAAACAATTAGTATTTAAGGAGGAAACCAATGTTATTAGATACAATCAAGGGAAATATTATAATCAAAGATAAAGTGCAAAGCTGGGAAGAAGCAATTCAAATTTCAGCAGAACCATTGTTAAAAAAGAATTGGATTACAGAAGGATATGTGGACGCCATGATTTCAAATGTTAAGAAAAATGGTCCTTATATTGTCATAGTTCCAGGATTTGCAATGCCACATGCCCGTCCTGAGTGTGGTGCATTACAAACAGGGATGTCTTTTCTAAAATTAAATGAACCAGTTGTTTTTCCAGATGATATGGAAGTGCAATTGATTTTATCATTGGCGGCTAATGATTCCAATGCACATTTGGCAGCATTGTCTGAACTTACGGACATTGTTATGGATGATGATAAAATGGAACAGTTATTTCACAGTAAAACTATAGAAGAAATATTGGAGATTTTAAGATGAAAGAATGGAAAAAGTATAAATTTGATGTAAATGGGTTTGAAATTGAATGTCAGTATAGTAAGGAAGCAATTGAAACTATATTTTTGCCACTTTTAAATACCCTATCAGAACTTCAAAGAAAAAAGAAGAATAGAATTATTGTGTTTATAGCGGCGGCACCAGCTGTGGGGAAGACCACATTAAGTAAATTTTTAGAATATTTATCAACAAAAATAGATGGAGTGACCAAAATACAAGCCATTGGATTAGACGGCTTTCATTATCACGCTGATTATATTGCAGAGCATACAGCAGTGGTGAATGGAAAAGAAGTCCCTATGAAAGATGTTAAAGGTTGTCCGGAAACCTTTGATATAGATAAATTAACAGTAAAACTTGCAGCGATGAAAAACGAGAATGTGACATGGCCAGTATATGACAGAAATATTCATGACGTCATGGAAGATGCAGAGAATGTGACTGGAGAGATTGTTTTAATTGAAGGTAACTGGCTGCTTCTTAATGAAGGAAAATGGAAAGATTTAAAAAAAGTATGTGATTATTCTATTTTCATTCGAGGAGAAGAACATGTGCTGAAAGATCGTTTGATTCAACGAAAGATACAAGGCGGACTTTCTAGGCAGGAAGCAGTAAAGTTTTATGAAACAAGTGATTGTTTGAATGTGAAACGTGCACTTTCCCATTCTTTAGGAGCAGATTTAGAATTATTTATGACAGAAGATAACGACTACAAATAGGAGGATTTTAGTATGGAAAAGAAGAGTTTTCGCGCCAGAATGCAGGCGTTTGGAGGTTTTTTAACAGCGATGGTAATCCCCAACATGGGTGCATTTATTGCATGGGGATTTATTACAGCATTATTTATTGATACAGGATGGATGCCAAATAAGAATTTTAGTCAGCTAGTAGGACCAATGTCAACCTATATGCTGCCGCTATTAATCGCCTTTATGGGTGGAAAGTTAGTCCACGGAGACCGCGGTGGAGTGGCAGGAGCTATTGGTACCATTGGGCTTATTATTGGAGCAGAAATTCCTATGTTCTTAGGAGCAATGGTTATGGGACCATTAAGTGCATGGGTAATTAAAAAGTTTGATGGTTTTGTTGATGATAAAGTTCCAACTGGGTTTGAGATGATTATAAGTAATTTTTCATTAGGAATTATTGGATTGCTTTTATGTTTGTGTTCTTACTCATTTATTGGTCCTGCAATTCTACAGGCAAATCACTTTTTAACTGTAGTAATTCAGGCCATTGTTAAAACAGGAGCATTGCCATTGGTAGCAGTCCTAAATGAACCAGCAAAAGTATTATTTTTGAATAACGTAATTGATCAGGGAATTTATTATCCATTAGGAATGCAGCAAGCATTAAGTGCAGGTAAATCAGTTTATTTTATGCTGGCATCAAATCCAGGAGCTGGGTTAGGATTATTATTAGCATATTCCTTTTTTGGAAAAGGTCAGGCAAAGAGAACTGCACCCGGTGCAATTATTATCCATTTCCTAGGTGGAATTCATGAAATTTATTTCCCTTATGTACTAATGAAGCCAATTACTATTTTGGGAATGATTGCAGGTTCAGCATCAGGAATCGTTACATTTTCATTATTTAACGCAGGGTTAGTTGCAGGACCAAGTCCAGGATCTATTTTCTCTTATCTTGCATTGACACCAAAAGGAAATTTTGTTGGAGTGATTGCAGGAGTGTTAGTTGCAACGGGAGTTAGTTTCCTTGTAAATTCATTTTTACTAAAAACATCCAAGGCCACAGATGATGAGCAGCTAGAAGAGGCAATGGAAAGTTCAAAAGCTATGAAACAAGAAGGAAAAGACATCTTAGAAGGGGCTGAAAAAACTGCAATAAAAGAAGTGAAAACTGTTGTATTTGCATGTGATGCAGGTCTTGGAAGCAGTGCCATGGGAGCATCTAATTTTAGAAAGCGAATACAAAAGGAAGGACTAGATATTACTGTTGAGAATTATGCCATTGAAAAAGTTCCAGCAGATACAGATATTATGGTGGTACATGAGAACTTGTTTGATCGGGCAAAAACAGCCAAACCAGGAATTCAGATTGTAACAATTAAGAATTTCTTGAAAGATCCAAATATTGAGGAATTATTCGATGAACTAGTAAAGAATCAAAAGTAAGGAGAAAAATTATGCAGACAAAGGCGGCAGTGTTAGCAGGAAAGAAAAATGTATTTGTAAAAGAGTATGAGCTTCCTGAAATTGGGGAAGAGGAATTATTAGTTAAAGTTATTTCAAATAGTGTGTGTCTATCAACTTATAAGGCTGCAATCAGAGGAGGGGACCATAAAAGAGTTCCAGATGATGTAAGTGTTGAGCATCCGACGATTACAGGACATGAATTTGCAGGGTACATTGTTCAGGTAGGTGAGAAGTTAAAAAATCAATTCTCAGAGGGTGAGAAGTTTGTTCTTCAGCCGGCAATGGGGCTTGAAAGTGGTTATTCTGCAGGATACAGCTATGAATATTATGGAGGAAATGCAACCTACTGTATCATTCCAAAAGTATCCATCGATCTTGGGTGTGTTTTGCCATATGAAGGGGATTATTTTGCAAATGCATCCTTAGCTGAGCCAATGTCATGTATTATTGGGGCGTTTCATGCAACCTATCACACAACTCCTTATGTGTATGAACACAAGATGGGGTTAAAAGAAAATGGAAATGTTGCATTATTAGGATGTGCAGGACCAATGGGAATGGGTGCCATTGATTATGCAGTGAATGGACCGTATAAATCAAAGAAAATTGTGGTAGCCGATATTGATGAGGCACGGCTTCAAAGAGCGAAGAGTCTTATAACCCCGGAAGATGCAGCAAAAGTGGGAAAAGAATTAATATACCTAAATCCGTCAAATTACGAAAATCCTAAAAATGAAATGAAGAAATTAACAGACGGAAAAGGATTTGATGAAGTCTTTGTCTTTGCAGCCGTAAATCAATTGATTCAAATGGGAGATGATCTTCTTGGAAATGATGGATGTTTAAATTTCTTTGCAGGACCAACTGATAATGGATTTAAAGTTCCATTTAATTTTTACAATGTGCATTATGAAGGAACTCATATCTGTGGAACTTCTGGAGGTTCTACAGGGGATATGTTAGAATCATTAAAATTATCATTTGAAAATAAAATTAATCCATCCTATATGATTACACATATTGGAGGTATTAATGCGGCACCAGAGACTATCGTAAATCTTCCAAATATACCTGGAGGAAAAAAATTAATCTATCCACACATTGAAATGGAATTGACAGCAATTGAAGATTTCAAAGAACTTGGAAAAACGGATCCATTGTTTAAAAAATTAGCTGATATTTGTGAAGCAAACCAAAATGTATGGTGTAAGGAAGCAGAAGATACATTGTTAGAAGCAAAAATGATGAAATAATTTATGGAGGAAGAACATGTTAGTATCAGCAGAAGAAATGCTTAAAAAAGCTAAAAGTGAACATTATGCAGTAGGACAATTTAACATAAATAATTTAGAGTGGATCAAAGCAATTTTATTGGCATCTCAGGATATGAAAGCACCTGTTATTTTAGGGGTATCTGAGGGAGCGGCTAAGTATATGTGTGGATATAAGACAATCGTTGATATGGTAGAAGGGATGATAGATGAGCTAAATATTTCGATACCAGTTGCTCTTCATTTAGATCATGGCTCTTATGAAGCATGCCAAAAGTGCATTGACGCAGGTTTTTCATCTATAATGTATGATGGTTCCCACGAGGCTCTAGAAGATAATATTAGGAAAACAAAAGAACTTGTAGATATTACAAAGAAAAAGGGAATTTCATTAGAGGCAGAAGTTGGTTCCATTGGTGGGGAAGAAGACGGAGTCATTGGGCGAGGTGAGTGTGCCAATCCAAATGAATGTAAACAGATAGCCGACTTGGGAATCACCATGCTGGCAGCAGGGATTGGAAATATTCATGGAAAATATCCAGAAAACTGGGAAGGATTAAGCTTTGATACATTGGACCAGATTCAAACGCAGACAGGTGATATGCCACTTGTTCTTCATGGTGGGACGGGAATTCCAGATGAGATGGTGCAAAAAGCAATTACACTTGGAGTTGCAAAAATTAATGTAAATACAGAGTGCCAGCTTGTTTTTGCGGAAGGAACTAGGAAATATATCGAAGAAGGAAAAGATCTAGAAGGGAAAGGATTTGATCCAAGAAAATTATTGTCGTATGGAACAGAGGCAGTAAAGGAGAAAGTAATTGAAAAGATAAAGCTTTTTGGTTCTCAAGGGAAAGCATCTTAGGTACAAAAAGGGGATTGTTAGAAATGCTGTCATAACTGGCAGCATTTTTTGTATTTCTTATGGAATTGTAATATAATAAGAGTATATAAAAAATAAGAAAAAGGAGTACCATAAACATGCGAGTTGGAATGGGCTATGATGTGCATAAATTAGTAGAAGGAAGAGATTTAATTTTAGGTGGAGTAAAGGTTCCATATGAGAAAGGATTATTGGGACATTCAGATGCGGATGTACTGCTTCATGCAGTTTGTGATGCATTGTTAGGAGCTGCAGCATTAGGGGACATTGGAAAGCATTTTCCAGATACAGATCCTGAATACAAAGGAGCAGACAGCCTTGTGTTGTTACAGCGTGTTGGAGAACTTGTAGATCAGGAGTGTTATATTATTGAGAATATTGACTGTACTGTAATAGCGCAAAGACCAAAGCTTGCAGGCTATATTGAGGATATGAGAGAGAACATTGCAAAAGCACTTAAGATTGAAAAAAATCAGGTGAATGTAAAGGCAACCACCGAAGAAGGGCTTGGGTTTACAGGTATAGGTGAGGGAATCAGTTCTCAGGCGGTGTGTTTACTAACTGGTGTTGACAATTATATTTATCAAGATATTTTAAAAGAACCAGAGACAGCAAAAGGAACTGGATGTGCTAATTGTAAAGGGTGCCAAAAAGGAGAAGACTAGATGGATTTTATCTACGATGATAAAACGAAAAAACAGGAAATTTACAATTTATATCAGGAGATATTTGAAGATCCTAAAGAATTTGCAGATTATTATTTTGAGGAAGTATATTCTAAGAATCAAGTTTTGATGGCAAAGAACAAAGAAGAATTGGTGGGAACCATTCACTTGAATCCATATTTATTAGATATTAGAGGAAAAGAAGTCCCAATGCATTACATTGTTGCAGTTGCAACTAAGGCAGAATGCAGAAGACAGGGAATTATGAGAGGAATGCTTCACAAAGTTTTAAATGATATGGCAAAAGCAAAAGAGGCATTCACCTATCTAGAACCAGCGAATCCAGCTTATTACGAGCCTTTTGATTTTGTGTTTGCCATGGATTGGAGTAAAGATAAAATTCAAGGAGATAAAACAGATTTTTCTGGAATTCTTCGAGGTTTTGAATGTAAGAAAGATGCAGATAAGGTGATTCTTTTCATAGAAAGCCAGTTAAGGTCATATGATATTCATACAAAGGTAACAAAAGATTATTTAGCCAGAATTCAGAAAGAAGCAAAGAGTCAGGGCGGAGATATTCTATTGTGGGAGCAAGAGAATTTATCTGCAGTCTTTGTATATGGAATAGAAGAAGATACAGTATTTATTAGAGAGGCATTTTGCGAGAAGAAAGACAAATTTTATGAGATGTTAAAAGGTTATTTTTCAGAATATGTGATTGAAATTGTTGGAAACGATAAAAGTGTGTCCAAACAGGTTCCATCCATTATGGTAAGAATAACAAATCTTCGTGAAATGATGAATTTTGTAAAGGCAAAGAATTCTATCTCCATAAATATAGAAATAGAAGATTCAATTATTTTGGAGAATCGTGGAACATTTCAAATAAATATTACAAGGCAAGGGGGGAATATTAAGAGCACACAAGAACAACCACAACTGAAACTCACAATAAAGGAATTGACAGAGATTCTATTTGGAACACAGACGAGAAAAGAATTTCAAGATTTAATACCATTTGAGAGTATATATATTACAGAGGAGGTTTGATACTATGAAATTAATGTTTATCGGAGCGGACCATGAAGTGACAGGAAGTTGTCATTATATTGAGGCGTGTGGGAAACATATTTTAGTTGATTATGGAATGGAACAGGGACAGAATGTCTATGTCAATGTACCACTGCCTGTGAAAGCATCACAAATTGATTATGTATTTTTGACCCATGCACATATTGATCATTCAGGTTTAATACCTCTTCTCTACAGAAATGGATTTCGTGGAAGTGTTTTTACAACACAGGCAACGAAAGATTTGTGTGATATCATGCTTCGTGACAGTGCACATATCCAGGAGTTTGAGGCAGAGTGGAAAAGTCGGAAAGCAAGAAGATCTGGGAAACCAGAGGTAGAACCTATTTATACCATGGATGATGCAGTTGGTGTAATGGAGCAGTTTGTATCATGTCAGTATAACCAAAAAATATCAGTAACAAATGGAATTCATGTTAGATTTACAGATGTGGGACATTTGCTAGGTTCATCAAGTGTCGAAGTATGGCTAGATGAGGATGGGATTTCAAAAAAGCTAGCTTTCTCAGGAGATATTGGAAATTATGATCAGCCATTAATCAAAGATCCAAATTATATTGAGTCTGCAGACTATGCTTTGACGGAAGCAACTTATGGAGATAGGTTTCATGGAGAACGGCCAGATTATGTTCAAAAATTAGCTGAAGTAATTCAAAAGACTTTTGATAAAGGAGGAAATGTTATTATTCCATCTTTTGCAGTTGGAAGAACGCAGGAACTCCTCTACTATATTCGACAGATTAAAGATGAGGGTATGGTGAAGAATCATGGAGATTTTGTTGTGTATGTAGATAGTCCTCTTGCAGTTGAGGCAACAAATATTTTTAATAAGGATACAGCAGAGACCTTTGATGAAGAGGCAATGGAACTTCTTAAAAATGGCATCAATCCAATTTCCTTCAGCAATCTAAAACTATCCATTTCTACGGCAGATTCCAAAGCCATTAATTTTGACAAAGAACCAAAGGTAGTTATTTCCGCTTCTGGGATGTGTGAGGCAGGGCGAGTCCGTCATCATTTAAAATATAATTTATGGCGTCCAGAGTGTACCGTTGTATTTGTTGGATATCAGGCAAATGGTACTTTGGGACGATCTTTGGTAGAAGGATGCAAGGATGTTAAATTATTTGGTGAGGCAATTCATGTGGCAGCAAAAGTTATTATGCTAGAAGGACTCAGCGGACATGCAGATAAGAATGGGTTGACTCGTTGGATTGATGAGTTTAAGGAAAAACCACAAAAAGTATTTGTAGTTCACGGAGAGGATTCGGTGTGTGATAAATACTGTGAATTCTTGAAATTAGAACATAAATTAGATGCCGAAGCCCCTTTTAGCGGTGCTGAGTTTGACTTGGGAACGGGAGAATGGATTTGTGAAGGAAGCAAAGAAAAAGTTCCAGAGTACAAAAAGAAACAAGGAGAATCCCCAGTTTATACAAGGCTTGAGTCTTGTGGAAGCAGACTTCTTGAAGTGATTGCAAGAAATCAAGGCGGTGCCAACAAAGATTTGGCTAAGTTTGCAGATCAAATCAATGCATTGTGTGATAAATGGGAAAAGAAAATGTAAATTACAATTTAAATTTAAAAGTGCTTATTAAGATGCTGCGGTAACCTTAATAGGTACTTTTTTCGATTTACAGGACAAAATTGTGAGTTATATGTTACAATAAATTCTATATGAAAATAAATAAAATTAATTAAAAAGGATGTATTATGAAGCAAAAGCGTGAGATAGAAGAATCGGTACGAATTAATAAATATTTAAGTCAGGCAGGAGTCTGTTCTAGAAGGCAGGCAGATGTGTTTGTGGAGCAGGGAAAGGTTCTTGTTGACGGTGAAACTGCGACCAAGGGAACGAAGGTGTCCAAGGGTCAGAAGGTTGTATTTGATGGAAAACCAGTGGAAATTGAGAATGATTTAGTCTGTCTGGTATTTCATAAACCTGTTGGAGTTGTATGTACCTCAAGTAAAAAAGAGAAGAACAATATTATAGATTTTATCAATTATCCAACAAGAATTTACCCAGTGGGAAGACTTGATAAGGATTCTCATGGGCTTATTTTGCTCACCAATGATGGTGAGATGGCCAATGAGATTATGAAAGCAAGGAATTACCATGAAAAGGAATATGAAGTTACGGTAGATAAAAAGATTACAAGCACATTTATTCAGGGAATGAGACAAGGTGTTCCGTTGGAAGAATTAGATGTTGTAACCAGAGAGTGTGAAGTAATCAAGGAGAATGCACATACATTTCGTATTATTTTGACTCAGGGATTGAATCGCCAAATTCGTCGAATGTGTGAGTATTTTGGATATAGAGTGGTAAAACTAAAGAGGGTCCGGTTGATGAGTATTCAGCTTGGACATTTGAAAGAAGGAACTTATCGAAAGTTGCGTCCTGACGAGTGGGAACGTTTGAAGAAGGAGTTAGATAGTGAATAAAATTCAGCGAATGAAGGAATTGATTCAGATTTTAAATGAAGCAAGTGAAGCTTACTATCAGAAGAATCAAGAAATTATGTCGAATTTTGAATATGATAAATTGTATGATGAACTAGGTGAACTTGAAAAGGAAACAAAGACAGTTTTGTCAAATAGTCCTACCGTTCATGTTGGATATGAGCTTTTAACAAGCCTTGAAAAGGAGGCACATCCATCGCCGATGCTTTCTTTGGATAAGACCAAGGAAGTAGATGCTTTAGCACTATGGCTGGGGAATCAAAAAGGGCTTCTGTCATGGAAATTAGATGGACTTACAGTTGTGTTAACCTATGAAAATGGGGAACTATTAAAGGCTGTTACTCGTGGAAATGGTGAGATGGGAGAAGTTATCACAAACAATGCAAAGGTGTTTGTAAATCTTCCAAGAAAGATTGCTTATGAGAATACATTGGTGATTCGTGGGGAAGCGGTTATTTTATATTCTGATTTTAAGAAAATGAATGAAGAAATGCCCGATGTAGAAAGCCAATATAAGAATCCAAGAAATCTATGCAGTGGTTCTGTACGACAGTTAAACAATGAGATTACAGCACAGCGAAAGGTACATTTTTACGGATTTTCTGTGGGAGATGTGGAAGATGTTGATTTTCACAACTCTATGGAAGAAAAGATTGCATGGGCCAGAAATCTTGGGTTTGACATGGTAGATTACAATGTAGTAACAAGTGACACCATATCTGATGCAGTACAGCATTTTGCTGACAAAATGCCAGAACATGATGCTCCATCAGATGGACTTGTGCTCTTGTATGACGATATTTCCTATGGAAAAAGCTTAGGGAGAACGGCGAAGTTTCCTAGAGATTCCATTGCATTTAAATGGGCAGATGAGACAGCAAACACAAAACTAACTGAGATTGAGTGGAGTCCTTCAAGAACTGGGCTGATTAATCCAGTGGCAATCTTTGATCCAGTGGAATTAGAAGGAACAACAGTAAGCAGGGCAAGTCTTCACAATCTTAGCGTTATGGAAGAGTTAGAACTTGGAATTGGTGATGATATTACTGTATACAAGGCAAATATGATTATTCCTCAACTGGCAGAAAATTTTACAAAATCAAATCATATTGATATCCCAAAAACTTGTCCAGCTTGTGGTGGACAGACGAAGGTAGAAAGTGAAAATGGAATTAAAACTCTTGTGTGTACCAATGAATTTTGCAGTGCCAAGAAGCTAAAATTATTTTCACATTTTGTTTCCAGAGATGCATTAAATGTGGATGGACTTTCAGAAGCAACGTTAGATAAGATGATTCAAGGTGGAATCTTAGAGGAGCTTTATGATATTTTTACACTGGAGCAATATAAAGATACCATTATCAATATGGAAGGATTTGGAGAAAAATCTTATGAAAATCTAATCTCGGCAATCCATGGGGCAAAGACAGTGCTTCTTCCAAACTTTATTTATAGTCTTGGAATTGCAAATGTTGGATTGTCTAATGCAAAGTTAATCTGCAGTCATTTTGAAGATGATTTTGATGCTATCCGAAAGGCGGATGTGGATGATTTTACAGCCATTGATGGAATTGGTCCTATGATCGGACAGGCAATGAAAGGATATTTTGCATTGCCAAACAATCAAAATACAGTAGATAAATTGTTAGAATATTTAGATATTCAAAAGAGAGAAAAATCTAGCGCAGAAAAGATATTAGAGGGAAAAGTATTTGTAATTACAGGCTCTTTAAATGAATATACAAATCGAAAAGCATTGAAAGAGCATATTGAGGAACTTGGTGGAAAAGCAACAGGAAGTGTGACAGGGAAGACAGATTACCTGATTAACAATGATACTACATCAACATCCTCTAAGAATAAAAAAGCAAAAGATTTAGGTGTTCCAATTATTAGTGAAGAAGATTTTATAGAGATGATCAAGGCATAAGAATCATCAAAAAATAAAAAGGGAGTGACATAAATGCCAATTAGAATTGACGCAGCATTGCCAGCAAAGGCTATACTAGAAAAAGAAAATGTATTCGTAATGGATATGGATCGTGCGGGTACTCAGGATATTAGACCTCTAAAGATTGTTATTTTGAATTTAATGCCAACAAAGTTAGAGACAGAATTGCATTTACTTCGTAGTTTATCCAATACACCATTACAGTTAGATATTACATTTTTACAGACAGAATCATATACACCAACTCATGTGCCAGAAGCACATATGGAGAAATTTTATACTGTATTTTCTAAAATCAAAGAAAAGAAGTTTGATGGAATGATTATTACAGGAGCGCCTGTAGAGTTAAAGGAATTTGAGGAAGTGGACTACTGGGATGAAGTTGCCGCAATTATGGAATGGAGCAAGACCAATGTAACGTCTACCCTTCATATCTGCTGGGCAGCACAAGCGGGACTTTATTATCATTATGGAATTAAAAAAGAAGCCTTAGATCAGAAGATATCTGGAGTGTACCGACATCATACAGTACATAAAAAGACACCATTAGTTCGTGGATTTGATGATTATTTTTATGCACCACATTCTAGAAATACAGCAGTAGATGGGGAGGCGGTTCGTAAAAATAAAGACCTAATGATTGTTGCTGAATCAGAAGAAACTGGACCCTATGCAATTGTAAATAAAACAGGAAATCAGATTTTTGTCACAGGACATCCAGAATATGATGTGATGACTCTTGACACAGAATACCAAAGAGATGTAAAGAAGGGGTTGAACCCAGACGTTCCAAAGAATTATTATTTAGATGATAATCCAGAAAAGGGGCCAGTAAAATCATGGAGATGCCATGCAAATACTCTTTATAACAACTGGCTTAATTATTACGTTTATCAGAATACACCATATCACTGGGCTGATGATGAGAATAAGTAAGAGGAAATATAAAAAATTTCTTTATTTAAGAAATGATTCATTCTTTTTTTATTTTTTTAATTAGGTTACTATGAGAATAGAATAACTATAGTTCTGAATAATAAAAAACCGGAGGTGTTTAGAATGAATCAGAGGAGTACCGAAATTGTGCAATTGCTGAGCAAGGAGAAGGATGAGATTACAATCTCTGGATTTGCAGAATATTTTCAGGTATCTCAAAAAACTATTCGAAATGATTTGAAAGAAATTAATTCGATTTTAAATGAGAATAAGAGAGATAAAGTTATCATAAACAGTGGAGGCAAGATAAATATACCTGAGAATTTTGAAGAGGCCATGCCAATATTACTTGAAGGAGATTTTTATCAGTATAAATTGTCGAGAGAAGAGCGGGAGCAGGTAGCGTCTGCTATGATTGTAAATTCTATAGACTATATCACACTGGCGACCATTGCAGACCATTTATTTGTCAGCAGAGCAACGGTAATTAATGATTTAAAGGCAATTAAAGCATTTATAAGAAAAGGAAATTTAGAGGTAGTTTCTCATGCAAACAAGGGTCTTCGTATAGAAGGAGCAGAGAGTGATAAGAGAAGATTCCTTTTGAATCTTTTACAATCATCAGTGTCTGTGTATGACAAACATAAAGAAGTAGTGTCTAAGTATGTTAGTGTACAGGCTGGAGATTCAAGTGTAATTCAAAAAATTATAAGTGAACAGGAACAGCGTTATAAAAAATATCTCAAAGATAGTACATTTCAAGAGATTATTTTATATTTAAGAATTATGGTAAATCGGAATCAGGCAGGGGAGTTTTTGGAGCCACAAGAGGATACAAATAGTGAAAATTATATGTTTGCACTAGATACATTGAAATATATTTCCCAGTATTGTGATGTTGTTACGACAGAGGATGATATTAAGAATTTTAGCCATTTTTTAGATAGTGTACGATATATGAACCATGGAACGTTTAGTAAGAATACAATTATCATTCAAATGATTACAAGACAATATATTGCAGGGATTTCTTCTGAATTAGGAATTAATTTAAATACAGATTATGATTTCTTTGAGAATCTATCCAATCATTTAGAATCAATATTTTCTGCCCCAGCAATGGAGTATCAGGAAGTTGATGTGATAAATGAAGTTCTTGAGAACAATCAGGATGTACTAGAGTCAGTCATAAATCAGATGTTTGTGATTTATCAATATACGGACCGAGAATTGAGTGATATTGAAATCAAATATATTGCCATACATGTATGTGCAGCCATTGAACGTAAGAAGAATAAGGAAGTGGCTTTTCGTGTGATTGTAGCCTGTCATGCGGGAATCGGAACATCCAGATTGCTCCTTGAGAAGTTGAAAAGACATTTTAAATTTCGGGTTGTGGATGTCATTTCTGCACATGAAGCCATGTGTATTGAACCAAATTCAGCTGATTTTGTTATTTCTACAATCCCCCTGGATGGCTGTTCGTTAGAGTATGTTGTTGTATCAGCGGCTTTTAATGATGCTGATTATATTCGCGTGGGAAATAGAATTGATGCATTGCGAAACAATCGGAATCATTCAACAAATGTAGATGAAGAAGGATTAAGTGCAAAACGTTTAATTGATGAGATTCGCCCACTTGTATATGACACGATTGAGTCAGAAGAGAAGGCAAAGGATTTTGAAAAGGAAATCTCTAAAGTTATACGTTACCATTTTAAGCAATCGGTTGAGAATGAAGCAGGGATTATATCGCCATATTTACATCATCTACTTCAGGCAGCTAATATTGAAGTAGATGTAGAATGCAACGATTGGCGGGATGCAGTCCGCAGATCTGGGGAGAAACTTGTAGAACGAGGGTATATTGAAGATAGATATATAGATGCGATGATTCATAGTATTGAAGAATATGGTTCCTATGTTGTACTGGCGAAGGGATTTGCTTTGCCTCATGCAAAAGTTGAAGAGGGAAGTATTCGTCTTGGGATGCACTTTATTCGTCTAAAAAATCCAGTGCCATTTGGAGTAGAAGAATTGGATCCTATAGAGTTTGTATGTTGTTTAAGTGCTATTGACCATAAAAGCTATCTAAAGGCTTTTTTTAGTCTGGTCAATATGTTAAAAGATGATGAGTATCGGCAGATGCTTCACGACGCAGAAAGTCCAGAAGAAATGACGAGAATCATTGAAAAATATGAGCACAGTATAAGTTAAATATGGTAAAAGTAATTGGTCGAATTTATTTCTAAATCAGGAAATAGATTCGACCAATTTAGTTTATTTCCAGGATAGGAAATGGATTTGACCAAACTAAATTTTTTCTCATAAAGGGAAATACCTTTCACTGTTTTTAACTTATGGCGCATGATACTATATAAATGTAAACAAGAGATAAAAAGTTTGGCCAACAATCTCAAAAACACAAAAATTTAAAAATATAAAGGTGGAGGTAATTATGGAAATGCTATTAAAGTTTTTTCAAGGATTTATTGGTTTAGGAGCGACTGCGCTTCTTCCAGTCGTAATTGGAGTATTGGGAATATTCTTTGGTATGAAGATTGGACGGGCAATAAAAGCAGGTTTGTTAGTAGGGATTGGTTTTCAAGGATTGGTTTTAGCGGTAAATTTATTGATTACATCGGTAACACCGGCAATGGAGTACTACGAGAAGTTAGGATCTGGTTATGACACATTAGAAATCGGATTTGCAGCACTTGGTGCAGCATCATGGACCGTACCATTTGCAGTTCTAGTAATTCCGGCAATTATATTTATAAATTTAATACTTGTTCGTTTGAAAATTGTAAAAGTATTAAATGTAGATATTTGGAACTTCATGCACTTCCTTGTACCAGGAGCACTTGCATATGCATTATCAGGAAATGCAGTTATTGGATTCTTAGTAGCTTTAGCTTGTGGTGTGGCTGTCCTTTTCTTTGGACAATGGGTTGCAAAGTCTTGGGGAGAATACTTTGGATTAGAAGGTACGACATGTACTTGTCTTTGTTTTGTAGCATGGGCTTATCCAATTTGCTATGCATTAAATAAAATTATTGATAAGATTCCTGGTTTGAATAAAGTAGATGTGGATATGACAGATATCGGGAATAAACTTGGAGTGTTTGGTGATCCAGCAATTATTGGTGTTGCAGTAGGTGCCTTTCTGGCAGTTATTACAAAACAGTCTCCAGGAGAGATTATTACAATGGCAATGGGTGTTGCAGCAGCAATGGTGTTAATTCCTAGAATGGTATCCATCATGATGGAAGGGCTTTCTCCAATGGGACAGGCAGCAAACGACTATATGCACAAGAAGATTGGTGAAGACGCTGATATTTACATAGGTATGGACATTGCTCTTGGTCTTGGTGATCCAGCATGTATCACATGTACTGCAATTATGATACCAGTAACAATTCTTCTTGCATTAGTAATGCCTGGTATGAGATTTTTTCCATTAAGTCTTTTAGCAGAAATCTGTTATATGACACCAATGGTTGTATTAAGCAGTAAAGGAAATTTATTTAGATCACTTATTGGTATGATCCTTATGATGTTCCTTACTTTATTCCTAGCTAATATGTTTATTCCAGAAGCGACACAAATGATGACAGCTACAAATGTAAATTTTGGTAAATTTGTAACAGCATCTCATTTTGGATGGAATCCTGGCAACTTAATCGTATCATTTATTCATAGAATTATGATGATGATTGGATAAGAGGTGAAAGAAATGAAGACTAAATATTTGGCAATCCATGGATCAGCAAAAAATAGTGAAGAAGCAATTAAACTTTGTGGAGATACTTTATATAAAGCAGGAATTGTAAGTAAAGAGTTTGGAAATTTATGTGTAAAACGTGAAAAAGAATTTCCAACAGGGCTTCCAACAGAAATCCCAACGGCAATTCCTCATGTAAAAGATGATGGAATTACACAGAATGCAATTTGTTTTCTAAAACTAGATTGTCCTGTTTCATTTAGACGATTAGATGATGATAGGAAAGAAATAGAAACAGATATGATTTTCAATTTGGCAATTAAAGATCCAAATGAACACTTAACTGTACTCCAAAATATGATGACATTTTTGAACAATTCAGAAGTTTTAGTAAAATGTAAAATGCTTTCAAACGAAGAGATTATAGTTTATTTGCAAGAACAATTAGATAAGTCGTAAAGGAGAATAATTATGGCAAAAGAAGTAAAAGTATTAGTAGCATGTGGAAGTGGTGTAGCAACATCAACAATTGCACAAGAAGAAATTAAAGAAATTGCAAAGAATGCAGGGATTAAAATTAGATTAATGAAGGGAACAATTGCAGAAGTACCTTCAAAGCAAAAGGATGTTGATGTAGTCTTTACAACTGCAAACTATCGAAATCCGTTGGAAAAACCACATCTTAGTGTATTTGGACTTGTATCTGGAATTAATAAACAGGCAACAGCGAAAAAGGTTGAAGAGTTACTAAAAGGAATTGCAGAAGAATAAAAAGTCAAATAAAAGAAAGGATTAGGTGCAGATAGATGAAAGCAGGAGTTTTACATGCAAAAGAAGATATAAGATATGAAGAAGTACAAATTCCAGAGCCGAAAGCTGGAGAAGTGCTTGTAAAGGTAAAGTGTTCTGGAATTTGTGGATCAGATGTACCTAGAGTAAATGGAGATGGAGCACATTTTTATCCAATTATTCTTGGACATGAATTTTCAGGGATTGTAGAAGCTGCGGGAGATGGAGTGACAAAAGTAAAAAAAGGCCAGCGAGTAGCTGGCGCTCCATTGGTTCCTTGCATGAAATGTAAAGACTGTATGAAAGGTGATTATGCACTTTGTAAGGATTATAGTTTTATTGGAACGAGACAAGCAGGAAGTTTTGCGGAATATATCTGTCTTCCAGAGCAAAACGTGGTTCCTTTTGAGGATACAGTATCCTTTGAACAAGGTGCATTGTTCGAACCAGCAGCGGTTGCTCTCCATGGATTGGAATGTATTCCATATCAGGGAGGTAAGACAGTTGCAATTCTTGGTGGGGGAACCATTGGATTACTTGTTATGCAGTGGGCAAATATTTTTGGAGCTGCAAAAACAGTTGTATTTGATATTGATGACGATAGAATCGAATTGGCAAAACAAATGGGCGCAACAGCTGGAGTAAATACATTAAAAGAAGACTTTATGGAAACGGCAATGGAACTGACAGACCAACAAGGTTATGACTACATCTATGAAACAGCAGGAAGTACCATTACAATGAAGATGGCATTTGAATTAGCAGCAAATAAAGCTGGAATCTGTTATATCGGAAAGCCTACAAAAGAATTAACTTTTACAGTAGAAGAATGGGAAAATATAAATCGTAAGGAATTCACAATGACCGGATCTTGGTTGTCTTATTCTGCACCATTTCCTGGACATGAGTGGGAATGTGTAGCCCACTATTTTGCAACAGGACAGTTAAAAGGAGAAGAATCTCTAATTTATAAGAAGTTACCACTTTCTAGAATTGCAGAAGGATTTGAAATGTTTAAAACACGTGGAGCAGTAAAAGGAAAGATTTTAATAGATTGCGAGGCTCAACTGTGAAAAAAATGAAATTATCTCCATCTGTTTTTGCGGCAGATCTTGGAGAGTTGAAGAATCAAATTAAGCAATTAGAAGACAGCAACGTAGAACTTCTTCATGTGGATGTAATGGATGGACATTTTGTAGAACGAATGGCATTTGGGGCAGATCATATCAGAATGTTGAAAAACATGACAGATATTCCCCTTGATGTACATTTAATGATAGAAAATCCAGAAGTACATATTGATAGCATTGTAGATGCAGGTGCAGATGTCATAACAATCCATCAAGAGTCTACAACAAGAATTTTAAGCTGTTTACATAAAATTCATAATCGAGGGATAAAGGCAGGAATTGTGCTAAGTCCTGCAACTCCAGAAGAAACGATAAAGTATTTATTAGATGATATAGACATGATTCTTTTAATGAGTGTAAATCCAGGGGAAGGCGGGCAGCATTTTCTAAGTTCTACGGTGGATAAAATAAAGAATGTAAGCACATTAATTGGGGATAGAGATATTGATATTGAAGTAGATGGAAGTATTGATGATGAGACGATAAAGCCATGTTATGAAGCCGGAGCAAATGTATTTGTATCTGGGGGATATTTATTCAAAAATATCAAAGACAATACAGAGGCTTTGAGAAAGGCTGTGAAGGGATGAAAGCATTAACATTTTATGATATTCAGGATTTAAGATATGAAGAAGTACCTAATCCAATAATTGAAAAAGCAGATGAAGTAATTGTAAAAATAAAGGTAGTTGGAATCTGTGGTTCCGACATTGCAAGGTACCGTAATTTAGGACCCTATGTAAAGGGAAATGTGTGGGGACATGAATTTTCAGGTGAAGT
The DNA here is from genome assembly GCA_028704435.1 of Anaerostipes sp. Taxonomy (GTDB): domain Bacteria; phylum Bacillota; class Clostridia; order Lachnospirales; family Lachnospiraceae; genus Anaerostipes. The sequence continues at coordinate 62,234 of JAQWFL010000002.1, read as the reverse complement.
AGTAGAAGTTGGAAGTGATGTAACAAATGTAAAACAAGGAGATCGTGTCGTAGGATGCCCAAATCTTGTCTGCCATGAGTGCGATTATTGTAAAAGTGGACATCCATCCCGTTGCGAATCACTAAATACAATTGGCGCATTGGTCCCAGGGGCCTATGCTGAATATATAAAACTGCCAGCAGTTAATTTGGTAAAAATGACTGAGTCTATGAGTTTTGAAGAAGGGACTTTAGTAGAGCCAGCAACAGTTGCAATTCATGGATTATATCAGACGAAAATAAAGATGGGACATGAGGTTGCAGTTGTTGGATGTGGAAACATTGGATTAATGGCAATTAAATGGGCCAAAGCATTTGGTGCAAAGAAAGTGTTTGCTATTGATATTGATGATAAACAATTACAGGTTGCTAAGAAATTTGGTGCTGATGTGTTAATTAATTCTAAAGATATTGATTTTTATGACGAAATTAGAAAATATGGAAATGGTGTGGATATAGCCATTGAATCTGCAGGGAACCCATTTACAGCGGCAAGAATTCTTGGGTTACCACGAAAAGGTGGAGAAGTTGTATATATGGGAATTCCATATGCAGATGTTCCAATTCCAAGATTCTATTTTGAAAAGATTATGCGAAACGAATTAAATATCATAGGATCATGGTGCACGATTTCTGCTCCTTATCCAGGAAAAGAATGGGTAAATGCAGTAGAGTATATTGGGAATAAGAGAGTTGATGTACTTGGAATGGTGACACATAAAGCAAATTTAAGTGAAGGACCTGAGATGTTTCAGAAGATTATTGCCAATCCAAAGGACTTTGGAAAGGTTCTGTTGTATCCAGAAGAAATTATATAAAGAAGGTGTTATCTTGAGGACAAATGTAATTATAAAAGAACTTGAACAAGCGAAAAAAAAGATACCAGAAATGGAAATTGAAAAGCTGATTGAAAATATAAAAACTCACAAAAGAATTTTTGTATATGGAACAGGAAGATCAGGGTTGATGCTAAAAGCACTTGCAATGAGATTGATGCAGATTGGTCTTAATGCTTATGTAGTAGGAGAAACAACAACACCATCAGTGGAGGAAGGTGATTTGTTGATTGTAGCTTCAGCATCAGGGGAAACAGGCAGTGTCTGTATGACAGCTCAGTCGGCAAAAAAGCAGGGAGTAGACTTGGTTGTGATTTCCTCAGTAATTAACTCAACATTAGGAGAGATCCAGACGCCGGATATTACTATTGAATCTGCGACGAAATTCGAGACATCAAAAGCAAGTGTACAGCCCCTTGGAAGTTTATTTGAACAAATGCTGTTAATGGTCTTTGATACAGTGATTTTAGAAATGAGTCAGGAAGATGCAGAAAGTAATGAAGATATGGCAAAAAGACATGCAAGTCTAGAATAGGAGAAGACAAGTGAAAAATAATATTGGATTGCAAACAGCATACTGGAATGGGACAACTCCAAAATTAGATATATATCAAGTAATTGACGCAACAAAAAAAGCAAATATGGATACTATTGAATTAAAAGCGAGTGATTTCGTTCCATTAACCACAGAAGAAAGAAGTAAACTTAGTAAATATATTAAGGATGCAGGACTTTCGGTTACCATTAATGGAACAGGACTTAGACCAGAAAGAGATGTTTCTAGTTCTGACAAAGAATCTCATGAAGCAGGCATTAAACACTTATGCTATATGCTGGATTTGTGTGTGGAAATGGACGCAAAACTCTTTTCAGGAATTCCTTATGGTTTATGGAATACACGTCCAGATGGGGATGATATTGCTGAAATAAAAAAAGTTCGTATAAAAAATGCAGTAAAAGGATTAAAAGAAGTTGCAAAACATGCACAAGAAGTTGGAGTAACTATGTGCCTAGAGATTGTAAATCGATTTGAGCAGTATACAGCGAATACTGCAGAAGAAGGAATTGCAATCTGCGAAGCTATTGATAATGATTATTGCAAACTTCTGTTAGATACATTTCATATGAATATTGAAGAAGATTATATTCCAGATGCAATCCGAAATGCACAGGAAAAAGGATATCTTGGATATATACATATTGGAGAAAGCAACCGAAAGATTCCCACAGGAGAAAAAAAGACGAATATCGACTGGAAAGCAATAGCAAATACAATTAATAAAATTGGATTTGAAGGTCCATTGGTAATGGAACCATTCGTTCTTGCTAAATCGGCAAGTGCTAAAAGTATCTCACTATGGAGAATAATCAAAGACTCAGAGGATATTGATGGTCTTGTTGCAGACGCTGCAGCGGGAGTGAAGTATTTAAAGAGTTTATAGTGATGGGAGGAAAAAAGCATGATTACAACGGTAACATTAAATGCTTCGATTGATAAAGCCTACCATATGACTAAGAAAATTGAAAATGGCACAGTAATGCGAGTGGCAAAGACGCATAATAGTGCGGGGGGAAAAGGATTAAATGTTGCAAGAGTTGCAAAGATTTGTGGAGCTGACACAAAAGCAACAGGTCTTGTCGGTGGATATAATGGTGAATATTTGGAGTCCCTCTTAGAGGCGGATAGGATTTTTCATGAGTTTGAACATATCAAAGGTGAAACAAGAAGCTGTATTAATATTTTAGATCCAGAGTATGGTTCTACAGAATATTTAGAAGCTGGATGTGAAGTTACTCCTGAGGAAGAAAAATCATTTTTAAAAAATTTTCCAGAAATTATTAAAAATAGTGATGTTGTAACGATTTCCGGAAGCGTACCAAATGGTATGGGGAAAGACATTTATCAAAAGATGATTCAAATGGTGAAGAGTCTGGGCAAAAAAGTAATTTTAGATACCAGTGGAGAATATTTAAAAAAAGGGATTGAAGGCTTGCCAACAATGGTAAAACCAAATCAAGATGAAATAGAAGCATTGTTCCATACTAAAGTGAATAATCGTACAGATGTGGTTGAATATGCAAAGAAGATTTATGAAAAAGGGATACCTTATGTGGTGATTTCTCTTGGAGGAGACGGGGCTTTACTCGTTTGCGAAAAAGGGATTTATCAAGGGAAACCACCTAAAATGAAGGTAGTAAATACGGTAGGATGTGGAGATTCTATGGTTGGAGCCTTTGCTGTTGGACTAGAGCGTAATATGGAGCCAGAAGATGCTTTAAAATACGCAGTTGCAGTTGCATCAGCAAATGCACTTTCACCATATACGGGAACCTTTAGACCTGAAAACAGAGATGAAATTATAAAGAACATTGAGATAATAAAATTATAATATCCGGAAAGGGGATGGAATTATGTTAGTAACATCAAAAGAATTATTGTTGAAGGCACAGGCCGGCGGATATGCTGTAGGTGCATTTAATGTTGAAAATATGGAAATGATACAGGCAGTATTAGAAGCGGCGGAGGAACTACAGTCGCCAGTTATTATGCAGACAACACCATCAACAGTAAAATACGCAGGACTTGACTATTATCTTGCAATTGCAAAGGCAGCCGCAGAGAGAGTGTCAGTTCCAGTAGTTATGCATTTGGATCATGGGAATAGTTTTGACCTTGCAATGCAGGCACTTAGAACAGGATACACTTCTATTATGATTGATGGATCCCATGAAACATTTGAAGATAATATTGCTTTAAGTAAGGCAGTAACAGATGCTTGCCATCCATCAAACGTTCCTGTAGAAGCAGAGCTTGGAAAAGTTGGTGGAAAAGAAGATGATTTAGATGGTGGAGATGATAATCCATATACGAATCCTCTGGAAGCAAAAGAATTTGTAGAAAGAACCGGAATTGATTCTCTGGCTGTTGGAATTGGAACAGCACATGGTGTGTATAAAGGAGAACCAAAACTTCAATTTGATATCTTAAGCCAGATTAAAAACATTGTAGACATTCCTCTTGTGCTTCACGGAACAAGTGGTGTTCCAGATGAGTCAGTGAAAGAGTGTATCAAACGTGGTATCTGCAAAGTAAATTATGCTACAGATCTTCGTATCGCTTTTACGAAAGGAGTAAATGAAGTATTTGCAGAAAATGTTAATACTATTGATCCTAAGAAGTATAGTGCAGTAGGACGTAAAGAGGTCAAAAAGTATGTTATGGATAAAATGAAAGTTTGTGGAAGTGTAGGAAAAGCGTAGGCACAGAACTATGTTCTTTAGAATTAAAAAATATTAGAATATATTATATCACTGGGCGGATGATGAGAATAAATAAAACAAAAAATCCAAAGACTATACATAGCTGGTCTTTGGATTTTTGTTATTTATGGTTTAGTTCCTGAAAATCTTTCACAAGTTGTTGAATGTGGGAGATTTGTCTAGGTGTCATATTAGATGTTTCTATTAAATATTGGCGATTATTCATTTCAAGGAGATAATCAGTGCTACATGAAAAATAATGAGCGATAGAGCAAAGCTTATCTACCGATGGCATAATATTATTATGTTCCCAATTACTCACGGTTTGCTTACTGACAGATAGAGCTTTGGCTAAATCAACTTGGCTTAAATTGTGGGATTCTCGTAGAAATTTTAATTGATGTCCAAACATGGGAAACCTCCTTTTTAATGTTTCTTATATTTTAAAGGATGCAAGGTACATATACAAAATACCTAAGTATTGATATTGTGGATTCTGTGCTTTGCGATATATCTAAGTGAAGTCTGGAGATTAAAAATGGAAAAAAGAAGATCAATAATTGAGTTTGCCATTAATAGAGGAATCAAGTATAATGAAGCTATGGAAATTGAGATAAACTCTGACCAATAGAAAGGGAGATAACGATGATTAAATTAATCGCAACAGATATTGATGGAACTTTATTAGAGGATGGAACACTTGAGCTTAATCCAGAGTATTTTGACGTGATTCGAGAACTTCAAAGCAGAGGTGTTTTATTTATTGCGGCAAGTGGACGACAAAGGAAAAGTATTGAAACGGTTTTTGAACCAATTAAAGATGATATTATTATGCTTTCTGAAAATGGTGCTGTCATTACATCAAAGGAATTTAAGCATAGGGATGTGATGGATCCTTTTATTGTAAAAAGTATTATTGAAGATGCGGAAGCACATAATAGATGCCATGCACTTTTATGTGCGGCTCATGAAAGTTATACAGATAATAAAGGTTTATATGAATATATGAAAAATGAATATGGATACGAGATTGTACTTGTACATGATATCATGAAAGTACAAGCAGATATTTGTAAAGTTTCTATTTTTCATCAAGATGGACCAGAAAAAGTAGTAGGGGATGAATTCTTTAAAAAGTGGGGAGCATCTATTTACCTTGCAAGTGCGGGAGAGCTATGGCTTGACTGTATGAACACTGGTGTGAATAAAGGAACTGCTGTAAAGAGATTCCAGGAGGCATACAATATTTCAAAAGATGAAACTTTGGCATTTGGTGATAATAATAACGATATTGAAATGTTAAAAAGAGCAACACATAGCTTTGCAGTAGCTAACGCAAGAGAAGAAGTAAAAGAAGCTGCGAATTTTATGACAGATTCCAACAAAGAAGACGGAGTGTTAAAAGTGTTAAAAGCAGTGCTTGATGGAAAGTTGTATTGGTGCAAAAAAGAATAGAAGGAGATTTAGGGTATGGCAAAAGCAGTAATATTTGATATGGATGGAGTTATTGTTGATACAGAACCAGGATATTTTCGATGTATTAATCATGTGCTTGGATTGCACGGGAAGAGTATATCAAAGGAATTAAATGAAAAATTTATTGGTGTGAGTAATACTAGAATGTGGACATCAGTAATTGATTATTTTCAAATCAATACAACAATTGAAGACTGTATGGATGAGATGTGGAGATTTAGAGAGCAGATGCTTGAAGAAGAAGGACTTCATCCAATTGATGGAACTATAGAGTTGATTCAAAGGCTTCATGCAAATAAAGTTCCTCTTGCAGTGGCATCATCTTCTCCAAAGAATGAAATCAAGAGAGTTGTAAAATTATTTGAAATTGAGCCTTATTTTGATATGCTTATGAGTGGAGAAGATTGTGTTGAATCCAAACCACATCCAGATGTATTTTTATATACAGCCAAGGGATTGAACAAGAATCCTGAAGAGTGTCTTGTAATAGAGGATTCGAGAAATGGAGTTATTGCAGCGAAGAAAGCAGGGATGAAGGCGATTGGATATTGCAATCCAGAATTTGGACTGTCAAGTCTTCCAGAAGCAGACATAGAAGTGAATTCGATTCACAAAATAACTACGGAGTTGTGCTTGGATATATAAAGGAGTGTGGATGCGTATGAAGGCAAAAGGTGTGAGATTATACAGCTCAAAGAATATGAAATTAGAAGAATTTGAACTTCCAAAGCTGAAAGAGGACGAAGTTCTTGTTAAGATTATATGTAGTGGGATTGCAATGTCTACGTTAAAGGAAGTCACCTTGGCACAACGGCATCTAAGGGTTCCAAAGGATATAAGGAAGAATCCAATTATTATAGGACATGAATTCACCGGAGTTATTGAAGACATAGGTGGGAAGTGGAAATCAGAATATTATATAGGGGAACGGGTTGTGGTCATCCCTGAGATTCCAGGACAGATTGAATCTCCAGGTTATTCTTATCCATACTTTGGAGGGGCTTGTACATATTGTATTGTTCCTGGACATGTTATTGACAAAGGCTGTTTAATACAATGTCAGACGAAAAGCTTTTATGAAGGAGTCATGGCACAAGCCCTGTATAGTATTGTAAGCAGCTTTTATTCCAATTATCACAGCGTTCCAGGAGCGCATCAACATATTTCTGGAATTAAGCCAGGCGGAAACACAATTATTTTAGGTGGATGTGGGCCTATGGGAGTGCTTGCCATTCATTATGTAATGCAGATGGAAACCAAGCCAAGGAGGCTTGTAGTGACAGATACCAGTGGAGATCGACTTGAGAAAGCTAGAAAGTTGATTTCTATGGAAGAAGCCAGAAGAAATGGAATTGAACTTTATTATATTAATCCTGGAATGCTCACAGATCCAGTTCCAGCCTTAATGGCATTGACGGAGGAAAAAGGATATGATGATGTATTTGTATATGCACCTCCAAAAAATGTTGCAGAGATTGGAAATCGGATTATGGCTATGGACGGATGTATGAATATATATGCTTCCACAGCAGATAAAAAATACGAAGCAGGAATGAACATATACGGAAGCCATTATTTAAAAACAAAGTTAATTGGGTCTTCTGGTGGTTTGTATAGTGATATGAAGGAAGCTTTAAAATTAATAGCAAGAGGGCAGATAAATCCAGCGTTGAATATTACACATATTGGAGGGCTGTCAGCTACAGTGGATGGAATCTTAAATCTAAAAAAAATGCAGGGAGAAAAAAAGATTATATATAATCAGCTTGATTTTCCGTTGATTGAGATTAAAGAATTTCGAAACCTAGGTAAAAAGAAGCCGCTGTTTCAAAAACTTGCAGATAGTTGTGAAAGTCATAGGGGGTTTTGGAATCCGGAGGCAGAAAAAATTCTGTTAAATTACTACAAAATTCAGTGTTAGGTATTATACGAGAAAGGAACAAGAATGACAGAAAGAGTAATATTTCATATTGACGTAAATTCTGCATTTTTAAGTTGGGAAGCAGCCTACGGGATGAAAGAACGTGGAGATATTGTGGATTTACGGGAAGTCCCCTCCATTATAGGCGGTGATGAGGCAACGAGACATGGAATTGTCTTGGCTGCTTCTATGCCAGCTAAGCGATTGGGAATAAGAACCGCAGAAACCATTCGAGAAGCACTTGTCAAATGTCCAGACTTAATAATAAAACCACCAATGCGTTCGCTGTACGAAAAATATTCCAAGGCTTTTGTAAAAGAAGCGTTGGAATATTCTAACGTTTACGAACAATTTAGCATTGATGAAGTGTTTTTAGATATGACGGGAAAATTTGAATTAGGAGAAACTCCAGTGGAAACAGCATACAAGCTAAAGAATCAAATTCAAAATAAATTAGGATTTACAGTGAATATTGGAGTTTCGTCAAATAAACTACTTGCCAAAATGGCATCAGATTTTGAAAAGCCAGACCGGGTACATACATTATTTTTAGATGAAATCAGAGAGAAAATGTGGCCATTGAAAGTAGGTGACTTATTTTCTGTTGGGAAATCAACACAAAAGAAATTAGGAGTGCTGGGGATTCATACCATTGGAGATTTAGCTCAGACAGATTTGAAACTGCTGCAATCACATATAGGAAAGAAACATGGGAGAAGAATTCACCAGTTTGCCAATGGAATTGATGATAGTAAAGTGGAATCAAGAGGGGATATAAATAAAGGATATGGGCATAGTATTACATTATCAAAGGATATTTCAAATGAAAATGAGGCTGGAGTGGTACTCCTGTCATTGGTGGAGAAAGTTGCTACAAGGCTTCGGAAAGATCAGGTGAAAGGTGACTGCGTAGTTGTGGAACTACGTGACCAGAATTTTCATAGGTATACTCATCAAAGAAAGTTAGAGGTACCCACAGATATTACGGATGAGATTATGGAAACGGCAAAGGAATTGTTTCTAGAATGTTACAAAGGAATACCGGTTAGACTTCTGGGTGTGCGTGTCACAGGGATATCAAAGGAAGAATATTTTCAAATGGGATTATTTGAGAATAAAAAGAAAGAAAAACTCCGAAAGCTTGATGCCTCCTTGGATAGAATAAGGCAACGATATGGAAATGATTCCGTTCAGCGAGGAAGTATATTCTTGCAAAGCGGGAAAGAAGAGTGAATTGACTAAAAACTCTGAATTTTCTAAATATTACGAATTTGTTACAAAAAACACTTGATTCTTTACGGAAATATTGGTATACTCAATCTTGTAGTCAATAAAAGAAAAAATACCTGGAGGATAACATGCGAACAAGAGTTAAGAATTTAATCGTAGTAAGCTTATCATTATTAATGGTTTTTGGAATATTATTTCAATCAGTGCCAGTACAAGCAACGGAAACTGATAACGAATTGAACGTAGTGTATTATAATCAAGGAGATTATCCTGATAGTAAGATTGGGACAAGTACAATTAAAGCGGCAGGATGTGGACCTGTTTGTGTTGCGGTCTGCTATAGTTCGTTAACTGGAAAGAAGGTTAGTATTCCTAAGATATGTAAGTTAGCATATAAGAAGGGATGGTATATTAATGGGGCAGGATGCACTCACTATGTAATTCCAGGACTAAGCAAGGAATATGGATTAAAAAGCAAGGGACTTGGAACCAATATGAATGCAATTAAGAAGGCATTGAAAGCTGGACATCCAGTGGTAGCATTAATGGGAGCTGGTGATTTTACAGGAAGTGGACATTTTATTGTTGTCACAAAACTTGTTGGGAATAACAGAGTCGAAGTTGCAGATGTAGGAAGTAGAGCAAGAACTGCACAGACATGGTCTTTAAAGAAGATTGTAAGACAAAGTAAAGATTACGCAGATGCAGGTGGACCTTTCTGGGAGATTTCACTTCCCTTTAAGGAAAAAGAAACCATTAACAATGGAATGATTTCTACACAAAAGACAGTGGATATCAAAACAATTGCAAAAATAGAAGATTAATATAGTGTTTAAAGCAGTTCATTTTCATGTGGACTGTTTTTTTTTGACAAGAAACTTCATAATTGGTCATTTTACATAATAAATATATAAATGAATAAAAATAACTATGTAAAATGTATAAATAATTATTAACAAAATTATTTCTATATGGTACAATTGTACCAACGACATAATTGTTACAGAATACTAATTAGGAGGTATGGGACATGTCAACAAAATGGGTTTATCAATTTAGTGAAGGTAATGCAGAGATGAGAAACCTTCTTGGTGGAAAAGGAGCCAACTTGGCGGAGATGACTGGATTAGGACTACCAATTCCCCAGGGATTTACAGTTACTACAGAGGCTTGTACAAATTATTATGATTGTGGTAGACAAATCAGTGATGAGGTGCAAGATCAGATTAATAAGTACATGGGTGAGTTAGAAGAGATTCAAGGAAAGAAGTTCGGAGATTTAAACGATCCTTTGTTAGTTTCAGTTCGTTCAGGTGCCAGAGTATCAATGCCAGGAATGATGGATACGATTCTAAATTTGGGATTGAATGATGTTGCAGTTGAGGGATTCGCAAAGAAAACAGGAAATTCTCGTTTTGCATATGATTCTTATCGTAGATTCATCCAGATGTTTTCTGACGTTGTAAAAGAAATCGATAAAGATAAATTTGAACATGCTTTGGATAAGTTAAAGAAAACAAAAGGTGCAAAGTATGATACGGATTTAACAGCAGAAGATTTAAAAGAGTTGATTGAAAAATATAAAAAGATTTATAAGAAGGAATTAGGAGAAGAATTCCCTCAAGAACCAAAAGAACAATTGTTAGAAGCAATTAAGGCAGTATTTAGATCATGGGATAATCCAAGAGCGATTTACTATAGAAGAATGAATGATATTCCAGGAGACTGGGGAACAGCCGTTAATGTTCAAACCATGGTATTTGGTAATATGGGTGATACTTCTGGAACGGGAGTTGCATTTACAAGAAATCCTTCAACAGGTGAGAAGCATATTTATGGAGAGTATTTGATTAACGCTCAAGGAGAGGATGTAGTTGCTGGAGTTCGTACTCCTCAGCCAATTACGAAGTTAAAAGAAGATTTGCCAGAGTGTTATGATCAGTTTATGGAGATTGCTACAACACTTGAGAATCACTATCGTGATATGCAGGATATGGAATTTACAATTCAAGAAGGAAAGCTATATTTCCTACAAACAAGAAATGGAAAGAGAACTGCACCAGCAGCACTTCGTATTGCTTGTGAATTAGTAGATGAGAAGATGATTACAAAAGAAGAGGCTGTTTCTAGAATCGAAGCAAAAGCATTAGATCAATTGTTACATCCAAACTTTGATCCAGAAGCTATTAAAGCAGCAGTTGAGATTGGATCTGCTCTTCCTGCATCTCCAGGAGCTGCAGCAGGTAAGGTTTACTTTACAGCTGATAGTGCAAAACTTCACCATGAAGCAGGTGAGAATGTTATTTTGGTTCGTTTAGAAACATCACCAGAAGATATTGAAGGAATGCATGCAGCAGAAGGTATTTTAACAGCTCGTGGTGGTATGACAAGTCATGCAGCCGTTGTTGCTCGTGGAATGGGAACTGCTTGTGTTGCTGGATGTGGAGACATCTCAATCAATGAAGCAAAAGCAAACTTTACATTAGGTGGAAAGACAATTCGCGAGGGAGATTATATTTCTTTAGATGGATCTACAGGTAAGATTTATCTTGGAGAAGTTCGCACAATTCCTGCAAGTATTAGTGGTAATTTTGACCGTATTATGACATGGGCAGATGAGATTCGTGATTTACAAGTTCGTACCAATGCAGATACCCCGACAGATGCGTTAAATGCAGTTAGATTTGGAGCTCAAGGAATTGGACTTTGCCGTACAGAGCATATGTTCTTTGATCCAGAGAGAATTCCAAAGATTCGTCGTATGATTCTTTCTAAGACAACAGAAGCTAGAGAGATTGCATTGAATCAATTGATTCCTTATCAAAAGAAAGATTTTAAAGAATTATATGAGGTTATGGAAGGAAAACCAGTTACTATCCGTTTCTTAGATCCACCACTTCATGAATTTTTACCTACATCTGCCGAAGATATTTCAGCTCTTGCAGCAGATATGGGAGTTACAGTGGAAGAGATTAATATTCGTCGTGCAGGGTTACATGAATTTAACCCAATGATGGGACATCGTGGATGCCGTCTTGCAGTTACATATCCTGAAATTGCAAAGATGCAGACAAGAGCCGTTATGGAAGCTGCAATTGAAGTGAAACAAGAAAAAGGGTATGATATTGTACCAGAAATTATGATTCCATTAGTAGGAGAAAAGAAAGAATTAGCGTTCGTAAAAGAAGTTGTTGTTGCAACTGCTGAGAAAGTTAAAGATTACTATGAGTCAGATATTGAATATAAGATTGGTACAATGATTGAGATCCCAAGAGCTGCTCTTTTAGCAGATGAAATTGCAGAAGAAGCTGAATTCTTCTCATTTGGTACAAATGATTTGACTCAGATGACATTTGGTTTCTCTCGTGATGATGCTGGTAAGTTCTTAGATTCATATTATGATAATAAGATTTATGAGTCAGATCCATTTGCAAGATTAGATCAAAGCGGTGTTGGTCAATTAATTGATATGGCAGCGAAAAAAGGACGTTCTACACGCCCAGATATCCACTTAGGTATTTGTGGAGAACATGGAGGAGATCCATCTTCTGTAGAATTTTGCCATAGAGTTGGGCTAAATTATGTATCTTGTAGTCCGTTTAGAGTACCAATCGCAAGATTAGCGGCAGCACAGGCTGCATTAGCTTATCCAAGAAAATAAGTAGTTTATAGATAATGTATGCGTGATAAATCCAGGGAAGGCCTTTAAGGCTGACCCTGGTTTTTTATTCTTTCGTTTAGAACTTTTCATGGGGTTTATTGCTTTGTAATGTTAAATTTTACCTATGAATTCAATATAAAATAAGATATAATAGAGGAAGCGGACAGGATATAAGAAATTGCGTTTAAGAGGAGTTAGAACATGATTAAAACACTTCAAAGATATAAAAGAGAACGAGAGGCATACTTTATAGAAGGGGCGGGAGAGATAAAGAAAACTAATCTGAAAACACTGTTTCAAATAACAGGGGGTACGGTTGTATTTATATGTTTGTTAATGGCAATTACACCATTTATCATAGAGGGATGGATGCCTACGTGGACACATATATTATTAGTCCCAGTAACAGTTGTTTTCTTTTTTATATCATTTGTATGCCTGCGAAGTAAAGATATATCAAAATACGTTGCAGACGGAGTGTGCCTTACGTTTATTGCGTGCATTTTTATATTTGTAATTCGGTTGGATGTATTTCAATATACCGATGCTCCAGGTTCATTTATGGAGGCAGTGTTATTGATTGTCCCAACTTTATTTATATTTCGATTTCATATTATTTATTTAGAGAGTATTTTCTTTGAAATTATATATATAACATGTACATTTTTAGTAAAAAACAATGAAATAGCTAATTCAGATGTGTTTAATTCAATTGTTGGACTACTTTTATCTGTTATAGTAGCGTACATTATACAGCGCCTTCGTGCAGAGGCTTATCATGCACAGAATAAATATCGACAACTGAGTATGACAGATGGATTGACTGGAATTATGAATAAGACCAATTGTGAGCATTTTGTAAGGCAGTATTTAGAGGATCGGCTTCCATTAGATAGTTGTGCATTGTTAATTGTTGATATTGATAACTTTAAGAATATCAATGATTCCAAGGGACACCATATGGGAGATAATATTTTAAGTGCCATTGGAAACACCTTGAACCGCTACTTTCGAAGTACGGATATATTAGGCCGAATTGGTGGAGACGAATTTATGATTTTGATGCGGGGGATTCCTAGTCAAGAGATTGTAGAGGACAAGTGTGAAAGAATTCTTAGTTTAATTATGGAATTGTCAGAAGAATTCCAAGTGGATCTTTCATGTAGCATAGGAATTGGTCTTCTAGAAGGAGATGATGTGGAATATGAGGAGATATTCCAAGTGGCAGATGATGCTTTGTATGAGGCCAAGGCATCGGGAAAAGCAAGGTATGTCATACATCATGTGAATGAAAATATTGAGTTACATACAGAAGAAAAGCCACTGGCTTTAATTGCTGAACATAATGAAACAAATCGTGTGATTTTAAAAGAGGCATTGGATAAAAAATATCATTTTATTGAGGTGGGGAATGGAAAGAAAGCTATTGAGCAGATTGAAAAGCACAAAGATCAATTACAGTTGATACTTTTAGACTTAGTTATGCCTGAGGTAGATGGATACCAGGTTTTAAAGTATATGAAGAAGAGAAAACGTATTTCCAAGATTCCGATAATTGTAATTTCAGAAGATGATAAAAGTGAAAAAGAGGTATTTGAATTAGGGGTGTTGGATATGATTACAAAACCATTTAACACAGAGGGGGCAGCGTTTTGTGTAGAGAATGCATTAAATAAAAAAAGAAATAAAAGGATGTAGGAGACAGGGGAAGCTTCAAAATGTAAAAGAAGGGGAAAAGAGAGTGTATAAGAGAAATAAAAGATTAAAAAAGGGGATACTGTGCATATGTTTATGCTTCATAGGAATATTTATGTTGACAGGTAAGATATGCAAAGCAGCTCATGAAAAAACAGTTAGAGTTGGTATATTTTCATTAGGTAAGTTTATGAGCTTTGATAAGAATGGAAAGGCTCAGGGGTACAATGTAGATTATTTAGATAATATTGCAAAAAAGAACCATTGGAAATATGAGTATGTGGACTGCAGTAATTGGGTAAAAGCAACGGAGATGCTTAAAAACGGAAAGATTGATTTGCTAGCACCAGCCCAAAGAATAGATTCCCTTGTAAAGAATTTTGATTTTGCAACAAACTCTATGGGAATTGAAGCTGCTGCCATTTATACTAATGGAGACCGTAATGATTTATCTTATGAAGACTTTGATAAGATGAAGAATCTTACTTATGGAGTTGTAAAAGTATCTACATTTGCAGATAAGTTTAAATCTGAATATGTAAAAGAGCATGGGCTTTCTCCAAAGATAAAAGAATATAATGATACAACAGAACTGATGTCAGCATTAAATGAAAAAAAGGTTGATGCCATTGTTACAAATATCATGTTTTATTCAGACAATCTAAAGATGCTTGGATGGTTTAATACCCTTCAGGTATATTATATAGCACAAAAAGGAAATCAGGATTTATTGAATGATATTGATTCTGCCATGGTGCAAATAATGGTGAAAGAACCGAGTTTTCAGGCAGAATTGGAAAGTAAATATTTTCCTGTGTTTATCAATACCCAATTAACTTATGAAGAGCAGCAGTATGTAAAGAAATTACCAGTGATTACAGTTGGGTATGTACAAAACAATACACCTATTTCTTATAAAGATTCTAAAACTGGTGAATTTAAAGGGATGACAAGAGATATCTTAGATACTATTTCTAAGAATACTGGAATCAAATTCAAGTATGTGGCACTTCCACAAAGAGATGTTACAGTTGAATATTTAAAAGAACATAAAATATATGTAGTATCCAACGCAGAGGCTAACGATACCAATTCCAGTTTAGAGAAACTTCATCTTTCCGTGCCCTATTTGTCATCAGAGAAAGTTTTAATTTCTAAGAATGAATTGAAATTTACATCAAAGAGTAAACTTCATGTGGGTATAGCCACTGGTTCCCAGACTATGAAAGAGGTAATTCTATCTGAATATCCCAATTTTAAAATCAGTGTTTATGATAGTGCAGAAGATTGTTTTGAGGCTGTAAAAACTGGAAAAATTGCAGCAACGATACAGAATCGATATGTTGGAGATCATATACTGGAGAATCCTTTGTACAGTGATTTGACAGTAAGTTCTGCCCGGTTGTTAAGCAATCAATTGAGTATCGCAACAGTAGATGTCAATCCAAATGATTCTACTTGTTCTTTGGTTAATGATAATTTATTTATTTCTATAATGGACAGAGGAATTCAGCGAATTAGTACAGAAAAGTTAAATAAGATTATTATTAAAAATACATCTAATTCTCATTACAAATATTCAATCTCAGATATTATAAAGAAGTATTCTACGGTGATTATGACCATTGGATTTTTAGTTTTAATATGTATTACACTTTTGATTGTTATACAAAGAATTACAAAGAAAAAAAATAAAGAATTAGAAAAGAAGAATGATTTGCTGGCAGATGCTGTAGCTCAGGCAGACCGTGCAAATGATGCAAAGAGTCAGTTCTTATCGAGCATGAGCCATGAAATCAGAACGCCTATGAATGCAATTGTTGGGCTTACGAATATTGCAAAAAAGCATAAAAGGGATCCAGAGAAGATAGATGATTATTTGACCAAAATAGACGTCTCTTCTAAGGTTTTGTTAAATATTATTAATGATGTACTAGATATGTCGGCCATTGAAAGTAACAAATTAAAAATTGATAAAACAGAATTTGATATGAAACAGGTTCTAGAAGGAATTTCTACCATTTACTATCCTCAGTGTAGAAATAAGGGAATCAAGTTTAAGATGGCAATTGACATGGAAAATGAAATTTTAATTGGGGATAGCTTAAGAGTGAATCAGATTTTGATGAATTTGGTATCCAATGCATACAAATTTACAGATTCTGATGGAACAATCCATATTATTGTGAAGGAGATTGAAAGAAGAGAAAAAGAAACATTTATTCGATTTACGGTATCAGATACAGGTTGTGGTATGTCAATGAAGATGAGGGAACGTATATTCCAGCCATTTGAACAAGAATCAGCAGCCACAGCCAAAGCGTATGGAGGAAGCGGACTAGGACTTTCCATTGCAAAGAATCTTGTAGATATAATGCATGGAGCAATTTCTGTGGAAAGTGAAAAGGGGGTAGGAACCACTTTTCAAGTAGATTTGCCATTTCAGATAACAGGAGATACAACCATAGGTGAAGCAAAAGAATTAAAGAGAATTCGTATTTTGGTGGCAGATGATGACCAGGCATCCCGTGAATATGTTTCAATTGTACTGAAACGTCTTGGTGTTAAGTTCGATATTGCTGCCTGTGGACAAGAGGCAATTAAGCGTTTTAATGAAGTAAAAGAATCAAATCATCCATATGATGTATGTTTACTAGATTGGAAGATGCCAGATTTGACAGGTATTGAGGTAACGCAGATGATTCGTAAGGATGAAAAAGAAAAAGCGGCAATTATTATTGTATCATCCTATGATTTAAACGAGGTCGAAGATAGTGCAAAAGAAGCGGGAGCTGATTATTTTGTATCAAAACCTTTGTTTCAGTCAACTGTGTTCAATATTTTGATGTCACTTTCCAAGGGACAGTTAAAGAAAGAAAATGCAAGTCCAGATCAGTATGATTTTACAGGTCACAAAGTGTTGCTTGCAGAGGATAATGAAATGAATTCTGAAATTGCTACAGAGCTATTGCATATGGTGAACTTAGAAGTAGATCGTGCAGAAAATGGGCAAAAAGCGGTGGAATTATTTGAAAAAAGTGAAAGTGGAACTTATGGAGCTATTTTGATGGATGTACAGATGCCAGTGTTAGATGGATATGAGGCAACAAGAAAAATTCGAGGATTAGATCGAGATGATGCAAAAGAAATTCCAATTTATGCAATGACAGCCAATGCATTTACAGAAGATGTATCAACAGCATTTTCAGTTGGAATGAATGGACATATTGGTAAGCCCATTGATACGCAAGTTTTGTATGATACATTAGCAAAAGTAATGAAGGTAAAGATGTAAAAGCAAGGAGTAGATATGGCAGAGAAGATGACCATGGCAGATATTGCAAAAATGGCAGGAGTAGCAAAAAGTACAGTTTCCCGTTATTTTAATGGTGGTTATGTAAAAGAGGAAACAAAGGCGAAAATACAAAAGATAATTGAGGAGTATAATTATGTTCCAAATGCGTTTGCAAGATTAAATGCAAAGGAAATGAAAGTAATTGGTGTAGTGGTTCCTACATTGAATTCAAAAATTACAAGTAGAGTGATTACCAGTATTGATCGATATTTAAGGGAGAAAGATTATACGACCCTTATTATGAATTCAGATCACGACATTGATCTTGAATTAGAAAATATCCGTCGTTTAATTCGCCAAAATGTTGATGGAATTTTAATTAGTTCCATTGCAATTACAAAGGATCATAAGAAATTATTTCAAAAGACGAAAATCCCAATTGTAGTGTTGGCACAAGATTATGAAGAAGGGGTATCCATTCTTGATGATGATTATAATGCAGGAAAGTTTATTGGCGAATATGTGGGTAAAATGGGATATAGAAAAGTTGGATATATTGGAGTCTATGAGACTGATACAGCAGTTGGAGTAAAGAGACGTGATGGGGTTTTAGATGGACTTAAAAAATATGGAATCATGAACCCTATTATGGGTAAGAGTGATTATAGCTTTATCGGAGGACAGAAGGTAACCAAAGAAATTTTGGAGCAGGAAAAGGTAGATTGTATTATTTGTGCTACAGACCGTCTTGCATTTGGTGCATACAAAATTCTTCAAAAGCAGGGGCTTCGAATTCCAGAAGATGTGTCCGTTGTTGGGTTTGGTGGCTACGATGAGAGTAGTCTGTTAACTCCAGAATTAACGACGCTGAAATTTGATTCTTATGGAATGGGATATTTAGGCGCAGAGACAATTCTTAAGATGTTAAAGGGAGAGGCAGTTTCAAAAAAGCAGATGGTGGAATATGAATTTATTCAAGGGAAGAGTGTAAAAGAACAAAATTAGCATAGAACAGGGCGAAAATAATGATTTCCCCTGTTCTTTTTACTATAAAAACGACATGTTAAAAAATATGAAACCGATTCCATAAAAGTGTTGACAAATTAGATATATGGTATTAGAATACAAGTATGGAACCGATACCATAAATTTAAAAGGAGAGAAGATATGGATTATTCTAAAATAGCAAGTGAAGTTATTAAACATGTCGGAGGAAAAGAGAACATTCAATCTGTGCAGCATTGTGCAACTAGATTGAGACTTCAGTTGAAAAACAATGACTTAAGAAATGAAGAAGCAGTTAGTGATGTTGAGGGGGTAAAAGGAGTATTCTTAACTCAATCTCAATTTCAAATTATTTTTGGTTCAGGATTGGTGAACCTTATATGCGAACAAGTTCAAAAACAATTAGGAAATATTGTTGAAACAGCAGATGAATCATCCGGTGAGAAAAAGGGGAATCTTTTGCAGCGTTTTGTAAAAATGCTAAGTGATATTTTTGTACCAATCATTCCTGCAATTGTGGCAGGTGGTTTGTTAATGGGTCTGAATAATATTTTAACATCAGGACTATTTCATGGGCAATCTGTTATTGAGTTATATCCTCAATGGAAGGGATTAGCAACAGCAATCAACACATTTGCCAATGCACCATTTACATTTTTACCAGTATTAATAGGTTTTAGTGCTACAAAGAAGTTTGGTGGAAATCCATTTCTAGGTGCGGCCATGGGGATGATTATGGTACATCCAGATTTGTTAAATGCTTATAGCATTGGACTTGAAACGGCACCTGTATGGAATATCTTTGGGTTTAAGATTGCAGCCATTGGGTACCAGGGAACTGTTCTTCCAGTATTAGCAGTATCTTTTATTTTAGCAACCATTGAAAAAAAATTACATAAAGTGACACCAACGTGGTTAGATAATTTAACGACACCATTAATATCAATTATGGTAACTGCATTTTTGACATTTATCTGTGTAGGACCAGTCTTAAGAGAAGCTGGTAACTTATTAGCAACTGGAATTACATGGACATATAATACACTTGGATTTGCAGGGGGAGGATTATTTGGACTTGTATACGCTCCAATTACCTTGACAGGAATGCATCATAGCTTTATCGCAATTGAAACCCAGTTGATTGCTGACGTAGCACATACGGGGGGAAGCTTTATCTTTACAACAGCAAGTATGAATAATGTAGCACAGGGAGCAGCAGTTCTTGCCGTATTGTTCTTAACAAAAGATGAAAAAATGAAATCAATTTGTTCAGCATCTGGTATTTCAGCATTGCTTGGAATTACAGAGCCAGCTATGTTTGGTGTTACTTTGAAATTAAAATATCCATTTTATGCAGCTATTATTGGTTCAGGAGTTGGTAGTGCATATTGTGCGGCAACAAAAGTTTTATCACAGGCATTAGGTGCTGCAGGTCTTCCGGGATTTATTTCAATGCTTCCAAAAGACTACATGAACTTTGGAATTGGACTCGTATTATCTATGGCAGTATCCGCAGGATTAACATTTGTATTTTGGAAGAAGTTTAATATTGAAGGGCAAGAGAAAGAAAAGCAACCAGTGGTTGAAGAGACATCATTATCAGATGACATGGTTACAGAATTATACGCACCAATGAAAGGTGAAGTTGTATCAATCGAAGAAGCCAATGACCCAGCATTTGCAGCAAAAGCAATGGGAGATGGAATCGCAGTTAATCCAGAAGAAGGGATGGTATATGCACCGGCAGATGGTAAAATCAGTTTGATATTTCCAACCAAACATGCCATTGGAATTACTACAGATACGGGAATTGAATTATTGATTCATGCAGGAATTGATACTGTAAAGATGGAAGGTGAAGGTTTTGAAACTTTTATTCATACGGGAGATGTTGTGAAAAAGGGTGATAAAATCTTATCTTTTAATATGGATTTAGTAAAGGCAAAAGGATATCAAACACAGACTATGTTTTTAATTGCAGATGCAAAAGGAAAAAAATTAGAAGTTATGCCAAATGCCAAAGCTTCTTTAGACTCAAAAGTCATGGTTTTAAAGTAGGAAGGGAACAGAATGTTTAAAAAGTATGAAAAGGTATTCAAAACTCAATATGATGACTGGTATCAAGGACAGTCAGATTATCGAAAAAAGGTTGCCAGTGATCCACGAAGACTTAAGTTTCATCTTATGCCAAAGACGGGATGGTTAAATGATCCCAATGGGTTGTGCCAGTTTCATGGGGTGTATCATATTTATTATCAATATACACCCTTTGAACCAATGGGAGAGCTTAAGATGTGGGGGCATTATACAACGAAAGATTTTGTAACATACGAGGATGAAGGGCCGGTACTATTTCCAGATAATGACGGAGATGCCCATGGGGTCTACTCAGGTTCTGCATTTGTTAAAGATGACACCATTTATTATTACTATACAGGCAACATCAAATATTTTGACAGAGATGACTATGATTATATCAATCAGGGGCGAGGCAGTAATACCATACTTGTCACAAGTAAAGATGGATCAAATTTTACACCAAAAGAGATTTTAATGACCACGGATGATTATCCACAGGACATGAGCAATCATGTTAGAGATCCAAAGATTTATCATCATGGAGACGACTACTATATGGTGTTAGGAGCTAGAAATCGTGAAAGTAAGGGTGTAGTGCTTATATATCAATCAAAGGATTTAAGAAATTGGGAGTACTACAATCAAATTACCACAAGTGAATCTTTTGGTTATATGTGGGAGTGTCCAGATTTGTTTGAACTTGATGGAAAATTAATTTTAAATTCCTGCCCACAGGGTGTGGAGTCTCAGGGAATCGACTATGAAAATGTTCATCAATGTACAGCAATGGAGATGGACTATGACTTTGATAAAAACACCTATGAAATCAAGAGTATACATCTAGTAGACCGGGGATTTGACTTTTATGCACCACAGACTTTTGAAGACGAAAAGGGAAGGCGAATTCTCATTGGTTGGATGGGAATTCCAGATGCAGATTATATGAATCCAACAGTGGAAGATGGGTGGCAGCATGCATTGACAATTCCAAGGCAGCTTCATATAAGAGATGGGAAATTAGTGCAAGAACCATTGGAAGAATTAAAACAACTTCGTGAAGATGATGGAACTGTATATGATTTTGGAGGGGAACAGGGACCTGTTTTAACAAACGACATATATGAAGCGTCCATTAGATTTAAGAAATGCGAAAGTTTTTCTATGACATTGAGATATGGAGTGACCCTAACCTATGAAGATCAAGTGCTTACATTGAATTTGGGCGAATTTGGGTGTGGAAGGAAAACAAGAAAGGTTCAAATAAAACAACTAGAAAATTTACACGTTTTTGGAGATACCAGTTCTTTTGAGATTTTTGTGAACCATGGAGAAGAAGTTTTTACAACCAGAGTTTATAGTTTAGAGGGAAGAATCAATATAAAAGGAAAATGTGAAGGGACAATGACAGTATATCCTCTAAAATCATTTTCCATGAAAGGAGGATGCAATGAAGAATAAGTTATGTGGAATTGGTGAAGCGTTAATTGATTTTATTCCAGAGGTAAAGGGACAGCGGTTAAAAGATGTTCCATCTTTTACTAGAGTTGCAGGTGGAGCACCAGCAAATGTAGTTGGTGCAGTTTCTAAACTTGGAATCCCATCAAAGTTTTTGACTAAGCTTGGAGATGACCCTTTTGGAGATTACATTGTGGATGTATTAGAGGAAGCAGGGATTGATATATCAAACATTGAACGAGATAAGGAGGGGGAAACAGCCCTTGCATTTGTATCTTTAGCATCTGACGGGAATCGAGACTTTAAATTTTATCGTAAAAACAGTGCTGACTTAAGATACAGTGCCAAAGATATTCCAAAGGATGTTTTAAATGACTGTGGAATGATTCATTTTTGTAGTGTGGATTTGGTAGAGTCTCCAATGAAGGAGGCTCATAAAAAGTTAATCGAGATGGCGGTTGAGGAAAATGTTTTAGTATCTTTTGATCCAAATCTTAGGTTTTCTTTGTGGGATGATTTAAATGAGTTAAGAAAAACAGTCAATGAATTTATTCCAATGGCTGATATTGTAAAGATATCAGATGACGAATTAGAATTTATTACAGGGCATACGACCATACAGGATGCAGTGCCTGAGATTTTGAAAAAAGGTCGCTGCAAGTATGTGATTTACACGAAAGGAAAAGACGGTGCCCAAATCTATACAAAAGATGGAATGACATCTGCACCAGGATTTAAAGTTGAAGTAAGAGATACCACAGGAGCGGGAGATGCATTTATAGGAGCATTTTTGTATTGCTTGCTAAGAGATGAAGTGAAGGACTTAGAGGATGTAAGTTTTGATACATTAAGGGAGTATCTTGTGTTTGCTAATGGGTATGGGGCGTACACAACAACAAAAGAAGGTGCACTTGCAGCTATGGCGGATCGGGAAGAGATGGAACTATGGATGGAAGAATGAAAGAAGAAATCTTGAGATAAAAACTGATTTATGTTATACTTAAAAAAACGAAGGCGTTATGAGCATTGGACTCATGGCGTCTTCGTTTTATTTAGGAGGTTAAATTTGGGAATTACATTGAATGAATTATATGAAAAGATAAAAAAACAATTTAAAATGGAAGTATTATCAGGCAAGAATAATATGAATGTGGAGGTTTCAGGTGTTTATTACATGGAGGATATTGATATATCTGCGTGGACAAGAAGTGGTGAGTTGATTATGACAACGGCTATGAAGACAGGAAAAAATCCAAAGTGGTTACAGGAATTTATCGATAGTCTTCTTCCATATCATTCCAGTGGAATTCTTGTAAATACAGGAGGATACCTAGAGGATATTTCACAGGATTTGATTTCCTATTGTGAGGAAAAACAACTGCCCCTGATTACATTTCCATGGCAAGTCTATCTTCAGGATGTAAATGAGAAAATCATGAATTTAATTTATCAGGAAAAACAGAAGAAAAATGATATGGAGACTGGAATATTAAATGCCATTTTTGAGCCTGAGGTGGAAGAAGGATATGATGCCTCCATGAAGAAGCTGGGATTAGATCAATATAATGCAATTTGTATACTGACAGTCCAATTAAAAGCAAAAGAAAAAGAAGCGATACTTTTATACTTTTGGAGACTTATTTTAAAACAATGGACTCGGGTATATATGGTGGAAAATCAGGAGGAACATATCTTTTTGTTTTATGGAACAGAGGATATAAAATTAAAGGAAATTATATCGGCGGCTATAAAAAAGTGTAAAAAGAATTTTAATATATCAAAATTTTTCGTTGGAATGGGTACTTGGGTATCCCACTACACCAAAATTCATGATAGTTATGAGAAGGCACAGTTGTGTAAAAAAATAAGTGTTCGTCAAAAAGAAGATATGATTGTCTTTGATGATTTAGAAATCGTTGGGTTATTGATGACTTGTAATCAAGAGATGCTGAAGGAGTACTATAGAAAGTATTTGGGGGATTTAGCTGTATATGATAAGGAAAATGGAACAGATTATATTCATGTGTTAGAGGCATACTTGAAATATAATGGAAGTAAAAGAGAGACAGCCCAAGAGCTTTTTGTTCATCGAAATACAGTAAGTTACAGACTAAAAAAGATAGAGGAGATGCTAGATACGGATTTTAGTGACTTGAAGGAGTTATTGAAATATCAAGTGGCAGTTTATATTCCTTATTTTCTAGATGTTGAACCAGATGATTTGTGCAGCAATACAAATAAAAGGGAATAGATTTGTAAACTGAAATATTGTCAAAAAATAAAAATCAACATATAATGAAGTCAGTACAAAGGAGTGCAGCAGATTGCTGTGCTCCTTTTTTGTAATTAAGGAGAATTAACAACAGAAGAAAAGAAAGGATGAGGAATATGACAGGATATATTATTATGGCAGTATTTTCCATTGTGTGTTTAAGCGTTTCTAGCTTTGTGGCAAAGAGATATTCAGGAGGAGGCGTTGATGATTTTGTGGCGGCAGGAAGAAGTATTCCATTTGGACTTGTCACAGCAAGTGTTATGGTTTCATGGGTCTGGACCATTACAATTATTGGTTCTGCGGAAGCCGGATTTAATTATGGAGTTTCTGGTGGAATGAACTATGCATGGGGAGCAGCAATACCATTTTTTGTATTCATACCATTGGTATTAACACTTCGCAGAAAAATGCCAAAGTGTACTACCTTTGTTGAATTTATTAAAGCTCGTTATGGAACGAAGGTTTCGCAGATATTTATTGTTTTTGCATTGGCACTTACATTTTATATCTTATTGTCTCAGGGTGTTGGAATGGGAGTTGTATTTAGTACTTTGTTCCATATGCCATATAAATTTGCAGCAGCGGTTCCATTAATCATTATCGCAATGTATACTGCAAAGGCGGGGCTTCGCGGATCTATTGTCAATGATGTTATTATGTTCTTTGTGATTGCCTTAATCTTTATTATTACTGTTCCATTGGTGTTAAAAACTCTTGGGATGGAAACCATTTATAATGGATTGAAGGATGTTGCAACCAATGTGTCAAATGTGAATCATAACAAAGATGCTTTAAATATGTTGTCAGGAACAGGATTTCGGTACGGAATTGTATCCATGGTAGTCTGTATGGGACAGGTCTTGCTTGATCAAGGTTACTATAGTAAAGCAGTGGCAACAGTCAGTAAAAAATCATTGTTAGTTTCTTATATAATTGGGACTGTTGTTGCGTGGCTTCCAATTCCAATTATCAGTGGAGTTGTATACGGTGGTGCAGCTCTTGGAGTTGGTGCAAGTGTAGGCGGGGGCCAATTGGCAACAACATCAGATGTGGCACCTTACATTATGCAGTTGGTATTTGGTGGTGGAATCGGATCCATTATGTTTGCGTTGATGATTTTTATGACAGGACTTACAACTGGTGGGGATATCTTATCGGGAGCACAGGCCATCTGTACAGTTGATATTTACAAAAAATATGTAAATAAAAATGCAACAGAAAAAGAACAGACAAGATTTGGACGCCGCATGACCATTGTAATTGGACTCATTATGGCAGTTGTTGTGATGTATCTAGAGGGAAAATCAATTTTATCGCTGGATATCTTTAGTGGAATTATCTTTGCGGCTCCATGTGCAGCATTTATTGCAGGATTAATTTGGGATAAAGTATCAAACAAAGTTGCAGTGGTTTCTATTTTCATTGGATTTGCCACAGGGATGATTGCATACTTTATGATTCCAGATGACAATATTAATTATTTTGTTGGAAATGTATGCTCTTTGTGTGTACCAATTCTAGTAATAATGATAGGTTCCTTCTTTACGAAAGAAAGATTTGACTTTGACGTATTAAAGGAATATGAGCCAGATCATTTAGTAAATGTAGTCGAAGATTAAGCAGAAATGGAGGGATGAATCATGTTAAGTTTTGAAGCGTTTCGTATGTTTATAATTGTTGTTTATGTTTGGTTTGTAGTAGGCGCAGGAATTATTGGAATTTTTGCAGCAAAAGAACTTGCAATCTTAATTGGTGGAAAGAAGGAAGTAAAGGCAGAGGGGAGCAGTGAATTAAAATATGAAGTGTAATGTTGTTTGTATTCAGACAGAACCTAAAATGTATGAAAAACAGAGAAATCTTGCTGGTATGGAGAAAATGTTAGAGGAGGCGGTAAATAAATATTCTGATGTGGATCTTGTAGTATTTCCAGAGCTTTGTGTGACGGGATATCAATGCGGAGATAAATTCTATGAATTGGCAGAAAGACCAGAAGATACTTCAGAATCTGTGGCATTTATAAGTTGCTTGGCAAAGAAATATGGAGTACATATTATTTATGGAATGGCAGAACAAGATATGGAAAAAGAAGAAGTTATTTATAATTCCCAATTTTTTATTGATGATAAGGGAGAACTTCTAGGAACCTACCATAAAGTGCATTTATTTGCTTCAGAAAAAGCGTTTTTTACACCAGGAGATGAGTTCAAAGTATTTGATACAAAGATTGGAAGAATTGGATTGTTTATCTGTTATGATGCTTTCTTTCCAGAAGCAGCTAGATGCCTAGCTATTCAGGGAGTTGATTTGCTTGTCAATAGCACAAACTGGGAGAAGCCATACGATTATGATATGGATATGGTTATGGCGGCGAGAGCATTGGAGAATACAGTTTATCTTGCATGTTGTAATCGAATTGGAGAAGATACAACCCTTGGATTCTTTGGACATACACGGATTCTAAATCCATTAGGTCAGTTAATTTCAAAAGTAGAAGGTGAGGTAGAGAGTTTTATTTATGCAAGTCTGGATTATGAGAAGGCCAAGCAGATGAAAGTAGATTATTATACGATGCTGACGGAACGAAGACCAGAAGTGTATGAAATGATGTAGATATAGGCTACCATAAAAAATAGAAATAATTAATGAGTAAGTAAGGTACAGTGTCATTTTTGTTAGATGACATTGTACCTTGTTTTTAAGTACAGCGATGAAAGAGAAATTTTACAAATTTAAGAAGGAAATAGGTTTCTGCGTTGACGATATTAAAGTTTCGCTATAGAATACAATTAACCGAATAATTTAGATTTCATGTTTCTGGAAAGGCGAATGGGATATGAGTGATTATGTAATTAGTTGTTGTTCTACTGCGGATTTAAGTGCAGAGCATTTTTTAAATAGAGATATTAAGTATGTTTGTTTTCATTTTGAATTAGATGGGAAGGAATACCTAGATGATTTGGGTCAGTCTGTACCACTCCTAGATTTTTATCAAGAGATGCAAGAGGGTGCTATGACAAAAACATCACAGGTAAATGCAGAAGAATTTATAGAATTTTTTGAACCTTTTTTGAAGGAAGGAAAGGATATTCTTCATGTGTGTCTTTCCAGTGGACTTTCTGGCGTCATGAATTCTGCTGTGATTGCAAAAGATGAATTAGAAGAAAGGTATCCAGAGCAGACAATTTATATTGTAGATTCTTTAGGGGCATCTTCAGGATATGGACTTCTTATGGATAAACTGGCAGATCTTAGAGATGCAGGAATGAATATGGAAGATTTGTGTGACTGGGCCAATGTACATAGTTTAGAAGTACATCATTGGTTCTTTTCCACAGATTTGGAGTTTTATATTCGAGGCGGACGCATCTCAAAGACGGCTGGAGTCATAAGTGGAGTTTTTGGAATATGTCCATTGCTTAACATGAATAAGGAAGGATCTTTAGTTTATAGAAAGAAGGTTCGTACAAAGAAAAAAGTAATAAAAGAGATTGTGGAGCGGATGAAAGAACACGCAGTTGATGGAGAAAATTATAGTGGGAAATGCTATGTTTCTCAGGCGGCCTGTTATGATGATGCTGAGAAGGTAGCAAAGTTGGTGGAAGAAACATTCCCAAATTTGGATGGGAATGTTGAGATATATGATATTGGAACTACCATTGGGAGTCATACAGGACCAGGAACCGTTGCATTATTTTTTTGGGGAGATAAAAGAACAGAGGGGAATTAGGTATGAGAAGAAGAATCTATCAGATTATAGGACCGAGAAATGAAGAAGATGTGCATAATAAAGTATACAATATGTTTATTGTAATTATCTCAATATGCAGTATTATTCCGTTGACATTTCTTCATCCTCAGGGAATATTAAAAAGCGGTTTATTGAGGTTGGAGACAATTACGGTTTATCTGTTGTTCCTTGATTATTTTCTTTGCTGGCTGACCAATGACTATAGAGTAAAGAGTCATTCACCGTGGGCATTTATTTTATATCCACTATCGCCAATTGCCTTACTAAATATCCTGTCTTTGTTACCATCGTTAGGGTTACTTCCAATGCAGTTTACGATTTTAAGGCTTTGTCGAATGCTGAAAGTGATGCAGTATTCTAAGAGCTGCTCCCATATTGTAAAGGTATTTAAAAAGGAAAAGAAAACGTTATTTTCCGTTTTGATCATAGCAATTTTTTATATTTTCTTATCTGCATTGATTATGTTTATCAAAGAGGGAGGAGTTACCTTCCATTCGTTTTTTGATGCACTTTACTGGGCAACGACTGCACTAACCACAGTTGGGTATGGGGATGTTTATCCGACAACGACAGTGGGAAGGCTGATTAGTATGATATCTTCTTTGTTTGGAATCGCAGTGATTGCATTGCCAGCAGGTATTGTAACCGCAGGGTTTGTGGATTCTATTACGCAGGAAATTAAACATGACGAAGAATTAAAGAAGGAAAAGAAGTTAAAGAAACTTCAAAGGAAAGAAAAGAATGAAGGAACAATGTATCAAACTGTTGTATCTGGAATTACAGCGGCAGAACTTCAAGATGCAAAGGAAATCCAACAAAAGATTGAAGAATATAGAAATGAAACAGCAAAGCTTGAACGAAAGTTGGCAGAGCTTAAGTTTCGAAATGAAAAGATTGGATTAGAACAGGGAGGTGAATAACATGGAGAAGCAAAGGGAAAAAACAAAGAATTATATAAGGATTATGTCAATTGGAGTTGGAGTTGATTTAATCTGCTATTTGATTGGACATTTTTTTCACATTCCTGCATGGATGGATGCTAATGGAACTGCTATTGCAGCCATGTTATTAGAGCCTGGAGCAGGAATTTTAGTTGGATTTGTCATTAACTTTTACAAGGCCGCATTTATTTATACAAGTAAGGAATTGATTGCATATTTGCTAAGTGCATCCATTGCAGTGATTATAGGAGTTGGAATCCGAAAAAAAGGAAAGATATCCATTAAACGAATTATACCTCTTTCATTTTTGTGTATGTTAGTTAATTGGAATCTAGCATTTCTTATTGATTTGTGGCAGGGAGGAGTCATAAGTCATTGGGAGAATCAGTTTTATCATATGGCGATAGGCCAGGGACATTCAAAATATATGGCTATGTATCTAGGGATTTTCTGCCTAAAATTTTTGGATTGTATCATTCGGATTATTGTTTTGTATGCAGCCTATTATATCATACCAAAGAAATGGCAGAATGAAACATATATAAGTGAAGTATCTTGGAAAAATCCATATTTTAAGAGAAAACAAGAGGATTTTATTGAATCGTAGTAGAAAATGTCATACTTTCTTTGACGAAGTAAGAATCATATGTTACTATGGAAAATGGACAAAAAGATGGGGTAAGAGCCTCACTTGAGATATGAATAAAGGAGAAATATAGAATTATGAACACGTCAAATATTTACCGTAACAGAACACTGAACCAGATGGGGGAAAGTGACGTAGGAGAAACATTACGAGTTGCTGGATGGGTAGAGAATATCCGTGACCATGGTGGAGTTTCATTTGTTGATTTAAGAGATATGTATGGAGTTCTTCAAGTTGTTATGAGAGATACAACACTTTTGGAAGGAATTAATAAGGAAGATTGTATTTCCATTGAAGGTGTGGTTGATCATAGAGATGAAGATACTTATAATCCAAAGATTCCTACAGGAACTATTGAATTAGAAGCTCACAGTGTTGATATGCTTGGAAAAGTATATTCTCAATTACCGTTTGAGATTGCAAAGTCAAAAGAAAATCATGAGGATTTGCGATTAAAACATCGTTATCTTGATCTTCGAAACCAAAAGGTTCGCGATAATATGATTTTTCGTTCTAATGTAATTACTTATTTGCGTGAGAAGATGACAGAGATGGGATTTTTAGAGATTCAGACACCTATCCTTTGTGCTTCTTCACCAGAAGGTGCAAGAGATTATATTGTACCTTCTCGTAAATTTAAAGGAAAGTTTTATGCACTTCCACAGGCACCACAGCAATATAAACAGTTATTGATGGTATCTGGATTTGATAAATACTTTCAGATTGCACCATGTTTTAGAGATGAAGATGCAAGAGCGGACCGTTCTCCAGGAGAATTCTATCAATTAGATTTCGAGATGAGTTTTGCAACACAAGAAGATGTATTTGCAGTGGGAGAAGAAGTATTGACTTCTACATTTGCAAAGTTTGCACCAGAAGGATATGAAGTAACACAGGCACCTTATCCAATCATTAGTTATAAGCAGGCTATGTTAGAGTTTGGAACAGATAAGCCAGATCTTCGTAATCCTCTTCGTATTGTGGATGCGACAGACTTCTTTCAGAGATGTACATTTAAGCCATTTCATGGACAGAAAGTACGTGCACTTAATGTACATGCTAAGCTTTCAAAGGGACAGCATGAAAAGCTATTAAAGTTCGCAAAGTCTATCGGTATGGGTGGATTAGGATATTTAGAAGTCAAAGAAGGAATGCAGTATAAGGGGCCAATTGATAAGTTTATTCCAGATGATATGAAGACAGAGATTGCGAAGCTTGCAGGACTACAAGACGGAGATACTATTTTCTTTATTGCAGATAAGGAAAAGCAGGCATCTTTATATGCGGGTCAGTTACGTACAGAGTTAGCAAATCGACTTGACTTATTAGAAAAGAAGGCCTATAGATTCTGTTATATCAATGATTTTCCAATGTTTGAATATGATGAAGAATCTAAGAAGATTATCTTTACACATAATCCGTTTTCCATGCCACAAGGTGGTTTGGAAGCGTTGAATGAAAAGGAAGCAACAGATATCTTAGCTTACCAATACGATATTGTATGTAATGGTGTTGAGTTATCATCAGGTGCAGTTCGTAACCATAATTTAGATATTATGAAAAAGGCATTTGAGATTGCTGGATATACAGAAGAAGATTTAGAAAGTAAATTTGGAGCTCTATTCCATGCATTCCAATTTGGTGCACCTCCTCATGCGGGAATGGCACCAGGAGTTGACCGCATGATTATGCTTCTTCGAAACGAAGAGAATATCCGTGAGATTATTCCATTCCCAATGAATGGAAATGCACAAGATCTTATGTGTGGAGCGCCTGGAGACGTATCAGAGATGCAGCTTCGAGAAACACATATTAAAGTAAGAAAATAATTAAAATCAAAAAGAAGCTGTTTGCAGAATTTGCAGACGGCTTTTTTGATGACTTAGTTAAAAATGTAAAAAAATGGTTGAAATAATAATTGTTTCATAGTACAATCATAATATTCAAAGAGGCATTCTTACCTCTTTTCGTCTTTGACTTTTCAGTCGATGAATCCAACAAAAACAATATAATATTGATACAGGAAGAAAACAGGTTGCTTTTTAAATGTAGTATCTTATAATAAAAACAAGAGATGTCTTCTTTCTGATTCAAAAGAAAAGGAGATATTATGGGAGAAGCAGACAAAAAGATGAATCCATACTTGGAAAACCCAAAGCGATTTGCAGAAGTATTAAATCAAGGATTATTTCAAGGGGAACCAATAATCAACCCATCAAAACTTAAGAAGATTGATGCAACGAATCGAGTTTTTGGAAAAGAAATAACAGAGAGGGATATTGTTAAAAGTTATGGAGATGAGATTGTTTTTGCAATTCTAGCGGTTGAAAACCAACAGCGAGTCCATTATGCTATGCCGTTACGGAATTATATCTATGATGGAAGCACTTATGATAAACAAAGAAAAGATATTGCAAGAAGGCATAAGAAAAAGAAAGATTTAAAAGGTGATGAGTATATTAGTAGATTTTCAAAATATGATAAACTAATACCAGTTATCACGTTGGTAGTTTATGCAGGAGAAAACTGGGATGGTCCAAGACAGCTCCATGATATGCTTAACATACCAAAGGAATTAGAAGAATATAAGCCACTGATGGCAAATTATCATTTGAATCTGTTAGAAATATCTAAAATTGAGAACTTGGATAGTTATAGTGATGAATTAAAACTGGTTTTTGGATTTATCAAGTACCAATCAGATAAAAAAGCACTACAAGAGTTTATAACTGATAATGAAAAAATTTTAGAGCATGTACCAAAAGAAACAGGAGAAGTAATTCAAGCAGTATCTGGTTCCAATGAGATTTTAAAATATGTAGATGTTAAACAGGAGGAAATTGATATGAAAACAGCATTTCAAGAAATATTAGAGGATTGTAAAGCAGAGGCAAAGGCAGAGGGAAAGGCCGAGGGAAAGGCCGAGGGAAAAACAGAGGGTGAAATTAAAAAATTAATCCAATTGGTCTGTCGTAAACTTAAAAAGCAGCAAGACTGTACAGTAATTGCAGATGCACTAGAAGAGGATGTTTCATATATTCAAACAATTATAGAGGCGTCTGAGCCTTTTGCACCAGAGTATAATATAGATGAAATATATAAGAATCTGAACCAATAATCAACAACTAGAAAACGAGGATAAATCATGACAGCAAAGAAGAAACTTTGCGTGGCAATTGTAGCTCACGTAGATTCGGGGAAAACCACATTATCGGAAGCCATGTTATATGAAAGTGGAAATATTAGAAAGATTGGGCGAGTGGATCACCAGGATGCATTCTTAGATACCTATGCTCTAGAAAAGAGTCGTGGGATTACGATTTTTTCTAAGCAGGCAATGTTAGAACTTGAGCATACGAAAGTGACTCTTCTCGATACACCAGGTCATGTGGATTTTTCGGCTGAGATGGAACGGACGCTTCAGGTCCTTGACTATGGGATTTTGGTAATTAGTGGAGCTGATGGAGTGCAGGGACACACGAGAACCTTGTGGAATCTATTAAAGCAGTATGAGATTCCTACATTTTTATTTATTAATAAAATGGATCAAAATGGAACCAATCAAAATGAAATTATGGAAGAATTGAAGGTAGGATTGGATGAGGGTTGTGTGGATTTTAGTTCCAGGGATAGAGAGTCTTTTGAAGAATCTATTGCTATGTGTGATGAGCAGGTATTGGAAGAATATTTTGAAACTGGAGAGATAAAGAATGATACTATCTGTGATTTAATTCAGGAAAGAAAACTTTTTCCATGTTTCTTTGGGTCTGCATTAAAGCTAGATGGAGTGGGAGAATTTCTTGAGGGATTACAGCAATATACAAGGCAGAGAATCTATCCACATATTTTTGGAGGGAGAGTTTTTAAAATTTCCAGAGATAAGGATGGAAAGAGGCTTTCTTACATTAAGATAACAGGAGGATGTCTAAAGGCAAAGGACGTAGTCCGAGGAATTGATGTTTCAGGACAAGTGTGGGAAGAAAAGGTGCATGAACTGCGTATTTATTCAGGAGACAAATATGAGACTATTTCAGAGGCTGTGGCAGGGGAGGTTTGTGCTGTTACAGGTCTTACGAAAACTTATCCAGGACAGGGTATTGGGTTTGAAATTGAAGGGAAAAAACCAGTATTAGAACCTGTGCTTACCTATGAGATTCAGTTGCCAGAAGGAATTGATCCAGCAGTGATGCTGCCAAAACTTCAGGAGTTAGAGGAAGAAGAACCAGAATTACATATTGTTTGGAATGAGAATTTACAGGAAATTCATGCACAGCTTATGGGTGAAGTTCAAATGGAAATTTTAAAACATTTGATAGAAGAGAGATTTGGTGTGGCTGTTTCTTTTGGGCAAGGGAACATTGTATACAAGGAAACTATTGGGAATATAGTAGAAGGTGTGGGACATTTTGAGCCTTTAAGACATTATGCAGAAGTGCATTTACTTATGGAACCATTGGAACGTGGGAGTGGTCTGGAATTTGCCATGGACTGTAGTGAAGACGTGCTAGATAAAAATTGGCAGAGACTTATTCTTACACATTTATTGGAGAAAGAACATAAAGGGGTATTGACTGGTTCACCGATTACAGATATAAAGGTGTCTATTGTAGCTGGAAAGGCACATCAAAAGCATACAGAAGGCGGGGATTTCAGGCAGGCAACTTATCGTGCCATCAGGCAGGGATTTATGGAGGCAGATTCTATTTTACTAGAGCCTTTTTATAGATTTCGTCTGGAGATTCCAGAGCAGATGGTGGGAAGAGCTATGACAGATATTGAAAAGATGCATGGAACATTTGAACTTCCAGAGCAGGCAGGAGGACTTACATTGATTGGTGGAAGAGCCCCTGTAGCTACCATGAGGGATTATCAAAAAGAAGTGATTGCATACACAAAAGGATTTGGGAAAATATCTTTTCAAATGGATGGGTATGATGTCTGTCACAATGCAGGGGAAGTGATAGAGCAAATTGGATATAATGCAGATGAGGATACAAGGAATCCATCGACTTCTGTGTTTTGTTCCCATGGTTCTGGATATTATGTGCCATGGAACGAAGTAAAGGAGCATATGCATGTGGCAAGTGTTCTTTTGAAGGAAATACAGATAGACAGAAGCAATGAGCCACTGAATAGAATATCTGTGGAAGAAGAATGGATGGATGTGGACGAGGTTGACCGAATTTTGCAGCAGACTTACTATGCTAATCAGGGGAAGAAAACAAATACGAAACGTCACAACATGCAAAAGCGAAGAGATATGGTATATACTGGTTTGTCAAAGCCTAGAAAAACAGAAAAGAAAGATAAATATCTGTTAGTGGATGGATACAATATCATTTTTGCATGGGAAGAACTAAGTGAACTTGCAAAGAAGAATCTTGACAGCGCAAGAGGACGACTTTTAGATATTTTGGCCGATTATCAGGGAATGAAACATATGGAGCTAATTGCTGTATTTGATGCTTATCGGTTAGAAGGACATCCAACAGAAATTTTAGACTATCATAATATTCATGTAGTTTATACTAAAGAAGCAGAGACAGCAGATCAATACATTGAAAAATTTGCTCATGCCCATAGTAAAAAATACGATATTACTGTTGCCACTTCCGATGGATTAGAGCAGATTATTATTCGTGGAGAAGGATGTCGTTTGATTTCAGCAAGAGAATTTGAGAAAGAGATAAAGAGAGAAAAGGAACTGTTTCGTGAAAACTATTTAAATGAAACAAAACAGATAACACACAATCTTTCTTCAAAAATAAAAGGATTAGAAAAGGAGTAAACATGTATCGAATATTAATCGTAGAAGATGATATGATGATCGCAAGAGAGATGCAAAAGCAGATTAAAGTCTGGGGATTTGAAACAAAAGTTGTGGAAAATTTTCAAAACATTTTAATTGAATTTGCAACATTTGAGCCACACTTAGTGCTTTTGGATATTTCATTGCCGTTTTTTAACGGATATCATTGGTGCAGTGAGATTCGAAAGGTATCTAAGATTCCCATTGTCTTTATTTCGTCTATGTCAGATAATATGAATATTGTGATGGCAATGAATATGGGTGGCGATGATTTTATTTCAAAACCTTTTGATTTTAATGTGCTAATGGCAAAAATCCAGGCACTGCTTCGAAGAACCTATGATTTTGGAAATCAGATGAGTATTATGGAACACAAAGGTGTTATGCTAAATCTGTCAGATGGAAGTGTTTTGTATGAGGGGAATCAAGTTGATTTAAGCAAGAATGAATATAAGATTTTACAGTGTCTTATGGAACAGGTAGGTACCATTATGAGCAGGGAAGACATTATGGAACAACTTTGGGAATCTGAGAGTTTTGTAGATGATAATACACTCACTGTAAATGTGACAAGACTTCGTAAAAAGTTAGAGAATGCAGGAATTAAAGATTATATTAAGACAAAAAAAGGAATTGGTTACTGGATTGAGGGATAAGGATGAAAGAATATTTGAAAAAACATAGGCTTGGAATTGTATTTGGAATTCTGTGCGGACTTTTATTTGGCTTTTATGTTTATTTAATTGAATTTCCAATAGAAGGAGCAGTATATGTCCTCTTATTATGGAGCATTTTTGGAGCTATTTTTCTGGGAGCTGACTTTTTTTTATATAAGAAAAAGATGAAAAAACTTGAGATAGAAGAACAAAAAATTTTGGTTTCTTACAATAGAAACTGGCCAGAATACTCAGATGAAATAGAACATATTTATCAAAATATGATTAGAAAGTTACAAGATGAGAAGATGCAGATGGTATCAAATCAAGATGCGTGGCAAAGTGATATTACGGATTATTATACCTTGTGGGTGCATCAAGTGAAAACTCCAATCTCAGCAATGAAACTCATGCTTTTGAATATGGAATCAGGGAGTCAGCGTAGAGAGTTAGAAGCTGAATTATTTCAAATGGAGCAGTATGTGGAGATGGCACTGCCTTATATTAGACTTCAAAGTGATACCAATGATTTGGTGATTCAATTCTATGAATTAGATAGAATTGTGAAAAAAGCAGTCAAAAAATTTTCAAAAGTATTTATTGGAAAGAAGATTTCTCTTGATTTAAAGGAGATTAATCTTAAGGTACTCACAGACGATAAATGGTTGAGTTTTGTTATAGAGCAAATATTGTCCAATGCATTAAAATATACCAAAGAGGGAAAAATTCAGATTTATACAATGGATGAGAAGCTCATAATTGAAGATACAGGAATTGGAATTGCACCAGAGGATCTTCCAAGAGTATGTGAAAATGGTTATACTGGATACAATGGAAGATTGGATCGAAAGTCTTCTGGACTTGGATTATATTTATGTAAACAGACCATGGAGAAACTAGGTCATACTTTTGAAATTAAATCAAAAGTGGGTATTGGGACAAGTGTGATTTTAGGGCTTGAGAGAAAAAAGAAAGTAGTATAATCATAGCAACCTTACATTTTTGTAAGGTTGTTTCGTTATATTGAAAGGTAAAACGATGGAACGAACACCATACCCTTGTTAGAATATAGTTAGAAGTTAAAAAAGAAAACAAGGAGGATATTATGAAATTATTAGAAGTCAATCATTTGAAAAAAATATATACAACCAGGTTTGGTGGAAATCAGGTGCAGGCATTGAGTAATGTTTCATTTTCAGTAGAAGAAGGTGAATACGTGGCAATTATGGGAGAAAGTGGTTCTGGAAAGACAACACTTCTTAACATGATTGCATCTCTGGACCAGCCCACAAGTGGAACTGTTGTTTTAAAGGGAAAAAATTTCTCGCAGATAAAGGAAAAGGAATTATCTGCATTTAGGAGGGATCATCTAGGGTTTGTATTTCAGGATTTTAATTTGCTAGATACTTTTTCTTTGAAAGATAATATTTTCTTACCAATGGTGTTATCTAGAACCCATGTGAAGGAAATGGAGGAGCGTTTGGAACCCATTGCCGGGAAATTAGGAATTACAGACCTTCTTGATAAATTCCCCTATGAGGTTTCTGGGGGACAAAAGCAAAGGGTTGCAGTTGCAAGAGCCTTGATTACCAATCCAGACTTGGTGTTGGCGGATGAGCCAACAGGAGCTCTTGATTCTAAGGCAGCAGATGATTTGTTAAATTTGTTTCGAACGATTAATGACGATGGGCAGACAATTTTAATGGTAACTCATTCTGTAAAAGCGGCGAGCCTTGCTGACCGTATTTTGTTTATTAAAGATGGAGAAGTGTTCCATCAATTATATCGTGGAAACATGAAAAATGATGAAATGTTCGGAAAGATTTCTGATACACTTACCATGATTCAGACAGGTGGTGTTCAAAATGAATAAGACATTTTATCCTAAATTAGCAATTTCAAATATTAAGAAAAATGGAAAGTTTTATTTTCCATATTTAATTACTTTTATCGGTATGACCATGATGTTTTATATTATGGGGGCCTTGGCAGGAAACAAAGGAATTAGCAAAATGCCAGGTGCATATAGTCTTGAGATGATTATGGATTTAGGAATTGCTGTGGTTGGAATTTTCTCAGCTATCTTTTTGTTCTATACCAATAGCTTTTTAATGAAGCGGAGGCAAAAAGAGATTGGTCTTTATAATATTTTAGGAATGGAAAAACGTCATATTGCAAGAATACTAGGATATGAAACGTTCTTTATCTGTTTTGGAGGTATTGCAGCAGGTTTAATTTTAGGAATTGTATTAAATAAATTTATGTTTCTAATATTAGCTAAAATGATAGGATTTAAAGTTCCTTTTCAATTTGAATTTATGCCAGGAACCATTGTGATGACAGCGTTGTTATTTGGTGCAATCTCTATTATTATATTCTTGTGGAATATCATAAAAATTAAAGTGGCAAACCCAATTGAACTGTTACATGGTGGAGTTGTAGGAGAAAAGGAGCCCAAAACAAAGGGACTTTTGGCGGTGATTGGAATCATTTGTATAGGCGTAGCATATTATATTGCGATTACTACAAAAAATCCACTAACGGCACTTATGTTGTTTTTTGTGGCAGTGCTTCTTGTAATCATTGGTACCTATGCACTATTTACCGCAGGAAGTATTGTGATTTTAAAACTTCTTCGAAAAAATAAAACCTTTTACTACCATCCAAAACACTTTACAGCGATTTCAGGAATGATTTATCGAATGAAACAAAATGCAGCAGGACTTTCTAATATCTGTATTTTATCCACGATGGTTTTGGTTATGATATCAACTACAACATGTCTGTATATTGGAGCAGAAGATGCATTAAAGGGGATGTATCCAAAAGATATTTTAATTAGTGAAGATTATGTTGAAAGTAATCATGAAGAAAAAATAGATCAATTAATTCAAAAAGAGTTAGATGAAAGAAACCTCAGCATTAAGAATGTGAAGAAGTATAGTCAATTATCTTTTGCAGGAAACTTTAAAGATGGAGCATTTTCTTTAGTTCCAGATAAGACAACAGATAAAGTGCATCAACTTGAAATTATAACAAAAAGTGATTATGACGCAATGGGTGGGACAACAGTGCCTTTAAAAAAGAATGAAGTAATCGTATGCAGCAAGGGTCAGAAACTTGAAGATAAGATAAGTGTTTTATCTACAAAATTATATGTAAAAAAGTATATCAAAGACTTTCCAATAGAAAGTGATATGGAAACTGTAGTGAAAAATGTGGATTATATTGTAGTTCATGACCAGCAGACAATGGAGCAGCTTTTCAAAAGGGCAGATACAGAATTTAAAAAATATCAGATTTCTATGTTGTATCATAAAGAGTTTGATTTAACTGGAAGTGATGAAGATAAAATAGCTTTTTCGAAAGGTTTATCTAAGAGATTATCACAGGAAAAGAGCATGGGTGTTTATGTAAAAAACCGCCAGAAAAATAGAGCAAATTTTTATGCAACCTTTGGGGGCTTCTTATTCTTAGGAATTTTCCTTGGAAGTTTATTCTTAATGGCTACCGCATTGATTATTTACTATAAACAGATTTCAGAAGGGTATGAAGATAAGCAGAGATTTGAGATTATGCAGAAGGTTGGAATGAGCAAAGAAGAAGTGAAAAAGACAATCAGTTCTCAGATTGTAATGGTATTCTTCCTGCCTCTTGCCATGGCTGGAATTCATGTATTGGCAGCATTTTCATTGATGGAAAAACTTCTTGCCTTGTTTAGTTTAAAAAACACAGCATTGTTTGCAACATGTACCATAGGAACCATTGTTGTGTTCGCAGTTGCATATGTCATTGTATATTTATTAACTGCAAAAGTATATTATAAAATTGTAAAATGGAATTAGGAAATGAAAGTAAGCCCAGGAATGATAAATTCTTGGGCTTATTTCTTGTATTGTCGAGGGATTTGAGTTACCATACAGTAGAAAGAACAATAAAAAAATTATGGAAAAGGGACTTACAATGAAGAAAGATACATTAGGGACAGTAGCTTTGCTTGGGGCAGGAATTATGGCAGGAATTTTGACATTTTCTGATCTTTTATTTCGGTTTGCATGTCAAAGAAATCTTCCAAAACATTGTCCTCATAGAAAGAAGACGGAAGATGACCATGGAATGGGGAAGTATGGAGAATTAATGAAAGGGGGTGCAAACTGGTTTCGCTCAATGGGCTATAAGGAAGTTGTCATAGAAAGTGGGGATGGACTTCGCCTCACAGGATATTTTTTGAAGAAACCAAAAGCCAAACAGACCATTTTATGTGTTCATGGATATCGAGGACATGGAATTGAAGATTTTGGATATATTGCAAGATTTTATTATAAACATGATAGTAATATTTTAATTATTGATCAGAGAGCAAACAAAAAGAGTGAAGGAAACTATATTACCTTTGGAGCAAAGGAGTGCAAAGATGTGGCTCAGTGGGCATGGAAGATTCATGATGATATAGCACCTAATATACCAATTATCTTAGATGGAGTTTCCATGGGTGCAACATCTGTGTTATTGGCAACTGGTGAGTTCCTTCCAAAGAACGTAAAAGGTGTGATTGCTGATTGTGGGTTTACCAGTGCAAAAGAAGAAATTGAATACGTGGCGAGGAAGATGTTTCATTTACCTAAATATCCGTTTGTGCCATTGATTGAGTTTTTGTGTCATAGGCGGGCAGGTTTTACCTTTGAAGATACAAAAGTGAAGAACATATTAAAACATAATAAACTTCCGATTTTATTTGTTCATGGGGGAAGAGATGATTTTGTCCCAACGGTAATGTCTGCAAAGAATTATATTGCATGTAAATCAAAAAAATATCTTGAAATTGTAGAGGATGCAAAGCATGCTATGAGTTATATGGTAGAGGAAAAACGTTGTCAGAAATTGTTATTAAAATTTATAGATGAATGTTTAAAGAAATAAAAGTTGATTTCAAATAGTCAAACAAGTATAATGATAGACGGTAATTATTAAAAAGGGGAGTCCACAAAGTGGGCTGAGAGTAAGCTAGAAGCTTTGACCCGAAACCTGAATTGGATCATGCCAACGTAGGGATATATACGAAGTGTAAACTGCGCAGATATCTTTATGATGTCTGCACTTTTTTAGTGTCAATTCAGGCAGCGGTTTTTGGGGGCACCACCTAAATCGCTTAACAAAATAGTGCAGGAGGATTTTATAATGAAAACAGCATTAACAATCGCCGGAAGTGATTCTAGCGGAGGCGCCGGAATTCAAGCAGATATTAAGACAATGACAGTCAATGGAGTTTATGCCATGAGTGTCATTACCGCCTTAACAGCTCAAAATACAACCGGTGTAACAGGAATTATGGATGTGGATCAAGAGTTTTTGGAGAAACAGCTGGATGCAGTATTTACAGATATCTATCCAGATGCTATAAAGATTGGAATGGTCTCTTCAAGTCCGTTGATTCATGTAATTGCAAAGAAATTAAAACAGTATGAGGCAAAGAATGTAGTCGTAGATCCAGTGATGGTGGCCACAAGTGGAGCAAAACTAATCACAGAGGAAGCGATTTGTGGGTTAAAACAAGAACTACTGCCTTTGGCAACCGTATTAACACCCAACATTCCAGAAGCGAAGATTTTATCAGGCATGGAAATCCAAACACCAGAGGATATGATTGATGCATCAAAGCATATTGCAGAAACTTATCATTGTGCTGTATTATGCAAAGGCGGACATCAGTTAAACGATGCCAATGATTTATTGTATCGTGATGGGAAGTATAAATGGTTTGAAGGAAAGCGAATTAACAACCCAAATACTCATGGGACAGGATGTACGCTATCAAGTGCTATTGCATCTAATCTTGCAAAAGGATATAGCTTAGATACATCAGTGCATAAAGCAAAAGAATATATTTCAGGAGCTCTAAGTGCAATGTTAGATTTAGGCACTGGAAGTGGACCAATGAACCATGCATTTTTAATTGATGGAGGCAGATAGAATGAAGACAGAGAATGGGACATCATTGTTTAGCAATGGATTAATATGGTTTGGTGCGGGAGTTTCTATTGCAGAGATTTTAACGGGAACATATTTGGCACCACTTGGATTTGCAAAAGGACTACAGGCAATTCTATTAGGACATTTGATTGGATGTGTGTTATTATTTTTAGCAGGAATGATTGGAGCTAATACAAAAAAGAGTTCTATGGAAACTGTGAAAATGAGTTTTGGTAGAAAAGGAAGTTTATTATTTAGTATATTAAATGTACTCCAGTTAGTTGGATGGACAGCTATTATGATATATGATGGAGCTTTAGCAGCAAATGGAATTATTAAATCAGGTGCCTGGGTATGGTGTTTGATTATTGGAGTTTTAATTATTTTATGGATTTTAATTGGAATAAAGAATCTTGGAAAGATTAATACATTTGCCATGGCAGCATTATTTGTTTTAACGATGATTTTGTGTAAAGTGATTTTCTTTAGCGGAGCGTCTGGACATGTAATGAGTGGAGCTAGTATGACCTTTGGAGCCGGAGTAGAATTATCTGTTGCAATGCCGTTGTCATGGCTTCCGTTGATTAGTGATTATACAAGAGAAGCAAAAAATCCACTAGGAGCAACCTTAACAAGTGCAGTAACATATGGAATCGTCAGTTGTTGGATGTATGTGATTGGAATGGGTGCTGCAATTTACACTGGAGAATATGACATTGCCCAGATTATGGTGAAAGCAGGACTAGGAATCGCAGGATTACTAATTATTGTATTCTCAACAGTGACTACAACTTTTTTAGATGCATATTCTGCTGGAGTTTCTAGTGTTTCAATCTCAGGGAGAATTAATGAAAAATGGGCAGGTGTCATTGTAACAGTGATTGGAATTGGAGCTGCTATCATATATCCTATGGATAATATTACAAATTTCCTATATTTGATTGGGTCTGTGTTTGCACCAATGATTGCAATTCAGATTGTGGATTATTTCTTCCTAAAGCATGACCATGTGGATAAAGAATATGATATTCTAAACCTAATCATATGGCTTGCTGGATTTATTGCATATCGAAAGCTTATGACAATTGATACACCAGTGGGAAATACTTTACCAGATATGGTGATTACAATGATTCTTTGTTTTGTACTTCATCTTGTATGTAGAAGAAATAAAAAATAACAGGAGAAGAGGAAATAAGATGGTGGATTACACCAAAGACAAGAACACAGAAAATGTCATGAAACACATGATTCATAGAATGATTGATATGGATTATGAGGTAATTGCAGTGATTGATATCTCTTTAAAGAGAGTTAGATTTTGCAAAAAGGAACAAGAAGAATTTTTCAACTTACAAGACAAAAGTGAATTATATAATGAAATTGTGATTCAGCCTTTATCTGAGCTTATTGTGTCTCAAGAGGTTGATTATGCAATCAAGAAACTGAGCATCCCATATATTGTGGATGCTCTTTCCCATTCTAAAACATATGTATGCACTTATATGGTGAAGGAAAAAACTGGGAAAGAAGGATTTCGAAGATGGAAATTCACCTATTTAGATGAGGAAAAAAATCTAGTTCTTTATACGAGAAGTAATGTCACAGATTTGTATGAAATAGAAAAAAACCAAAGAAAGATACTGCGTAATGCGTTGATTCAGGCAGAAAAGGATAGTAAGATTATTGTAGATTTTATATCTCAAATTAGTCACGAAATCAGAAATCCAATGAATGCTATGATTGGAATTGCATCTCAGGGAATGCAGCCAGGAAAGATGAAAAATGAGCTGCGAGAATGCATTGGACAAATGGAAAAACTCGCAAAACGTATCTCAGAGTCAAGTAATGAAATTCTAGATTATGTGATGCTGAAAAAAGGAAATTCTTTTTTATATGAAGAAACCTTTCAATTCCAAGAACTTCTGCAAAAGGTAAATACAAAATATTATGCCAAGGCAGAAGAAAAGGATATTGAGTATCTAGTAAGCTATGATAGTTTTGTAGAGGATTATTATATTGGCGACAGTGAAAAACTAAGTCGAATTTTGTGTGAAATTATTTCCAATGGAATTAAATATACTCCAAAAGGTGGGAAAATAAAACTTACCATTCGTGTAAAGGAAAATATAAATGATACTATATCTATGCAGTTTATTATTAATGATACAGGAGTTGGTATCTCAGATTCTTTTTTGCCATATATTTTTGATCCTTTTCAAAGGGAAAAGAGAAAAACTGGTGTGGAAGGAATTGGACTAGGATTAAGTATTTGCAAACAATTAGTCGGAGTTATGAATGGAACTTTACATATAAATACAATCCAGGATGTAGGAACAAAATTTGTCATTGAGATTCCTCTTCGTGTTATGGAACAAAATTCAAATAAAAGGAATTCAAATAAGCATCTTGCATTGATTATCCATAGAGAAACTGCTAAATGCCAGGCAATGAGAAAAATACTAGAAAGCCTGGGAGTTCAAACAAAATGGGTCACATCAAATACACAGGCATTTCGATTTATCCATCGCTGTATGGAACAAGGAGAGGCATTTGATTTTGTTTTTTATGATTTTTTGCTGTCTGTGAACCAAGATGGTTCCGTAATTCATAAGTTGAAAAGCTGCCTTGGAGAAGAGGGAAAGCTAATATTGACTCATAATGAGATAAATGAAGAACTTGAAAAAACCTCAAGAAAAGAGGAGATAGATATAATTCTTGATGATTGTGTGAATAAATCCTTTCTAAAAAAAGTACTAGATTCCAGAAATAAAGGAAATTTTTCAAATTATCAAAAGGAATATGATTTTACAGGGAAGAGAGTCTTGATTGTAGAAGATCATAAACTTAATGTAAGGGTAGTAAGGAATCTTTTAGAAAAGAAACATGCACAAATTGATGTTGCAGAAAATGGATTGGTTGCCATTGAAGAATTTATTTCTAATGATGCTGGG
Organism: Anaerostipes sp.; assembly: GCA_028704435.1. Classification (GTDB taxonomy): domain Bacteria; phylum Bacillota; class Clostridia; order Lachnospirales; family Lachnospiraceae; genus Anaerostipes. Next base: position 17,283 of record JAQWFL010000002.1, on the reverse strand, counting down.
TATTATGATGCAGTATTAATGGATATTCAAATGCCTTTAATTGATGGAATTACAGCCACAAGAGCAATTCGTTCCACCAAAAAATCCGATTCTAAGACAATCCCTATTATTGCAATGAGTGCAAATGTATATGAGAAAGCCAGAAAAGAATCAAAAGCGGCAGGAATGAATGCACACATAGCAAAGCCCATAGAACCTGAAGTATTCTATGGGACATTGTATAAATTTTTATTAAAATAAATCTTTTAAAACTTGTTGAGCATTCATATTTTGGTATCCATCTGGATCTGTCATCATAGTACTGCTATTTCCTGTATTCCAACGCATTTGCCCAAAATGACTTAAATATTTTTTGCTCCGTTTGTTGGAAGGATACTTTTTATACCAAGAAGGATAATACTTTTTCATATATTGTTTTGCAAGTTTAATTGCCTGACTGTTATTACTTCCAGAACGGGTCTGAGTTCCACTTAACTGAACTCCAGGTGCACTGCTGTGAAGAAGTACAACACTTCCGTCAGAACATTGACCAATTACAATCCATACATGACCACTGCAATCAGAGCAGGCGGTACTCATAATGTCACCAGCTTTATAATTTTTGACTTTGGAAGGTTTTTGATAGGTTCCCCATTTGCGGCTTGCAAAGTTCTTTGCCATTTTTTTAGAGGACATAACATATCCACTTTTATTATTTGCAGTGTTTCGGATATTGTAAATACTCCAGCCAACAAATCCAGAACAGTCAAGACCATTGCCCCACTGATATCTTGTTTTTGAGGTATTATAATTTTTCTTTTGTTTTCTAAAAAAGGTTCTCCAGTTTGGATTGATGCCAATGGTTTTTGCATCCTTCCCAGCGGAACAATCCCCCTTGTTCCATCCCCCACCCCAGATATACATGGTAGAGCCACAAGGAGCAAGTGCAGTTTTAAGATAATTCTTTAAGGTAGAATAACCTTTTTTAGAGATTGTGGCAGATACAGCTTTACTGTAGGAACCATAATAACGTTTTTTTGATACAATACGATATGCCCGCACTTTGAATCCATAAGTTTCTCCACGTTTTAAATTCTTAACCGTATATTTACAGGATTTTGTATACCCTTTGTAAATATAAGACTTCTTGGTGGCATTATATTGATAAACAGCATACCTTGTTGCATAAGATGCTTTTCGCCAGGTGATATTTACATTTGTTTTTACAGCAGTTGCAGTTACATAAGAAGGCTTTTTAGGCCTTTTTGTGCCTGCAAATAATATGGTACTTGAAAGGACTAATATCATAGTGCCAAGGAGCATACATAACACCCTTTTTTTCTTTCTTATTATATTCATTTCCACCTCATTTCGTGCAGTTTCATCAGTATCCCTTAGAAAATAGTATAACATAATTTTATAATGTGTTGTCAAAAAAGACTCTATGTGTTAAAATGATTTTCGTAAAAGAAACTGGGGAGCTGGTAAAGTCGGCTGAGAGGAAGTTTAAACTTCGACCCTTATACCTGATGCGGATAATGCCGACGTAGGAAGAATTCTAGAAAGTCTATAGAATATTTCAAAAGAAGCATTTTCAAAAGAGAATGTTTCTTTTTTTTAGGAATTCCTTTGAAATAACATCAGGAGCAATTACATAAAGTAGAAGTTGAGAGTGCATGAAAGCAGCATGAAGGGGGACACCACCACGGGTGTCACTTTTCTTGCTGCTTTTTTTGAAAAGAGGTGAAATTATGGTACAAATTAATGGAGAAATGAAGAATGCAGCTGGATGTTTTCTGAAACAGTATTTGTTAGAGGAAGGTTACCGAATGGATACCATTGCGGTGGAGCTAAATAAAGAAATTCTACCAAAGAAAGACTATGCAAATACATTACTAAAAGATAATGATGTAATAGAAATAATTAATTTTGTTCGAGGAGGATGAAAATGAATCAATATAATCTGCCATCAAAGGATGAATTTGAACAGATGATTTATGAACGACATACACCAAAGGTTCATGACAAAGTAAAAAAGGGAAATGTTGCAGTGGCAGGTCTTGGAGGACTTGGGTCACATATTGCAATTGCCCTTGCAAGAATGGGGGTTGGGTTTCTTCACTTGGTGGATTTTGATGTGGTAGAGCCAAGTAATTTAAATCGTCAGGAGTATCGAATTTCCCATTTGGGAATGGCAAAAACAGAGGCGTTAAAAGAACAGCTTCTTGAAATTAACCCTTACATTGAGATTAGAACAGATAACCTAAAAGTGACGGAGGACAATGCCGTAGAACTATTTCAAAAAGATGAGATAGTTTGTGAGGCATTTGATGGACCAGAGCAAAAGGCAATGCTTATTAATACACTGCTTTCTGAAAAGAAGGATGTAAAAATTGTATCTGGAACTGGCATGGCAGGGTATGGAAAGAGCAATGAGATTATTACAAAGAAGATAAATGAACAGTTATATATATGTGGAGATTTTGTAAATGGAGCAAAACCTGGATGGGGTCTTATGGCACCAAGGGTTATGATTTGTGCAGGACACGAAGCAAATAAAGTAATTGAGCTATTAGTTAAGGAGACAGTATGAAAGAAGATAAATTAATTATAAAAGGACATGAATTTACATCAAGATTTATTCTAGGATCAGGGAAGTATAATCTTGAATTAATCAAGGCTGCGGTTCAAGAGGCAGATGCACAGATTATTACCATGGCAGTTCGAAGAGCAAATACAAATGGAAATGAAAACATTTTAGATTTTATTCCAGATAACGTAACGTTACTTCCAAATACATCAGGTGCAAGAAATGCCAAGGAAGCAGTTCGAATTGCAAGAATGGCAAGAGAACTTGGATGTGGGGATTTTATTAAAATTGAAGTGATTCGAGATACAAAATATTTACTTCCAGATAATGCAGAGACAATTAAAGCAACACAAATTCTGGCAGATGAAGGATTTGTAGTAATGCCATATATGTATCCAGATTTAAATTCTGCAAGAGATTTAGTAAATGCAGGAGCAGCTGCCGTAATGCCTCTTGCGGCACCAATTGGATCTAACAGAGGACTTTGTACCAAGGATTTTATTCAAATTCTAATTGACGAAATTGATGTACCAATTATTGTAGATGCAGGAATTGGTTCACCATCACAGGCTTGCGAAGTCATGGAAATGGGGGCGGCAGCAGTTATGGCAAATACAGCCATTGCAACAGCAGGAAACCTTCCTGGGATGGCGAAAGCATTTAAAGATGCAATTCAAGCGGGGAGAAATGCATATCTTTCAGGACTTGGAAGAATTCAAAATACAGCCAGTGCATCATCACCATTTACAGGATTTTTACAGGACTAGACAGGAGGATGAAAATGTCAAAGGAAAGAACAAACCATATGGAATATATGGAAGGTATGGAGCAAATAAATCCAGAAATTAAAAATCGTGTAATAGAGGAAATGAATGGATATGATTATAACGCTTACAAAGCTCAGGATGTGAAAAGGGCACTGGAAAAAGAGACACTAAAGCCAGAAGATTTTGCTGCACTTTTATCTCCAGCAGCAGAACCATTTTTAGAAAAAATGGCACAAAGAGCAACAAAAGAGACAAGAAAGCATTTCGGAAATGCAGTAAATATGTTTACTCCACTGTACATTGCCAATTATTGTGAGAATTATTGTATTTATTGTGGATTTAACTGTTACAACAAGATTCATAGGGCAAAGTTAAATGCCGAAGAAATTGAAAAAGAAATGGAAGCTATTTCGAAAACAGGATTGGAAGAGGTTTTGATTCTAACAGGAGAAAGTAGAAAAATGTCCGATGTAGAATATATAGGGATGTCTTGTAAGATTGCACATAAATATTTCAAGATGGTAGGACTTGAAGTGTATCCTATGAATTCTGATGAGTATAAATATCTTCATGAATGTGGTGCGGACTATGTGACTGTATTTCAGGAAACATACAATTCAGATAAATATGAAACATTACATTTAGAAGGACATAAGCGTATTTTCCCATATCGATTAGAAGCACAGGAGAGGGCATTAATGGGTGGAATGCGTGGAGTTGGATTTGCAGCACTTTTAGGATTAGATGATTTTAGAAAAGATGCATTTGCAACTGGAATTCATGCATACTATTTGCAGAGAAAATATCCTCATGCAGAAATTGCATTTTCATGTCCAAGACTTCGACCAATTATTAATAATGATAAAATTAATCCAAAAGATGTCCATGAACCTCAATTGCTGCAAGTAATGTGTGCATATCGTATTTTTATGCCATTTGCAAGTATGACCATTTCCACAAGAGAAAGAGCAGATTTTAGAAATCATGTGATTGGTCTTGCAGCAACAAAAATATCTGCTGGAGTTAGCACTGGAATTGGAAGTCACACACAGGAAACAGAGCATAAGGGAGATGATCAGTTTGAAATTGCTGATGAGAGAAGCTTTGATGAAGTGTATGAAGATATTAAAAAACAGGGGTTACAGCCAGTAACAAATGACTATGTGTTTGTATCATAACTTGCTGTTTATAATCATGGTTGACATAAAAATTCTAATCTCGTATGATAAGTAACAGTTCGTTTATTTCAAGAATAGATAAATGAAATGATTGGGAGGATAGAATATGAACCAGGATGTATTTGAAAAATATTCAGTACCCAAGGCAATGCTTACATTAGCGACGCCCACAGTGCTGAGTATGTTAGTAACGATTTTATATAATATGGCAGATACTTTTTTTGTCGGACAGACAGGGGATGCCAATCAGGTAGCGGCAGTATCTCTGACAACGCCAGTATTTCTCATGCTTATGGCGGTGGGAAATATTTTCGGAATTGGAGGAAGTGCTTATATATCTCGTTTGCTAGGGCAAGGAGAGAAGGATAAGACCAAACATGTATCAAGTTTTTGCTGTTACGGATGTATTGTCTGTGGATTATTTATGATGGGATTGTTTCTTTTAGGAATGCCTACAATATTAAAACTCATTGGGACAAGCAGCAATACTTATGGATTTGCCAAGGATTATTTGACCTGTATTGGATATGGAGCAGTATTTGTAGTATTTTCTAATGCATTTGGGAACGTTGTTCGTGGAGAAGGTGCGGCCAAGGTTTCCATGATAGGGATGATGATTGGAACCATTGTAAATATTGTGCTAGATCCAATTATGATTTTAAAAATGGATATGGGTGTCTTTGGAGCTGCACTTGCAACTATCATTGGAAATGCCTGTGCTATGATATTTTACCTAATTTATTTTAAGAGGGGAAAAACGATTCTTTCCATAAAGAGAAAAGACTTTATGTTAAAAGATGGAATCTTTGTAGGAGTTGTATCAGTAGGAATTCCAGCATCAATTAATAATATTTTAATGAGTGTGTCTAATGTAGTGCTTAATATATTCCTTGTAAAATATGGAGATGCACAGGTAGCTGCTATGGGAGTGGCTCAAAAGGTAAATATTTTAACGGTGTTATTATCCATTGGAGTTGCTATGGGAGTACAGCCGCTGATTGGATATTATTACGGAGCAAAGAGGGTTGAGGACTTAAAGAAAACAATGGCGTATGCCATGGGGTTTAACTTTATTATGGGCTCCATGATTACAGTTTTATATGTAATGAATTCACAAGTTATTGTCAGTGCGTTCATTAAGAGCCAGGAAGTGCTTCCTTATGGAGTACAGATGCTACGAGCATTGATGGTATCGGCGCCTGTTCTTGGAATTATGTTTGTGTTTAATTTTACATTCCAGGCCATGGGGAAACCAAAACAGTCTTTGATTTTATCGCTGGGACGCCAAGGATTATTTTTCCTTCCAGTTCTTTTGATTGCAGACCGAATGATTGGATTAGATGGAGTTGTATATGCACAGCCAATTGCCGACTACGCATCCATTTTGATTTCATGTATTATGTTTGTACTAATAAAACGAGAATTAGACCAATATCTAAAAGATTAAAATATAGAAGGTTGACAGATGAAAAATTCATTTGTGAACCTTCTTTTATATTATTTCAATTTCTATAGGAAAGTGTTATAATTATAAACAATAAAGGAAGAATTCGGTAGTCGTGGGGGCGATAGAATGAATAAATACAGGGTTTTAAAAAAGAGATTAGGAAATCATGGATTTACTCTTGTAGAAACCATGGTTGTACTATTAATATTAGGAATTTTGATGTCAGTAACTGCAGGTGGGTTAGTGGCCTATTTGCGTCATGCCAATTTTAAGAAGAACAATGAGTATGCACAGACTATTTATACGGCGGCTCAAAGCTCCTTTACCTATGCAAAGACCAGCGGGCAATTAGAGGAATTAGCTGATGAGCTTAACACGGATGTGGAACCTACTAGATACAATACTAAAAATAAGCTTACAAAAGATATGATTACCAATGGTGCTAATTTAGATGATCGTGACCGTATGTATACCATGACATTTAAGAGAGGATTCAAAAGTTCTTCCGCATATTCTGGTGCCTACAAAACAGTTTATGATATGGTGGCGGTCTATGTGTATGATGAAGAAATTTTAGATCATACGTTTACTGTGGAATTTGATCCAGTGGATGGGAAGATTTTAGGGGTTTGCTACGATGACAAGGCAGATGACTTTAATTATGAATCAACCAACAGTAACCGCAACTATAGTATTAAGAATCGAGACAGCAGTGTAAGATATGAGTATTTAATTGGATATTATGGAATTGATACTTTGTCTGCACGTGCTCCAGAGACTGGTGGAAGACCTGTTATCAACAATCAGGCATTGGTGAATTCAGATACTCTTTATTTAAGATGGAGATTAAGTTCTCAATATGCAAATGTAACGGAGAGTCTTACCTATCAGATTAAACTATATAAAAAGTCACCAGTAGAGGGACAAAAGGATATTTTATTTGCTTCTTTTGCAGTGAATGGAGATATCAATAAAATCAAAGCTGAGAGTAGTACAGACAATCCGGATGAGTTGTTTGTGAAGGCCGATGTAACCCTTTATGATGATAATGGGAATGTAACGGATACAAAGAAGAATATGCAGTTTAAAGCATATGAGTCAAGCAATCGGATGCTTTATGTTGTGTTAGATGGAGCAGATCAGGCGTCGGATTTATCGGCTGGCGTACAGACAGAGGACTATGATAATACTTACAGCATTAAGCGGTTGGGAATTAAGAATGCTTCTAATATTTATGCAACAGTACAAGGAACTGGAACATCTTTTAAGGCAACAGCAAGAAAGCAGACCAAGACGGAGAATAGTTACTTTGCAAGTGGAAGTACAGATACATCAGGGAATTTAACATATAAGATTGCCAATGCAAGACATCTATTTAATATGCGGTTTTCTGAAAATGAAATTCCAGAAACAAACAATGTAAACTATGTTCAATCCAGCGATTTTGCCTGGGATGGGGAAGATAGTTTAGTTTCTAGTGGCAATTTATTTCATGGTCAAAAGACAGCCACTAATTCTGTGGAAAGTGGGAAGCAAGTTTTTCCAATGATTGATGAATTAAAGAAGAATCATTCTTATAAAAGTGAGACAGATAAGCAGTATAAGATATCAGGATTGAATCTTAGAAGCAAGGATAATACAGCTTTGAATGCAACTGGATTGTTTGGAAAAAACAGCGGATCTATTGCACGTGTAACCATTGCCAGTGCAGATGTTCAAGGAACCAATTATGTTGGAGCCTTATGTGGTATTAACGGTGGAAGTTTATCCAACGTTACGGTAGATCATAATTCAACAGTAGAAGGAACTGGAGAATATGTTGGAGGAATTGTTGGAAGTGACCAGTCAGGATATGTACTATCAGATGGATCGGTTCAAGTGGGAGCTTCAAGGACTTATGAATATTTGAGGAATGAAGGAGATGTAAAAGGTGGAAGTTATGTAGGTGGTATTATTGGCTACATTCATGGATACTATCAGCCAGATGAGAATGCAGAAGAAGGAACAGAGATTCTATCCATTAAAAATTGTGACAATACTGGGTTTGTTCGAAGCACAAAAGAAGACGGACAGTGTATTGGAGGAATTGTTGGATATAATAAACAAACTCATATTTTAGAGTGCAGTAGTGCACCAGAACTTCCAAGCACCGTTGTGGATCGTGAACGGGCACAATATTTAAAGAGCGTGTGTAAAGGTGATTATGTTGGTGGAATCGTAGGATTCAATGAAAATGCAGAAATTTCAAAATGTTACACAGAAAGTGATAATACAGACACTTATGTAGCAGGTAGAGATTTCGTTGGAGGAATTGTAGGATTTCAGACCGGTAAGTTAAGTGAAAATGGAACTATGGACACAGAACTTACATTAAGTGGGGACACAGATGGAGCCAATGGAGTCAATCAGGCCAATGTAGTGGGAAGAAGTTATGTGGGAGGAATTGCTGGCTTCAATGGAAAAGTTACAGGAAGTGTTACAACCAATTTAGATGGAACAAAAACAATTCAAATTCAGAAGGATACCATTGGGAAAAATAATAAAGCAAAGATTACGAATTGGAACAATCGAGGCGTTATTATGGCGACAAACCGAGGCAATGACAAAGAGATTGCTGAGTATGCTGGTGGTATTACAGGATATAACGGTGGTGTTATTGAGAATTGTACAACCAATGTAGATACCAATGCAGTGTCTGGAAAAACAAGGAGAACATTTGCTGGTGAAGTTGGTGGAACAGGAAATTATGTAGGAGGTATGGCAGGCTACAATGCTGGAAGTATTACAGCAAGCGACGATATGAATGTAAACAGTGTAGTAGCTGGTGAGCGCTATGTAGGTGGCGTTGTAGGGTATGAAGCTGAGGGAAGTTTTATTTCAGAACATATGCAGCTAAAAGGGGGTTATGTATATGGTAAATACTTTGCAGGCGGATTGATTGGACTAAATCGAAGCCAGGAAGTCTACGATAAACAGTATGTAACAAAACCAACAGATATTCAGGGAGAACTATTTGTAGGTGGAATTTTTGGTGGAAATATTTTATCAAAAGGCGGAGATTTAAAATTAGAAACAAGCAATTCTCTTGGTAAAGTCAAAGGAAGAGCTTTTGTTGGTGGATATATTGGATATAACAAAGCGGTAGAAACTGGGTATAAAGAGTCTGAAGATTTAAATACTTTGTGTACAGATTTATCTAAAACAAACAAAGAAATTGAAACAGTGGTTCAAAAGGCAGATTCGTCAGATCAACAGATGAATCTTGGATCTAAAAGTGGAGACACTCTCTCTTGTTACTTAGATAGAGTAGAAGGAGATATTTATGTTGGAGGTGTTGCAGGATATAATGGAGAGAATACAAAGCTATATATTTACAATATAGAGAATAAAACAAAAGTAACTGCCAAAGCACATATAAGTGGAGATTATGATAAGGAGTATTCTTATGGTGGTGGTATCATTGGCTTGGTGTCTAAGAATATGTATATTTATCACTGTAAAAATGAATCTTCTGGAAAGGTAACAACAAAAGGAACCTATCATGGAGGACTTGCAGAAGAGAATTTAGGAATAATTTCAACTTGTGATGCAAATACCTTTGGCTCTTCAACAACAGATTATGTTGGAGGAATTGCAGGTGTCAATGCAAAGAGTGGAAGGATTCAAGAATGTAAAACCATAGGAACAATTACCGGAAACAATCGTGTTGGAGGAATTGTATCTGAAAACTATGGAAAAGTGGAAGAATCAAAGATTGAGAACAATGTAAATGGTTCTGGAGATGGCATTGGAGGAGTTGCTGGAGCTAATGAAAAAGGCGGAATTATAGTAAATTCACAGATTAACAATTCTATTATTGCAAAAGGAAATAATGTTGGAGGCGTTGTAGGAATTAACGAGAAAGGAACTCTTAACAATACAAATATTGTGAAAGAGGGAATTACAATTCAAGGGCATAATGGAGTTGGAGGTTATATTGGAGAGAATATAGAGGCCGATTTAACAGGCTTAAGAAATAATGCCACAGTAGATGCAGATGCAAATGCTGGGGGGATTGCAGGTAAGCTATCTGGCAGTTGTACAATTACAAATTGTGAAAATACATCATCAGGAAAAGTAACAGCCAATAAAACAGTTACCATGGACGGAAAGAAAAAAGGATACGCAGGAGGTATTACATCCAGAACAGAAAAAGGAGTTGAAATTAAGAACTGTACCAACGAAGGAACTGTTTTAAGTGCTGCAGGAGAAGCAGGAGGAATGGCTGGAAACAATGGTCATGGTGCAGTGATAATGTCCCCTACAGTAGATGATGGCAAGATTACTGGAAAGGCAGCTGTGGGAGGAGTTGCAGCCACCAATGAAGGAGAAATTACAAATGCAGTGATTAAAGAGGGGGTTACCCTTTCAAAAGTAAGTACAGCAAACGATGTTTCCATGGGAGGTGTCGTTGGAGAGAATGGGTCGTTAGGAACCATTATGAATGCATCAGTAGGAACAAGCAGCTTAGAATTTAAATTAAAAGCAACCAGTGATGGTGGAAACTATGGAAGTGTTGTAGGAAAGAATGAGGGTATGTTATCAGGCGGAACCTCAGAAGACAATTCTAAGATTATCTACGGGGTGGTTTCTTCTGGAAGTAGTGTAAATAAGACTTCTGCCAATATGGGAGGAATTGTTGGAGATAACAGTGGAACCATAAAGTATTATAAATTTAATGGAAGTGTCATGGGAAAAGGAAACAGTAACTACGGATATGGAGGAATTGCAGGAATCAATAGAAATATCATAACCTACTGTGGGCTTGTTGGAAATACATCCTTAGTGGAAGCTGTGGGAGATGCTATGGATATTGCCAGTATTGGAGGTATCGCAGGTAGAAATGAAAAAGGGGCAACTTTATCCCATTCTTATGTAAATGGCGGGAATTCCTCTGAGAATGCAATTGTGATTCAATCAACGTCTGTTGGTTATGTTGGGGGATACTGTGGATACAATCTTGGGACTGTAACAAAGAACAATACATCATCTGTAGATGGTTATGTAACAATCCAAACATCAAAAGGTCATGTTGGAGGTATGATTGGTAACAATGAAAAGACTGGGATTATCACACAATCTATAACTGGAGGAGGAAGTGAAAAAACAGAAAGCAATCACCACTGGAAAGTAATTGCAAAAGCACATGCAACAGATAATGGTACTGGTGGTGCTATCGGTTATAATGCCTCTGGAAAGGACATAAAGGAGCTTGTCAACTACGCAGATGTAACCAAGTCAACTGCGTCAGGAACCAATGCATGTGGTGGAATCGTCGGTCGTTTGGAGAATCAAAGCAATTCAACATGGAGAATGTCTAATTGTAAGAACTACGGAACAATCAATGGACGTGAAAGTACAGGAGGAATGATTGGACGTTGGAAGTACAAAGGGGGAACCATTGAAAAGTGTGAAAACTATGGAAGTGTGACTGGATCAGGTATGGATATTGGTGGTATTATAGGAGATTTATATCAAGTGACAGATAAAGAATCATTTACGGTTACAGCATGTAAAAACTACGCAAATCTCACAAATCCAGGAGTGAAGAATGTTGGAGGAATTATAGGTGGATCAGGATCAGCTAAGATTTCCAACGTTAATTTAAATATTTATAATTGTATTAATACTGGAAAGATTACAGGCGGTTCTTCTGTGGCAGGAATTGTGGGATATTTTAGTATATATAAGTTGAATGTAAAAATTACAAAATGCAGAAATTATGGTTTGTATGAGGCAACATCAAATGGTGGGGGAATTTTTGGTTCTGGAAGTGGAACTACCATTGATAATTGTTTTGGCGTATCCACAGTAGAAGATCCAATTACATCGGCAAAAGTTACCATGAAGAACAGTTATTGTTTTGATCAGGCAGAGGAAGGAACGGAAGATTCTATTTCTAATATTGCATGGCCATCTGGTTCAAACAATGGAAATGTTTCTTCAGAGGGAGAGTCTATCTTAGGTTCCCTTGTGGATGATAACTGGAGTACAAGATATACAAGATTAAATGTGGAAAAGGATGGCACCAAGGGAAAAGGTGATATTGTAATCACATTTAATAACAATATGAAACTAAATAGCTTTACTACATATTGGTTCTCAAATGATGCATCAAAGAGAAGAATCTATACGTATAATATTTATTATTGGGATAATGTGACAAAGAGCTGGGTGAAAGCAAATCCAGATAGCAGTCAACCAATTACTGCTACAGGAAGTAAGAAAACAGATACAGAAGCAACAAAGAAAAGCTATGGAAGTACTGTTGAATTTGGTGGAGTGGAAACTGGAAAGATTAAAATTGAAGTATTAGGAAATTCCACAGGGAATAATGCAATGTCATTATGGGAAATGAAAGTAAATGAAAAAAGTCCAGTTCTTGGAATAAATACCACAGCAGCTAATACGGCAATACCTTTGCATGTCTCTAAGAATTCAGATAAAAGCACATATCGAGCTATCAATATAGCTTCTGATGTGAATATAACTGATTTGCCTAAGAGTCCACTGGACATTACCGATACAATGTCAGATGAGAATCGAAAGCGTTACTATGAACTTATTGATCCTAAACTAATATTGTTTTACAACAATCAATATGGAATTGGAAAGCTAGAAACACCAACAGGTTTATCATTGACCAGTAAAGATGGAAATTATATTGCATCCTGGGATTCAAATGAAAAAGTGTTCTACTATAAATTAGTTGTGGAAGTATACAAAACAAAGGGGGATGCAGAGCCTGTTGCCTCAAAAGAAATAGATGTAACTAGTGGAAGTTCAGCCTCTATTCCAATGGAAGATGACTGGGGTGGTAAATATATTACATTCTCTGTTCAGGCAATGAATGGAGATGACACAGATAATGATCAGCCAGATTCAAATGACTCCCATGTTGCAAGATTGGGAACAAATCAGCAGATAAAACCATTCCTTCCAACTCCAGATGTACATTACGAATTATATAAAAAGGCAGATGGAAATCCAGGATATCGAATCGTACTTAAAAACAGCAGTGAGTACAGTGGTTCAAAAGAAGATGCAGTCATTCATGTTTATCAGGATGATAAGGAAGTGGCATCGTTCTCTGCCAAAGAAGGATCAACGGATGATATTGTTTTTGAAGGGAGCAATTATAATGTCCAATACACTGCATACGCAGAAGCTGGGGGAACATTGACAGATACATATAATGATTCAAGCAGATATGGACAAGAAAGCGTGGTATTAACCTTTGATAAGTTTACACAAAAGATTATAAATGCTTCTTTCAATGGATTTACTGGATTGACACCAGATACATTAAGCTATGCAGCGTTATTATCATCAGCATCCATTGAAGTTTATTATCGAACGGAGTTTATGGTAACTGACGAAAAGTTAAATATTCCAGTTGTAGTATCAAGTTCAAAGGTGCGTGTATCCAAATCATCATCTACGAGTCCAGTAACTTTGGACAAGCTGCCAAAGGATATTGCAGATAAGGATTTTTCAGTTCGCAGTTATCCAATCTCCAGCCAAAATGATGTAGCAGAGTATACATTATTAGTAAAAGAGGGGCTGGATATAGAAGATTCTAAAGATAAAGCTATATTAGAGTCTTATATTGACGGAAATGCAGCAAAAGCAGGATATTCCATTGAAAAAGTCAACGGAAAGTACGATGTTTATTACAGCTTACTATTAGATCAATATGATACCTATAGCGGTTGTATCTATTGGAAACAAAAGGATGAGTTGAAGGCACCAAAAAGTAGTCAAAAAGCACCAGTATTACCAGATACAATTAGTCAAAGTGAAGATTTTTATACTTTTGAGTGGGATAAGGATCAACTAGGTGGGAAATACGAAGTTGTTATTACAGGAACTACACTAAAAGGAGAGGAAGTTGAATTGTGGTCTTCTGCTGAAACATCAGAACATGAGTATCGAGTGGATGGCAGTGAATGGATGTATAAAAATATTCATTTGAAAGTCACACGCTTAGGGGAGCAGAACACATCGGGTATCCTAACAAAATATGGGACAACAACAACAAAAGATTATCCACAGAAGATTCATTTACCAAAGATGGAAAGTCCAACCATAGAGTTAGTTGATTCAAATGAGTTAAACTATAAAGTGGGATGGAATACCATTAGTGATACATATAGTGCTGATTTTGATTATTATGCAATTGTAGTTACAGATACGAGTCATCCTGAAAAATCATTTACAGTAAAGGAAAATGATATTACAAAGAGTGAGCGTGTAATAGACTTTGATTCTGTGGCAGGGGACAAGGTGACAATTACAGTAAGAGCAGTTGCAAAAGAAAATTCCGATGTATATCAATCAGGAAATTTATCTGATGAGTATAGTTTGCAAGTTCCATTGCGTATTAATACGCCAATCCTAGATGGATTTTTGACATTGACACCGCAGTATGATGAGATTGTGAGTCAAGATGACTTTGAAAATACAGGAGTGAGTCTAAAAATGACAGCCCAGAATGCTGGTCTAGGAGGATATGTATTAAAGGCAGCAATTTTTAAAGATTCCAATGCAGATTTGGAGAAAGATAAGCCAGATGCTCAGATTAATAAAGGAGACCAGTTAAGTATGTCTGGAGATTTAAATGCTTCTAAGACAAGCTTTAAAGGTATTTCTTATGATTTTGCAGGATATTATTTGAAAGTGAAATTGCGTAGTGTAAATGAAGGAGAGATTAGTTCCCTTTGGTCGGCTGTGAAAACTCTTAGACTACCAAAAGTAAGAATTAATACGCCGAAGATATCACAGGAAACAAAGGATATTGAAACCGAGATTACTACGACTTCTTCTGAAAGCAGTGGCTCAGAGAAGAGAACTATTTCTTTTGATTCCATTTTGTTTCAGGTACCATCAAATGATGAAGGTAAATTAAAAGATTACACCATTGAAACAAAGGCGGCACAAAAGGATCAGGATGACAAAGATACCTATAAGACAATAGCAAGTGTTGACAATAAAGTGACACCAGAAAAGAATGTAAGTCCGTTTACCATAATGGAAAACAACAAGGAAATCCAACAGGAAAAAGCCTTGTATGAAACTACAATTTCTAAGGATCAGACCACTGTTACACATAGTTATATGTATAAACTAGGATATGTTAGAGATTTACAGTGGACAAATGAGGCAAAGACGGTTTCTTATCAAGGTACCTTCCACGCATATTTACAGGCAGTTGCAACTGTTGTGACCCAAAATGGAACATCTACAACAACATATAGTTATGAATTGATTCTTCCAGATATCACCGATAGTGATTCATTAAAATTTATTGATGGTACTGCACATCGTTATACAGATTCAGTTCAGGTAAAGGGAGAAGCAGCAGATACAAATCGTTATGGAGACACTTATACAAGGCAGTGGAGAAGAACTGTAGAAGAAGACAAAGATGCAGGTATTATTTATGGAACTGAGATAAGTGAAGTAAAGGAATAAACAAAGGATAGAAGGTGAAGTCATGAAAAGGACAATGAAGGAAAATGAAAATAAAGGGGCAGCAATTATTATTGTATTGTGTGTGCTTTGTATCTTTATGGCATTGTCCTTATCCATGATTTTTATGTCATTTCAGGTATTAAATAATGCTCAGAAATCTTCTACTAAGGAGCAAAGTAAAATATCAGCAGTTACATTTAATGAGACATTGAAGCAAGAGATTATTAGTGAGCAAGGTATTTTAGGATATCATACTGGAAATGTCCCCCAAAATGTACGTCAATATATTTATCAACAGATTAGTGAAAATAAATGGCCTTACTACAATACGGCTGAACCAGGTCATGGAAAGTATGATGATACTATGCGTGATTTAACAATCTCTATTCCAGAAACGAAAACACCAAATATGGGAACCGTAAAAGCAAAGATGTACTGGGAAAGTTCTGAAGATGAGAGTGATATGTCCAATGTGATTTTAGTGACTTCAGTAACTGCAACATTTCGAAAGCAAAGTTATACTGTAAAAACCCAGTATGAATTGCAGAAAGATTCGGCAGATAATTGGAAGTGGACAGTGACTTGGGATGCAGATTAGGAGGTGTGCCATGAAAAATCAAAAAGGTATGACAATGGTTGAAGTAATGGTTGCATTTGTGATTTTACTTTTAGGAATTGCGTTCTTATATCGCTCTACTTTGTTTTCTTTAAATCAGGCAAAGATGGCACAGGAAATACAAAAGCATTCAGATGATTCCTATGCAGATTATTATAATAAAGCAGGAAGTTCATCAACAGAGAAAACAACAGAGATTTCAATTTCAGCAAAAGACGGGAACACGAATATTACGTGGCAGATGCCCATAAAGTTTGGAACTGCAGTAAGCAGTGAGTCAAAGGGAGGAATTCATATTTATTTCTTCCAGTTGCCAGGAGGTGAATCATGAAAAGAATTTTAAAATTCATGAAGTTAAATCAAGGAATGACCTTAGTGGAATTGATTGTAACCTTTGCAATTCTGGGAATTCTTATGACAGCAACCATTGCAACTCTGTCTCCTGCTATGAATGTATTTCAAAAAGTAAGTGCTATGAGCCGGGGACAAAGTGTGGCAAGTATTCTTCTTGACAAAATTGGAAGTGAAGTAGAGACGGCAACTGGAAATGTATCCATTGGAAATACTGCCAATGGAACAGTCCTTGGGGAAAATACATCAGGCTCTTATATTTCTTATCTTGATAAAGATGGGCAGGAGGTTGTTATGTATGCAGGGCCAAACACATTATCTTCTGCAGAAAAAAACACAGAAACGACCCTGCAGATTCACTACAATAAAACATTGAACCTAAAAGAAGGAATTGACTGGTATTTTTCGAAGGAAACTTATATGAATGAAAAGATTACAAGTCTAACATTTCAGCGAATTAAAAATACTACACGCATTCGTATTTATCTAGCATTGGAAAATACTAGAACAGGAACAACTTACGAAAGAACAAAAGTGGTAGATTGTTTTAAATTAGATGATTCAAGTTTTTTAAAAGAAGGAAAACTCCCGGGATTAACCTATTAGAAAGATCATATTTATAATTGTTACAAAACTGTAAATTTACTGATAAATTCAGCGAATTACAAGGTTTTCTGTTGATTTTTAGAAAGCAAGGAGTTATAATAAAGAAGTAAATAACTCAAACTTCGCACTTGAATAAGTGCCTATGCACCTTGAAAATTCAATAATAACTGGCATAAAAATAGCATGAAACTATCTGATTTGGTATAATTGAGTTGACTAGAAACAATTAAAATCGG
>JAQWFL010000018.1 GCA_028704435.1 Anaerostipes sp. | reverse complement strand
CCTCCGATTTTAATTGTTTCTAGTCAACTCAATTATACCAAATCAGATAGTTTCATGCTATTTTTATGCCAGTTATTATTGAATTTTCAAGGTGCATAGGCACTTATTCAAGTGCGAAGTTTGAGTATATTAAAAAATATATACAAATTTAATAAAAATAAATGTGTCGCAATCTGACACACACAACCAAAAAGGAGGAGTACTATGGCACTTAAGGGAATGATGAACGCAGCGAAAAACTTAGGAGGAAACGGCATTTTACAAGGAGCATTGAATAATTATAGTCAAATTTCAAAAGATGAACTAGAATCCGAATATAGTTTATACTTAATGGATGAGGAAGAGATAAATGTTGGATTCAAACTAATTCGTGATGCTCTTATTTTTACAAATAAGAGAATTATATTCACTGACAAACAAGGAGCAACTGGGACAAAAATGAGAATTGAATCCATCAATTTGTATTCTGTTGTCGATGTAACAATGGAAACCGCTGGATTTGGGTTTGATGACAGCGAATTAACTTTTACATACATCAAAACTGCAGATTTGAAAGCACACCATGTTGAATATATCTCCCATAAACTAGAGTTTCCTAAAAAATATGATGTACAACCATTATATAAATTATTACAAGAACTTGCTTATGAAAATTGCTGTAGAATTAATGGATTATAATAGGAATGTTCCATTATAACATCAAAAAAACCGCGTGTTTACGCGGTTTTCTTAAGAGCGACAGACGAGACTCGAACTCGCGACCTCAACCTTGGCAAGCACATTACAAAAGCAATAATGATTATTTTACGTTGATTTTTACATATATTCATTTCTATAAAATCCATAAAAAACAATATTTCTATAGCGTTACTTTAACTAATTCTTTAACTAAATCACATAATACCAACTGACAAAAGAATCTCCCTTTCTTCGTCTGTATATTCATCAAATACAATTCCATTATCCTGTGCTATATTCTTTATTTGTCTTGACATTCTCAATTTTCTTATGCCTTTATCGTGCAATGTTCTAACCTCTGTGGGCTTCATATCCATGTCATGGCCAATTTCTTTTATTGTCTTTGAAGTTTTGTATCTCTTTTGCATAACTTTGGTTGTATGTTCATCCTTTACAACGTCATGCACTGCATCCCACAATGTAACACTTAACCGCTCTTTGTCAATCTTTCTTTCTGCTGCTGCCATTTCATCCTTTCTATCGGGTATAATATCGGTCATGGTCAATTCTTCCTCTATCGGTGCATCCAGTGATGAAACGCTAGATACTTGCATTGTCTTTAATAGGCTTTCAAATTGACGTTCTGACATTTCCATATTTACAAGATACTCTTTCCTTGTCGGTTCTCTGTTGTACTCTGCTAGGAAATAACTTGTAAGTCGATTGTATTTATATATCTTTTCTTGTACGTGGACTGGCAACCTCATACTTCTACCAGTGTTATCTAAATACCGCTTTATATCTGTTTTTATAACCTTGGTGGCATAAGATATAAATAACGTATCATTCTCTCTGTCATATCCATCAATTGCCTTAACCATAGAAATATATGCCTGCTGCATTAAATCATCTATATCGGTCATTCTGTCAATATAGGCAAACTTCTTAACAGTATTGTAAATAATACCTTTGTTTTGATTATACAGAATCTCCATATTGTATTTTATATTATTGCCTTGTCTTATCTGTTTTACAATGCTTTCATTGTCCATATTAGCCCCCAATAGATAAAAGCCTAGATAAAAAATTCTAGGCTTCATTATTTGACTGTTTTTATGTTGTTGGTAATGCTTGATAATAAATAGCTTTTGTTTTATTCTCCAATACAAAAGCATCATATACTATTCTACCCTCAACTAGATCCCCACTAATACCTGGTGGGTCTTGATGAATTTTGTAATCTTCTAACTTTGCAGGTGCTACCGTTGCACATGGATGAGCTACCATGAACCCGAAATTTTTAGGAAGTCTAACCGCTGGCACTTTAATAACTGTTAGTCCATCTAAGTTGCCTATAACTCCTTGTAGCCGCATTTCTGCACTTACGTCAGTATTCATGATAATATCATTACTCTTTTTCATGATTTTGTATACGTCTGGTGTCACTACTAGAATACGATTAGTTTCTAATACCTCAGCATTATCTAAAGTATTCGTTGCTGCGATAATCTCATCATAAATATTCTCGGCAGTTAAAGCCTTTGCAGTTGCCTTTGTTCCTGCTCCTGCAGTCATAACACCATACACGTGGCTGTCAACCTCTGGAATAACTACTTGCCTTTGTTGTCTTGCTAAAGCTGTTGCGCCTTCCAACGTCTGTGCCGTTTCGTCTTTATCTAATTTATCAATAGCGAATGTAAATGATCTATCCTTTTTAAGTGTAAACTCTTCTGTTGTTGCGTCAAGTCCTTTAACTACTCCGTATCTTGATGTATTTGTTCCTGTTCCTGCTCTATCATAATCATTCATACTAGATGTGCTAACTTTATATACTTTTACAGAATGTGCGCCTGTCCAATCAAAATCATTATTTGTTAATAGTTCTTTTTTTGATTCCGTTGTAAACATTTCATCTACATACGGTTGAAATTTTGTAACTAAATTTATAGCCATATTTTTTTCTCCTATCTATGCTTGGGAGAGAAAGCATCTGCCACATTGTCATGATCAGGAATCCTTCCAACTCTTGGGGCCGTTCCCTTGAATTTTTCTTTCAACGCTCCAGATAAAGAAATCTTGAATATATTAATCACTTTTTCATAGTTTGATTCAATTTCCTCAGCATTTTCGCAGTCAATTAATTCTGATAATTCCCTAGGCAAATTGTCCCTATCTAATTTATCTTTTATGTCAGCTTTGCGTTCTCGCTCCTCAATTTTCTTTTCTCTAACTTCAATATCGCTTTTTTGCTGTTCTTCGTTGAATAGCCTTGAAAGCCTTTCACGTTCACGGTTTAATCTTTTAGATACGATTCTATCAACCTCTTCATCCGTATACTTTTTTTCTTGCATTTGACTTTCTGTATTGGATTCTTGTTGTTGATTATCTTGTTCGCCTTTGACGTCGTTATTTTGTTCTGTGGTTAAGTCTTCCACATCTTCCGTATTCTCTACGCTATTATTGTCTATCATCTTTATACCTCCCGCTTATAGTCCGCCGACATTATCAATACAGTTACGCGTTTTAAAGTGGCGCCGCACTAAAAAAAGGAATTATACAAGCAAATAAAAGAAGGCACAGGTTCAATCAATACACAATGACGTAAGTATTAATTGTTCCCGTGCCTTAACAGGCTTACACCAGACGAAGGACATCTAGTGCGGTACTTGTTTTATTTGCTATACAACAATTATATCAAATTGTAACAAAGAAGTAAATACACACACAAAAAAAAGAATAATTGTTTCAGCCTTTCAGAAACAACTATTCTCTTTTTTTGATACTAACATGAGGGGAAACAAAAAAAACAAATCGAATAATATAATTATTCTATAACAACTATATCACACTATTATAACAAAGTAAAGATATTATATTCCGAAATCTCCGGATACCATTTTGAATATTAAGTTTCACTTAAAAGATTTCTTTTCCAGGCTATCGTTAAAATTCATTATTGTAATAAAAGTCAAGTTTGGTCAAGTTTTGTTATGCAGTTAATTAAACAAGTTGCTTGCCGCTTACAAGGATTTACAAGGGTCGGCAGATGGGGACAAATATATTCAAACAGTTTTACGTGTTTGCACATCGGAAGATGATCCAGGATATAAAAATTCGGTTATTTCTTGTTGGACAATCAGTGAAAAAAGGTTACAGAACTATTTAAGAAATAAGACAATTCTTTACAAGAAAGAATAATTGATGCATAATAGATATACAATAAGTAAGAGGTTATCTGAGGTGGTAAATGCCACGTTTGCACTTGATAGATTAAGTAAAAAAGGCTATACTGATGATATAAGAAAGCAATTAAATGATTGTGGAATCAGTATGGAGGTGTTATAGATGGATGAAGAATATAAAAGAATATGTAAAAAGCTTGGATTTATTCCATCAGAATACCAATATACAGGGCCGATAGAAGAAGATGATAGTTGGGTTAATCCTTTTTCCGTATTGACCGAGGAAGAAAGTGATTATTTATATGATAATGGTTATCTTTATCCACAAAACTAACCACCAGTCGATTATGACCGGTGGCTTTCTTAGGCTATAACCTTTATATTTTGTTGCTCGAAAGCGTTCCAAACGCTCCGTATTTGCTTGGAGCGTTCGCTTTGAAACGTTCGCTTATTTTTTGATGTGCTTGCTTTACTTTTCATACAAAAAGACTACCAGTAATTAAACTGATAGTCTCCAGATTAATTTGCTATGTTGACATAACATCGTTTATATTTTCCTGTTTGCCTGGCATACGTTAATGTATATGTATAACCACTCTTTTCTAGGTTGTCCATGAGTTTAATAACATCATTTTTATTTTCGTATAATACTTTTAATTTAATCATTAATAACCTCCTGATCTTCATTTTTAAATGAATCTTTGCTAATACTATTATAGAGTTTGGATAGTTTTTCAATTTCGTTGCGTGCGTCAAGTAACAGAGTTAATGCAAGCGTATTTCTACTATTAGCAGAATCATGATAAAATTTCAAATACTCTTCCGGTGTTTCTTCGAAGTATAGCTTAGCCTGATCATCTAATACAACAGATATTTGCTTTATGCAAACCTCCAACATGTTTATATTTTCATCCATTTCAATAAATGCTTTTTTACTTGTCATTTTGATTCCTTTCTGCTAATATCCGTGATATAATTGTAGTTGTTTAGGTTAGGGCTATATCATTCGTATTAGTCTTATCAATTGCTCCCGGGTTTCTTGGGGGCTTTTGTTATAAGCTCATAAATATTTCTTCAATATAGTATTCAATTTGTCTTAATTCTACTACTTTCAATATTTCTAACGCTAATTTTGCATCAATCTTGTATTCTCCTACAACCTTAGCTATATCATCAATTACCTTGTCGTTCATTCCTTTTTCTTTTTTATCCATTTTATTTTCTCCTTTCTTAAGAAGTTCACTTTGTCCCCTTTTTAGGGACTGACAAATCTGACAATACTTCTTTTTATCCATTTTATTTACTCCGTGTCTCTTGGTAATATCCAATTCCATGAACCTTGATATTCTAAATTCTTTTCATAAGTTCACTCGAAATCCATGTAAGCCGAAACTTTACTTATATGAAATCTGTGAACAGAAATAACCACATTAAGCCATTTATACACATATTCCAACTTGAAAACTGTACATAAATTCACAAGTTTGAAATATATCACAGATTCCACATTGAAAACTGTGTATAACCCATTATAAATACTATATATTTTATTACAGATTTCATTTATTCCGTGTCTCTTGGTAGTGTCCAATAATACTTTCCTTTGAATCCATTTTGTTTACTTTTTATTTTCAAGGATGTTCTAGCCCTATATATGGTAGCCTTAGAAAATCCGTTTGCCTCTGCTAATGTTTCCATGTCAGCTGCTAACCGCTTTCCCTCTGGCATATTCCTAATGATAAAGGCTTTAGCCTCTTCAAGTGCTGGAGCTGCTCGTTTACCGTTTTGCTTTGCCATTGCTGCATATTCATCCATGGAGTAGCTACTATAATCAACAAACTTTATACCTCCATCATCTGGAACTATTTCAAAGAGTACAGTTTTCCCGTTTTTAGCTAGACTTGATTTTTCATGCGACATATAGCGTAAATCTTTATTGTCTGGGACTATTCCCAACGCTAAAAAACTTCTACATACTCCCATGATATCCGTTGAACCCATTACCCTAGTTATTGCATCCCCTTTTTGATTTTTGTTAAAATGGCAGATAAGGACAATAGCAACATTATATTTTTCAGCTATTTCAATAATATAATTTAATTTAGATCTAGTTTTGTTTGATGCGTTCATCTCAACATCCTCACCAATAAAAGATTGGAAGGGGTCAAATATAAACAAATCCGGTTGAAACTCTTTTACAATGTCTTCTATCTGTGGATTATCGAATGTAAGGCTAGATGTATTACTTTTTACTGTAGCAATATTTTTCATGTTTGCCCCACACGCTTCAAGTCTTGGTTTTATTGTATCGCCTATTCCGTCTTCTGTTGTTAAATAAATAGCCTTTCCCGGTTCTCCAGAAAACGGTACTATGTCAAAAAATTGTCTTCCAGTTGACACGCACGCAGCCATATAGCATAGTAAGAACGTTTTACCCACTCCGGGATATGCACCACAAATGGTTATTTTTCCTTTCGGTATGTAAGGATGATATAGCCATGTAACATTTTCTTTTTCCACATCATCGAAGCTGATAAGGTCAACTTTTTCAATCTGCTTTTGTATTCGTGCTTTTCCATTGTCGCATACGGCTTTTAATTCTGGATGTTCTGTTTCAAGTAATTCAATTTCTCTTTCAAGTCGTTCAATTTCTGCTTCTGCTGCTGTTTCATTTTCCAATTATCTTTTTTCCTCCTTTCCTCATATTGTCTATCTAATTGTTCCCTGTACCAAATGCTAACCTCAACATCGATTTTATGTTGCTTTGCTTCATAATCATCTTTGAATTTCTCGTAATATTCTCTAGCCTTTAGGCATCCTACCTTTTCAAGTTGCCCGATTGCTTCATCAACAAACTCAGGTGTTGTTATTCCATAACCATAAATTTTCTTGAAGAAATCCATGGTTAATTTCATATCTGGCCTAATATCACTCAGTAACTTCTCTTTTGTCATTTGTTAGTCCTACCCTGTCATTAAAGTAATTCTTTGGTACTCTTCCATGGATAATAATAAACCCCTGCTCTTCTAGTTCTGTATTCAATTGCTTACAAATAGCATAAGCTTTTGAAGTACAGCATTGCATAATTTTAGATATATCTTTTACCTTGTAAAATTCTTGTACCATTTCTTTTTTTCTCCTTTCATTACGCTTTCATATACCCGCCCAGGCATTACTCAATAATTTCTGTTACATCTGCATTTAATGCCTTTGCTAATCTTCCGGCGCTAATTGGTGTAATAGTGCGTTGATTAATAATTACATTAATTCTTGCCCTTGATACTCCGTAATTATTTGCTAGATCTGCAACGGTCATTAAGTTTTTTGCTAGTAATAAATCGATCTTTTCTCTACTCAATGGAATTTTGTTCATTTTTCCACCTCCTTAAAACAGTAATTTTTGTTACTCTGTATTTAAAATATAGCAGCAATGTTTGTTACTGTCAATACTAAAAGTAATTTTTGTTACTGTAATTTGTTCTAAAATATGTTATAGTATCGTTAAGGAGGTGTACCATGACTACAGGCGAAAAAATAAGAATCGAACGCAAAAGAAAAAAATATACTCAAAAAGAATTAGGTAATCTATGCGTTCCACCTATAGCAGAATCAACAATAAGACGCTATGAATTAGGAAAATTAAACCCAAAAATTGAAACATTACAAAAAATAGCCAATGCCCTAGAAGTAAATATAGCTGAATTAGCTGATAATTATCTAATAATTGAACCTAAACCAGCAATGAAAGCACTAGAAAAAAAAATAAGAAATGAATTAGAAATACTAAATAATTTAGATAATACTAGTAATAGAATGATTGAACCAGAAGAAGAACCAATACTGGATATATTCAATTCTTTGAATAACAAAGGACAAGACAAACTAATTGATTACGGATCTGATTTAATGGAAATACACGAATACAAGAGGAATAAACAAGATGATTAAATTAACAGAAGAAAAAATGGTTAAAAACAACATAAAAGGTAGAGACCTAGAGAAAAAAGGCGAAACAGACAAGGCAATAAAACTATATTTAAAAAATATACAAAATCGTTTTCAAGGTAGCCATCCTTATACTAGACTGGCCACAATCTACAGAAAGCAAAAACAATACGATAAAGAAATTGAAGTTCTTGAATTGGCTGTTGATGTATTTACTAATGACGTACCAATAATTAGACCAGATAGAGAAAAAAAGCTAGAAAATTATAAAAAGCAACTAGAAAAAGCTAGAACAAGGTAACAACAACAATCAACGTAAAAATCATTATTCTTTCATATACCCGCCCAGGTAAAGAAAGGAATTGATTAAATGAGTATACAAAAAAGAACATATAAAAAGAAGAATGGCAAGGTTACCACTCGTTATTATGCTAACGTGTGGAACCCTGCTACCTTAAAATCTGTAACCGGAAAGATGAGAGACAAGAAAAAAGATGCGGTACAAGATGAAGCACAAATAATAAAAGAAATCAGCAAAGGTAAACGACACAACCAAAAGAAACAAACCTTTGACCAAGTGGCTAATCTATGGTTAGAATCCACTGTAAATAATTATGAACCTGGCACACTTCAAACCTATACTTATTTTTATACGAGGCATATTAAAGAAGTATTAGGAACGCACCAGATTGACCGAATAAGCACGATTAAGATACAAGGCTATATAAATACCCTTGCGAAGAAATATAGCCCAGAAACAGTCAATAAGTGTATCAATGTAATGTCTTTAGTGCTTCAGTTTGCTATCAATACACTGCATCTTATGACTTATACAGAAAACCCAATGCTAGGTATCAAACGGTTAAATGTGCCATATACGAAAAAGAGAACGTGGACCGATGAACAAATAGGAATGTTTTTGACTAGCAGCACCATTAAACAACATCATTACTACCCTATGTTTTGTGTCTCTCTGCTCTTGGGTGTACGTCCTACAGAATGTTGTGGTTTTGCTGATGATGATTTTATTGAGAATGAGCATATACTAACATTACATAGAAATTATGACCGATTAGGCAATATAAAAGATACCAAAACAAAAGGATCCATAAGGGGACTTTATCTTCCTGGAATGCTTTTTGATGTGGTAAAGAAACAAACAGAAAAGAAAATGTGGCTTAAGTCATATCATCCAGACTATCAACATGACTTTTTGTTTTATACAATCAAGGGGCATCCAGTAAGCCCCAATTATTATTCTAAGAAGTTCAGAAAAGCATTAAAAGAATATAATGAGAATGAACCCGATCAGTTGCCAATGATACCACTTTATAATCTCCGGCATTCATTTGCTACCAACAATTACGAACATGGGGAAAGTGAAAAGGTATTAAGCGACATCATGGGGAACAGTCCAAAGACTTTTTTACAAACTTATGCACATATCAGAAGCCGACAATCAACAAAAGCAATATCGGACTATGAGAAAAGTATATTCAAACTTTAACGAAAAACTTTAACGAAATAATAAAAGGACAAAAAACAACCCTCAAAAACGTAGAGTTTTCAAGGGTTTAATACAAGCGACAGACGAGACTCGAACTCGCGACCTCAACCTTGGCAAGGTTGCGTACTACCAACTGTACTACTATCGCATATATGTTTTCAGCAAAAATAATTTTATCTCATATCTAGTCCTTTGTCAATGCTATTTACGAAAAAAGCCATCAGTCTAATTTTTAGTGGTCACATCAGATTGATGGCATTTCTTTTATAATCTATTTAATTTTGACATAATCTGTGCTTCTCTTTCATCAAACAAAAGTCCCTTGTTGTATTGATAATATTTATCACATCCATTTTCATTGATAAACTTCACACTATAGTAATTGGTATTTAGCTCAGTAACAAAAATAGTCATCTCTTGACTAGATCCAAATGCATCTTCCATAAATTCAAAAGCACAGGTTAACTGCTTTTGTATCTTTTCGATTAAATTTTCCCTTTTTTCTACTTCCTTTGCAAACCAACTTCTTACATGGTCAAACATCTCATTTTCATGAATACGTTCTTCTTGCACTCTTTGCTTATAAAGTTCTAGTGTATGAAGGACATTTTGATATAATTTGTCTTCTTTTTTGCTTAACTGCTCTCCACTTTTTTTGGATTCATATTCTTCGCGCAAAGTGACAATAGTTGTTTCAAAGGATTGATTTTCTCCAAGTAGTCCAAGATTTCTATGAAGAAGTGTCACAAACTCATCCAAATCTTTATATTGTTGGAACCCTTCCCCTAGTTTGCTCATTAGCAGACTGATAACACTTAATTTTTCGTCAAAAGCAGCATATTTCAATCGCTCTAACATGGTATCTGTATACTCGCCTTTTAGAATATTAGCGACTTGATAGTCTTCCTCATACCTTTTATAAAGTTCTAGGTAATTGGCAAAATCTTTGGATATCTTCCAATATTGGATGTATTGAAATACCACATTACGATCTATGGTTTTTCCAAGTCTATCATATGCCTTAATAATTTCCGAAAGATCTTCCCATCCTCTGGCAGTAGCAAACATTTTTCCATCTACTGTATTTTCCATGCGATAAAAGTTCTCTTTTTTAATTTCAAGATATGCAATAACCGCTGGATGAACCCCCGCCTCATAGGCATACTCTTTCCACACTTCAAAATCTTCTTTTACATCTACCTTTTTGATTCGATCCAGGGTCACTACGTCAAATTCTCGAACAGATTTGTTGTATTCTGGTGGATTTCCTGCTGCCACAATAACCCAGCCTTCTGGAATGCTCTGATTTCCAAACATTTTGCATTGTAAGAATTGAAGCATAGTAGGTGCCAATGTTTCTGATACACAGTTAATCTCATCAATAAATAAGATTCCTTCTTTGATTCCTGTGAGCTCAATCTTTTCATAAACTGCAGCAATAATTTCACTCATAGTATATTCTGTTACAGAATGTTCTTCCTCCTGAAAGGATTTCTCCTTAATAAATGGTAGTCCAATAGCACTTTGCCTCGTATGATGCGTAATAGTGTATGCAACTAGATTTACTCCACACTCTTTGGCAATCTGCCCCATAATCTGTGTCTTTCCAATTCCTGGAGGCCCCATGAGTAAAATAGGTCTCTGTCGAATGGTATCAATATAATAAGCCCCATCCTCATCCTTTTGTAAATATGCTTCTATAGAATCTTGTATTTCTTGCTTTGCTCGTTTAATGTTCATGTTTCATTTCCTCCAAGTCATCTAAGTCCACGGTTAATTTCATTGCCCATGATGGAACTTCTACCTCTTCATAGTTATCCTGCATCATTATAAATGCTGTCTCGTAATTTGGCATTTTTTTCGGGAAAATACCTTGTCCATCGGTAAAGTAAAGAACACCTCTTAACTGATGAAATTCTCCCTTAGAAACTAATTCATTGATATAGGTAAAGGCTGGACGAAAATCTGTTCCACCTTCTCCTTTCAAATCTAAATGTTCCATATATTCTTTTAATTCCATCTCGTCTGTAATCTTTTTATCATCCTGAATCTTCTCATCACACTGTACAATATGAATATTTACTTTATGGAAAAAGCTTTCATTCTCCATTAAAATGCTATAAGTTTCCTCTAAAAAACTTTTTACTAATTCTCCTGAACAGGACATGGATGTATCTATGACAATGACAAAATCCTGAATCTTCTTAACTTCCTTCCATTCCTGTGGCTCAATAAGAGGCATATTTTCATACATACGAAGTCCATAACTGTAGAAAATATAATCAAAGGAATCTTCATCTATTGTAATTTCTTCTCCTAAAACTGAGAATTTTTGGAGAAATCTTCGATAATCATAGCGGTCCTTATTGGCAATCTCCATCTGTTTTACAAAGTCTCCAGCATCTGCAGATGCCTCCTTTGAAAATGTCTGCATATCAGTTTCCATGCTTTCACTAATATCCTGCCACTTTTGGTTGATTTCCTGTTGCATTTGAGGGTTGTTATTTTTATACCAAAGTCTGTGATCATCCACTAAAAACTCATTTTCTAATTTCTGTATTTCTTTTTCGTCAAGTTGTGTTTTTTGAAAATATCGGTAAATACTCTGGGCATTCATAACCTGAATGTCTTTCTTAAACTTTCCATAAGTTTCCCTTCGCAGAAGACTCATACCTCTTCGAATAGGTCTTACATACCATTCATCCATCAATGCTTCCACTGCAATATCACAGGAAAGATTCCACAATCTCATATCCTTTCCAGCTATCAAAACCATATGCCTGAAAATACAGTGAAATAACATATGAAGATACATCCGGTTCACATAAATCCGATCTCTAGAAAACCAACCTGCCAGTTTTCCAATCTCATAATAGATTATATTTCCATCTGTACCTACGCTTTCTACTCCCGGATCTAAGACATAATCAAAACTACTTAGGGCAACATCTAAAAACCGCATACTAAGATACAGTTCATCTCTTGCAAGCATCAAAATTCCACGACCTGCTTCTTCTATATTTTCTTGTAGCTTTTCCTCTGGTCCCATATTATCTCCTAAAGTTCAAATGTCTTCTTTTTCTGTCCAAATCGCTCTCTTTTTTCATTCATTAAAAAACTGAGCAGTTCTCTTTTTTCTGTCTTTGCTGTTATCTCTATGGCTTTATTAATAGACTCTTCGTTCCAAACATCCATCTTGGACAGAGTCTGGAATTCTTCTATCTTTTCTCTCTTTAACAAAATGTCCAGTAATTTCTCCATATGTTCTTTTAAATAAGAAACATACTGTTCCTTTGCTTGTGTCTCCAATTTGTAGGGATATAATAGACGGTTCATGGCAAGCCTTACAACCGTTATTTCCTTCTCCAAAGAAATTGCTTCTGGAAATAACTCGTCATAATTTTCCAAATCAATTCCTTTTTGAAATACACACTGTCGGTATTTATACCCAGAACCATTAAAATAATTTTCTACAATTCTAGCTGGCGTGTTCTCCACTGCTTCTTCATAATATTCTGGAAAAATTAAACGGATTTCCTGCCCATCTATCCACAGTTTCACATCCAGACAAAACCTGATATCCCCAATAATATCTTTCAAACAAGACTTTGTCCCATGAAAATACTCCATGTCAATCTTCTGTGGCTTACATCCTGTAAACACACCTCGCCCTGTTCGAAGAATATTTTGCGTCACATAAATGCGCCTTAGATTAGCACAGCCATAAAATAAATAATTTCCAAGCTCTACCACTGTTTCAGGAATTATCACTTCACTCACATCTCGTCCACATAGGATAGGTAATTCACCATTATCAAAACCTGTATCGTAAAATGATCCATCCTCTTCTTTTCTCTTTCGGTCAGAGAATGTATAGGGTGCTAATTTCGTCACTGACTTTCCTTTTATCTTCTTTGGAATCTCAATGAAAGCTTCTTTCCCATAACACCTTAAAATGGTAATTTCATCACCCTCTTCGCGATAACAAAATCTCATAACTAGTCCTTTCTACTTCTCTGGAATGTCTTCAATAAGCTGTTTTACATCTTCTTCTTTGGTTGCCCAGCTTGTACAAAACCTCACTGCACTATGCCCTTCGTCAACTTTCTCCCAAAAGCAGAATGCATAGTCTACTCCAAGTGCTGCCATAATCCTATGTGGTAAAATGGGAAACTGCTGATTGGTATCTGACTCTACAAAAAGTTCATATCCTTTATCCAAAAATGCCTCTTTAATTTCCATTGCAAGTTGATCTGCCTTTTTTGAAAGTTCAAAATACAAATTGTTCTCTAACAAGGCTGCAAACTGAATTCCAAGAAGCCGTCCTTTTGCAAGCATAGCCCCCTCTTGTTTCATCATATATCGAAAATTCCTTTTCAGTGCATCATTTATAATTACAACTGCTTCTCCAAACAACGCACCTTGCTTAGTTCCTCCAATATAAAACACATCACACATTCTTGCCATATCTTCCATCGTAATATCATTTTCAGAACTAGCTAGTCCATACCCTAGTCTTGCCCCATCAATAAATAATGGCAACCCATAATTCTTGCAGACCTCATGAATCTCTGCTAATTCTTTCTTCTTATAAATTGTTCCACATTCTGTTGGATTAGAAATATACACCATCCCTGGCTGAACTACATGCTCGTGATTTTCATCCCCCACATGGGCTCTATATATTTCCCGAATCTGGCTGGCACCCATCTTCCCATCATGGCCTGGCACACACAAAACCTTGTGTCCTGTGGCTTCTACTGCTCCTGTTTCATGAACATTGATGTGCCCTGTATCCACACAAACAACTCCTTGATACGGCTTTAAAATTGATGCAATCACTGTCTTATTAGCCTGGGTTCCTCCCATAAGAAAATGGACATCCAAGTTCTCATAATTGCAAATATCTTTGATCATTCCCTCTGCTTTTTGACAGTATTCATCCATTCCATATCCTGCTGTCTGCTCCATATTTGTTTTATTCATTAATTCTAATACTTTAGGATGTGCTCCTTCAGCATAATCACACTCAAATCGAATCATATCATTCTCCTTTGTTTCGTAGTCAGAATAATTATATCAGAACAATGGAAAATAATCTATAAACGCACAAAGAGACTTAAGAATTTCTCTTAAATCTCTTCACTATATTTCCTATTATTTTTTCAACACAACTAATTGTTCTTTTAATTTCTCTATCTCTTTCTTCTGTTTTTCTATTTCTGCCTGTTGTTCTTCTATCATATATTTCACTGTGTTTTTATCTAGCTCATGTAATTCTTTTGAAAACATCTCCATCACTCCCTCAATATTTTGGCAATAATCGTAGAGCTGTTGATAAAGCTCCATAAACTCCGGATATTTATCAATCAATTCTATTATTTCCTCTGGATCCTCCTGGGTTAAGAACGCAAGCCAGGCATCTAGCTTATTAGTTATACCATAATTGTGGCGTTTTTTCTTATAAATGTCAAGAGGGATCAAGATATATTTCTGAGGTAATTTCAAGTTTAGCCCTGTATCAAATACATTACTTCCTTGATGAATATACTCATTGGGAAAATCGTGAAATGCTGCTTCACTTTTTTCAAAAAATACAATTATATTGCCTGAGCAACAAATCTGCAGAGTAACTTTATTTACATTTTAATACAAAGAAAGACCTAAGAATAAATCTTAGATCTTTAATCTTTTGATTTTAATTTTCAAACAGCGCAGTTGAATAGTAACGATCTCCATTATCTGGTAATAGTGCAACAATTGTTTTTCCTTTATTTTCTGGGCGCTGTGCTAACTGAATCGCTGCATATAGAGCTGCTCCAGAGGAGATACCCACTAAAACTCCCTCTTTCTTTGCAATATATTTTCCATATTCAAATGCTTTTTCATTTTCCACAGTTACAACCTCGTCATAACTCTTTGTATCTAAAACATCTGGTACAAATCCAGCCCCAATTCCTTGAATCTTATGAGCTCCACCTTTTCCTTCTGACAACACTGGCGAACTTGCTGGTTCCATTGCTACAATCTGAACTTCCGGCTTCTTAGATTTTAAATATTTTCCGATTCCAGTTACAGTTCCACCTGTTCCAACTCCTGCAACAAAAATATCAACCTCACCATCTGTATCATTCCAAATTTCAGGCCCTGTGGTTGCTTCGTGGGCTGCTGGATTTGCTGGATTCACAAACTGACCTGGAATAAAACTGTTTGGAATCTCTTTTGCTAATTCCTCTGCACGTGCAATTGCTCCTGTCATTCCCTTGCTTCCATCTGTCAAATCAAGCTTTGCTCCATATGCTTTTAGGATATTTCTTCTTTCTACGCTCATTGTCTCTGGCATAGTTAAAATAACCTCATATCCTTTCGATGCTGCAATGGCTGCAAGACCAATTCCTGTATTTCCAGAAGTAGGTTCAATAATTACAGAACCTTCTTTTAATAATCCCTTTTCTTCCCCATCTTCAATCATTGCCTTTGCAACTCTATCCTTAACACTTCCTGCTGGATTGAAATACTCTAACTTCACTAATAACTTTGCTTCAAGGTTCAAATCCTTCTCAATATTTACAACTTCCACAAGTGGTGTGTTTCCTATTAATTCTGTTGTTCCTTTATAAATGTTTGACATAATAAATCCTCCTATAATATGTGATGATAAGGGTTAACTATTTAATTACCTTAATTCCTATCTGTTTAATAGGATTATATGTCATTTAAAATAATTTGTCAACAACTGTTTCAAAAAAAGTGCAAGTCCGAAGACCTGCACTTTTTTATTTTATTTTTACTTTTTCCTATTTTATATAACATCTTATACTAGTTTTCCTAACAGATTCACAGATGCCATAGCATCCTGCGTATAGTAATCTGCCCCAATATCTTTTGCAATATCTTCTGTCAATACAGCACCACCTACCCAGATTGGCACCTTACATCCATTTTCATGGAGTGCCTCTATAGTACGCTGCATATTCACCACTGTTGTAGTCATCAATGCACTTAAGCCAATGGCTTTTGGTTTGTGCTTTTCCCAAGCCTCCACCACTGTTTCTACTTTCACATCTTTTCCAAGATCAATGACTTCATATCCATAGCTTTCTAAGACAACTTTTACAATATTCTTTCCAATATCATGAACATCACCCTCTACAGTACAAATAACAATGGGTCCTTTGCTCTTGGCATCACTTGAAAATGTTTCCTTGATAACTTCAAAGGCTACCTTGGTTGTCTCTGCGGACTGAATCAATTGTGGTAAGAAAATCTTACCACTCTCATAGTCTTTTCCTACCTCATCAAGGGCTGGAATAATAATAGTATTAATGACCTCTAAAGCCTCTTTGCTCTTTAACTCCTCCCTTGTCTGATTTCCTGCTTCTTCTTTTAATCCATGAAGAATCAATTCTCGAAGACTCATAGTTCCTGCTGCCTTCTTCTTTGTTTTATTCTCCGCATTTGCCTGTTTTTCAATATAATGGGTACTATCTTTGTCAAAATTAAATAATACATTATAGGCATCAATAGCACTCATTAACTCCTCATCTAAAGGATTAATAATCGGTAAATCTAGTCCTGCCTGCATTGCCATGGTCAAAAAAGTTCGATTTAGCAGTGGACGGTTTGGAAGTCCAAAGGAAACATTGGAGACTCCAAGTACCGTATGAATTCCCATGTCTGTCATCATCTTTACTGCCTTTAAAGTCTCCTGTACTTCTTTTTGCTGTGCCGATGCAGTTAATGTTAAACAATCAATAATAATATCTTCTCTAGGAATTCCATAAGTTGCTGCCTTTTTCATAATCTTCTTCGCAATCTCCACACGTTCTTTTGCAAGAAGCGGAATTCCATCTTCTAAGGTAAGTCCAATAACAACTCCACCATATTTTTGTACAATAGGAAAGACAGCTTCCATAACGGCATCTTTTCCATTGACAGAGTTAATCAATGGTTTTCCATTATAATAACGACAAGCCTCCTCAATAGCTTCTGGCGATGAACTGTCTATTTGCAAAGGCAGATTGATAACCTCTTGTAATAGTCTAATAACTTTCTTCATGGTTTTTGCTTCATCAATTCCCGGAAGTCCAACGTTGACATCTAAGACATGAGCTCCTGCCTGCTCCTGCTTAATAGCTTCCACCACTAATTCATCGTAACGCTCCTCTTTTAATGCCGCCTTCATTTTCTTCTTTCCCGTAGGATTTAAACGCTCCCCACAGACGATCACTCCTCCATCAAATGTTACCGTCTGATTTTGGCTGGAAACTCTGGTTTGGTATTTATTTTCTACTGGCTTCACTGCATTTGGTACTATCTCCTTTAATTCACGGATAAACTCGGGTGTGGTTCCACAGCATCCCCCCGCCACAGCGATTCCTTGCTCCACCAAAGGCTTCATTGCTTGAGCAAATTCCTTGGGATGTACTTCATAAACCGTATTTCCATCCTTTAATACAGGAAGTCCTGCATTGGGCTGAAAAATCACCGGCAAGCGGGAATTTTCTAATATCTCTGTAATAATAGGGGTCAATTCCACTGGTCCTAGAGAACAATTGATTCCTATAGCATCTGCTTTCAATCCCTCTACCACGTTGACAAATGTAATAGGATTTACTCCTGTTAGCGTTCTTCCATCCTGCTCAAATGTCATGGTCACAAACACTGGCAGGTCAGTATTTTCCTTTACTGCAAGGATACCAGCCTTCACCTCATATAAATCACTCATAGTTTCAAATAAAACTACATCCACTTCATTCTTAACTGGTTCAATCTGGCTTAAGATAATTTCATAAGCTTCATCAAATGTCATAGTTCCCATTGGTTCCATCATCTGGCCAATTGGTCCAATATCCAATACAATATAACTGTCACTTTCACGATTGCAGCGCTTTTGTGCTTCTTTTGCATTGTTTACTGCTGCCTGGATCATCTCTACAAAATCATACTTAGCTTCTTCCATC
Organism: Anaerostipes sp.; assembly: GCA_028704435.1. Lineage (GTDB taxonomy): Bacteria > Bacillota > Clostridia > Lachnospirales > Lachnospiraceae > Anaerostipes. Next base: position 33,499 of record JAQWFL010000018.1, on the reverse strand, counting down.
TTCAAAGGATTGCACCCAAAGGTATTGGTTGTGATAAAATCTGCGCCAGCTCTTAGATATTTTTCGTGTACGGATATGATTAATTCCTTATTCTCAAGATTTAATTCTTCTGGTATATCTCCAGCTTTTAACCCAGCATCCTGAAGCTGGGTTCCCATTCCACCATCAAATAATAAAACATCTTTTTTTAATCTGTCTTGTAACATCTAAGTCCCTCTTTCCGTAGCTCACATTGTTCCCTTCGAATACAATTTCCGCAACTTCTCTTTAAATTCTCTGTTCCAATTCCAATGAGCCCTAGCATGGATTTCTGGGGTAAAAATAGCCCACTCCTTGTTCTAGACACTCCAATCACTTTTGAAATATTCAGTGCATTTCCCAACGGAATATTTAACCCAAGGGGTAAGTCTCCATAACCTGGAGCAAAGCGGTAAGTGCGTTCTTTTAAATCAAGGGTTGCTTCATACTGATCACAACATTCCTCTAAGTACGCACTTGCCACTGCATCCATCATCACTGACCTGCTCATATTCACTTTGCTCCAATATTTAATACGTCGTTCCAGCCCAATCCCCAATGTGCATGCAATCACTATGCACGATGTACAACCTTCAAAATATGTTTTAATATCTTCATAGTCCAATTCTATTTCTAGTTCGTCTATCTTTAATGGGGAATGTGACAAAGAAAATTGTTTTGTCACTGCCTTAAAATTTCCATACTGTTTTACTTCTAAAATACATTCATCTAATGCTTGTTCCATAATCGGTGTCAGTTCTTGGCCTCTATGCCCCATGTACTTTAATGCTTCTTCTTTAAGCATGATTCAGCTCCCTTAACACCGTTGGAATTCCAGCAAATATACTCTTTGCAATCTCTGGACGATTCATCGTATAAATATGGATTCCATCCACCCCGTTAGTAATCAAATCTATAATCTGATGCGTTGCATAATTAATTCCTATCTCTTTGATTGCCTCTGGATATTCGTAGTATTTTTCCACCATAGTTGAAAGTTCATAGGGTACAGAACACCCACACATTTTCGCATTATTCTTTAAGGATTTTGCATTGGTCACTGGCATAATTCCAGCAATAATCGGCACGTTAATTCCAATCTTTCTGGCTTCCTTTACCAAGCGATAATAGTATTGATTGTTATAGAAAATCTGTGTAATCAAATACTCTGCACCTGCCTCCACTTTTTTCTTTAATGCAAGTAAATCTTCCTGAAGATTCCTTGCTTCTTCATGGATGTCTGGATAACAAGCTCCAGATACACAAAATGCCCCATCAAAATTCTCATGAATAAATTTAACTAAGTCACTTCCGTAACAAAAGTCAAGTTCCTCTTCCTTCACTTCTTTATTCTTTGGGTAATCTCCCCGAAGAGCTAAAATATTTTCTACGTGATTATCTCTCAGTTCCTGACACACCTCTAATACTTCTTCCTTCTTTGAAGAAATGCAAGTCAAATGAGCGACTGACTCAATTCCAAAATCGTTCTTAATCTTGGATGCAATCTCAGCAGTTCTTCCCTTTTCAGATCCTGCCGCCCCGTAAGTTACACTGATAAAATCCGGATTTAAATCCGCTAACTCTACAATTGTCTTATATAATGAAGCCAAATTGGCATTCTTACTTTTTGGTGGGAACACTTCAAAAGAAATGGTCGCCTTCTTTTTTAAAATTTCACTAATTTTCATTTTGTCCCTTTCTTGTACATGAAACAAAAGACACAATCTTTATTCCATATTGTGCCTTTTATTGTATAAGATATTGCCTTAATTTTCAACCGTTTTGAATGCTTCGTCTATATCTTCAATAATGTCATCAATGTTCTCTGTTCCAATTGATAGACGAATGGTATTTGGTTTTATTCCCTGCTCTAAGAGTTCTTTTTCATTTAGCTGAGAATGTGTTGTAGAGGCTGGATGAATAACCAAAGATTTTACATCTGCAACATTGGCAAGCAACGAAAATAATTCTAACTGATCAATAAAGTTTTTCGCTTTCTCGGCATCTCCTTTGATTTCAAATGTGAAAATAGATCCACCGCCATTTGGGAAATATCTTTCATACAATTCTTTTTGCTTTGGATCATCGGTTACAGATGGATGATGTACTTTCTCTACCTGCGGATGATTACTTAAATAATCAACAACTTTTAGTGTATTTTCCACGTGTCGTTCCACACGAAGCGACAAAGTCTCTAACCCTTGTAAAAAGAAAAATGCATGGAATGGTGATAAAGTTGCTCCTGTATCACGAAGTAAAATAGCACGAATTCTTGTAACAAAAGCTGCTGCTCCAACATCTTTTGCAAAACTGATTCCATGGTAACTTGCATTTGGCTCCACAAGTGATGGAAATTTTCCAGATGCAATCCAGTCAAATTTTCCACTGTCTACAATAACTCCACCAACCGTTGTTCCATGTCCTCCAATAAATTTAGTCGCAGAATGAACTACAATATCTGCACCATGTTCAATTGGACGAATCAAATAAGGAGTTCCAAATGTATTATCAATTACTAGTGGAATCTTGTGTGCATGTGCAATTTGTGCTACTGCTTCAATATCTGTAATATCTGAATTTGGATTTCCTAATGTCTCAATGAAAACTGCCTTTGTATTTTCTGTAATTGCGTCTTCAAAATTCTTCGGGTCATTTGATTCTACAAATGTTGTTGTCACCCCATACTCAGGAAATGTGTGGGCTAGGAAATTATAGGTTCCTCCATAAATATTATTTGCTGCTACAATATGGTCTCCTGCTTTTGCAAGATTTTCAAATGTATATGAGATTGCTGCTGCTCCAGATGCGACTGCAAGTGCTGCAACTCCGCCTTCCAAGGCTGCAATTCTTTGTTCAAATACATCCTCTGTTGGATTGGTTAATCTTCCATAAATATTTCCTGCATCGGCAAGTCCAAATCTTGCAGCTGCGTGTTCACTATTGCGAAATACATAAGATGATGTCTGATAAATTGGAACCGCTCTTGCATCTGTCACTGCATCTGGTGTTTCCTGTCCAACATGTAATTGTAAAGTTTCAAATTTTAAATTTCTTTGTTGTCTTGTTTTTTTGCTCATAATAAATCTCCTTTGCTGTCATATCTATTTGACTTTCATTCTCAGTTTTCTTTGCCTTTTCTTAACTTGTTTATATTCTAGCATGTCAGTAGGAAATGTGTTATGACAAAAAAAATAGAAGTAGTTATAAGTTTTAACTATAACTACTCCTTGACTTCAAATTACATGATAGCTTAATCTCTTCAAGCTTCCTTTTTGAAATGTATATTGTGGTGTTTTGAAGGGATATGATATTTCATCTACCCTATACCACGGATTCTCCTCATGTTTTGGATTCTTTAATACATGAAATTCCTGTGCCGGCATATATCCCTGTGCTAATAAAAAAGCCTTATCCCCATTTTTATTTTCACAGATATCCACAACCATTACAACATGCCCTGGTGAACCTGACTTCAAAAAAACATCTCCCACTTGTATATCCTCTGCCTTGATACTCTTTGTTTCATTCCCCATAGATGCTGTTCCTGCATAGGCAAATACAATTCTCAAATACTTCTGAAAGGCTCCATAGGATGTATCTCTTCCTGCACTTTTTGTCCAGTAGGAACTGGTCTCTCCAGGAACAATCCGATAACCCTCCCGCCATTTTGAATACTTCGCCTCGAATCCATCTGATAGCTGAAAAGAAATCTTATCATACTGGTTCATTTTCCAAAAATACTCTGCATAAACTCTCATAACAGAATCTGCACATTGCTGTAAATTTTCTTGTTCCAATGGCAATTTAAAAATTGCCGTCTGTGCATTTTGATATCCTTTTTCTTTTCCATTATATAAAAGAACTTTACTTTGGTCTGGTTTCATTTTATAAGTTCTAAGAAACTCTGTAAGACTCTTTTGACTTACTTTATTTCTAGTATATCCTTCTGGTGTTTGGATTCTAGTTTCTAATGTATTTCCCTCTTTGTTAATATATGTGTATTTTGTTTTCTGCTCTTTCCTCTTTCCTGTTTGTTCCTTGGATTCACACCCTGACAGAAAGAAAATTCCCAGTAAAAATAATATAACAAGGAGATTTTTTCGATTCATAACTTTTTGTAATTTCCCCATTTATAAAACCTCATTCCATTACTTGATTTTGATATTTCATCAATTCTTCAATGTAAAGCTGTCCTAATTCACTTATCTCTATATTTTTTCGTTTAATGTATCCAATGTTCATCTCTTCCGTATGAGCTAGTGGAATGGCAACATAATCACTTCCATTTAAATCTTCACAGATAATCCCAGAGCATAGTGTATATCCATTCAGTCCCACCATGAGATTCAACATGGTTGCCCTGTCGTTGGCCTTAATAATTCGTTTATACCCATAGGTACTTAACACCTCTTCTGCAAAATAAAATGAGTTTCTCTCTCCTTGTTCAAAAGAAAGACAAGGATATTCTTCTAAATCTTCAAAAGAAATCTCTTTCTTCTTTGCCAGTGGATTTCCTTTCCATATGTAAACATATGTTTTACAAGAAAACAACGGACAAAACTCTACCTGATTGTCCTTCAAAATCTTCTCTAACACCTGCCGATTAAAATCATTTTCATATAAAATTCCTAGTTCACTTTTAAAGTTTGCCACGTCATCAATCACAATATGTGTTCTCGTTTCATTTACGGCAAATTCATACTCTTCCATTCCAAACTGCTTTACCATCTCTACAAATGCTTTGACTGCAAAGGAATAATGCTGCATGGATACTGCAAACTTTTTCTTTACTTCCTTTTTTTCAATATAATGTTCTTCCATCAAATGATACTGTGCAACCACCTGCCTTGCATATCCAAGAAACTCATTTCCATCTGGAGTAATCGTAATTCCTCTGTTTGTTCGCATAAAAATAGAAATTCCGATTTCCTCTTCTAGGGACTTAATTGCACCTGAGAGACTTGGCTGGGAGATAAACAAAGCCTTTGCTGCCTGATTTAATGAATTGTTATCTGCCACGGTAATGGCATATTTTAACTGTTGTAACGTCATGTTATGTCTCCTTTATGATTTCTTTTCATTATCCTCATATTAACACATTACAACAAAAATAACGAGATTCCTCAAAAGGAATCCCGTCATTTTGCTTTAATCTAATAAACTTCCCATACTCTTTAATCCGATCAAAAGAGTTGATGTATTATGTAATAATGCAGAAGTTGTAGGCTGAATAATGCCTGTAACTCCTAATAGAATCAACAAACTATTGAATCCAACAATTTCACGATAATTATTCTGAATTCGTTTCATCAAACTGTCGCTTAAGAGTCTTAAAGTTACAAGTTCAAATAAATCATCAGAACCAACTGTAATATCTGCAATTTCTCTTGCAATCTCTGCTCCATCACTAATAGCAATTCCCACATCTGCTGCAGATAATGCTGGAGAATCATTGATTCCATCTCCAATCATAATTACTTTTCTTCCTGCTGCCTTTTCCTGTTCTACAAACTTTGCTTTATCTTCTGGAAGTACTTCAGAATAATATTCATCCACACCCACACGTCTTGCAATAGATGCTGCTGTTCGTTCACTATCCCCAGTCATCATGACAACCTTGGATAGTCCTGCTTTCTTCAAGGATGAAACAACTGCAAATGCCTCCTTGCGAAGTGGATCTTCGATACAAATGACTGCTGCCAACTTTCCTTCAATGGCAAGATACAAATGTGAATACTCTTGGGGAAGGTTATCAAACTTACCTTGCATTCCTTCCGGAATTATACATTTCTCATCTTCAAACACAAAGTGATTGCTCCCAATGACAGCACGCTTACCTGCGATTGTTGATGCAATTCCGTGGGCTACAATATACTCAACTTTTGAATGCATTTCATCGTGTATGATTTCCTGCTTATGTGCTGCATCCACCACTGCATTTGCTATAGAATGAGGAAAATGTTCTTCCAAACATGCAGCAATGCGAAGTAAATCTTTCTCGTCACTTCCATCAAAAGAAACCACCTCCACTACCGTTGGTTTTGCTTTTGTCAGCGTTCCTGTTTTATCAAAAACAATAGTATCCGCCTCTGCAATGGCTTCTAAATACTTTCCACCTTTTACTGTCAAGTTATGGATACTTGCTTCTCTAATTGCTGAGAGTACAGAAATAGGCATTGCAAGTTTTAATGCACAACTAAAATCAACCATTAGAATTGACAATGCTTTTGACACATTTCTAGTCCATAAATACGTTAATATGGTTCCACCTAAACTATATGGAACCAGTTTATCTGCCAAATGCTCCGCCTTACTCTCAAGTCCCGACTTTAACTTTTCAGATTCTTCAATCATAGTTACGATTTTTTCAAATCGGCTGGAGCCACTGGCTTCTTTTACCTGAATGGTCAGTTCCCCTTCTTCTACAACTGTTCCTGCATATGCATAACTGTCTACTGTTTTTCGAATTGGAACGGACTCTCCGGTCAATGATGCCTGATTTATCATGGCCTCTCCACTCACAACCGTACCATCAAATGGGATAACATTTCCCATGTGAATCACAACCTTGTCTCCTGACTGAATTTCTGCTGAAGATACAAGAACTTGTTGATCCTCCTGTACCATCCACACTTTCTTTACATTTAACGACATGGTTCTTGCAAGATCATCTACCGACTTCTTATGAGTCCAATCCTCAAGAATTTCACCAATACCAAGCATAAACATAATGGAGCTTGCTGTCTTAACATCACCTCTTAGAATGGATACGCCAATGGCTGTGGCATCTAGCACCGAAACCTCAATCTGTCCTTTTGCAAGACACTTTAATCCATTCCATATGTAACGTACAGCATGACACGCAGTGTAAACAATACGCACAGGATAGGGCATAAAACACACCCTTGCGCAGTGAAACAAAACCTTATGACCCAGTTTTTCCTGATATATATGGTTTAACTCCCGCCCCGAAGTTTCAATGAGTCCTGCAGGTACTTCTACCTTCTCATAAAAAAATTCACACAGTTTACGAAGGACTCCATCTCGATCTCCCACATACTCAATGGCTGCATCACAAGTTCGATCATATACCTTTACAAATGTAACCTCTGTTTGTGAATGTAAATAGTACAACAAAGTATCCGCCTGTTCATAGGACATTCGGCTCTGTATTACATGAATTCGCATTCGTCCTTTTGTTTCATGTTTTATCTTAAACTTCATTTTCTATTCACTGTCCTTTCAAAGACTATTCTTGTTCACTCTGAAATTCTGCTTCTTCTTTTTTTGCTCTTTCTTCGTTAATTACATTTGCCTCTGCTAAAATATCTTCTGCATTTTCTTGAACTGTGCTGGCTGTTTTCATGACACATGCTTTTCCACGAAGTACAGCTGCTGTACAATTTGTATATAACTTCTTAGCGTCATCGCTTCCCAATATCTTAACACCTGCTGTTCCAAATAATGTTCCTCCAACAAATAATGCCGCTTTCTTCCAATCTTTCATTTTAAATACCTCCATTTTTCTTTGATTTAATGTTTTCCTTACCCATAGTTTAAGCCTTTTTCTTTCTTTTCCTCAAGCATAACTTTCATGCGCCCTTTCTAATCAAAAAAAGATTTAGCAAACCCATCTTAGTTCAATCAAACTTTGATAAGTGGCTAAATCCCTTTATTTTCCGCCATTTTTGGAGTATTTTTTTAATACAAAAATCATAAAATTATGTTAAAACTGCAATAATTAGAGGCTAGTAAATGAGATATCTTCTCAGTTACTCAAGAAGATAAAGTCTCTCAGTTTAAAATAAAAACACCACACTTTTGCATAAAGCAAAAACATGATGTTTCTTTTTATTTATTCTTGTATATCTTTTGTCTCATCATCATCGAAGTCACTTTCAAAGTCATCGCCCCAGTCTTCTGCGAAACCTTCAAAATCGTCTGTATCACCTTCGTCGAAATCAATTTTATCTCGACTCTTAAGCTTCTTTACCAATAACACAATTCCACCTGCAATGATAACCACCAAAGCTCCAATTGCAATAACCTTCTTTTTATTGATACCTTCTTTTTTGCAGCAACTCAATAAACATTTTTTCATAGAAACGCTCCCTTCGTCTTATGTTTCCTGTGATCCTTTGTATATTTTCAAAATCTTAATCAACATAACAATAGCGTAGGCACAGACAGGAACTGTAATAATAATAACCCATAGCATCCTTGGCTGTACAATCAATTCGCCAATAATCAGGACTACGCACAAAGCGATAGAAATCCCCCAGGAGATTTTTGTCTTCTTTGATAATATATCCAAATCATTCTGTATCATGCAAATCCCTCCCAGTTTCTTTTTAACTAAATACATTATAACACACATTCATATTTATGCCACTCCATTCCACTAGGCTCAGCCTCACTTTATTCGGCTTCTCCAAGTGCTCAATGTGGACGACCTGGAATCCCTGTCGATTCCTCTCCTATGGCATAAAAAATAAGCAGATATTCTTTCTTTTTTTATGCCACTCCATTCCACTAACCTCTGTCTTCGCTTTGCTCGCCAATCGGTAAGGGTCAGGACTCTACTTTCCCACTAGGCTCAGCCTCGCTTTATTCGGCTTCTCCAAGTGCTCAATGTGGACGACCTGGAATCCCTGTCGATTCCTCTCTTATGGCATAAAAAATAAGCAGATATTCTTTCTTTTTTTATGCCACTCCATTCCACTAACCTCTGTCTTCGCTTTGCTTGCCAATCGGTAAGGGTCAGGACTCTACTTTCCCACTAGGCTCAGCCTCGTTTTATTCGGCTTCTCCAAGTGCTCAATGTGGACGACCTGGAATCCCTGTCGATTCCTCTCTTATGGCATAAAAAATAAGCAGATATTCTTTCTTTTTTTATGCCACTCCATTCCACTAACCTCTGTCTTCGCTTTGCTCGCCAATCGGTAAGGGTCAGGACTCTACTTTCCCACTAGGCTCAGCCTCACTTTATTCGGCTTCTCCAAGTGCTCAATGTGGACGACCTGGAATCCCTGTCGATTCCTCTCTTATGGCATAAAAAATAAGCAGATATTCATAAGAATATCTGCTTATTTTTTATGCCGACGACCGGAATCGAACCGGTACTCGATTTAACTCGAACGGGATTTTAAGTCCCGCGCGTCTGCCAGTTCCGCCACGTCGGCTCGGAGTGGAGGGAGAAGGATTCGAACCTTCGAAGGCGTTGCCAACAGATTTACAGTCTGCCCCCTTTGGCCACTCGGGAATCCCTCCACATTTACCTGACAATTTAAGATTATACTGTACCAGAAAGTAAAAAGCAAGCACTTTTTATAACTTTCCATATATTTTTTGGAATTTCCTGTCTCACACAGTGTAATATCATTAAATCAACTTTATAATCTAAATTGCTTCGTTATTTCCCTCATGAAGTCTTTACTGATTTATATAGTGTTTTCTCTGTTCAGTATAGTCCATTGCCTGTTTTTGCATATGGTTCATAAGAAATAATACCATCTCTTCTTCTGTCATGTTCGCTTCGTCTAATATTATGTTATAGTCTGATGGGTCATCCCATCGCTTTCCTGTAAAATGATGATAATACTCACTTCTAGATTGGTCTGTATGTTTCATCTCTTGTAACACTAAATCCGCAGATACGTTCCCTAGCATACGCTGCATTCTTTGTTTCTTCCTCTCTACATCTCCTTGTATAAACACTGAATACACATCACTTCGATTTCTTAAGATGTAGTTTGCACATCGTCCTAAAATGATACAAGGGCCTTCTTCTGATAATCTGCGAATAACTCCAAATTCCTTCTTGGCTGTTTCATCATCTACAGGCGTTATGCATCCTTCTTTATCAGACATTTTTGCTGTTAAATTGTATAACATAGGATTGGTCTTTTCTGTACTACTGGGCTGCTGTGCTCTCGTAAAATTACCTTCGTGGTTTAGTATCAAGCGGATTTTATTCTGATCATAAAAAGGAATCTGCAATAATTTAGACAGTTCCATTGCAATCTCATAACCACCTGTTCCAAATTCGCGTTCGATTGTCAAAATATTGTATGCCATATTGATACATCCTTTCTGCTACTCGAATGCTCCCCATCTTTCCATTATACACCTATTCTCTGATAATTGTTCACTTTTTCCCTTGTTATCAAAAAAAAGCATAGAAACTATATAATTAATAGTTTCTATGCTTTTTTAACTTTCTTACTCTTCTACTGTTTCTGTAAATAATGCTTCAAATTCTTGCTGATTGATTCTCTCTTTCTCTAATAACAACGTTGCACACTTATGGAGTACATCAATATTTTTTTGAATTAAAGCTTTTGCTTTTTTATAACAGTCATCTACAATAATTTTCACTTCTTCGTCAATAGTTGTAGCAATTACTTCTCCATATGGTCTATTCTGCCCAATTTCTTTTCCTAAGAATACTTCATCACTCTCTCCGCTGTCATAATTAATTAGTCCTAGATTATCTGACATTCCGTATTTTGTTACCATAGATCTTGCAACTGCTGTTACTTGTTTAATATCTTGAGACGCTCCCGTTGTAATATCATCAAAGATGATTTCTTCTGCGATTCTTCCACCTAAACTTACCATAATATTATGAAGCATCTTGTTTTTCGTATTAAACACATTATCATTCTCTGGAAGAGGCATGGTATATCCTGCTGCTCCAACGCCTGTTGGAATAATGGAAACCGTATAAACTGGTCCCTGATCTGGAAGTACATGGAATAAAATTGCATGTCCCGCCTCATGGTAAGCTGTAATACGTCTTTCGCTCTCTGGAACCACTCGACTTTTCTTTTCTGTACCAATTCCAACCTTAATAAATGATTTATCAATATCTTCTTTTACAATGTATGCCCGATTCTCTCTTGCCGCATGAATTGCAGACTCATTCATGAGATTCTCAAGGTCTGCTCCCACAAATCCTGAAGTTGTACGTGCAATCTCCTTTAAATCTACGTCATCACCTAATGGTTTATCTTTCACATGAATCTTAAGAATCTCTTCTCTACCTTTGACATCTGGTCTTCCAACTCCCACCTTTCGATCAAATCGTCCTGGTCTTAAAATTGCTGGATCTAGAATATCCACACGGTTTGTCGCAGCAATCATAATGATACCTTCGTTAACTCCGAATCCATCCATTTCAACTAGCATCTGATTCAATGTTTGTTCTCTTTCATCATGTCCACCACCGAGTCCAGATCCTCGTCGTCTTGCAACTGCATCAATCTCATCAATAAAAATGATACAAGGCGAATTCTTCTTGGCTTCGGCAAAAAGATCACGCACTCTGGCGGCACCAACACCAACAAACATCTCTACAAAATCAGAACCTGAAATACTAAAAAACGGTACATCCGCTTCCCCTGCAACCGCTTTTGCAATTAATGTTTTACCTGTTCCTGGAGGTCCTACTAACAAAACTCCCTTTGGAATTCTTGCACCAATTGATGTAAACTTTGCTGGTGCCTTCAAAAATTCCACAACCTCCGCCAATTCTTCTTTTTCTTCATCTAATCCAGCAACATCACTGAATGTAACCTTCTTTCCATTTGGATTTGCAAGCTTTGCACGGCTTTTCCCAAAGTCAGCCATCTTACCTCCGCCACCATTCTGCCTTGACATCATAACCAAAACAAATACAATCATTCCTCCTATTAAAACAAATTGAAGAACGTTGGATATAATATCTGCACTTCGGTCAATTCCCTGTAACTTAGTGACTTTATAAACATCTGGATATTTATCACGTAATTCTTTGATAACCGCATCTACATCAGATACGTTACATGTTTTATATGAATCATCTTTTAACCGAACTTCTAGTGTACCTGTTGGCACCTCTTTATTTTGCTTTACTGTCAAACTTTGAACTTGTTGATTCTTGGCCGCATTCAAAAATTCCCCATAAGAATAACTGTCTGAACCTTCCCCAAATATTCTGGACAAATAAAATGCCCCAACACAAAAAACGATAATAATCAGTAAAAAACTATTGTTGCTTCTTCTTGTATTCACGCTGTCTCCTCTCTATTGCTCCTCTGCCACTCCAACAAATGGCAAATTGCGGTACTTTTGAGCAAAGTCTAATCCATACCCTACGACAAATTCATCTGGTACATCAAATCCAATATACTCTACAGGAACATTCACTTCTCTTCGTTCTGGTTTATTCAATAAAGTACACAGTCTTAAACTTGCTGGTTTTCTGCTTAATAGCATTGGTTTCAAATGACTCAATGTCTTTCCTGAGTCAATAATATCTTCTACAATTAAAACTTCTTTTCCTTCGATAGGTTCATCTAAATCCTTAGAAATCTTTACAATTCCTGAAGATTCTCTTGAGTCTCCATAACTAGATACTTGCATAAAATCAATAGACACTGGTATTGAAATTCGCTTTGCTAATTCACATGCAAAAAATACTCCACCCTTTAATATTGTAATAATATGAAGTTCTTTTCCTTCATATTCTTTACTAATCTGAGCCCCTAACTCATTAATTCTATTGCAAACTTTTTCCTCCGAAATAAGCTCACGAATCACTGTCTCTCCCATTATCTCTCCTCCTACTCACGTATTCAAATACTACTTGTCTTTTTGTGTTCTTTGTTATCTTGTAATATTCACTGACTCTCATCCCAATAATCCAGATAATATGGTTCCCATCTGCAACTAAAGGAATCTGGTTTCTTTGATCTTTTGGAACTTTCTGATCAATAAAAAATCGATGTAAAGATTTTCTATGTCCTTGTTGATCAAACACAAAAAAATCTCCTTCCCTACGATATCTTAACTGTACCTTGTTTTCTATTTTATCATAATCAATGATTTGGATACAATCCCTTTTCCCTGGTTTTTGAATAATTGTCTCGTTTATCAGCAATTCTCCAAGATTATTCTCTCCTAAATCCTTCAAATCCAAATTATGAGAACTAATTTGAATCCCATCATACAGCCTCTCTGCCTGTAAATGATATGGAAGAGATACCTTTTTCCCCGTAGGCTTCCTTAACAAAGTTAATACACTCTCCACGTGAATTTTACCAATATCCTTCTTCTTGCCTGCTTCTTTTTCTATCATTCTTTTAATTACATGTTTTTGCACAAATTCCGCTTCCTCTTGAAATCCATTGATGAAAAGCTGTCTTCCATTATTATTTTTCTTTACATACTGCTTATATTTTTCTTCTAAAATCGTATGTGCAAAAGCCTCTAATTCTCTCATATCCTGTGTTGCCTGATAGATATGCTCCACCGCCATATTATTAACCTTACAAAGAGATGGAATTACTTCATTACGAATTAAATTTCTTGCAAATGCATTGTCCTGATTGCTTTCATCTTCCATCCATGTGATTCCCCTGTTTTCCAAATAAGATGTAATCTCTTGTTTTCTCAAACACAAAAGAGGACGTATAATCTGATCTTGCACTGGCTTCATTCCCTGCATTCCAGCATATCCTGTTCCCCTTGCAACACGAAATAGAAATGTTTCCGCCTGATCATTCATATGGTGAGCAACTGCAATTTTGTTAAAACCTTTTTCATTGATCCACTGGTAAAATTCCTTATATCTTAACTCCCGGGCTGCCTCTTCACAAGACATTTTCTCTCTACGAGCACAAGATAACACGTCAATTCTTTTTACACTGCAAGGTATCATGAGCTGATGACACAAAGAGACAACATAGTCTTCTTCTTCTTTTGCAGCTTCTCTTAATTGATGATTGATATGAACTACTTGGAGATTCAATTGAAGCACTGATTTTACAGCACAAAGAAACAAGAGCAGACAAATAGAATCTGCTCCTCCTGAAACTCCAATTACAATAGAGTCCCCTTCTTGTATCATATGTTCTGCTTTTACGTATTTCTTTACTTTATCTATCATATCTTTACTTTATCATTACAAGCTCTTTCTTTCAATACCTATCCACAATTCCTAGTCCAATGATAGTCATATCATCTCTTACTTGAAATTCCTCGTCTTCTAACAAGTTCTTCATTAACATTTCTACAAATCTTTGAGGACGACTGACTTTTATCTGTGCAATCTTTTCCATTAATTTTTGAAGTCCATTTTCCTTAAACCCATCCATGCATCCATCACTTACCTGTAAAATAAAATCATCTGCTTCTAATTTTTTTCGTATCATTGGAACTACATGGGAACCATAGCCTACTGGCATACCTTCAAAAGTAATAACTTCAATCTGGTCCTTTCTAAGTAAAAATGAAGGACACGCTCCCATTTTTAAAAAGACTGCAATTCCAGACTCTAAATTCACCTGAAGATAATCAAGGGTTGAATACCTCTCCTTTCTTGGCAGATAGGAAAACATCATCTGCACACATTGAATTGCAGCCTCTTCTTTCACACCTGTTTCTAGGAGCTCTTCCATCATTTCAATAATGCCCTTACTATCTTGATTTGCAAGATTTCCAGTTCCCATTCCATCTGATATCATAGAAACATATTTTCCTGAACTAATTTGATATAGTGAAAAGTTGTCCCCACTTTTTTCTTCATATGCCTTGGACACGATCCCTGACAAAATATGAAATTTAGATTCTAACTCGAATCCAAGCATTCCCTGTTTCATTCTTGGCATTGGACGCCATCTCTCCCCTAATGCCTTAGAAAGAGTATTTCCTATTTCCTTCACTGGGTATTTCCCTCCTTTTCTTCCTTTCAAAAATAGAAAAAGTTGTTCCCCCATTTGTCCTTCTGATACCCTGTATCCACGTTCAATTCTCAAAGGAAATGATTTCAGACATTTTTGAAGCATTCTTACCTGTTTCCCAGTAAGTTCTTGTGGTTGTCCCTCTTTTGAAAGCATAACGCCAATAGTCTGACTAGCTTCCATATATTGATTTCCAATTAGCTTTCTTGTTTCAATCAATTGTTGTTCCATCTGGTAATATGCCAATTCCTTCTCATAAAACCAATTGGCAGCTTTTGCCCACTCTTCGCTTCGATTACATTTTGAAATTTTATAAAATTGCTCTGGAAGAATTCCTCCCTGTTGTTCTAGCTTATTTCCAAGCTCATTCCTCTTTTCCTCTTCCAGTTTACAACAATCATTCACTTTACAATGAATACATTCGTGTAAAATTGTACTATCTATAATATTCCTTCCACTTCGTATATCAGTCTGAAGTTCAAACTGACGTTTCATTTTATTTCCGATCACATATAAACAATGTTGTTTTTGCTTTAATTGATACGAAATTAACTGTTCCATTTCCTGCATATGATTTCCCATGTTACTGTCTCCTTCCCATAGAAATTATATGCAGCAAACATCAAAAAAAGAAGTCTAGTGCAAATTGCATCTAAACTTCTTATTCCTTACTCTTTACAACATACTCATCTGGATAGAACAATCCAAACTTCTCTCTTGCTGTCTTTTCAATAAATTCTTTTGTATTAATGTACTTTTTCTCTTTCTTTAACTCTGTCTTCTTATTCTTCGCATCTTTAATCTTTTGCTCCACCTGCTGCTGCTCCCTTTGAATCTTTACTGTCCGTTCTTCCAGATTCCAATAAGCAAGCCCCATAATAATTACAAAAAGAATAACAATGACTGCGATAATCTTTGTTCTTGGTTTAATGTTTCTTCCATTTTTTTTGATTGGACTCACCTCTTTTGTTTTTTCTATTAAATGTTATTTTAACCTCTTTTTCTGTATCTTTCAATCCATTTCTACAATTCCTCACAATTCTCACAAAAAAGAGTTTTAATTTTTCCTTTTTGGGCTGCCCTATCTGCTTTTCCTTTTGAATCACTTTCCACGCCCATCTCATAATTACAGGACTTATTTTCAGGTAATAAAACACCATTCCTACCAATACTGCCACAAAGAAAAAACCACGAAGTTCCCCCCAATTGTAATAATATAATACTTCAAAACTAAGCCCAGCAACTAAAATCCAGTACAAAAAATCTTCTGCACATACCATCATTGAAGAATGTCTTACAATTCTTCGGAGAATTCGAACTGCATCATACAAAAATAATACGAGTCCTCCAAATAAAATAGAACGAAGAAAGAAAAAAAATTGTGCAAAAACAGCTTCTTTCACTATTTAAATAATTTCCCCCAAAAGTTATCTTTCTGAGTTCTTCCATCCTCTAAGTCAGAATATAAGAAACTGTCGATTCTTCCATCGATTTCAACCTCTCCTTTTTCTACTAGAAGTTTTTTTACATGTAAATTGATTCCTTTAATCATAAGCAGACCTTGTTCTGTATCAATAATAATCTCATTTAAATCAAAAGAAACAACATCCTTAACTCCAGTAATCACTCCAAAGGAGCGATTGACCAAATTAAATTTGTGTGTTTTCACGGGTTGTCTATCTTCTATCATAAAAAATTCCCCTTTCATTATTTATACATAACTATGAAAGAGGAACACAAAAAATGTCTTACAAATAGCGATATAAATTACTCACTTCTTCTTTTCTTACCGTATCCTTGACTTCTAATACTTCTACAGACACATCTTTATTCCCAAAATTAATCTGAATCACATCTCCAGCCTTGACATTGGTACCTGCTTTTGCCACCTTGTCATTCACAAGCACACGTCCTGCGTTACACGCATCATTTGCAACAGTTCTTCGCTTGATTAATCTTGAAACCTTTAAATACTTATCTAATCTCATGTTATTCCTTTCTACAATCCAATTCCTAAAACAAAGAAAGACCACCCTATCCATAGGATGGGGCAGCCTTGAAATCACTCAAATTATTTTCCGTTTACAACGTCCTTAAGAGCTTTTCCTGCTTTGAATTTAGGAGCCTTAGAAGCTGCAATTTGCATAGCTTCACCAGTTCTAGGATTTCTTCCTTCTCTAGCTGCTCTTTCAGAAACTTCAAATGTTCCAAAACCAACTAATTGAATCTTTTCACCCTTTTTAAGTTCATCTGCCACAACATCTGTAAATGCCTTTAATGCCTTTTCTGCATCTTTCTTTGACAATTCTGTTTTTTCTGCAATTGCTGCAACTAATTCTGTTTTATTCATGTTCGTTCCTCCTCGATTATTTGTTGATAAATGTAATAGTTTTTTAACATTTTTGTCGTAACTACATTTTATTATTACCAAGTTATTATGTCAAGCATAATGTCTTCTATTTATTGATTTTTAGCCATTTTTCACATTCCTTTCACGCTTTTTTTGAAATTGTTTACAGTTTTCCCCATCCTTTCATGCTTTTTTGTCTTTCTATATCTTTTACATAAATATTTATGTTATACTAATCACAATAAGTTAATCGGAAAGGAAATTAAAATTATGATAAATTTAGGAGAAATTCAGGAATTATATATTGTCCGCAAAGCTGACTTTGGAGTCTATTTAAACGACACTATGGGAGACAATCTAGGCAGTATCTTACTTCCAAAAAAACAAGTACCAGAAAACGCTGCCATTGATGATACGATAGAGGTTTTCGTATACAAGGATTCTGATGACCGTCCTATTGCTACAACTACGATCCCATATATCACCTTAAATCATCTTGCTGCCTTAGAAGTAAAAGAAGTAACTGATATTGGAGCATTTTTGGACTGGGGACTGGAAAAAGATCTTCTTCTTCCATTCAACGAACAAACTATTAAGCCTCGTGAAGGGGATAAGTACCTTGTAAAGTTATATATTGATAAAACAGAACGTCTCTGTGCTTCTATGAAGGTTTACCATAGTTTAACCACAGAACATTCTTATGAAAAAAATGACTGGGTTGATGGTATTGTTTACAGTGTAAATCCAGAGATGGGAGTGTTCGTAGCTGTTGACAACCAATACTTTGGAATGATTCCTAAAAGTGAGTTACGCAAAAAACTCTATATTGGAAACCAAGTACATGTTCGTGTTACCAAAGTTCGTGAAGATGGAAAACTTGACCTTACTTTCCACAAACCAATTCAAGAGCAGATGGACGCAGATGCCCAGCTGGTTCTTGACACAATTGAAAGTTATGACGGAATTTTACCTTTTACAGACAAGGCAAGTCCTTCTGTTATTGACCATGAATTAGGTTTAAGCAAGAATGCATTTAAACGTGCTGTTGGACGCTTATTGAAACAAGATATGATTCTTATGGAAAATGGAACAATACGAAGAAAGTAACTCGAGGTACCTTATGAAATATTACAAAACCGCCGGCTGTTATGCTTTACTTTACTTAGTCGCATACTTTTGGGCGAATTTTATATGTGGCTTTATATTTAAATCACCAAATATCTCCATGATTGCAACTTACATTCTGCTCCTTGCCTTTACCATTGGTTTTCTCATGCTTTGCCATGATGATATCAAAAAAGTTCTAAGGCTTCACAGAGTACGAATTTCGGTCTTACTTCTTTGTGTATTACTTGTTGTTGCAGTGTACCCTTTTATATCTTTTGTAAACTCTATTAGTTTGCTTTTTGTACACGATATTACAAGTGCTTCTATATCAAGAAGCGTGGTATCAGGACCTATTCTCTCACTTTTTTCCATTGGTCTTATGCCTGCCTTAGTTGAAGAAGTGATATTTCGGGGTGTTATTTTCTCAAGACTTCGAGGTGCAAGACCAGTAAAGGGAATCCTACTTACCGCTTTGTTTTTTGGCTTTGCACATTTGAATCCAAATCAGATGAGTTACACTATTCTCGTTGGAATCATACTGGGGCTAATTGTGGAATTTACAGATAGTATTTTCCCAGCAATGCTCATACATTTTATATTTAACAGTTCTTCTGTTATTATGGAATTTTTCTTAAATAAAATGGGCGCATCCCCTATAGAGACAGCTTCTCGTTCTATCACTATCCACGACTGTTTGAGACTACTACCATTTGCCGTTGCCTCACTTATTTTAACCCTGTTATTGTTGTACGCTATTGCTCATCTCAGCGGGCGCATAGGTTATATAAAAACATGGTTTAAAAAAGACATTAGACGCTCTCTTCCAAAAGATCACGTAACCAATGCCTCATTCTATATTGTATTATTTATTTTTCTGCTGCTTACAATTCTAACGGAAGTTTTTCTTTCTCTGTAAGTACCTGATTCCAGCTTTCAAGAGATTTGATGCAATCATAAAACATTTGATTGTACGGGGTAGGAACGCCTAGTTCCTGCCCCATTTTTATTACACTTCCTGCAAACATATCTACTTCTGTTTTCCTCCCTGCCTCAATATCCTGACAAGTGGATGGCTTCCCATCAAAAGGAAGTCCAAGTAAATATTCTTTATGATTCTCTAAATCCTCTATGGTTAAATTAATCCCCTTCTTCTGTGCAATGGCAATGACTTCCTTTGCTGCTTCTTCCCTCAGATGATTAGCCTCTTTGCTAATCTTCCAGATTCCATAAGGGGCTCTTAATATTGCCGAACTTTGGTTCTCACTTACATTTGTCATAAACTTAAACCACATGTTTCCAATCATGTCTTTTGGAATCTCATAAGGAATCTTACAAGTATCAAACAACTCTTTCACTCCCTGAACATCCTTAGACAGTATATGATTTTCTGCCTCTCCAAAAGATATTCTTCCCTTTTCAGCTGGATATGTAACTTGATTTCCACTGTGAAGAGCTGGCACTCGAATCACAGAATATAAAACCTTTTGATTTGGATATGCCTTTTGAATTACTTCTTCACTTTCTACACCATTTAAAAGAGCCATAAAAATCGTATGTTTCCCAACATGACTTCTAACATCTTCAAGAGCCTGCCCTAGTGCAGTAAACTTAACAGCAAAAATAATTAAATCTGCTTCTTCTTTGTTGTTTGAATCTTTTACTTGAAAATAATACTGTTCTCCATTCACAATCATGCCTTGGGCTTCAAGCCTTTGCTTTCGTTCTTCATTTGCAATTAAATAAAAATGTTCATTTCCCAGTTTTTTTTGCATTCTTGGTGCTACAAATCCACCAATGGCCCCCATACCAATAAGTGCCACATTCTTTATCTTTGTCATAACAGATTTCCGTCCTTATCTACCAAATAATAATTTAAATCACAGTGTCCACGCTCTGTATTCGCCCCTGGAATATTAGCTTTGTCTGTATATTGCCACATATGGTATTGAAATACAACCGCTGGCTGAGAGCTGCTTGTATAATGTGCCACCCAGATTTTGTAGTTTTTAATTTCTTTATAAATAAAATGCTTTCTTAAATTAGAAGCATTAGAATAAAGCATAGGCGTATAGCCTGCTTTTTCTATTTCATTTAAAAATGTTGTGGCAATTTCCGTCACATTCTCTCTTCCAGTATCCATAGTCGTGCTTTCTTCCATATCATAAACCACTGGAAGTTTTAAATCCGATGGATTAATCTTATGTTTCTTTAGTAATTTCAAGCAATGTGCTGCCTCTGCCTTTGCTTCATCTGTTGTTGTGGCATAAGAATAATAATAGATTCCCCGATGAACCGAAGCTAATCTTGCACTTCGATAGTTTACTGCAAACATCTGATCTTCATTTCCCCTTCTCTCTCCATGAATTCCAGATCCTATTTTCAATATAGCATGATTAATCTTCTTGTCCTTGACTTTTCTCCAATTAATCTTTCCATTGTACGAGGATACATCAATCACCTGAATTCTTCCATGCCTTACAAATGTATTAATTGGGAATCCAATATTCTGAACAACCCAATAAAACAATGAACTAATGAGACAAACACATAATACTATAATCTTTAATTCCTTTTTATTTCTTTTATTTAATTTCATTATCTTCCTTTTCTATTGAACACGGATGCAATGAACAAATGTACGGTTATCTTCTCCCTCGTAACTGCAGGTGACAAAAGTAAAGATCTGCTTTGCATTCTTTATCTCTTTGGAAGAAACTCTAGATTGAATATCACTTCTTGATAAAATATCCTTCTTGTAATCTGAAATGTTATAATCATCTCCAAATGTCACTGGAATTTTCTGATTGGCTTTCTTTGCATACGCTGAAATAACCCGTAACTTTATCTTTTCTGATGGTGTATATATTTCTATTGCATCATATTTTTTTATAAATTTATTTTCACGATATTTTAATAATGTGGCAAACATAGACCCATTTCTCATATGGTGTCCATATATAATTGTATGTTCCGAACTAAAATCCGCCTTGACATGGTAATCTAAGAAGATAGCCCCAGACGAATTCACTGTTCTATTGATGGTATGATGGAGATAATACTCATTGTCACTTGTTAGGACAATGGGATAATCAATTCCTGTTCCCTTTGCATAAACCCATCCAACCACATCTTGATTTATTTTTAATAACCTATTAAAATCTATGGTTCTGTCTTTTCCTTGATTCTTTGTTTTTACTACTTCCTTTGCAACTTCCTTATATTCATCCTTTGCAGTATTGTATTCCTTATAATATGAATATAGCTTATACCCGCATACTCCCGCAATAAAAATACAGGCAACAATTATAATATTGGAAATTACACGTTTCATAAAAATCCCCTCCAGATTTAATAGTTCCTACCAGTATATCATATTTTATTTTTGTTTTTTTGAAATTTAGAAAAAGATAAGAAAAAAAGGCAGAATCCTTTAGATTCCGCCTCAATATGTATTCTTTTATTTTGTTGGTCTTGCAATTAATTTGATACACTTTGTATATTTATAATCAGCTTCAATTACGCCTACACGTCGATTTGCAGCATGTACAATTCTTCCATTGCCAATATAAATGGAAACATGTGAAATGTTTCGATATCTTCCATTTCTTGTATAAGAATAAAAAATAACATCTCCTGGAAGTAATTTGCTTGATGAAACGCGCTTATATGAAACAACCTTTTTCTTCTTTACCATATACTTTGCTTCTGAAGCAGCTGTTGGTGCATAGCGCTTAGTCCCAAACGTTACTCCATAAGGTTTGTAACTTCTCCAAATCAAAGAACTGCAGTCATAGTATCCCTTGCGCATTCTTTTTGGTTGACTGTACTTACATCCCTTTGCCTTCTTAGCTTTTGCAATTGCTTTCATGGCTGTTCTGGTCGTTACAGTCGCAGAATATGTTGAAGACTTACCATCAATACTAACTTTCACCTTCACCGTTCCAACCTTTTTTGGCTGAATGTAAAGCTTCCCACCTGCAACTTTGGCTGTTGTCTGAATTCCAGAAGTGGAAACACTTGTAACTCTACTCTCGTCACTTAATCCATTAATGGCAACAGATGTCTTCTCTCCCTTTGCAATAATACCTGATGTTTTGCTAAGAGTTGGATTGGTAATTACTACCTCTCCTGTAACTTCTTCTTCATCAATGGTCGCTACTACTTTTGTTGTTCCAACTTTTTTTCCTACAACGGTTCCGTTGGAATCTACTGTGGCAACCTTGCTGTTCGCAACTTGCCAGTCGATGTTGGAATCAGCATCTATACCTTGCACACTTAGTTTCTTTTTAGAAGATACTGCAAGGGCAACTTTTTCATCCGTCAGCTTATAATCTACACTTTCTTTTTTAACCTTTGGTGCTGCTTTTTTCGTTACCTGCTTTACAGTGGATTGTTCTGTGGTCGATTGCTCCGTAGTCTTTTGTTTTGTTGTTGATTGTTCTGTCGTCGCACTCTCTTTATCTGTGACCGGCGCTGCTGCCGCCGTGATTGGCTGGCACAACATACATAAAGTTAATGCTGTTGTTATTAATCTTTTCACTTTCATCTCTTTTCTAGTGATATAATATCACAACTGTTATCATTACCATACGCATATTTTTAATAAATGCGTAACACTTATGTAACATATAATAACATTATTCACATAGAAATGCAACCTTTACTCTTGATTTTTTATTCTCTCTGCCAAGTCATTTAAATACTCCCAGCGCTCCATTTTTAATTCCAATTGATTCTCTAGTTCTTCTTTCTTTTCTGTTAATTCTGTTAATTTAGAATACTGGCTGACACATGTGAGCATCTCTTCTTCTGTCTCTTGAATTTTAGTCTCTAAGCTTTCAATATCATCATCAATGGTTTCAAATTCTTTCTTTTCCATGTAAGTAAACTTTAACTTTTTCTCCTTTGAAGCTCGATATTCTTCTTTTTTATTTGATTTCTCTTGTTTTATTAAAATGTCCTGCTCTTCTTCTTTCTTTTCCATGTACTCTGTGTATCCACCTTCATATATTTGAAGATGTCCATTTCCCTCAAAGGAAAGAATACGATCCACTACTCGATCTAAAAAGTAACGGTCATGTGACACTGTAATTACAATTCCATGAAAAGAATCTAGATAGTCTTCTAGAATTGTTAAAGTCTCAATATCAAGGTCATTGGTTGGCTCATCTAAAATCAGTACATTGGGTGCCCCCATTAATACCCTGAGCAAATATAATCTACGTCGCTCCCCACCAGAAAGCTTTTCAATTGGTGTATATTGCATTTCCGGTGTAAATAAAAACCGCTCCAACATTTGAGAAGCACTAGTCTGCCCTGTGGCTGTCTGGATATAATCTGCCACATCTTTAATATAATCAATAACCCGGATATCTTCCTTCATACTCTCGCATTCCTGTGCAAAATATCCTACCTTTACTGTCTCCCCAAGATCAACACTTCCTCCATCTGGCTGCTCCCTTCCAATGAGTATCTTAATTAAGGTAGACTTTCCTGCTCCATTTTTTCCAATAATTCCGATTCGCTCATTCCGTAAAAAAATATGAGTGAAATCCTTCACAAGTAGTTTTTCCCCAAAGGACTTGCTAATATTATTTGCCTCTATTGTTTTCTTTCCCAGGCGAGATTCCACAGAATCCATCTCCACACTTTGCTTCTCTCTTGAACCACTGGTATTTAAAAGTTTTTCGTATCGCTCTTTTCTGGCACGCTGCTTTGTCCCTCTTCCCTGAGGTCCACGCATAATCCATTCTTTTTCCACTCGAAGAATACTCTGTCGTTTTCGTTCTGTGGCAATTTCCATCTCTTCTCTTTGTGTTTTTAAATCCAGAAAGCCAGAATAATTGGCATCATAACTGTATAACTTACCATGATCAATCTCTACAATCTTATTGGTTACCCTGTCTAAGAAAAATCGATCATGAGTTACCATAATCAAAACGCCATTAAACTTTAAGAGAAACTCCTCCAACCATCTTACCATATCGTTATCAATGTGGTTTGTGGGCTCATCTAAAATCAAAATATCTGCTGGGGCAACTAGAGTTCTTGCCAGTGCAACTCTCTTCTTCTCTCCTCCCGAAAGATTCTTAGTAGGTCGTTCAAACTCATAAATTCCAAGCTTGGTCAAAATAGTTTTTGCCTGACTTTCTACGTCCCAGTCTTTATCTTTCTTTCCCTTTACCACGTAAGATAAAATACTTCCTTCCTCTGGAAATTCTGGATTCTGTGGCAAATATGCAATTGTCTTGCCATTGCTGCAGATAACCTCCCCTGCATCCTTCGATTCCAGTCCAGCAATCATCTTAAGAAGTGTAGTCTTCCCCGTTCCATTCACTCCAATGACACCAATCTTATCTTTGCTGTGAATTCCAAGAGATATATCATCAAATATTACTTTATCTCCATAAGTTTTACTAATGTGTTCTATATTTAAAATATTCATATTTTTGTTCGCTCCAATACCTTTCATGTAATCATCGACTTATATCATAACACACATCCACACCTGAGCTCTACTATAAAAATATATGCACAAAAAAAGCACTATCCCCAAGGCTACATGTCCTCAAAAATAGTGCTTATAAGTACGCGATTGGGGGTTCGAACCCCAGACACCCTGATTAAGAGTCAGGTGCTCTACCAACTGAGCTAATCACGCATATGATATTGTGTTCTTTTAAAACAATCTTTGAATTAAAAAACACCATCCCCGAGGCTCTGTGTCCTTAAAAATAGTGCTTATAGTACGCGATTGGGGGTTCGAACCCCAGACACCCTGATTAAGAGTCAGGTGCTCTACCAACTGAGCTAATCACGCATATTAGTTATGGTCTTCTTTCTTCGTTTGACGCAAGATTTATTATATATGAATCCAAATACAAATGCAAGAACTTTTTTCATTTTATTCTTATTTTTTCTTGTTTTTTTCTTGTTTGTCTTGTAACCTTGTTTTCTAGCCTATATAATGTAGGTACTACTATGGAATGGAAAGGAAAAAAACATGGCCATAAAACATAAATTTGAATCTAACAAAAAGTATTTTACAATTTCGATTTATTCTTGTGTCGTTATTTTAGTTGCTTGTATTATTTTCCGTCTGGTAAACAACTGGACTGAAACTCACACAATGCTTTTAGACCTATGGAATACAATGTTCCCATTTTTTATGGGATTTTTAATTGCTTACATTATGAATCCAGTTGTAAAGTTCTTCAACCGCAACCTTTTTACAAAACTAGTTGGGAAAAATCATCCCAAGATTTGTAGAAACTGTTCCATTGTTTTTACCTATTTACTATTAACCCTTGGGATATCATTATGTTTATTTTTTATTATTCCACAGGTTTATGACAGTATTGTTGAACTATCAAAACAATTCCCTAAATTATATGAGAATCTTTGGGGATTTGTACAACGAATTCGCGATACCAACCGTAATCCTATTATGGATATGATTGCTGATAACTTTGAGAAAAAGACTCTACCAAGTCTTATCCAGCGTTCTAACAATTTAATTGCTAACACTCTTCCAATGATATATGAAGCATCTATTAGCTTCATTCAGTGGATTTTTAATGTTTTTATCGCATTTGTCATTTCCATTTATTTAACTGCAGATAAGAAGATTTTAAAAGTAGGTGCAAAGCGATTTATTCATGCTTGTTTTAACAAGGAACATTCCATCAGTATTATTCGAACACTACGTGATTGCCATGTCCTAGTATCAAGCTATATTGTTGGAAAGTCACTAGATTCCCTTATTATTGGTTTCTTGTGCTTTGGATTAATGAGTGTTCTACAGTTGCCCTATACCATTTTGATTAGTGTTATTGTAGGACTTACCAATATGATTCCATACTTTGGTCCATTTATTGGTGCAATTCCAGGTACCTTTATTCTGGTTATCAATAGTCCAACCAAAGCCTTTATCTTTATTATTATGATTATTGTTTTACAACAGTTTGATGGATTAATCCTTGGTCCAAAGATTCTTGGAAGTTCTACTGGAGTAAGACCAATCTTTATTTTATTCTCTATTACTGTTGGTGGGGCATATTTTGGTCCTTTAGGAATGTTCCTTGGAGTTCCTACATTTGCAGTGGTTCAATACCTTGTTAAGCGCTGGGTCAATAACCGATTAAGTAAAAGAATAGAGCAGAAACCGTAATAAACGGCTTCTGCTCTATTTTTGATCCCTGCAAAGACACCTCTGTGCCTCTTTCAAAGACTTTAGAAATTTACATATAAAATCTCTAAGTCCTCTTCTCTCATATATATATTCATTAATCTTTCTTTGCAACTTTCCCATCTCAGACAATCTCTTTTTATTATCTTATGCTCCGATATGCTACAAGTCTACAAATTGGTTTCCCTTGAGAAGAAAACTTTGCTTCATATTCTGTCATAATATTGCCCTCTGCATATTCACTATGATGAAGATCAAAGGTATAATTCTTCAGTTCCCACCCAGCTTCTTTCGTAGACTCCAAAGAAAAATCAAACAACCCTTGATTGTCTGTCTTAAAAATAACGACTCCGTCTCTCTTCAAAATATGATCATATCTCTTATAAAATGTAGTGGAAGTCAAACGTCTCTTAGCATGACGATCCTTTGGCCATGGGTCTGAGAAATTCAAATAAATCTGGCTTATCTCTTCTTGTTCAAACACATCCTCGAGATTTTCTGCATTCATACGAATCAAACGAAGATTCTCCCCTTCAAAATCCTCTAGCTTCTCAACTGCTCTCACTAAAACACTAGAAAACTTCTCAATTCCAATATAATTAATATCTGGATTTCTGCGAGCCAATTCTAAAATAAACTGCCCTTTTCCCATGCCAATCTCAATATGAATGGGATTATCATTGCCAAATACCTCTTGCCAAGTACCCTTGTTTTGTTCCGGTTCTTGTATCGTATATTCACATGTCTCAATGGTGTCATCTGCACCCTTTACATTCCTTAAACGCATCTTAAAATATCCTTTCTAAAATAATCTTTTATAGTTTAACATAATTGTTTGTATTTTAAAATGCTTTTCTCCTTTTACTATTTGGATCTCTTTGATTCTGTGTGTCTAAATATTTTCAACAAAACAGCAATGCCAATGATGCTTATTAAAACTAAAACTGTAAGTACAATAAATCGTGACAAAATATCAATCCATAAAGTTTTATCACTCGTCAAAGTACCATTTACTTCAATTATTTTCCGAAATAATGCCATAATCTATTATCCTTTCTTCGTTTCCTAATCTAAACATAAATCCATCCGTCACAACTATTTACGATTTCCTTCATTTTCGGTTCACTGTCCATATGTTTTTTTACATTTTCCTTATCTACTAAAATATATTCGTTCATTGCACTTGTTTGCATCACAACATACGAATCTGCAATTAAATACCTTCTAATATCACCTGACCAAATCACATTTTCCTTCTCCTCGCTGATTATTTCTGACACTTCCACACATGATTTAAACAATCTAAATATATATTTGTTGCCAATCCTTTTATAATAATCTGGACTACCCAGGTCTGTATTCATTGAAAATCCATCTGGCCAATAATTGAAATTTAACTTTATCTCAGAGATAATAAATGCGTCTTCATGACCAAGAAATCTTGGTTGATTTTTAAATTTTTTAATTGCTTTTTTTGCTGCTTGATATGTAGAATATATCGCAATAACCTCTTCGTCTTGCTCATCATCATCTACAAAATATGCAAAGCCCAATTCATAAAGCATATTTACACCTACTTTCTATTGTTCATCCTTCCTTATAAATACACTGCACCAATTCATTAGTTCAATCATTGTAAATTGAACTCTTTACCACTTTTTAATTTCTTCAAGGATTTGCCTATCTGCATAACAATATGACTCATGTTGAATTGTAAACAATACTATCTTATTTCCTTTCATAAAATACATATCCGCTTGTCCAATATAATCATCTTCATAGAATAGTGTTTTTATTTGTTTCAATATTCTTATACTTTCTTTCGTTGTTCGATATATATACCAGTTATCGGAAAGAAAATAGCCCTTTTTCCCCTTTTTTTGCTTTTTTTCCGTGCCAAACTTATTGCACAATTTACTCTCAACAAAATAATTTGACAGTTTTTTTAACAATGGACTCGATTGTATTTCTCTTACTGCATTCAAGTTTTCATCTTCATTTTTTACCTTTGCTGCATAAAAAACAAATGCAAAATAGTCACTTTTATATTGCAAAATATTGTATATTTCTCTCCATTTTTCACATAATTCCTCTGAAAGTATTTGGCAATCATTCTCATATCTCACTTTGTATCCCTCCTTTTATACCTAGACCTCTTTACAATTTCTAATACCCAAAATAAAGTGCGAGTACAAGGAGAACACATCCAATTATGGTATACTTAATTCCTTCTTCTCTTTTCTCACCAGTTCCATTTATGACCCAGGAATATAAAAATACAAATTATAGTTTTTCTTCTCCTGTTTTTCTCCTTTATAATTAAAAATCAATAACTTTCTTGTTATATTTTTTTGACCAAAATTCAAATATGTATCGATTATAATATAGTCTTTACTGTAATTAACCGTCATATCGGTGCGTGTTCCTTCATTATCAATTTTTATTTTTTCGATTTCTCCAATGGATATTATTTTCTTCTGTCTTCCATTTGATAGATTCACTTGGTACATATTTCCTTTCATATTCATGTAATATAGCTTATCCTTCTTAAGTATTACATTCCCATTTTGCATCCCTATCATTTTAGTTATTGTCATTTTCTGTTTTTTCTTTTTGTTATATTTTATAAGTATATCATCTGCAATTGTTAAAAATTCGTCATGATTTAAATACCCTATCAACTTACTTCCTGTAAATTTTCACAATAAACTATTTCCCCTTTTTGTAAGGACATTTCAATCGCCAACTTCTTTTGTATATCATAGCAATATAAATTACCATGATCTTCTCGTAATACATTTGACATTGACCCTTGCAAGATAATTTTCTTTTTTCCAGATGTCAGATCCAACTTGTACAATGGATTTTTATCATAATGTCCTTTGTCTTCGATGGCTTCATCATCCATCGTATAATACATTTCTTTTTCCGATACCACATATTCTCCTACATCCTCTGCTATCATTTTTTCTTTTAAACTGCCATTTTTCTTTTGAAAAATCTGAATTCCTTCCTCTGCACCAAACATATTATAATATATATTTTCCCCTTGTATTGTAAGGTTGTTTCCTGTGGTATTGAGTGGATTTATACACCTTTTTACTAACTTCCATTTTTTTGTTTTTATATTGTAAAGAAATAGACTTTCCCCAAAAACAAACGGAAAATTCCAAAGCCCATTGTTAGCTTATAAACCTAACATAGTCTTTATTATTATTTTCGTATATGTTTTATAATTAATATAATGCAGATACCCCCTCCCCCTAAAAGAAATGCAATTACGAAAAATTGCAAGAGTATATCCATCCACAAACTCTTATCAAACATAATTAGAGTATCAACATCACAAATTCTTTGAAACAATCCCATACGCTCTTCTCCTTAACCCCATAGCCGTAAATCTGAATAAAACAATAGAATAAATATTAAAAATGCCCGTACTAATCTAATCGCTTTTTCATATTTACCTTCGTTCAATCGAAACACATACATATATAAAAGCAATACAATTATATATATCTCACTTATTATTTCATACTTGTCTTTTAAAATAATTAAACCATTTTTATAATATGTGCACCTATAATTGTAATAATATATACATTTTTTACCCTATCTTCGTATCTTCTGTTTTCTTGTATCATCACAGTAATTTGAACTTTTTTATTACCTAACTATAAAATATTTTTCATATATCCTCCTAATCTCAAATTTTATTTTTTCATTAAAGTTCCTCCATATTTTGTCTTTAAAGATTGAACCGTAATATATAATCTTTTAAAATTTCAAATATTCCCCAATATAATGTGTGATAAAATTATTTTCTTCCATCTGATTCTCTACTTCTAAAACTCTCCATTTTCCTCTAACCAAAGAACTTTTTATATTGTATTGAAAGTTTCCTCCTGATAAAATCTTTTTATTTTCTGAATAGGAATTGTAGTAACAAAAATAATACGTTTTTGCACCTACAAACCAATGAACTGTTATGGGGAATAACCGCCGAATATCATCGTTAGTAACAGCTTTGTCTGTATCTCTCCATGATAGCTCCTTATAGTCTTTATTGCTAATATATTCATATTTATTATTTTCACCTTTATAGCTATCTTTTGCTGCCTGATATATCTTTGACGAAATATAAAATGCTTGCAATATATATGCCAAAAAGAATATTATCATAATCAGCTTAAAAATCTTTTTCATATTCTACTCCTCTAAATCTATGACATAATTCTTGTGATTCATTGGTATTATTTTTTCTATTTTGTTCTTTCCTTCATACTGTAACGGTATGTTGATATGATATAACCCATATCCTGATTGATTTGATTTTAACTTTATATGTGTTTTAAATTTTATATTTTGTTCCGTATCTGTTATTACAACAGAATTGTTTTGATTCATTTTTGTCTTATCATTCACGTTTATATTCACGTAAGAATAAAAACATTCTATATAAAGTAATATACAAAAAAGCACAACTCCAATAAAAATGGAACTATGTTTATTTATAATACATTCTTTTCTCATTTTAATATATTGGCAGTGGAGAAATCTCCACTGCCTCTCCTTCCTATTAAAATTGCTAATCAAATCTTCTATCCATGTCCATTGACTTATCTTTATCTGTTCCAATCTGCTCCTGCATCTTGAGCTATTTTTTTACAACTTCTTCCGTCCGAGTCTTTTATCGTTGTATCTCCTCCATGTTTTTTCAAATACAGAACTATCTTTTTACTCGATCTTGCATATGACATTTGAAATGAAGTCATCTTCAATCCTTCTTTATCTTTGACATATTTATTAACATCAGCTCCTTCTTTTATAAAATATTTCACCGACCCAAAATCTCCAATATTAACTGCCTCTTTTAAAAGGGCTTCCATGTTAATCACTTCTTTTACATTTTTTGTTTTTAAGATTTTAATTACTTGCCTACCTTGACCAGCATGAATGTATTGCTTTAAATCCTCTGTCGTAGGCTGCAAACCACGATTACAGAGAATATACATCCAATCAGAATCTATCAAACATAATCCCGATAATAAACTATCTCCATTTTCATACCTTATATTGATTGGTTTCTTGCTTACCAAATAATTAAATTGTTCCTCATTGCATCCCAAATATGTTTCATATATTTCGTTGTCTGTCATATGATAACCAATGGCATCCAAGTTTTCTAATGCTCTCTTAGATCCCAATGTTGCAACAAATTCCCATGTTGTATTATGTTTTTTACTTTGATTCTCATGGTATAGTTCTATCTTCTTCTCCTTTATTAAATATTCTGCTGTTTTAATTTTATTTCCAAGCACAGCAAAAGAAACACAATTTGCATCAAAGTAATCTATTTTAGCATTTTTATTTAAATTCAATTCCAGCAAATATTTTACAACATCCAATTGATTGCACATAGCTGCTATATGTAACAAGGATACCTTATCATCATCTTTCCAATTAAAATTATAATTTTTTTCTTTCAACAATTCTACTGTCTCTTTATTACAATAAGCGACTGCAAATGCTAATATATCATTCTTCTCTGACTTTTTTATCGCGTTTGTTTGAATGAATCTTTGCAAAATTTTGCTTTGTCCTGTCATGGCTGCCTGTAATGGAGCTGATATTTGCTTTTTTCTCTGACTTTTCGATAGCCATCCAAGGACTCTCGGTGCAAAATAATATTGCATTCCATAATTTTTATAGGACAGATATCTTTTCATCCATGTTTTACTTGGTCTTGCACCTTTTTTCAACATTTCTATACATATTTTTTTTGCTTCCTTTTCATTTTTAAAAGACAAGCCATGTAAAAGATAATCCATGGGTGCATAATCTTCTGTATCTTTTTTGTTAAGATCTGCTCCTGATTCAATCAATAATCGTGCTAAACTATATCTTTGATTTTCCAAAGCTGTACTTAGACCTGTTATATTATACTTTCCAAGTTCATCTATATCCGCCCCTGCTTTCAAAAGTAATTTACATATTTCTAACTGGATTGTTTCGCTTTCAACTTCCGTTACAGCTAAATCTAATGGCTTTACACCTAATATTGAAAATCGTTTATTTGCAATGGTTTTATCGTCTTCTAAAGCTTCTTTTACTCCTTGCACATTTCCTTCCATAATAGCACTATGTAATTGCGTTTTCAGAGTACGACTCTTCATACAAGAGGTACAACAAACAGCTACTATTGATATTGCTATGCATATTATGGTTCGTTTCATTTGTATTTCCAATTTATTTCCATGAAAAAGTTCTATGATTCACACCTCCTTTTACATTTAATCTTTTATTTAATTTTAATTTTTTTGATAACGTTTCAAATTTCTTTTTGTAAGTTCCTTTGTTAGGGAACCAGATATCTCCCTTCATTCTTAGGGCACCTTTCTTTGATAGCTTTTTTTTGGGCATATAATTACGAGGTTTAAATGCTGTCAACCACCAAGCTTTGCCTTGTTTAGTTGAAGTCTTACTATCTCTAGAAAACAGCTTCTTTCCATTTACTTCTAACGACATTTTCATTCTCAACCTTTTCCCACTTTGCGCAGCACAAAACCAGTGAAAACTTTTTTTGTTAGTTCTATAATACAAACCAATTTCACATCCATTAGCTGCTTTCGGAATATAAGGCGGTCCATACTCTCCCTTCCAAAATTGAAGGCGAAAGAAATCAGTTTCGATTTTTTGAGTCATTAAATCTCCTACAGACCAAGACATCATATCATACAAATCATTGTACCCAGCATATTGTTGTGGTGCATTCTGATTAAATGCATAATAGTGTTGTGTACTACTCCAATATCCAAAGAATTTATGCCCACTTGGATCCACATAGTTCACTGGATTTCCTGCACAATAAGCATACAAATTCTGTGTATCTGGTTCTGTGCTTTCTCCTCGATAGGTATCCTCCGTTAAGAATCTTCCATCTTCTGGATTATAATATCTTGCATTTAAGTAATATAGTCCTGTGGTACTATCATAGACTCCACCAGTATAACATACTTCGTTTCCTGCTGTGTTGTCTCCTTGAATCCTTGTTTCTCCAAAATCTGTGTAAGTATAAGTTGCGTCTGCTGTCCCATCTTCTTTGATAAGACT
>JAQWFL010000067.1 GCA_028704435.1 Anaerostipes sp. | reverse complement strand
GAGGATATAGACGATAAATTTCTAGAAATGAACTCAACCATACAATTAGAAAAAAATAGTATTTTAGCCTCTGTTAGCAGCACATATGCCACAAATGCAGCGTTGGGAAACGAAGTGGAAAATATCGAGGCAATGCTTGAGTTAAAGATTAATTCCGCAGATTTGGTTTCGGAACTAAATGCAAGTGCCGATGTGATAACATTTAATTCAAATCGACTTGTGATTAATTCTGATAACTTTAAGCTGACATCAAGTGGGGATGTGACCGCAACTAGTGGTACGATTGGTGGCTTTACGGTAACAGCAGATAAGCTATACAATTCAACTGGTGGTGCAAATAATTATGTTGGATTAGGAAAGAAGGATGCCGCTTGGGCGTTTTGGGCTGGAGCACTCGATGAAAACTCAAGTGCAACTGCTCCATTTCGAGTAGGACATGATGGAACCGCATATGCAACTAAGCTAACCGCAACTGGAGCAATACTGACAAATTGTACTTTTGTGGGTAGCAATGATGCAATTGAACTTAGTATAAAAGAGAGTGATGGATGGCAAATAAAATTATCTGATTACGAAACAGCTGTTATTATGAATGCAAATGGATTCGCCGTACGTAGTGAAGGTAACTACCTATATGGCGGAATTGACGACCTTGGGCCTTACGGAGCAAACGGAAAAAGGGTATCTTATTCAGGTCATACGCATTGGAGTATTCGCAATGGTGCTACGCAATGTGGGACTTCAGGCGATGGAAAGTTTTTCAGAGGTTATAACCTGAACGGAGCTTTGAAAGATAATAAAGTTGGTAGCGGTTCTCCAAATGGTAGGTGGCGAAGAGTATACGCAGCAAACAGTTCCATTAGTACGTCTGACAGACGTTTAAAAACAAACATAAGCAATTATTCAGACCAGTACGAGAAGTTGTTTGACCAACTTAATCCAGTTACCTACAGTTGGAAAAATAACATAGGAAACAACGATAACCACGACAGAGTTCATACAGGATTTATAGCACAGGAAGTAAAAGAAGCCATGGACTCTGTGGGATTAACAGATAAGGACTTTGCTGCATTTTGCTATGATGATTTTACAAATGACCCAGAATGGAATCCAGAAACAACCAACGGAATGACCGATAGGTATTCACTTGCATATGAGGAATTTATCTCTCTCAACACACACATGATACAGAAAACTAGGGGGGACATGTTCGCAATCGCAAGTGCTGTGGATTTACACCAAGTACAACTTGATGAGTTAGAACATGAAATTTATAAACTGAAAAATGAGTTAAGTCAACTTAAGCAGGCACAATAGAGTGTCTGCTTTTTAAAATGAAAGGAGAACAATATGTTAACAACAAAAAAATCAACAAGCCTCACAGGAACAATTTCAATTTCGGAAAATGGGGTTAGTAAACAGGTCGTATATCTAAATGCAAAAATCTCACAGGATAAAGATAGCGATAATATCAATCAAACGATTCAGGATAAAGAGCTGTACAAAGCAAACAAGGCAGAAATCAGAAAAGATATTACTGCTTTTACAGAAGAGTTCTATCAAACACAGGATGCCATTGAAGGAGAATAAGGATGAAGATGCAATTGAAAGATGTTCAGCAAAGATTACAGTCATTAACACAGTTAAAGGATAAAAGGTTACCATTTCAAATGGTGCGTGCGATTGCAAAGAATATAAAACTTTTACAGGAAGAAACAGAAATTCTTGAAAAGCAGCGTATTGAAATATGCAAAAAGTATGTAGACCTTGATGACAACAAAAACCCAATAATCCGTGATGGTGCATATACCATTAAACCAGCATACACGTCAGTGTTTAATGATGAAGTCTTAAACCTATTTGAAGAGGAAGTTGATGTCGAATTAACCACAATTAGTTCGGAGGAAATTGATAAGTGTAATTCTGATATGTACGACCCATTAACAGCAAATGATTATTTGACCTTGGAACTTATGATTTCATAGATTTTGAGGTTGTGACTTAAAAGCATCACAAGACCGTCATGGTCTTTTTTTAGTGGAAAAAATAATTTTAAAATGCAAAAAAGAAAGGAAAGTGAGGAATATGAGTAAGATGGGAAATTTTTTAGACACATATAACATGGTAACAGGAGCAGCAGTGGCAATTTTAAGCTACATTTTGGGAGAACATTGGTTTTTATTTGTGGCATTCTTGGCACTAAATGTAGCTGACTGGCTAACAGGATGGATGAAAAGTCACATGTCAAATAGCACAAACTCTGCAGCAGGATTAAAGGGGGTTATCAAAAAGCTAGGATATTGGATTATGATAATGGTTGCGTTTGGGTCCAGTGCGGTGTTTGTAGAGATTGGGAGAGCAATTAATATAGACTTAGGCATCACTACGTTGCTTGGATGGTTTGTACTAGCGTCCTTGCTAGTAAATGAAATCAGAAGTATTGTAGAGAACTTTGTGGAAGCTGGCTACAATGTTCCTACTATATTAATCAAAGGATTAGAGGTTGCAGACAAGATTGTAAATAAGGAAAGCGAGGAAGACAATGAGTAAATTAATTTATTTAGATCCTGGGCATGGTGGAAAAGATTCAGGTGCAGTTGGGTATGGAAGAAATGAAGCAGACGATGTTCTTAAGATGGCAAAGAAAGTGAAGTCTTTATTATCTGCGTATAACTGTAAGGTTGGAATGACAAGAACAAATGATACATACACAAGTCCAAAAGGAAAGGCGGAAATTGCTAATAAGGCTGGTGCAGACTTCTTTGCATCGTTTCATAGAAATAGTAGCGATTCCAGCTCTTCAAAGGGATATGAAAGTTTGGTGTATGCTAACTCTGGAACAAAGAAAGAGTTTGCCAATAAGATAAACGCAAAAATGAAAGCCGTTGGGTTTACAAACAGAGGGACCAAGGTAAGGACAGATTTAGCTGTGCTGCATCAAACAAATATGCCAGCAGTCCTTCTAGAACTTGGTTTTATATCTAACAAGAAGGACAATGAGATTTTTGTAAGCAAGTTTGATAAAATTGCAGAAGCTATCACAGCTGTAATCGTAGACGTAAATAACTTAAAAAAAGTTACTACGACATCAAATGCAAGCATTAAGGCTGGAAGTACAGTAAAGATTAAGAGTGGTGCAAAGTATGGTGGAGCATCCTCTGGCAAGTCTGTATCCAGTGCTTATATTGGAAAGAAATATACAGTCACAAAAGTACAGACAAACAATGGTGTAAAAGAAGCATTGATTAAGCAGCTTAATAGTTGGGTACCGACAAAGTACCTTTCTATTGTATAATAAAAAAATGAGAGCCAAGGACGTAAAAATCCTTGGCTTTCTTCTATA
>JAQWFL010000001.1:316521-319492 GCA_028704435.1 Anaerostipes sp. | reverse complement strand
TGAAAAGATTAGCCACAGCATGACACAATGCTGTAGAAAGAAGAATGTCGGAAAGCCGTGTGAGGGAAAACCTCATGCACGGTTTGATGAGGGGAAAGAGGGCTTACGCCCTCTGACCTACTCTACTCTAAGGAGGTGAGCCATTGAAAGAATTTTCTTATATTAAGATTAACGGAATCTATCAGAAATTACGAAAGGCAGAGTCAGAAAAACGAAACATCTACATCCATGCTCCTGTAGCTATGGGAAAGACCGCAGCGGTTCAATATTACTACCGAAACAAAAGTGTTTTATGGTTGTCAGGAGAAAGTGGAGTTCTCTCTGCAATGCCAGAACCAGAGGACGTGAAAATGGAAACCATCATTATTGATGATCTCTCATGGATTACCGATGAGAGTTCCATAAGCTATATTACAGCCATATTGAAGCAAGAAAAAAAGCATATTGTGCTGATTGGAAGGGGCAGACTTCCAGGATGGCTTATGAATGAGTATACAGATGGCAGCCTTATGCGAGCAGACGAAAGGGAACTTTTGTTTGGGCAGACACAGATTCGGCGATTGTTAAAACAAAACGGATACGAGTGTGAGGATAGGGAAGCTGCACAAATTTTAAGAGACACAAAAGGATTTGCACTGGGAATACGACTGCTGGTGCCTAATATACTAAGAGCGGGTGGATACAGTGAATCTGTACTAAGAGATACAAAGTTGGATTGTTTTCACTATTATGATGGGAAGTTTTTTGAACGGTGGGATACACAGTTACAGAAATTGCTTCTCTCAATAGCGGAATATGACCAGTTTGATACGGAACTTGCAGCTTTTCTTACCACCAATCGACAGGTTGCAGCACTATTGGAATATGCATGTACCGTAGGTAACTTCCAGACCTGTAAGATTGAGGGATCCTATGAGCTGCGACCACATTTAAAGGAATATCTTCTTTGGAAACGTAGTGTGAAATGGACTAGCGAAGAAGAACGAGGACTCCATGAGCGTGCCGTTATGTACTTTGAATTAAAGGGAGACATAAAGTCAGCACTTGTAGAGTGTGAGAAAGCCGGAAACAACGAAAAGATGGTGGAACTTTTAATTGAGAATGCCAACCGTCATCCAGGGATAGGACACTTCTATGAAACAAGAAGGTATTACCTGGCACTTCCAGAATCTGTGATTTCAGACAATCCGGTGTTAATGGCGGGAATGTCCATGCTGTACTCTCTTATGCTGCAGCCAGATGAGTCGGAAAAGTGGTATGAGAAGTTGTTGGACTTTTCCAAAGGGTATACTTCGGATGTTATGCGAACCAAGGACGCCAAGAGTAGAATTGCCTATCTTGACATTGCTCTTCCACATAGAGGAATTAAGTCCATTACGGAGATTCTAAAGAATGTGGCAAAACTTTGTATGAACCGAAGTATTGCAATTCCAGAATTTTCTGTAACTAGTAATCTTCCTTCTGTAATGAACGGAGGTAAGGACTTTTGTGAATGGAGCAGAATTGACAAGGAACTGGCGAGAGTCATGGGAAAGCCAGTGAAGATTGTTCTAAAGGATTACGGTGTGGGGCTGGTAAATATCGCATTGGCAGAGAGTGCTTTTGAGAAGGCAACCATGGATGATTACGAAATTATGACACTTTTAAGTGAAGGGTATTCTCAGGCAGAAATTAGTGGAAAAATCGAGATGTGCTTTGCTGCAACAGGTATCATGGTAAAGCTTCATGTTTGGCATGATCAGATGCGGATTGCCCAAACACAGTTAGAACATTTTAGAGAAAAGGCAAAGAAAGAGCAGGCAGTTCAGCTTTATTTAAATATTGCCGTTATGGAGAACTGGCTGAATCTGCTAAAGGGAAATTATGAGCAGATTCGAAAATGGTTGGAACAGACAGACAGCGAGGAGTCGGAAGGCTTCTATATTCTCAATCGCTATGAGTATCTTATGAAGGTGCGAAGCTACATTATGCTAGGAGATTATGATCGAGCATGGATTCTTTCCGAAAAGCTGAACTTTTACTTTACCAACTACGATAGATTCTATATGTGGATGGAGAATACATTTTTACAGGCGATTATCTCTTATCGTCTAGGTAGGACACAGTGGAAAGAACTGTTTCAAGCTGCCTATGAGAAAGCAGAGAGTTATCATTTTCCATGGATGATTGCACAGGAAGGAATTGCAATCTTGCCACTACTTAAGACATGGATAAAAGAAGCAGAAGATACAGGGAAATCTCAGTTCTTTAAACTGGTATATGAGAGAACGGAAAAGATGGCATTTCAGTATCCAGACTATCTGGTCAAGGAAAATGTATTAGCAGAGCCATTGAGTGAAGGAGAAAAAAGAGTGCTTCGTCTCCACAACAGTGGTATGAGTACAGAGCAGATATTGGAGATGTGCAGCTTTACTAAGAGTACATTGAAATTCCATAACAGTAATATCTACCGGAAACTGGGAGTCAAGAACAAAGCAGATGCCCTGCTGGCAGCAAAACAGCTGGGTCTTGTGGAATAAGGGAGGTCTGGTCTATGAAATGGAAAGAGGGTGTTGTCATTGAAAAACAAGGAAAGCATCCTCAGGTAGGATATATAATTCGCCTTGGGGAAAAAGAGAAAAGGGTAAATTCAGAACACGAGTATCTATTGGAGAAAATTGCGTCTGGAGTGGAGGATGATCAGGAACTAATTGGGTTCATTGTAAAGAAAGAGAATATACCAGAGGTGGCAGCAGCCTTTGGATTTGCAGGATTCTTAATTGAATATGCAGATTTTATTGCCCCAGATACCTCACACTATATCATCGGATGACAAGAGCAGGAGAAAGCAAACGTAAAAAGAAGGGAAGTAGAAAAATGCATGAAAAGAAAAGAATTTTAAGCTTTATACTGGCACTGTGCATGGTAGTTACCATGACCGTTATGCCCGTTTCAGCTACAGAAAAGACAACCAAAGGAAATACCACGGGGG
>JAQWFL010000001.1:0-316421 GCA_028704435.1 Anaerostipes sp. | reverse complement strand
CGAAACTTAAGAAGGTAACCATAGGCAACAATGTAACAAGTATTGGAAAGTCAGCATTTTATAATTGTAAGAAATTATCCAAGTTGACCATTAAGAGTACAAAACTTAAGTCAGTGGGCAGCAAGGCTATTAAGAATATCAAGAAAAATGCCAAGATAGATGTTCCTGGTAAAAAAGTATCTAAATATAAGAAATTGTTTAAGAGCCGTACAGGGTACAAAAAAACAATGAAGATAAAATAAAAAAAAGAGCAGAAGATACCAGAAGACGAAACAGACAAAACATAAAAAGAAAGGAAGTAGAAAAATGCATGAAAAGAAAAGAATTTTAAGCTTTATACTGGCACTGTGCATGGTAGTTACCATGACCGTTATGCCCGTTTCAGCTACAGAAAAGACAACCAAAGGAAATACCACGGGGGATTTTGTAAAGCCTTTAAAGGGGGATGGAACAAAGGAAGATCCCTATCAAATCGCCAACGCAGATAATCTATACTGGTTTGCGGCAACTGTCAATGGAACAGATGGTCTAACTAAAAATGAATCCGCCTGTGCCACACTGGTAAGCGATATTACAGTGAACACAGGGGTATTAAACAAGGATGGAACCTTGAATGGAAATGGTGAAAACTTCCGTGTATGGGAGCCAATAGGTAATTTAAACAATCAATATAGCGGAACTTTTGACGGAAAAGGACACACCATCCAAGGACTGTATGTCAATACCACCAAGGATTATGTTGGTCTGTTTGGCACTAGCAGTGATACTATTGAAAATGTGAACGTGGTTGATTCTTATTTTAAGGGCGGAGATTCTGTTGGAGGTGTGAGTGGATATAATAGTGGTGGTAGCATCACGAATTGCACTAACAGTGGCAGCGTTAGCGGTAGTGCGAGTGTTGGCGGTGTATGTGGTGAAGGAAATTGGGGTGGTAGCATCACCAACTGCACAAACAATGGCAACGTGAGCGGTAGTGAGTGTGTTGGTGGCGTGAACGGTTCTTATAGTTATGGCACTATTACTAACTGCACCAATAGCGGCAACGTGAGTGGTAAAGATGCTGTTGGTGGTGTGAGTGGTGTAAATGATTCTAATGGTGCCATCACCAACTGCATCAATAGAGGCAGCGTCAGTGGTGCTAATAATGTTGGCGGCGTGAATGGCTCAAATTGGGGTAGTATCACCAACTGCTATTACGATAAGGTAAACTGCACTGCTGGAGGCATTATGGGTGAGGATGTAGAGGGTAGTGCTGAGGGAAAATCTTCTAAGGAATTTGCAAGTGGCGAAATAACATGGCTGCTCAATGGCAGCAAGAGCACCCCAGCAGAGGGAGAGACTCTTCCATGGGGACAAACATTATCTGGTGAGAAAGCAAATGCATACCCTGTTCTTGGTGGTGCAACTGTATATCAAGTGAATAAATATACCACTTGTGATACAACAGGCAGTTCAACAAAGGTATATAGCAACATCAATGAGCCTATATTGGGAGCCCATACATACGGTGATCCAGCATTTACTTGGACAAAAAACACAAAGACAGGTGGCTATGATTGTACAGCAAAGAGAACCTGTGCAAATGATAATACCCATGTAGATGAGAAGTCATGTACGGTAACGAGTGTTACAAAACCTGCTACATTATACGAGTCAGGAAAAACAATCTACACAGCAAACGTGAGTCTTGATAACAAAGAGTATACAGATACAAAGGAAGTTATTACCACACCACCAAAGAAGAACATTGCATCAGCAGGGGTAAGTGGCATTTATAATAAGAATTACACTGGGAAATCACAGACACAGTCTAAGCTTTCTGTAAAAGCAGGAAGTACCACATTAAAAGCAGGAACAGATTACACTGTTTCTTATACAAACAACAAATACATTGGAACTGCCACCATTACCATAACAGGGAAGGGGAATTATGGCGGAACCTTAAAAAAGACTTTTAAGATTACAATCTCCAAAGGAAAAACTTATACGGTAAGTTCCAAAAAATACAAAGTAACCAATGCAAGTACAAATGGAAAAGGAACTGTTACATTAACTGGTGTAACTACAAGCAAATCCAAGCTTACCAGTTTGTCTATTGGAAACACAGTGAAGATTGGAAATAAGACATTTAAGATTACAGCCATTGGAAGCAATGCATGGAAAAACTATACGAAACTTAAGAAGGTAACCATAGGCAACAATGTAACAAGTATTGGAAAGTCAGCATTTTATAATTGTAAGAAATTATCCAAGTTGACCATTAAGAGTACAAAACTTAAGTCAGTGGGCAGCAAGGCCATTAAAAACATCAAGAAAAATGCCAAGATTGATGTCCCTAGTAAGAAAGTATCTAAATATAAGAAATTGTTTAAGAGCCGTACAGGGTACAAAAAAACAATGAAGATAAAATAAGGGGTTGTAAAAAAGTTCCCTAAAAGAAAAATCGCTGAGGTCTGTGACTTCAGCGATTTTTTGATATAATTAGTTATACGAATAAATTTAAAATCATCTCTTTTGTAAATGATACTGCGCTTACATGATTGACTTCAATCTGATACAAGGCATTGGCTGCAATATGTTCTGCTGCCTGCTCTAAATCACGGATTCCAGTAGTGTCTTTGAAACATTCAATCAAAGCATCTAGACCTTCTTCTGTTACAACACATTCAGTTTCCTTTAATCCCATTCGTTTTAGAACTTTAGGAAGTGAGAATTTAGAAAAAATAACTTTCTTCGCATCAACAGAATAATCTGGAATTTCAATCACTGCAAATCTTGACATTAAAGGGGCGCTAATTTGATCCTTTTCATTTGCAGTTGCAATAGGATATACGCCAACCGTTGGAACTAAACATTCCATATAGTTGTCTGTAAAACCAAGATTATCAA
The DNA here is from genome assembly GCA_028704435.1 of Anaerostipes sp. Taxonomy (GTDB): domain Bacteria; phylum Bacillota; class Clostridia; order Lachnospirales; family Lachnospiraceae; genus Anaerostipes. Next base: position 313,532 of record JAQWFL010000001.1, on the reverse strand, counting down.
GAAGGGTTAACAACACATCTGCTGGATTTCCATTTCCTTTTCCAGAAGCCGCTTTGTCTAACTCATTAATAATAAAAACTAAATTGGATTCTCCTGCTGCATTAAATGCTTCCATTATAATTCCAGGCTTTGCATTGGAATAAATACGGGAACTTCCAGTTAGCTGTTCTGGGTCATTAATGGAACTCATATCAAGGGTTGTCCATGGCAGTTTTAGAATTTTGGCAACGGCATAGGCAATTTGGGATTTTCCAGTTCCCGCAGGTCCAATTAAAAGAATTCCATAAGCAGGAAGAGTATGAGTACGATTAATTTGAATAATAGTCTCTATAATTCTTTGTTTGACACGTTCCATGCCATAAAGTTCCTCATCTAAGATACGACGTGCCTCATTTGGATCAATAGATTCAAAATAATTGGTTTTCCATTGAATGTTCATCATAATGGAGAGCGCCCTTTGGGCATGGCGTCTTTCTTCTGGAGTCACCTCATGAGAACGGGCAACAGCAAGATTTCTTCTTGCCCATAGTCGAATGTTGTCTGGAAGAGTTCTTCCAGCACAAGTCATAAAATCAGTAATACTTTGAATGCTGGTAAGTTTCATATCATCCCCAGCTTCATCAAGTTCCTCATCTTCCAGGGACTCTTCCGGTGCGTTGCTTGAAAATAATCGCTCCATCATAAACTGAAGGAATCCATCTTGGGCAGAAAGTTTCGTTGCCTTTCCAAAGCCTATTTCACGAATTTCGTATACAGCATAGCCTTCTTCTGTATGTTCCCCAGATAGGCGAACCTTAATATGATTTTCCCCGAGCCATTTTGTAAGACTTGTGAATCTAGCATCTATTTTTAAAATATCTGCAGTCACAGTTCCAGTTTCTTCGTCAAACTCAAATGTGGTTGTCTTCACAGGATTGGTAAAAATTCCATGGGAATGATGTTTCCATTTATTTTTTGATGAATCTAAAATTAAAATAGGATGTTCCTTATCTGCAAATGGCAGATTGGAGTGAAACGTTGTGTATGTACATGGGACCGTAGTTTTATCCTTACCGTCCTTATTAAAATCAAATACTGGCATATTGTATTGTTTCTCCTTGTCTTTTTTACACGTATTGTAGCATAAAACACAAAAATGTACTAGGTATGTATACTTATGTATAGTTTTTTATAACATTTTGTAGTATAATGGGTATAAATGGATACATTAACTAAGGAAATTAAGGAGGCGAATATGAGGAAATTAACAAAGGGGGTTGTGGTAACTTTATTTTTTAGTTTAGCTCTTTCTTTATCTGGGTGTGGGAATTCCAAGGATAAGAACAAAGCTACTACAGAAGCAACCACAGAGGCTACAACACAAGCAACAACAGAAGCATCTACCGATGCAAAGACAGGACATCAACTACTTACTTGTGAGATTCAACAGATGAAAGAAGATCGTGTGTTAGTAAAGGATGCCACAGGCAATACCTATTGGTTTAAAACCAAGAATGTAGATTTAGAACTTAAGAATGGAATGCACGCAGGAAATATTGTGGCAATTACATATGAAGGTGATATTTTAAAAGATGGTTCCATCAATTGTAAGGTTGTTAAGCTTGTGGATAATGATGACAACGCAAAGAAGGAAATTAAAAAAGTTGTCAAGAAAGCTAAGAAAGTCAAGATTACAAAAAGAGACGATACAATGTATGCAAAACTACCTCTTAATGTTCGTACCAATCCGAACATTGCAGGAAAGAAAATTGGATACTTGAAGGCAGGACAAGCAGTGAATCGTACGGGAGAATGTGACAACGGCTGGGCTAGAATTACTTATAAAGGAAAGACAGCCTATGTATTTGCAGCGGATTTATCTTCAAATAAGGTAAAAGTAACAACTGCGAAAAAGAAGCCAACAACCACAGCGAAAAAGCATAAAACAACAACTGCTAGAAAACATACTGCTACAACACAAAGAAAGAAACCAACGACTACAGAAGCAAAGCAGCCAACAAAGCAAAAAACAACAAAAATCAAAGCAAAAGTTGTTGAAGGAAGTATGAACAATCTTCTTATCAACTACAAGGGAGTTGAATATACAATTTATACAGGTCATGCTAAAATAACATCTGTAAATGGAATTTTGAATGGCAATACCATAACCATTGTATATCAAGGAGATTTAGGGAATGACCCTAAGGTTTTAAGCATTAACGATAAAGATCCAAATCAATAAAATAATTTTAAAATCCAGCATATTTTTGCTGGATTTTTTCTGCTCTTTTTCAAAAGAGTAAAATAGATAACAGTTGAAAGGATGAAAGATTAGGAGTAGAATGAATACAAATACAATCAGGGGGAAATAGTATGAATACAACGATTCATATAAATGAAAAAGAGCAACAGTTATTGAATCAGATTGATTGTGGAATTTGTATTTATCATGTAGATAAAGCATTTCATTTTACACTAGAATATGCGAATGATGGTTTTTGTCAATTGATGGATGGAACAAAGGAGGATATTCAAGCAGCATTTGACAAGGATTCTTTGTTTGGTGTGGAAGATTGTGATAAAACAGAAGTCAGATTCAAGATTCGTCATGGAGTCCAAACTGGAGAGAATGTTGAGGTTACATACCAGGCACGAACTTTAACACATCAACCAAGATGGTGTATGCTGCGTTTGAACTATGATACTTATGATGGGGAAACTACCATTATTTATGCAACATATTTTGATGTTACACGATTAAAGAAAAGTGAAAAAGAGCTAGAAGAGAAGTATGAGATTGAAAAAAAGCGTGGAGTTAAGAATAAGAACACGCTCCTTTCTCATGCTTGTTTTAATTTAAGCAAAGGAAACTGCCTTGAATTACAATGGGATGATAGATTTCTTGAAAATCAATCCGTTGATACCTTTGAGGAATTAGGAGAGCAGATAGGCTCTTATATTCTTGATCCAAATGAAAAAGAAAAATATCTTGCTTTGCATCAAAAAGAGTATCTTTTAAGGGAACATAAAACAGGAGAAGAGATTAATTTAGAGTACCAGATTCATCTCCCAAATGGAAAGATTATATGGGTACATAATTTAATTCACTTGATAAAAGCACCAACGGGAGATGATATTCTTGTTTTTGAATATTGCTACGACATTAATAAGGACAAAACAGTTCAAATTATGATGCATTTTGCTGTAAATGACGACTATGATTTATTAGGATGTGTAAACTTTAAGGATAATAATGCGGTAATGTTATTTGGACAAAATAGTTATAATACTCATAAATCTGACTTGGTAGAAGAAGACTATACAATATCATTACTTCGCTTTACAAATAATTCTGTTATTCCTGAGGAACGAGAGGAATATTTTAAAAAAGCATCCATCCAGAATATTAGACAAACATTAGCACATCAAAATTCTTATGAATTCTATATGCATATGACGAATATGCGGGGAGAAAAAAGAGCCAAGAAAGTTCGATATATTAGATATAACGATGTGCAAAACACCTGTTTATTTATACAAACAGACATTACCCTTTTATTAGAAGAAGAAAAGAAAAAGAGGTTAGAGCTAGAAAAAGCATTAAGTGCTGCAAAGATTGCCAGTAAATCAAAATCCACATTTTTAGCACAAATGAGTCATGAGATTCGAACACCTATGAATGCAATTACTGGTATGACAAGACTTGCAATGGAAGAGAATAATCCCTATGAAATAAAAAATTACTTAAACAAAATTGATAACTCAAGTCATTATTTACTAAATATCATCAATGATATTCTAGATATGAGCCGAATTGAAAATGGGAAATTTGAGCTGCGTCCAGACTGGATCATAGGAGGTAATATTCTAAAGGGATGTGTAGATATGCTCGCCCCAGAGATGGACAAGAAAAATATTACATTTCTTTATCCAAACATTGACAAACACGATACGACGGAATGGTTTATTGATGGATTGAGAGTACAGCAAGTGTTTATGAATTTGTTAAATAATGCACTGAAGTTTACACCACAAGGAGGAACAATTCAAGTTCAAGTGAAACGATTGAAAGATGATGGGAAGCATCGAATTGATCAGGTGGAGATAAAAGATACTGGATATGGAATGAGTCAGGATTTTTTGCCTAGAATATTTCAACCCTTTGAACAGGAAATAAATCCTTATTCTAAAGAAATATCTGGTACTGGACTAGGGTTGACCATCGTAAAACAGATTATTACGTTTATGAATGGGAATATTACAGTAGAAAGCCAATTGGGAAAAGGATCTACATTTACTTTTACGTTACACTATGATTATCGCCCATTAGCCAAAGTTCCAGATAAATTAATCCTTGTAAATACTGAGGCACTTGAAGGAAAACGTATTTTATTAGTTGATGATCATCCATTAAATTGTGAAATTGCAAAAAAGCTTCTGAAAAGCAGGGGATTATCTGTGACAGAGGCTATGGATGGATTAGAAGCTCTCCAGCTTTTTACTTCATCAATAGAAGGGTATTTTGATGCCATATTAATGGACATTCGTATGCCTAGAATGAATGGACTAGAAGCATCACGAGAAATTAGAAACTTAGATAGAAAAGATGCCAGAGAGATTCCAATTATCGCAATGACAGCCAATGCATTTGATGAAGATATACAAGAATCATTAAATGCTGGAATGGACTTACATTTAGCAAAACCAATTGAACCTAGTATATTATATCAAGCCTTATTAAATCTCATATTGAAATAAAAGCAGAATTTTTGCTATGGAGGTACGTATGGATAACATTGTAGATCAATTAACTGAAATAGAAGAAGCAGCCAATGCTATTGTTTCTCATGCAATTGCATCAAAAGAGGAATACGATAGTAAAATAAAGAAAAAAAGAGAGAACTTTGATATAGAGATAGCAGCGAAAACGAAGAAGGAAATTCAGCGAATTGAATCCGAGTTAGAGATTGAAAAGAAGGAGAAAGTAGAGGAACTAAAAGCAATTAGCGACAAGAAGATAAAGGCATTCCAGAAAGAGTATGAAATAAATCATGAGGCTTATGTTTCAATGATTTTATCCCGTATTACAGAGGTGTCCATATGAGTCGATTGTTAAAATACAGTGGGATTATTACAAAGGTTCGTGCTATGAGTGCAAGACTATTGTCACATGATGATTTTGTACAAATAGCCAGCCTTCCATCTGTGACGGACTTTATTGATTTTTTAAAAAATCATCCTGCATATGAAAAATCATTTGAGCCATGGGATAAGTATTCTTTACATCGTGGGGATGTAGAAAAGGTTTTGGTTCAGTCTATTTATGATGATTATACAAAATTATATCTGTTTGGAGATATTCATATTCGTAAATTTCTATTATTTTATATGAAATGGTACGAGGTAGAACTAATTAACTATTGTTTTCGGATTGTGTTAAATCATTACGAAGAACCCTTTGATATGAACTACAAAAAGCCGTTTTTTGATCGCTTTTCCCAGCTTAAACTTGAGGATTTGGCATTGTCAAAAAATGAAACAGAACTTGTTGAGAATCTCAGGGATACAGAGTACTATGACTGTATGAAAACACTGTTAGATACAGGTAAAGCTAGTTTATATGATTATAATCTTGCACTGAATCTCTATTATTATAAAGCGGTCTGGAAAGAGCGTAAAAAATGTTTAAAAGGGAAAGAACTTGATATGTATACAAAGAAATGTGGGTCTAATATTGATCTTTTGAATATTCAATGGATTTACCGCAGCAAAAAATACTACAATATGTCAGAAGCGGATTTGTATTCAATTTTAATACCCATTCAATATCACATAAAACAAGAACAACTGAAACAATTTATTGAGGCACCTGATTTAAATATGTATTTAAAATTGGTTCGTGAATCCTATTATGGGAGAAAGTATCCAGTAGATGAGGATTATACTCTGGAACGAATTTATAAACAATGTTTGGAACATTTGTATTTAGCTGATTTTCGAAGCAATCCTTATTCTATCGCAACGATTAATCGATATTTATTTCAAAAGGAAGAAGAAATAGAAAAACTTACAACGACCCTAGAATGTATTCGTTATGGAATTGATTCTGTAGAAACGTTGAAGTACGTAGGAGGTGTGGCAAAGTGATTGTAAAAATGAAGTTTCTTAGTATTACAGGTCCCAAAAGTGATTTTGACCGAATTACAAACACATACCTTTCTAAATACGAGATTCAATTGGAGAATGCCTTATCTGAACTAAAAACAGTAGACAATTTAACTCCTTTTGCTCAGATGAATCCTTACAAGGATGCTTTGTCAAAGGCAGAAGAATTTCTATCTTTTTTAGAAGAACCAGAAAAAGAAATGAAACCAGTGAAGCAGCATTTATCAGAGGAGCAAATCTTTCATTTGATTCGAAATTGTAATCATGATTATATGGAAATCAAGATGAAGGAAAATAATCTAAAATCAAAACAAGAAGAGCTTCAGGAAAAACTAAGTATGATACAGCCTTTTAAGCCACTTCAATTTGATTTACATCGTGTGTTGCAGTACAAATATGTAAAGTTCCGATTTGGCAGGGTATTACTAGACTACTATCATAAATTAGAAAAATATATTTATGATGATTTAAATGTTATTTTTTTGGAAGGTGCAAGGGATTCCCATTATGTTTATGGTGTCTATTTTGTTTCAAAACCAGAATCAGAAAAGACGGATGCCATTTTTAAGGCTCTTCACTTTGAACGATTGTTCCTTCCAGATGAATATGACGGAACACCAATGCAGGCAAGTATCAAGCTTGAAAAAGCAATGAATGAAGTAGAAAAAGATATCAACCATATTGGAGATGAGGTGAAAGAAACACTCCAAAAGAAAGCATCCTTAATACTTCGTGCCAAGATGCAGTTAGAAGAATTATCTGCCAATTTTGATTTGAGAAAAGTTGCTGCCTGTGTGGAAGATAAAGAAGACAACTTTTATATTTTGTGTGGATGGATGACAGAGGAGGATGTAGGGCATTTCCTTCAAGATATTAAAGGAGATGACAACATTTTTGTCGCTGTGGATGATGACAAAAATAAGTATTTTGGAGAACCTCCTACGAAACTTAGCAATCCCAAAGTATTTAAACCCTTTGAGTTATTTGTAAAAATGTATGGACTCCCTTCTCACAATGAAATGGATCCAACTATTTTTGTAGCAATTACTTATACCTTTATCTTTGGAGTTATGTTTGGAGATGTGGGACAGGGGGCGTGTTTATTTATTGGAGGAGCACTTTTATATAAATTAAAACACATTGATTTAGCAGGAATTATTTCGGTGGCAGGAATCTTTTCTATGATTTTTGGATGGATGTTTGGAAGTGTGTTCGGATTTGAAAATATAATAAAAGCAAAATGGCTGCGGCCTATGGATAACATGACAACACTTCCTTTTGTGGGACGATTAAATACTGTATTTGTAGTTGCCATTGTATTTGGTATGGTCATGATTTTATTTTCAATGATTTTACAGATTATAAATGCATGGAAAGCTGAGGATAAACAAAAGGCGTTGTTTGACGCCAATGGAATTGCAGGATTTATATTTTATGCATCAGCAGTGATTACTATATTTTTATTTATGACTAGACACAATGGTCCAGCAGGCATTGTCCTTTTTATTATGTTTGGGTTACCACTTCTTATGATTTTGTTTCAGAAGCCTTTGGCTAATAAAATGATGCATAAGGTATATACGTCAAAGGAAGGACTTACCATGTTTTTTGTGGAGGGATTTTTTGAATTGTTTGAGACTATTTTAAGTTACTTTTCAAATACGTTATCCTTTGTTCGTCTAGGTGCATTTGCTGTTAGTCATGGAGCTATGATGCAGGTTGTACTTATGCTTGCCGGTGCAGAAAGTGGAAATATTAACTGGATTGTTGTTATATTAGGAAATATATTTGTCTGTGGAATGGAAGGTTTAATTGTTGGAATCCAAGTATTGCGTCTGGAATATTATGAAATGTTCAGTCGTTTTTATTCTGGGACAGGTCGGGAGTTTAAACCATACTTAAAGAAAACGAGTAGAAAATAGGAGGTTTTGAATATGAATTTAGTTACAAGAATTGTTTTGGTGATTGCGTTAATCGTAAGTATTATCATTCCTTTTGGTTATTATCTTCTTGGTCAAAAGAACAAGGGTAGATATAAAACAACCATTGGAGTCAATGCATTTTTCTTCTTCGGAATTTTAGTTATCAGTGGGATTATGATGTTCTCTGGATATTCAGCCCATGCGGCAGAGGCAAAAACAGCAGCAGAAAGTACCGCTACTGGTCTTGGATATTTGGCAGCAGCACTGGTAACTGGGTTATCTTGTATTGGTGGAGGTATTGCTGTGGCAAGTGCTGCAAGTGCCGCTTTAGGTGCTATTAGTGAAGACGACAGTATCCTTGGTAAATCTTTAATTTACGTAGGATTGGCAGAAGGTGTCTGCCTCTATGGATTGATTATTTCTTTTATGATTTTAGGACAATTATAGGGAAGGTTAGGAGCGTATCAATATGAAAATGTATTTGATTAGTGATAACGTGGATACTTATACAGGAATGCGTCTTGCTGGAGTTGATGGATGTGTTGTTCATGAAAGAAATGAATTAGAAGCAGCGCTTCACAACGTGTTAGCAGATGATACAGTGGGAATTATTCTTTTAACTGAAAAATTCGGCAGAGAATTTCCTGAAATTATTGATGATGTAAAATTAAAGCGCAAATTTCCATTGATTGTTGAGATACCAGACCGTCATGGAACAGGACGAAAATCTGACTTTATTACATCTTATGTAAATGAAGCCATTGGATTAAAATTATAAAGAAGGTGATTTCTTGACATTAGAAGAAAAGATTGAAGTAATTAGAAAGGCTTCCATGGAGGAAGCAAGAAAAGATGGGAATAAAATTATACAAGAGTATAAACAGGGGATAGACCAGATTTATGAAGATCATAAAGAAGTTGCCTTACGTCAGTCTAATTTATCTATAAAAACGAAGGAGAATGATGCCAGACTGCAGCTAAATCAAGCCATTGCCAACGTTCAAACAAAATTAAAAAGAGAAGAAGGAAAATGCCAGACAAAGCTAAAGCAACAACTTTTTCAACAAATAAAAGATCAATTAGTTGATTTTATGAAAACATCATCCTACGATGAACTTCTGATTGCATATATTGAAAAGGTTAAAAACTTTGCTGATAAGGAATCCTACCAAATACTTATTAGTCCCAATGACAAGGAGAAAATAAAAACATTAGAAGCAAAAACAAATACATTCATTCAAATCAGCGATGAAGATTTTATTGGTGGGATTCGTGCTGTTTTAAAGGACCGTCAGATTTTAATTGATCACTCATTTTCTTCTGCCTTGACGACAGAATATGAAAACTTCCAGTTTACGGGAGGTGATTTCCATGAATAAAAAGGGAACAATATATGGAATTAATGGACCTATTATTTATTTAAAGGGAAATACAGGATTTAAAATGTCCGAGATGGTTCATGTGGGAAAAGAAAAATTAGTGGGTGAGGTAATTGCCCTTGATAAGGATATGACAACCATTCAAGTGTATGAAGAAACATCAGGACTATATCCCGGGGAAGAAGTGACGGCCTCTGGAGATGCTGTTTCTGTTACTTTGGCACCAGGTATTTTAAATAATATTTTTGATGGAATTGAAAGACCTTTAAGGAAGATTTCCCAAGAGTCCGGGTTTTATATAACCAGGGGAGTTACGGTAGATTCTCTTGACAAAGAAAAAAAGTGGGAAACCACAATAACAGTTATCCAGGGACAGGAATTACATGGCGGCGAAATCATTGCAGAAGTTCCAGAGACATCAGCAATTACACATAAAGTTATGATTCCACCACATATAAGTGGAAGAGTGATTCAGGTGGTTCAAGATGGTTTTTATACCATTGAGGATGTATTACTTACCCTTGAATTAGAAGATGGAACAAAAAAAGAAATTACCATGACACAAAGGTGGCCAGTTCGGGTTCCAAGGCCAACCCATCATCGGTTTGCAGCTTCTGTTCCATTGGTAACTGGACAGCGTATTATTGATACTATGTTTCCAATTGCAAAAGGTGGAACAGCATGTATTCCAGGAGGGTTTGGAACGGGAAAAACCATGACCCAGCATCAAATTGCAAAGTGGTCTGATGCAGATATTATTATTTATATTGGTTGTGGAGAACGTGGAAATGAAATGACACAAGTTTTAGAAGAATTTAGTGAGCTTGTTGATCCTAAATCAGGGAATCCTTTAATGGATCGAACCACACTGATTGCAAACACTTCCAATATGCCAGTTGCCGCAAGAGAGGCTAGCTTATATACTGGGCTTACCCTTGCAGAATATTATCGTGATATGGGATATGATGTGGCAATTATGGCAGACTCTACTTCCAGATGGGCAGAGGCTCTTCGTGAGCTTTCTGGTCGATTAGAAGAGATGCCAGCAGAAGAAGGTTTTCCAGCATATCTTGCATCAAAACTATCCGCCTTTTATGAGCGTGCAGGGATGATGCATAACCTAAATGGAACCGATGGTTCTGTCACTGTTATTGGCGCGGTATCTCCTCAAGGGGGAGATTTTTCGGAACCAGTGACACAAAATACAAAACGATTTGTAAGATGTTTTTGGGGACTTGATAAAAGCCTTGCGTATGCAAGACATTTTCCAGCGATTCACTGGCTTACAAGTTACAGTGAATATTTAACTGATTTGGCTCCTTGGTATAATGATTTTGTATCCCCTAGATTTGTAGATCATAGAAATCAACTAATGGCGATTTTAAATCAGGAAAGTTCCTTAATGGAAATTGTCAAGTTAATCGGAAGTGATGTGTTGCCGGATGATCAGAAGCTGACGCTGGAAATTGCTCGTGTGATTCGATTGGGATTTTTACAGCAGAATGCATTTCATCAAGATGACACCTGTGTCTCAATGGAAAAACAGGAAAAGATGATGGAAACTATATTATATTTATATAGAAAATCAAAAGAATTAATATCCATGAATATGCCAATTTCAATTTTAAAAGAGGAAAATATTTTTGAAAAAATAATTGCAATCAAATATAATATACCAAATAATCAATTGGAATTATTTCAATCTTATATAAGAGATATTGATGAATTTTATGACCGTATCATGGAAAAAAATGCTTAAGGAGGGAACGTTATGTCAATAGAATATTTAGGGCTTAGTAACATTAATGGTCCCTTGATTGTGTTAGAAGGCATTCAAGATGCATTTTATGATGAAATTGTTGAGTTTGTAGTTGATAAAAAAGAGAAAAAAATAGGTCGTATTATTGAGATTTACGAAGACCGGGCTGTGATTCAGGTGTTTGAGGGAACGGAAAATATGTCCCTTCAAAACACTCATACAAAACTTACAGGAAAACCTATGGAAATCGGTTTGTCGACGAATATGCTAGGTCGTACCTTTAATGGAATTGGTCAGCCCATTGATGATTTGGGTCCTATTTCCATAGACAAAAAAAGAGATATTAATGGACTCCCCTTAAATCCAGTGGAACGGGAATATCCAAGAAACTATATTCATACAGGAATCTCTGCTATTGATGGATTAACTACACTGATTCGAGGACAGAAACTACCTATCTTTTCTGGAAATGGACTTCCCCATGATCAATTAGCAGCACAAATTGTACAGCAGGCTTCTCTTGGAGGGAATTCAAATGAGAGTTTCGGTATTGTATTTGCGGCCATGGGTGTTAAACATGATGTAGCGAATTTCTTCCGGAAAACATTTGAAAATAGTGGGGTATCAGATCATGTGGCTATGTTTTTAAATCTGGCCAATGACCCAGTGGTTGAACGTTTAATTACGCCAAAAGTTGCATTGACTGTAGCTGAATATTTAGCCTTTGAAAAGAGTATGCATATTCTTGTTATTTTAACGGATATGACTTCTTTTGCAGAAGCTATGCGTGAAGTGTCTTCTTCCAAAGGAGAAATTCCAAGTAGAAAGGGATTTCCAGGATACTTGTATAGTGAATTGGCTACCATTTATGAACGTGCTGGAATTGTAAAGGGCATTAATGGATCTGTGACCCAGCTTCCAATTTTGACTATGCCCAATGATGATATTACCCACCCAATTCCTGATTTAACAGGCTATATCACAGAGGGACAGGTAGTTCTTGACAGAAATATGAATGGACAGTCTATTTATCCTCCAATTAATATTCTTCCTTCCATTTCTCGTTTGATGAAAGATGGAATTGGAGAAGGTTTTACAAGAAAAGATCATCAGGATTTGGCGAATCAGTTATTCTCTTCTTATGCTAAAGTTGGAGAAGCAAGAAACTTAGCTTCTGTCATTGGAGAAGATGAATTGTCACCTGTAGATAAAAAGTATCTTGCCTTTGGCAAGGAATTTGAAAAGCACTATATTGGTCAGGGAAAGACGGAAAATCGGTCTATGGAAGATACTTTAAACCTTGGCTGGGAATTACTCTCTACTTTGCCAAGAGAAGAATTAGACCGTGTGGACACAAAGATTTTAGATGAATTTTATCATCCACAAAATAGTTAGGAAGTGATATCATGGATCCAAGAGAATTTCCAACCAAAGGGAATTTAATTGCGGCAAAGAATTCTCTGCAGCTTGCCAACCAAGGTTATGATTTAATGGATAAAAAAAGAAATATCTTGATTCGTGAATTAATGGATTTAATTGATGAAGCAAAAAATATTCAGAATCAGATTGATATGACATTTACTTATGCTTACAAGTGTCTCCAGCGTGCAAACATTGAAAATGGAATCAACAATGTTGCCAGTTTGGCATATACTGTTCCTATTGAAGAATCCATTCAGTTAAAAAGTCGAAGTATTATGGGAACAGAAATTCCATTGGTGGACTTTATTGAAGGAAGAAATTCCCCTTCTTATACCTTTGGAAATACAAAGGAATCCGTAGATACAGCAAGGGATGCCTTTCGAAAGGTAAAAGAACTTACCATTCGTTTGTCAGAAGTAGAAAATTCAGCATATCGTTTGGCAGCAAGTATCAAGAAAACACAAAAGCGTGCCAATGCATTAAAGAACATTACAATTCCAATGTATTCAAATTTGGTGTATAATATTTCTAATGCGTTAGAAGAAAAAGAACGTGAAGAATTTACAAGATTAAAGGTAATCAAACAGCGTAAATCAAGACAATCATAGAAGGAGACTAGAAGATGTATACATTTGAAGGGAAAGTGCGCTACAGCGAAGTAGATAGAGCTGGGAAACTCCCAGCTCCAGGTATTATTAATTATTTTCAAGACTGCAGCGTTTTTCAATCTGAAGAACTTGGTGTGGGTGTAAAGTACCTGTTATCTCAAAATCGAGCATGGATGTTAAGTTCATGGCAAGTAATTTTTGAGAAGTTTCCCAAAGAAGGTGACTTTGTCGCCACAAGTACCTGGGCATCTGGATTTGAGAAGATACATGGAATCCGTAATTTTACTATGAGAGATAAAGACGGAGAATTGTTTGCTTATGCTAATTCTTACTGGGTTTACATGGATGTAGAAGCAGGAAGACCAATTCGTGCATCAAAGGAAGAAGTAGATGTATATGAGCCAGAAACACCATTTCCAATGGAAAACGCATCAAGGAAGATTAAAGTTCCAAAGGATTTAGATTGGGCAGATACCCATCCAGTCAAGGTTCAAAAAAGCTGGATTGACAGTAATCAACATGTTAATAATAATCGATATATATATGTTGCGTGGAACGCACTGTCCAAAGAACCTGATTTAAGACAGATTCGGGTAGAATACAAAAGAGCAGCAAAGTTAGGAGATGTAATAACACCTAAAGTTGCCACTTTTGAAAACAAGATTTTCGTTTCTCTTTGTGATGAGATACAAAAACCATATGCAGTAGTTGAGATTACAATTTGATAATTAACGAGGAGAGATGAGACTGATGAAGAAAAGAAAAATAGTTATTTTAGGAGCTGGACACGTGGGAATTCACTGTGGGTCCAGCCTTATGTATGGTGGTTTAGCTGACGAAATTGTATTGATTGATAGTGACGAAAAAAAAGCATTTAGTCAGGCTCTTGATTTAAATGATATGAGTGCATGTCTAGATACAAAAGTAAAGGTTTCTAGTGGTTCTTATGATGATTGCAAAGATGCTGATATCTTAGTAAATGCCATAGGTCGAAGCCGAAAACCAGGGGAAACTAGACTTGATATGTTTGGAGATTCTATGGAACGTTTAAATGACATTATTCCAAAATTAAAACAAATAGATTTTAAGGGAATTTTAATTAGCATTACCAATCCTGCCGATGTAGTAGGAGAGTGTCTGAGAAAGCATTTAAATCTTCCAAGGAATCGTTGCTTTAGTACAGGAACAAGTCTTGACAGCTTACGGATAAAGCGTATTCTAGAAGAGAAAACTGGATATGATAGGAATTCTATCTCGGCCTTTTGCATGGGAGAACACGGAGATTCTCAGATGGTTCCATTATCTCATGTATCCATTGGCGGTATCCCATTTCAGACACTACAAAAAAGATATCCAGATACTCTGGGAACTCTTACGCTGGAAGAACTTCAAGAAGAGGTACGTATGTCTGGAACAACAGTTATTGAAGGAAAGAAGAGTACTGAGTTTGGAATTGGAGCAGCCCTTGCTCAGATTGTAAGTTCTATTTACCATGATCAAAAGAGAATCTGGCCTCTATCTGTTCATTTAGAGGGAGAATATGGACAAGAAGACGTAGCCGCAGGTGTTCCTTGTGTGATTGGAAGAAATGGAATCCAAGAGATTTTGGAAATTGACCTGTGGGAAAACGAAACAAAAGAATTTAATCATTCTTGTGACGTGATTCGTGGTTATTTAGACAAAGCTAAATTATTATTACATTGTTAATTATATGATTACAGAAAGAAGGAAACAACATGAGCAGTTATAGTATATTTTTACCAGATTATAGTGTGGGGAGTGATTGCTATAAAGAAATACCAAGTGTAACTCGTAAATACGGAAAGAAAATCCTTGTCATTGGTGGAAAAACAGCACTGGAAAAAGCAAAGGATGAACTGGAAGCTGGAATCGCAGGTTCAGATATGGAAATCTTAGATTTCGTCTGGTACGGTGGGGATTCCAGTATGGAAAACGTAGAAATATTAAAGAAGAATGATCTTGTGGCACAAGCCGATATGCTTTTTGGTGTTGGAGGAGGGAGAGCTTGTGATACAGTTAAGACATTAGCTGATATGTTAGACAAGCCGTTTTTTACATTTCCAACATTGGCATCAAACTGTGCTGCATGCACCGCAATCACAGTAATATATGACAAAAATGGTACCTTTAAAGAATATTATTACATGAAGCAACCATCTTATCATACATTTATACATACGAAGATTATCGCCAATTCTCCAGAACAACTATTCTGGGCTGGAATTGGGGACGCTTTATCAAAAGAATGCGAAGTGTTATTTGCATGCCGGGAGAAACATATGTATCACACTCCAATGATGGGAGCATGTATCTCAAAAATGTGTACAGATCCTTTGGTTTCCTATGGAAAAAAGGCATTAGAAGATTGTAAAAATAACATAGCATCTTTTGAGTTGGAACAAGTTGCTCTTGATATTATTATTTCAACAGGAATTGTATCAAACTTTGCAACTCATGAAGCACAGCCAGATCCAAAGGACAATTATTATTACAACAGTTCCCTTGCTCACTGTGTATACTATGGCTCATCCTTAGTTCCAGCATGTGAAAAGCATTTACACGGAGAAATCGTATCTTTTGGAGTGCTATGCCTTCTTACTTATGACAATCAAATAAAAGAGCGTGATCGGATTCTTGCATTTAATCATAGCATTGGGCTGCCAATTACATTAGATGAAATTGAGATGAAAGAATCAGATTTAGAAACTGTTGTAACAAAAGCTGCCAGTGTTGTAGAGTGGACTTATGTACCGGGAAATCCTACGAAAGAGAAGTTTATAGAAGCAATTATGGCAACAGATAAAGCAGGAAAAGAATACTTAAAAAAATAATAATAATTTTAAATAGAAGCCTCAGTGCTTCTATTTTTTGTGCCGATATTGATATGGAGTACGGAGCATTTTTTGTTTGAACATTTTCGTAAAATAACTTGGACTTTGGATTCCAACTTCTTGACTTATTTTAGAAATAGGAAAATCAGTAGCTCTTAATAAATGTGCAGCCATTTCCAATCGATACTGAAGTAAATATTGAATGGGTGAAATACCTAACACTCTTTGAAAGGCACGGAAACATTCTCGTTTATGAATATTTCCATAGGCTGCGATTTCATGAATCGTTAATTGTTTTTTATAGTGCTGCTCCATAAATTTCATCATCTCTTTTACTCGCCAAATATCTTTATTCCAGCTAGCATCCTTCTTATTATCGTTACAAAAACCGTACTTCAAAAATTCATAGAAAATAGAAGATAAGTAGTTTCGGATTAAAAATTCATACCCAGACTCTCTTTTTTCATAACAAGAGAAACAGTTATGAATCATGATTTTAATTTCCTTCTGCCAACATATATTCTCGGAAAATAGCAATCCAGGAAGTTGTTCTTGCTCTATAAATGATTTTATATATTTTAGATAGATACTGCTTAATTTATCTCCATATATCAAAGATGGATGAAAGGAAATTTGATAAAAATCACAGATTTCTTCTTGTTCCAATTCCATGGAATGAAGGGTGTTTGAGTTGATGAAACAAATATCATCTTTTTGTAAAACTATTTTTTGTAAATTCATATTCAATTTTAGAGTTCCATTTTTAATAATAATAAGTTCAAATTCATCATGGCAATGCCAGGAAATAAAACCAGTAGAAGCATGACTTAATGTAAAAAAGTCATGAGAATATGGGAAATCAGAGCCTATATACATAAATTCTTCCTTTCTTTTATGTCGCTTTTATTATATTTATTTAATATTATATCATATATTTGTGTATTGTTTGTCACTTTTATTATAGTTTGAAAGAATTTTAAGAAAAAAGGATGCTAAGTAGTAAAATGAAATCATCTGTGTTATGATATATATACTATAAAATCACTAGGAGATAGATTTATGAAATTACAACAAGTATTAAGTCATGTAAGGCGTGCCGTAGATGACTATAGTATGATACAAGAAGGAGATAAGATAGCTGTAGGTATTTCAGGAGGAAAAGACAGTCTTACTTTATTGTGTGCATTAGCAAACCTTCGCAGATTTTATCCCAATCATTTTGAAATTCATGCCATTACCGTAGATTTAGGTTTTGGTAACTTTGATTTGAATGCAATTAAACAGTTATGCAAAGATTTGAACGTGGAATATACCATTGTAAAAACAGAGATAGCCGAGATTGTATTTAATCGTAGAAAGGAAACGAATCCATGTTCTTTATGTGCCAAGATGCGAAAAGGTGCTTTAAATGAGAAGATAAAAGAACTTGGATGTAATAAGATTGCCTACGGACACCATAAAGATGATATGGTAGAGACACTTCTTATGTCATTACTATTTGAAAGTAGAATTCACTGTTTTTCACCAGTGACTTATTTAGATCGAATGGACCTTACGGTTATTCGACCACTTATGTATATGAATGAAGCAGATATCATTGGATTTTGGCACAAAGAGAACCTTCCAGTAGCAAAGAGTCCCTGTCCAATGGATGGATACACAAAGAGAGAATATGCAAAGGATTTGGTAAAGCAGTTAGATCATGACCATGAGGGTGCTAGAGATCGTATGTTCAAAGCAATTGTAGAAGGTAATATTCCAGGATGGCCCAAGAAGAATCCACCTAGAAGACGTACCAAATCAGAGAAATAAAAGAGGATATAATACATGAAATTATTAGTTCAAAGAGTTACGGAAGCTTCTGTAACAGTAGACCGTGAAGTTGTTGGTCAAATAGGAAAAGGGTTGTTAGTGTTTGTTGGTGTTGGAGAAAATGATACAGAGGAGATTGCTGATAAATATTTAAAAAAGTTATTAGGATTACGCATATTTGAAGACGAAAAGGGAAAGACAAATTTGTCTTTAAAAGATGTCAATGGACAATTGCTATTGGTATCACAATTTACCTTGTATGCAAATTGCAAAAAAGGAAATCGCCCAAGTTTCATAGAGGCTGGGAATCCTGAGCTGGCCAATCAGTTGTATGAATATATGATTTCAGCTGCAAGAGAAAAGATTCATATCGTAGAGTCAGGTGCCTTTGGTGCAGATATGAAAGTATCATTGGTGAATGATGGACCATTTACAATTATATTAGATTATTTGTAGACATATATAGTAGCAGATTACTGCGATAGAATTGTAACAATCCATGACGGAAGTATATAATATAGGGTAAGAGAAGTATTCGCAAAATACTAATTTAAAGTATAGATTAGCATAAAAGAACCAGAGATATAGCCACTCTTGATTATTAGCCATATCTCTGGGTTATTTCGTATTATCTACACTGAACAGTTTCTGTCTTATCTTTTTGCAACTTCACTTGTTGTTTTACAAAAGTTAATTCACTTGCTGTTCGAAAGTCTGATGTCTGCTTTCGATCATGAAACTCTAAGACAATCAAGTTGTTCTCATAATCAATCCAATCATCCAATTCCATATTTTCTTGATTGATATGACTGCCGTTTAAGAATTCATTTTCCTTACCAGTTGTATAAATTGCACCATCATAAGATAATGGATTTAAATAAACTCTTAACCTATGCTTTCTTTTCACTACATGGTGTATTTGAAGTTTTGTATGATTGCTAATGCTGACAACCTCATTCTTTGTAAGTTTCAATGATACAAATTGGTCTTTAGTCTCTACGTCTTTTGTTGGTGTCAATTTTAATGACTTAAGCTTCTTTGCATCTGCAAAGAAGTTGCAATAGGAATTAAGATTTTCACCAAGAGAATCCACTTTATAAAATAAATATCTTCCCTTTTCGTCTTGTAATACAAATTGTCGATTCTTGTATCCGTTTTTAATCTCTAGTATATTTCCAAGTGGTGATAATACCGTAGATTCTATTACATTCTGATGATGAATTCTTCCTTATACTTTCATCCGTTATACCTTCTCGATTCACAAGTAAATGAATATCCCAAGTTCCATTTATATCCCATATGTTTTTTATTTCTAAGTCAACTGTGACACGTTGCTTTAAATGTCTGGAGATACTTTGTCGAAAGACTCCCCTTACCTTTTTTGAATTCACTTGATATATCTCATTGGAAACTGGCATATTTTCATATTCTTCACCATCAATGGTAATTAACCCATTTGAAAATATTTGATTTAATCTGCTTCTTGTTGACTCCCATGCTTCTCCTGGTAGTCTTCTCTTCGTCTTTGTTTGAATGGTATAATAGATAATAAGGTTTCCTTGATCAATTCCTATATTGTCCACTTTAAATACAATATCCTTACACGTTGTAGATACATTTACTTGACCATTATTTTTCTTTATTTCTTTTAGATTCACCATTTTTTGAAATTTCTTTGTACCTTGTGATATGTTTAATTTACCTCGACCAAGGTTAATCAATATAACACCTGCAACTACAGTTCCAGTAGATACAATAATTGTTAACACTATCATTGCAGCCATTTTTAATATTTTAAATCCAGTTTTACGATTTGGATTGTGTGTTGTTTGTTCTGGTAGTTTTTCTAATAATTGGTCGATGCGTTCTTCATAGCCTTGTGGAATTTCAATAGATTCTAAATTTGTTATCTTTTTGATATCATCATCCATTTTCATAAGAACACCTCCCATTTAGTTTTAAAAGATTCTTTATTTTACAAGGTTCCCATATTTTAAAAATATGCAAAAAAAAGCTTCATACACAATGAAATGTGTATGAAACTCTTTTTGTAATTTGCGATTATTCTGAAATAATTTCTAATAACTTGTTCTTCATTGCATCAATTGGAGGTTCTTTTCCTGTCCATAATTCGATTTGTGCTGCTCCTTGATACAAAGACATTCCTAAACCGTTTAGAATCTTTGCTCCCTTTGCTTCGGCATCAAGTAAGAACTGAGTCTTAGCTGGGTTGTAACATGCATCAAAGTATAACTGATCTGCTTTCATATATTCTGTAGGCATTGGATTCTCTCCTAAATGAGATCCCATACCAATTCCACTGGCATTCATTACAATCGTTGCATCTGCCACTTTAGAGAAATCTCCACATGGAACAAATTCAGCAACTGGTGCAAAGTTTTTATTGATATCTTCTACTAATGACTTGCTAGATGCTTCAAATGCATCTGTGATATAAATTTTCTTAGCTCCGTAATAAGCAAGTGCAGAACACATAGCACGTCCAGCTCCACCACTTCCAATACAGAAATATACATTTTCATCTACTTTAACATCTGCGTCTTTTTCAATGGAACGGACGAATCCGATTCCATCTGTATTGTATCCTATTAATTTTCCTTCTGGTGTTTTAACTACAGTGTTACTTGCACCCATCTTTTTACACAATGGATCTAATTCATCTAAGTAATCAAGAACTGCAACTTTGTTTGGTTTTGTTACTGCAAATCCAGCAAAATTCATGTAACGAAGTCCGTTTACTACATCTTCAAGATGGTCATTGTTTACCTCTGTATAAAAGTAAAGCATATTCAACCCTTCAGCTTCATATCCACAGTTTTGCATTTGTGCTGCAAAAGATTGTTTTAATGGATCACCAAGCAATGTAACCATCTTTGTATTATAATCTACTGTCATTTTGATATCTCCTTCTATTATGATATGTACGTGATAAGGAATGTCTCCTCTTATTTTCAACTAGTTAAATTTTATCATAATGAAAGGGTAGGTATCAATTATGCTGACATACTATATCTATAGTTTCAATCTATGAGTTTACAAAATAAGTAAAACATGATAAACAGCTGCCTGATAATTTAAGGGATTCCGATGCTGATAATCAAACAATATATATGTTTCTTGTTTTAGTAAACCAATGTTCTCCTTTGTCTTATACTTTGTCACATCATATTTAAATTTCTCTAAATGTGTCATTTTACGAAGCTGCCTACGATCATATCCATCATAATCTTTTAAATAGTTATGCTCCTTGGATTCTTTATCATAAAACATATGAAGTTCATCTTTTGTAACACTGTATGGTAAAAGAAAATCTGGTCGATTTTTTAGATTTTCACGTAAATATAAGTCATATGCTAATAATTCTTTATACATCTCATATTTATCCTCAGAGACACATGTTTGAATGAATTCTAATAAAATTTTGTATCTGGATATTCTTGTATGTTTTATCATGTGATATCCATTTTCTTCGTAAAACTTACCTAATTTAAGGTATAGCTGGAACTTAGATTCGTATTCTTGTCCAAGGGTACAGATGGTTGCTTCAAATTGACGGCTATTATAATAAACCTCCACCATCTCTTCTACTCCCTTTAACAAAAGGACATCCTCATAGGAGAGCCATTTTGTGTAAAGAACTTCATAGGGAGGCTGACTTTGAAAAACCATACCGTATGAATCCTTCATCTCTTCCATATAAGAACCCTTTAACACTTTTAAAAATCCAAGCTGTAATTGTTCTGGTTCCACAGCGTAAACATCATCAAAGGAACGCTGAAAGCTTTTCATATCTTCGTATGGAAGTCCAGCAATTAAATCTAAATGCTGATGTACGTTTTCTCCAGCATTGATTCTTTTTACAACACTTGCTACATGATGAAAATCCATTTTCCTTTGAATCTCGTCAATGGTTTTAAGGTTTGTTGATTGGACACCGATTTCTAACTGAATACAGCCTGGACGCATTTTTTCAATGAGACTTAATTCTTGTTCATTTAACAAATCTGCGGCAACTTCAAAATGAAAGTTGGTAATGCCATTGTCATGATCTAAAATAAACTGAAAGATATCAATGCAGCGCTGGTGATTACAGTTAAAGGTACGATCCACAAACTTTACCTGTGGAATCTTTGCATCTAAGAAAAACTTAAGTTCCTTTTTTACAAGATCTAAATCTCGAAAACGTAGACACTTGTCTACAGATGATAGGCAGTAGCTACATGAAAAAGGACAACCTCGGCTAGATTCATAGTAAATAATTTTATTTTTAAACTTCTCTAAGTCTTGGTATACAAATGGAACTTCACTTAAATCCATTACCTCACGCCATGGATTTTCTTGAATGCCATTCTTTGTTCGATAGGTGATTCCCTTCACATTAGAAAGGGATGCAACTTTGCCATGATAGTAATCTAAGACTTCTACAAATGTCTTTTCGCCCTCTCCCATCATGACTCCAGTTACCTCTGGGAGTTCTTCTAGAACCTTTTTTGCATCATAAGAAACCTCGGGACCTCCAAGCCAGATAGGAATATCCTGATATAGCTTTCTGATTTCCCGAAGTATGCTCTTTACATAGGTTATATTCCAGATATAACAAGAAAAACATAAGATATCTGGCTTCTTTTTATATAAATCCATTAAAATATCATCGGTCTGCTGGTTGATGGTATACTCAGCAATTACAACCTGGTCAAGATATTCTTTTGCATAAGCTTTTAATGAATAAACAGCTAAATTTGAATGGATATATTTTGCATTTATTGCAGTTAAAATAATGTTCATGATAATCTCCTTAATAAGAATATCATATCATAAAACATTTGATTTTTCTATTTTTCTGTTTTATATGGCCAATCTATAATCCCACCAAAATCTTTTACATTGGTATATCCAAGTTTCACTAACTTTTTTGCGGCTTGATTGCTTCTGTTTCCACTGCGGCAATAAACTAAAATCAATTGATCTTTGTGGGTTAGTTTTTTTGATGCTTCTTTGTCAATATTTCCAAGTGAAAGTAAAATTGCATTTGGAACATGTCCTTCTTCATATTCGCTTTTTTCTCGTACATCAAGAATTACATATTTATCTTGTTCGTCCATAAGCGTCTTTGCTTCTTTTGCAGTAATTGTCTCAAATTTTTTGCTAGATGATTGGGACGATTCCGAAGAACATGCAGTCATACCTAAAAGTGTCATACTGAGTGCCATGATAATTGATTTTTTGAATTTTTTCATGAAATCTCCTTTTATGAGATGTATCTCTCATTGGTATTTTAATAGAAAATGATACTCTTTCCTTTTTTCTTTCTTTTCGCTTTGTACAATGCTTGGTCTGCACAATTCATAAGTTCTTCTTTTGTTGTTCCTTTTATATATTTTGCAATTCCGATACTTAAACTTACCTTATAATCATCCTTTGTTTTATCTTCTAAATCCTTTTGGATTCGCTTAGCAGGTTTGAGTATTCCATCTTCCGTTATGCAAAAACATATAACACTGAATTCATCTCCACCAAAACGAAATGCAATGTCATTCTGACGAATCTGCTGATTTAAAATGTTTCCAATAAGGGTTAATACATAATCTCCATACAAATTAATTGTTGAAAATAATTATCATAAATTGATTTATTATAGACGCCTGTAAGATGGTCACGAACTAGTTCTTCTTCTAATTGTAATTGACGAGAACGATAGGATAAAACCAGCTCTCGTTTTCGAATCTCAAATTGTATTATAGTAATGGAAAGAAGCCATACTCCAATTAAGAGGAGTTCTCCAATAAATAAATCAAGATAAACATTATTTACATAATCTCTTGCATTGTCATATCTAAAAAGATAAGAACCAATAAATGAAAGTCCTGATAATACTAAAATAAGTGTTGTTAATTTCCAGTCTTCATATACAATCGTCATAAGAATTGCAACAATAAAAGCCCCAAATACAGGGGAGAAAAATCCATGAATTGTCGCTAAAGAAAAACACATAATTGTGAACAAAACAGATAAAATTATGGCCTTTGTTTGTTCGGAAAATATGGATATTCTCAGTGAAACTGCTCCAACCACAGATGCTGCAAGGTTAACTCCTGACGGAATTAGAAGATATTTGATAATGTATGTAGGGATGGTGCATGCAAGTAATCCATGGCTGTCTAAATAAAAAAACATACAAATTTCTAATAAGAAAATAAACCCTGTCAATATAAACATAAAATGCATATGCGTATGCTGCCAGTGTTCCTTCAATTCTCCATAATCTTTAATTGATAAAATTGATTCGGTTTTCATAAATTCTCACCTCGCCCCTTATTATACAAAGTCTTTCCAATTTTTACAACTGATTTTTAGTAGCTTTAATGTTTAATGCTTATTTTGAAAATATATAAATGCATCAATTGCTTGGACAATGTCTTCAAAGTCTTCTTTTGGTGCGATTTCTATATATTGTTCCAGTATATCTTTTTCTATTTTTCGATAAGGCCCATAGAATAAATCAAATAAATTGTGCCCGCGCACATAAATTTTGATATCCTCCATATGAGCCTTCATCTCTTCTTTGGAATCAAAATTCTTACCCATTATTCCAATGAGATGTTTTCCACTTTTAATTCGATGGAGATATTCGTTCCATGCATTCCAAAGTCGATTGTAAAATGCCTCTTCACTGTCTACAATTCCAAGTTTAGTCATAACGATTGGATTTAAAAAGTAATTTTCAAAAGAATAATACTTTAAAATAAGTACGTTCTTTCTTGTGACTTTTGGAAGCTGGTCAATATCCTCTAGATTTCTCTGATCATAGTATTTACACAATGATAATCCTAATTCCTCTGGATTCTTTCCATCTCCATCTCGAATCATAAGAAATTGGTGCTTTAAATAGATTTGGTTCATATACTTTAAGTTTGCATATGTCTTAATATTGGTACAACTATTAGTTGTAATAATTGCGATTCTCTTTAAATGATTCTCATGATCAGTAACTTCAGTGTAATATCGATTCAATAGTAAGGGGAGCCTGTTTTTATCTTGCTTGCCTTCTACGATAAATACAAAATCTACATTTAAAAGATCATTTGCAGTATAGCCTAAATCATCTAAAATTACACCTAAATCTGTCTTTTCTTGTACCTGTGATTCACAGTTTTTATCTAGTACAATCTGACGAATTTGACGCTGATTAAAATTAAATAGAAGGTTTGGTGAATGGGTGGAGAATATCACTTGATTCTTCCTTGATAATCGATATAACACTTCGCTGGCTATCTTTTGAAGCTCTGGATGTAAAAACAGTTCTGGCTCCTCCACCATAACAATACAAGGAATGGTATTTGGCTCATTAATGTAAGCCTCTAGCAAAGAAAGCATATAAATACTTCGCATACCTTTTCCTAGGTGCTCTACTGGAATTGCCACATCCCGTTCTTTATTGTACGCTTCTGCCTTTACTTTCAGCATTTCATTAATATCATAATCCATATAAAATGAAATGGTATCATACCCTCCATTTCTACGGAAACTATCATTGACTCTCTTTTCAAATTGGTCAATATTCATAAGATAGAGTTTATACTCAAACAACTTTGAGGCCTCAAATGCATTTAACTCTTCAGGCGTTTTTTGGTGAATTAAACCAATACAATTAAAGCAATGAGTACATACCTTAGTTCTATCAAACATACAGCAGTTGGTTCGCATAAGTTTAAATAATTCATCTTCTTGAATTAGCAGCAAATCATTTTGCATCTGCTCCATCTTTCGTTCAGAATTAATGACATAGGTTGTCGGAAATACCTCTGGAATATAGCGGTTATTCTTCTGAAAACCATCTTGAAACCTAGCCGTTCCCTCTTTGTTACATACAAAGGTAAAGGTCAATTCTTCTTCAAGATAAGAAGGAAGTTTTTTGCAGAAATCTTTATACCACAAATCATATTTTTTATATTGGCTTACAATTCCATTTTCATGAAGCAATGATAGATCATCTTTTGTTATATGTAGTGAAATAGATATCTCGATATTTTTCCCAAGTTCATCAAAATCGTTTTCATTGATTTGGTAATGACCACTAACAGAATTGAGTGCCTGTAAAAGAGATGTCTTTCCTGCATTATTCTTTCCAACAAAAATGAGAGCGTTTTGAATGTTCTTGATTTCAAGGTTTTTGATGGACTTAAAATTCTGGATATGTAAATAAGTAATCTGCACTTGTGACACCTCCTGATATTATAAAAATACATCCATAGATTTCCTTTTCTGATAATAGTTTCATTATAGCTGAAAAAGGTTGTTTTCACAACAAAAAGCTGATTTATTGCAAGGGCTGCACTAGTCTGAATAAATATAAAAGGGAATTGATAATAGTTGTGCAAGTACAGAAACAATTATCATTGCAGGAATACTTATATCATATAAGACACCTAATAACCAGCTTCCAAGAAACCAAAAAACTCCAAATGAGCATTCAAAGATACCATACCCAGTTGCTCTGCTCGCTTTTGGAACCATTGTTGTCACAGCAGCTTTTAAAATAGATTCTTGTGCACCCATGCCGACTCCCCATAGGACAATTCCAATCAAAACCAATGGCACCGAATGAAATGCAAAAATAAAAATTGCAAATGGAGATGAAATTAAGGTACTAATAATCAATGCTTTTACCCCGCGTTTATCATACATATATCCAAATATAAGTGCAGCAATGGCATCTACAAGCATGGCACCTGCATAAAGAAGGGGGACTGTTCCACTGTTAATAATAGAAGATGTTTCAGCAAGACCTGATGCAAGGGATGTATAGTTTTTAGAAATATGCATAATTATAATGGAATAGTCAATAAATCCAAATGCAAATAGACTAATACCAGCAATATATTGCACAAAAGATTTTTTCATCTTAAAAGGAACATACTCTTTTGGTTCTGGTTCAAAATGCTCTGGATTTGGAAATCGGTACCTTGTTAAAAGAAGCATAATCAGCGTAATAATTCCTGGAATTGCAAGAACTGCAAAACAAAAAGAATAAATCTGAAAAGTTGTTCCATTGGTTCTCATAAGCATAACCAGATATAACAAGACAGGTCCTAAAAATGCTCCAATTTGATCTAGTAATTCTTGAATACCAAAACTCTTTCCAACTCCCTCTTGAGATGCAGCAAAGGACATAATGGTATCTTTTGCTGGTTTTTTAATTGCTTTTCCCATTCGCTGAATAACCAGAAGAATACAGGCCGCAATCCAGCCATTTTCCCCTACAAGTGCCAATAATGGAACTGCAAGGATGTCTAAAATATATCCGCAAATTGTCATAGGCCAGTATCTTTTTGTTTTATCTGTAATTTTCCCGAAGAAATACCGCATAGAATATCCAATGAGTTCACCTAATCCAGAAATAAATCCTATGGTTCCTGCCGATGCACCAAGAATGGTTAAATATGCTCCACGGATACTAGATGCCCCTTCGTGAGTCATATCAGAAAATAAACTTACAATGCCAAACAGGATAATAAATAACATAGCCTGTGATATTTTTTTATGATTGTTTTTCATGTTACTCCTTTTGTATCATATATATTATTCTTATCTTTTCAAATCAAATATAACATTTTTAAGTAGTAGTGTATACACTAAAAAGATATTTTAAATTAACACTCTTTTATTTCCAAATTCTCTATGTTATAGTGTAATCAAATGATTTTTAATTGAAACAATTAGAAGTGTATACACACAAGGAGCATATGTTATGAAAACTCAATCATATTATGATGATTTAACTGCAGAACAAACCATTAAATTAAGAGATTTAATTCAAAGACTGCCTCCTTTTTGCAAGGAATTTTTTCGAGCCATTGATTCAAAAACCCAAGTAAGAACAAGGATTGCTTATGCATATGATTTACATGTATTCTTTGAATATTTACGGTCTGAGAATCCTATTTATAGAAACTACACTATGCAAGATTTTAAGCCTGAAGATTTAGATAAGATTGAATCTGTTGACTTAGAGGAATATATGGAATATCTAAAGATTTACCACAATGATCAAAAACGGATGCACAATACAGAAACAGGGGTATTTCGAAAGATGTCTGCCCTTCGAAGCTTTTATGCCTATTACTACAAACGTCAGGTGATTAAGATGAATCCCACGTTACTTGTGGATATGCCAAAGATTAGGGAGCATGATATTATCCGTTTAGAAGCTGATGAGGTTGCTAAGTTATTGGATCATATAGAAAATGGAGGCAATCAACTCACTGGCCAGAGAAGAACCTTTTATGAGAAGACAAAGGAACGAGATTTTGCAATTATTACTCTCCTTCTTGGAACGGGAATTCGTGTATCGGAATTAGTTGGCCTAGATATTACTGACGTTGATTTTAACAATTATGGAATCCATATTATTCGAAAAGGACGCAAGGAAATGACGGTCTATTTTGGAGATGAAGTTGCCGATGCACTCGAAGGATATATTAATGGAACCAGAGCCAAAATTATACCAAAAGAGGGGCATGAAAGAGCTCTCTTCTACTCCCTTCAAAGGAGGAGAATTGGAGTCAAAGCCGTTGAGAATTTAGTGAAAAAATATGCAAAAGAGGTAACTCCATTAAAGCGAATTACTCCTCATAAGTTACGAAGTACCTATGGTACTGCTTTATATCAGGAAACAGATGATATTTACCTTGTGGCTGAAGTATTAGGGCATTCTGATGTAAATACGACAAGAAAGCACTATGCTGCCATGTCAGATACAAGAAGAAGACAGGCAGCAACCAAAGTCCGACTTAGGGAAAAGCAAGATGATACATAAAAAGAACGAAAGCTTGATTTACATCTAGCTTTCGTTCTTTTTATGTATTCTATGATTCTGCAGTATCTTTCGCTTCTTTACGATCAATAATGTCCTTAATTAATTCTACAGTTCCATCAATTCCAAGGAACTGGCTATCTAATGAAAAATCATAAGATTTAGCATCTCCCCACTTATTAGAACTGTAATAGTTATAATAGCTGGCACGCTGCTTATCTTTTTTAATAAGTGCTTCTTTGCTCTTGTTTTCTGGCACACCATACTCTTCTTGAATTCTCTTGATTCTTGCCTCAAATGGTGCATGAATAAACACGCTGACACAATTATCAAAGTCTTCTAAAGCATAATCTGCACAACGCCCAACAATAACACAAGGCCCTTTTGATGCGATATCTTTAATGGTATCAAAAGCCGCTAAAAATACTTTGTGATTCAATGGCAAATCAAATGAATTAGAATTGTATCCTAAAGAATAAGGATCCATTACAAGGGAATAAAGAAAACTTGTTGTTGGCTTTTCGTCGAAGCTTTCAAATATCTCTTCGCAGATTCCACTTTCTTTTGCTGCAACTTTAAGTAATTCACTATCATAGAATGGAATATCAAGTTCCTCGGCTAACTTTTTACCGATTAAATGTCCTCCACTACCATATTGTCTTCCGATTGTAATAACTGTCTTTGTACTCATAACAATCGCTCCCTTCTATCTATCTATAAGTTATCTCTATTATAACCTATTTAGAAGTTTTGTTCTATATATTTTTTTGCAAACCCAATATCTTGATTCATTTGATTTCCTAAATCTTCAAGTGAATCAAACTTCATTTCTGGGCGCTTAAAATGGAGCAGTTCAACTACTATTTTCTTGTGATAAATATCCCTGTCAAAATCTATAATAAAAGTCTCAATTCCCATGTGTTTCTTGCCTTCAATTGTAGGTTTATATCCAATATTGCTTACTCCATAGTAAACATGTTCTTTGATTCTAATTCTGGAAATATAAACACCATTTGGTGGTAATAACTTTTCTGGATTTGGCACTTGATTGGCTGTTGGAATTCCAAGAACCTGCTTTCCAAGATTATTTCCATGGACAACTGGACCTGCAACCAAAAATGGACTTGGCATTAGGTCATTGGCTTCTTCAATTTTCCCTTTGCTTAAAAGATTACGAATTCTTGTACTTGAAATAATATCACCGTTTAATTTTAATTTTGGAATTACGATTAATTTAAAATCATATTCCTTTGATAATTTTTGCAATACTTGGACATTTCCCCGTCTTTTATATCCAAATCCACAGTCATCTCCTACAACTAATACTTTCATTCCAACTTTTTGAATCAAAATCTGGATGACAAAATCTTCAGGGGATAAATGTGAAAAACCTTTGGTAAAGGGATGCTCAATTAAAACATCAATACCTATTTGAGTTAAAATTTTTGCTTTTTCTTCTTTTGTATAAATGACACGATAATTTTCTGATTTTAGTGTCTCTGCAGGGGGACGGTCAAATGAAAATACAACTGATTTTAATCCTTGCCCTTTATATGATAACAGCTCGTCAAAAATCAATTGATGCCCTTTATGTAAACCATCAAATTTACCTAAGGCAACTACCGTATTTTCAAATTTAAAGTCTTCCGTTTGATGTACATATTCCATAGTACACAGTTCCTTTCTCGTCAATGTTCTCTAATTCATCTCATAGAATATTTTTTCAGGAAAAAACATTTTCTTTCCATCTTTCCATTCATAAATACCAATAAAATGTTCTTCTTCGTCGTATATTCTAAGCCGTTTTGTTTTATTTATATTACTTTCTTTTAGATGCTCTTCCTTTAATGGATTCCCATTGTAAAGAAGTTTATAGAACTCTTTTTTTGCGGTAGCTTTAGGCTCGTCTTCAAACATACAGTCCACTGGAATAATATATTGATCTATAGTTCCATTTTTAACTGCTTCTTCTACCTGTGAAAGTGTAATACTATCTTTTAAATCAAATCCACTGGTACAAGTGCGCTCTAAGGCTGTCATAGCAGCTCCAGTTCCAAGTTTTAAGCCAATATCTCTACACAAACTACGAATATAAGTTCCTTTGCTACAAAGTACAGTCATTGAAATATCAGGAATCTGTATATCTAAATCATAGATTGCAAGTATCCTGACCTTTTTAGGTTTTCTTTCAATAATCTTCCCTTCTCTTGCAAGTTCATAGAGCTTTTTCCCATCTACTTTTCTCGCAGAATACATGGGTGGAATCTGCTCATAGTCACCACAAAAAGAAATAATGGTTTTCATGCAAATACCACAATCTAAATCTACTGGTGTTTCTTTTAAAACAGTTCCCCAGATATCTTCTGTGTCTGTTTCAATTCCCAAGCGAAAAGTAACTTTGTATTCTTTATTGCTGTCTGTAAGCATATCACAAAGCTTGGTTCCTCGCCCAAGACAAATAGGCAACACACCTGTTGCCTTTGGATCAAGGGTTCCTGTATGACCAATTTTCTTTTGCTTTAAGATTCCACGAAGCTTTGCGACTACATCATGTGATGTAAAATCTGTCTCTTTTCTTATATTCATAATACCATGTATCATATCTACCTCTATAAATCTTTTAATATGTTATTTAAAACATTTTCATAATTATCTTTTGTGCTAAATCCGGCGGCACGAATGTGTCCCCCGCCACCAAACTTTTGGGCAATCTTGGCTACATTTGCACCATTGGAACGCATACTAAACTTGTATGTGTCATCTCCTAAATCATAAATAAAGATGGCAACTTCTACACCTTCTGTAATACGAAGCTGGTCAATAATCCCATTGGTATCACTGCCTTTTGCTCCAAACTTCTTCATATCATCTTGTGAAATATAAGAAGTAATGACATGTCCGTTATGATATGTCTTACTCTGTAATAGAGCTTGTCCTAATAATTTATTTTGTATCAGTGTCTTTTGATAAAATGTATGGTCTATCACCATAGATGTATCAATGCCTTTATTGATTAAATTACCAGCATAAATCATAGTATTTTTACTTGTATTTGAATGCTTAAATACGCCAGTATCATGAACAATACCAGTATAAAGGCAATAGGCACAGTCTAGGGTTATTTTATTATTTTCAAATAGTTCATATAAAACCTCACAAGTTGCACTGGCTGTAGGACGAACAATTTGTTCATCTCCCAATCCGTCATTACTAATATGGTGATCGATACAAAATGTCTTTTTTGCAGTCTCAAACATGGTAGAAAATGGCTCCATACGATCTAAACTACTACAATCTAAGAGAAAGAATAAATCATAGGATTCTTTAGATGACTCAAATAAAACCTGGTCTGCACCTGAAAGAAAACTAAATTCAGGTGGAACAGATTCTAAGTAAACATCTACTTTTTTCTCGTTATAATTATCTAAAATGTACTGTCTTAATCCAAGACAGCTACCAATACAATCACCATCTGGATGAATATGTCCTGTGATTGCAATGGTTTGTGCCTTTTCAATTGCAGAAATAAAATTCTTCATTCTATCCTTATCTCCTATTGATTTAATTCATCAATTTTCTTTGACATATTAACTCCATATTCAATGGAGTCATCTAGAATAAATGTAATTTCAGGTGTGTGTCTTAAATTAATTGTATGTGCCAATTCTCTTCTAATATACCCTACGGCACTTTTTAATCCTGCCATAGTATCATCTTTTGTTTCCTGATCACCGAGAACACTAATATATGCCTTACATTGCTTTAAATCAGATGTAACCACAACATCTATGACAGATGTCATAGGTGCAATTCGTGGATCCTTGATGTCTCTGCTGATAATACGGCTTAATTCTCTTTGTACTTCACCGTTTATTCTTGTATTCTTAATGCTGTTTTTTCTCATTTTATTTACCAACAAATCTTAGCGAGGAATTTCAACCATAATATAAGCTTCGATTTGATCCCCTTCTTTAATGTCGTTATAGTTTTCAAATACAATACCACATTCATATCCAGTTTTAACTTCTTTCACATCGTCATTGAATCGACGAATAGAAGCTAAAGGTCCTTCATGAACTACGATACCGTCACGAACGATACGTGCAGTAGAGCCTCTTTGAATATCTCCATCTAACACATAAGAACCAGCAATTGTTCCAACTCCAGAAGCCTTGAATGTTTGGCGGACTTCTGCGTGTCCTGTTACTTTTTCTTCAAATTCAGGTTCTAACATACCCTTCATAGCTGCTTCAATATCATCAATTGCAGTATAGATAACTCGATATAATCGTAAATCAACCTTGTCACGTTCTGCAGCAGATTTTGCTGTTGGATCTGGACGAACATTAAATCCAATAATAATTGCATTAGATGCAGATGCAAGCATAACATCAGATTCTGTTACGGCTCCAACACCACCATGAATTACTTTAACTGCAACTTCGTCATTTGATAATTTTGATAAACTTTGTTTTACCGCTTCCACAGATCCTTGTACGTCAGCTTTTACAATAATATTTAATTCTTTGACACTTCCTGCCTGAATCTGGTCAAACAAGTCATCAAGAGATAATTGTGATTTTGTTTCAGAGAGCATTTTTTCTCTTCCATAGGCAATAAATGTTTCTGCAGTAGCTCTCGCTTCTTTTTCACTTTCCATTGCCATACAAATCTCACCAGCAAATGGAACTTCGCTTAATCCTAGAATCTCAACTGGAGTGGATGGACCTGCAACTTTAACTCGTTTCCCTTTATCATCAATCATTGCACGAACTTTTCCATATGCATTTCCAATTGCTATGGCGTCTCCAACATGTAAAGTTCCCTTTTGAACTAATACAGTTGCAACTGGTCCGCGGCCTTTATCAAGCTGTGCTTCAATAACAATACCACGTGCATTACGTTCAGGATTAGCTTTTAATTCAAGTACTTCAGATGTTAATGAAATCATATCTAGTAAATCTGAAATTCCTTCATGTGTATGTGCTGAAACTGGACAGAAAATTGTTGATCCTCCCCAATCTTCAGGAATTAATTCATATTCTGTTAATTCTTGTTTTACACGTTCTATATTTGCATTTTCTTTGTCAATTTTATTGACAGCAACAATGATTTCAACTCCTGCAGCTTTTGCATGGTTAATTGCTTCGATTGTTTGAGGCATAACCCCATCGTCTGCTGCAACAACTAAAACTGCGATATCTGTAGACTGAGCACCTCTCATACGCATAGATGTAAAAGCCTCATGTCCTGGTGTATCTAAGAATGTAATCTTTCCGTTGCTTGTTGGTACCATGTACGCACCAATATGCTGTGTGATTCCACCGGCTTCTCCAGTGGTAACACTTGACTTACGAATGGCATCAAGAAGAGAAGTTTTACCGTGGTCAACGTGACCCATAACACAGACAACTGGTGGTCTTGTTACTAATTTAGATTCATCTTCCTCTTCTTCTTCTTTTAGAATTTCTTCGATGACATCTACTTTTTCTTCTAATTCAACTAGTCGATCATATTCCATTGCAATTTCTTCTGCACGTTCAAAGTCTAACTCTGTATTAAGATTAACTAATCCACCACCTGAAATTAGAAGTTTCTTAATAATATCATTTGCAGGGATTGAAAGTGCATCTGCAAAATCCTTCAATGTAAGAATCTCAGGAATCTTTACTGGAAGATTTGGATCCACCTCAACTTTTTTTACTGGTTCTGGCTTAATAAACGCACCTGGTCCAGTTGTTTTTCTCTTTCTAGTATCCTTTTGTTTCTTCTTTCCGTTATAACGGTTGTTATTATTAAACTTTCCATTATTGTTACGGTTATTGTTGTTGTTATTATTATTTCCACCTGTTTTATTCTTTTTGTTAAATTTTTGAGAATTCTGTGGATTTTCTTTTTTTAGAATTTTATGTTCCTTTGCTGGAGCGTTGTTTTTTGGAGCTTCTTTTTTAGGAGCATTATTTTTTTGTGCATTATTCTTTGGAGCCTCTTTCTTTGGAGCCTCTTTCTTTGAAGTTTCCTTTTTAGGAGCTTCTTTTTTAGGAGTAGCCGTTTTAACGCTTAATGCTTTTTCAATAATACTAACACCTGCATCATCGATTGTACTCATGTGATTTTTAACATCAATGTGATTGTCTGTTAATATTTTTATAATGTCTTTACTTGATTTGTTGAATTTCTTTGCTATTTCATGGACTCTGATTTTTCCCATATATTACACCTCCGTTATCGGTTATTATCTAGTTTCGTACGAATTGAATTGGCAAAGCCCTCATCCTCTACTGCTACTGCAACTCGGAATTCTTTTCCAATGGCATGACCTAATTCATCTTTTTGGCTATAAAAGTACAATGGAACCTTGTAAAAATTACACATATTTGTGTACTGCTTTTTTGCATTATCTGAGGCATCTTTGGCAACAATTACAAGTTTTCCTTTTCCTGCTTTCACAGATGCTTCTACACTGAATTCACCACTGACTAAATGTCTTGATCTTGTTGCCAGTCCTAAGAGAGATAACACTCTATCGTTCATAATTTATCATCTCCTTTTTTACTTGTTCATAAACTTCTTCTGGTATTTCCATCTTAAATGCACGATTTAAGCCTTTACTTTTCATGGATTTATCCAAACATTCTGGTGAATTGCAGATATATGCACCTCTTCCATTCTTTTTTCCTGTTGGATCAAATGAAATGTTACCATTCTTCTCTTTCACAATACGAACAAGCTCTTTTTTATCTTTTGATTCATGACATCCAATACATTGTCTTTTGGGTGTTTTTTGACTCATATAACCACTTCCTATAATTTATTCTATTCCTCTACGATATCTTCTGTCTCAGCATCTAAATCGATAACTTCTTCTTGAGGGGCAAGATGATTTTCTTGTTCTGCCTGTGTCTCACTCTTAATATCAATCTTGAATCCTGTTAATCTAGCTGCAAGACGTGCGTTTTGTCCTTCCTTACCAATTGCAAGGGATAATTGATAATCTGGAACTACAACTCTTGCACTCTTTTCTTCCACATCAACGGCAACAGATACAACCTTTGATGGACTTAATGCATTTTCAATAAAAATACAAGGATCTTCATTCCAATTAATAATATCGATTTTTTCTCCTCGTAGGTCATTGACAATGGCGTTTACTCTGGCACCATTCATACCAACACATGCTCCTACAGGATCTACATTGGAATCATTTGACCATACAGCAAGCTTTGTTCTTGAACCTGCTTCACGGACAATACTCTTAATCTCCACTGTTCCGTCTTGAATCTCAGCAACTTCTTTCTCAAATAGACGCTTTACAAGCTCTGGATGAGTTCTTGAGACTAAGATTCTTGGTCCCTTATTTGTGTCTTTTACTTCAACAATATATAACTTGATTCGTTCTGTTGGAGTAAATACTTCTCCCTTGATTTGTTCAGATTTCATTAGAAGAGCATCTGTTTTATCGTCAAGACTTACACTTACGTTCTCTCCAACATATCGTTGAACAACACCAGTTACAATGTCTTTTTCTTTGCAGTAGAAATGATCAAATACAACTCTTCTTTCTTCTTCTTTAATCTTTTGTACAATAACACTTCTTGCATGCATTGCTGCAATACGACCGAAATCCTTTGGTGTAATTTCAATTGGAACTACATCACCTAATTCATATTTTGTATTAATTGCTTTTGCTTTGGCAAGACTAATTTGAAGTGCATCGTCCTCCACTTCTTCTACTACATCTTTGTTTGCATATACTTCAATATCACCTGTTGTACGATCCATATTGACTACAACATTGTCAGCATTCCCAAAATCACGTTTACAGGCAGCAACTAAAGAATTCTCAATTGCCTCCATAATTACTTCTTTTTTAATATTTTTTTCTTTTTCCAATTGGTTTAATGCATCGATTAATTCACTCATTTTTCATTATCCTCCTTTAAAAATCTAGCGATAGACGAACACTTGCTATGTCCTTTATCTGGAATGTCTTATCTTCATCATCTATGTGAACCACAAGGGCTGAACCTGTATATTCTTTCAGAATCCCTGTGAACTCTTTTTGTTTATTGATTGCTCTGTAAAGTTTAAAATCAATAGACTCTCCTATACTTCGGACAAAATCTCTTTCCTTCTTTAGGGGTCTTCCTAACCCTGGAGAACTAACTTCTAAAATATATGCATCTTCAATAAAATCATCTGCATCTAGTTTTTCTTCTAATGCACGACTAATAAACACACAATCATCAATATTAATTCCACCTTCTTTATCTGCATATACACGCAAATACCAGTTAGCACCTTCCTTTACATATTCAACATCTACAAGTTCAAACTGATTGTCATCAATAATTGGTGTAACGATTGCTTCTACTTTTTCTTCAATCACTGCTTTATTTGCCAAGTTATGTTCCTCCTTTGAATTGTCATATAAAAACAAACAATAAGAGTGGACTTCCGTCCACTCTTAAGTAATTTTTATGCTTTATACATTGTATCACATAATTATTGGATGTGCAAGAATCTTCTAAAGATATGTAATATATTTAATAATTGGTATATATTTACATATCAAATTGGAATTGTAATTGGTCTGTTTCCTCTAAATCTCCCATAATTCCAAGCTCACTCATTAATTCGATAACAGCCTTTGGTGCTTTGGTTCGATTTCTAAAGTTCTCCAATGAAGTATAAGGTTCTCCCTTACCGGCCTCCTGTGCTGCTCTTGCAGCCTTTTCACCCATTCCATCTAAACTTGAAAAAGCTGGCATTAATTTTCCATCAATCACCTGAAAATCAACTGCTTTTGCTTGATAAATATCAAGGGGCATAAATTCATATCCACGTGCATACATTTCATCTGCAATTTTCATTTCACGGAGCAGGTCAAGATCTGCAGGTTTTGCTTGTTCCTTTGGAACAGAAGTAATTTCTTTCATTCGCTCCATAAGATGTTCTTTTCCCATACACATATCTGCATAGGAAAATGATTTAGCACGAATACTAAAATATGCTGCATAATAAGCTAACGGATGAAAAACTTTAAACCAGGCAATTCTCCACGCCATCATAACATAAGCAACTGCATGTGCTTTTGGGAACATATACTTAATTTGTTTGCATGACCAAATATACCAGTCTGGAACACCTTTTTCTTTCATGGCCTCTTCCATCTCTGGTTTCAGTCCTTTTCCTTTACGAACTGATTCCATGGTAGTAAAGGACAATGCTTCATCTAATCCTTGATTAATCAAATAAACCATAATATCATCACGAGTACAAATAGCTGTAGATATTTCACATTCACCATTTTGAATCAGTGTCTGTGCGTTATCAAGCCAAACATTAGTACCGTGGGACAATCCTGAAATACGAACTAAATCCGAAAAACTTTGTGGGTTGGTATCTTGAAGCATTTGAATAACAAAGTCTGTTCCAAACTCTGGAACTCCAAGGGAACCAAGAGGGGTTCCTCCTATATCTTCTGGTGTAATTCCAAGAATTTTTGTTCCATGAAATAGCTCCATAACCGATGGGTCATCTAAAGGAATCTCCTCTGCATTTATTCCTGTGATATCTTCCATTCTACGAATCATAGATGGATCGTCATGCCCAAGAATATCAAGTTTCAATAAATTCTGGTCAATGGAATGGTACTCAAAATGAGTGGTAATAATCGGCGTTTTCATATCATTTGCTGGATGCTGGATAGCAGTAAAATCGTATATTTCTTTATCATGGGGAACTACAATAATTCCACCTGGATGCTGTCCTGTTGTGCGTTTTACTCCTGTACACCCCATAGCCAATCGTTCGATTTCGCACTTTCGCTTGGAAATTCCACGTTCCTCTAAATATTTTAATACATACCCATAAGCTGTTTTTTCCGCCAAGGTTCCAATGGTTCCTGCACGGAAAGCTTTTCCTTTTCCAAAGATAACCTCAACATAGGCATGAGCTTTTCCCTGGTACTCTCCAGAGAAATTAAGGTCAATATCTGGTTCTTTATCCCCTTTAAATCCAAGGAAGGTTTCAAATGGAATATCATGTCCTTCTTTACGAAGAGGTTTTCCGCATTTGGGGCAAACAGCATCTGGCATATCATATCCTGACATACCTTTGGATGCATATTCTTTTACTTGTTCTGAATCAAAATCAACATAATAACAATTTGGGCAGATATAATGTGCTGGCAGCGGATTTACTTCTGTAATTCCTGACATGGTTGCTGCAAAGGATGAACCTACAGATCCTCTGGAACCAACTAAATATCCATGAGCATTGGAATCCCATACTAACTTTTGTGCAATAATATACATAACTGCATAACCATTTCCGATAATAGAATCTAGCTCTCTGTCTAATCGCTTAGTTACTCTTTCTGGAAGATTGGGACCATAGATTTCATGGGCACGATTATAACAAATATCTCTTAAATCTTTGTCGGAATTTTCAATAACCGGAGGGCACTTATCTGGGTGGATTGGTGAAATATTCTCTATCATATCGTTGATTTTATTTGGATTGGTAATTACCACTTCCCTTGCTTTATCACTTCCTAAATAAGCAAACTCATCTAGCATCTCTTCTGTTGTTCTAAAAAATAAAGGGGGCTGATCATCTGCATCTTTAAATCCTTTTCCAGCCATTAAAATAGCACGATATATAGAATCATCTGGATCTAAAAAATGCACATCACAGGTTGCTACCACGGGTTTATGATAGATTTCTCCTAATTCCACAATGCGTCGATTAATCGCTTCCACATCATCCATGGAATTAATATTTTCATATCGATTGGACTCAATCATAAATTTATTATTCCCAAGAGGTTGAATCTCTAGATAATCATAAAACTCTACAATTTTTGCAATCTCATCTTCTGAACGCCTGTCCACAATAGCCCGATATAATTCTCCTGCTTCACAGGCAGAACCTAAAATCAGACCTTCTCGGTATTTGTTAATGAGAGACTTTGGCATTCTAGGTCTTCGGTTAAAGTAATGAAGGTGAGATTCAGAAACTAAACGGTTTAAATTGACTCTTCCAGTATTATTTTTTACTAAAATAATTCCATGATAAGACATACTCTTTTTGACGAAATCTTCTGAATTAGATACAAAATCATTCACCTTAGATAAATTATCTAGTTCTCTTCGCTTTAACATTTCAATAAATTTCACAAAGATTTTACCAGTTGCCGTTGCATCATCTACTGCACGATGATGGGTTTCTAATTTAATATTTAAATTCTTGCAAATATTATCTAAAGTGAATTTTCCTAAATGGGGAAGGAGACATCGTCCTAGGCCTAAAGTATCCACTGATGTAAAATCATAGGTTAAATTTTGCCTTTTGGCATTTTCCTTGATAAAGCCAATGTCAAAGTTTGCGTTATGTGCAACTAATATAGAACCTTTTGAAAATTCAAAGAACCGTGGCAAAACCTCACTAATTGCATCTGCATCCATTACCATTTGATCTGTAATTGTAGTCAGCTGGGTAATTCGAAAAGGAATTGGAATCTGTGGATTTACAAACTCGCTAAACGTCTCAGTTATCTTTCCTTCTATTACTTTTACAGCACCAATTTCAATAATACGGTCTTCTTGATTGTTAAATCCAGTTGTTTCAATATCAAATACAACATAACTATCATCTAAGGATTGTCCATGATCGTTTTGAACTAAGTCTCCTAAATCATCTACAAAATATCCTTCAACTCCATAAATAATCTTAAACGGATCATCTTCTTCTAACCGTAAATCTTCGTATGCATGTCTTGCAATAGGAAAAGCCTGAAGCACCCCATGATCCGTAATTGCAAGTGCCTTATGTCCCCAGTCATGTGCTCTTTGCACAATTTCGTTGATTTGAACAACGCTATCATTATCGCTCATAACCGTATGCAGATGAAGTTCCACTCTCTTGTCCATCATATTATCCTGGCGTTTTTGTCTAAAATCTGAAATCATTTTAATTCCGATTACCGAGGATAGAGTAATCTCATGATCGAACTTATCATAAATTGCCATTCCCTTGATTCGGATGAATTTACCTTTTCCAATGCCAGATAGCACATCTGGTAATTGTTCGTTTTTTACAAATATTTTGCATCGAATACTATCTGTAAAGTCGGTAATGCTAAACATAATAATTGATTTTTCATTCCGAATTTCTCTTGTTTCCATCTCGAAAATCTGTCCACGAACAACAATTTCTCCAATTTCATCAAAGACTTCCTTAATTTCCATTAAGTCACCTTCTACATTTCGACCGTACAGTAAAGTTGGATCATCTTCAATTCGTTTTTTTGAATATTTTTTGTTATAATCAAAGGTTTCTTTTTTCTTTGCTGCCTTTTGGTCATTTTCGTGTTCTTTGGCAACCTGATCTGCCTGCTCCACAATCTCCTCAATCTCTTTTTGAAGTTTATACTGGCTTTCTTTCTTTAAGGCGTTGTCAATTTTATCTGTAAAATGAAAACCTACTTTTACATCTCTTTGAAATCTATCTTGAAAAACAGATTCAAAATACTCCTTAATTTCCACAGATTTGCTGCGATTAATAAAGGTATCTTCCAAAGTGATATTAATAATATTTTCATTCACTTCAATATTGCTCTTTCGGACAACGTTAAAAATAACTTCCCCCTGACCTTTTAAATCAAAGAGGAAGCTTTTTATATAATTATTTAAAATATGCTCTGTATTGTATTGATCTGACAATTGAAAAGCTTCATGAAAACGTACTTTTACAAATCGTTTAGAAAACAACTGTTCCCGAATCTGTTTTGCCATCTTCCATGTATCAATTCTAGAAATAATATGTTCACAATGAAAATGAATGCATAGTGTATTACTTTTCTTTTGGTATATAACCTCATCTATCAATACATTTTCAAAGATTTGCTTCATATTATCTGAAACTTTTAAATCAGGAAAAACAATAAAAAACGATTTTTCTTGCGCCATTTAAATCTCTCCCCAATGTTCTAATTCATATCGTAATGTATCTAATAATTGGTCTTCTGGTACCTTTCGGATGATTTCTCCTTTTTTCATTAGAAGGCCTTCTCCTACACCTCCAGCAATTCCAATATCTGCCTCTTTTGCTTCTCCTGGTCCATTGACCACGCATCCCATGACTGCAACCTTTATGTTTAAGTTCTGGAAATTTGTAGCCATGGTTTCTACCTTGTTTGCAAGACCAATTAAATCTATATTTGTTCTTCCACAGGTAGGACAAGATACAACTTCAATTCCACCCTTACGAAGACCAAGGGTTTTCAAAATCAATTTTGCACTTGCAATTTCATTTACTGGATCTCCCGTCAAAGAAACTCGAATGGTGTCTCCAATTCCTTTGTTTAAAATTAATCCAAGTCCAATGGCAGACTTAATATTTCCACTAAATACAGTTCCTGACTCTGTAATTCCAACATGTAGAGGGTAGTCACTTTTTTCTGCAAACAACTCATAAGCCTTCTCACACATTAAAACATCAGATGACTTAATACTTACCACTATATTCTCATAACCAAACTGTTCAATAATTGAGACTTTATCTAAAGCACTTTCAACTAATCCTTGGGCAGTTACTCCATGATATTGTTCGACTAAATGCTTCTCTAGAGAACCACTGTTTACACCAACTCGAATTGGAATATTGCGTTCTTTTGCACAATCTACCACTGCTTTAATTTTCTTGTCAGATCCAATATTTCCGGGATTAATTCGGATTTTATCTGCACCATATTCCATAGCTGCAATGGCAAGTTCATAATTGAAATGAATATCTGCTACAAGAGGAATATGAATTTGCTTTTTTATTTGTTTGAATGCTTTTGCTGCTTCCATACTAGGGACAGTACTTCGAACAATATCACAGCCGGCCTGTTCTAACGCTAAAATCTGAGCAATTGTTGCATCTATATCTTCGGTTTTTGTATTTGTCATAGATTGAATCAAAACAGGATTTCCTCCTCCAATGACTCGATTTCCTATCTGAACTTTTCTTGTATTCTCTCTTGTATACATAGGCTTCTCCTTTAAAATATCTTTAGAACATCCTGGTACATTACAAATATCATAAGAGCTAACAACAGTATTAATCCAACACTGTGAACATAGGCTTCAATTTCTTGTTTTATAGGTTTTCCACGAATTGCTTCAATGATTAAAAAACACAATCGTCCACCATCTAATGCTGGCAGTGGAAGTAGGTTCATAACACCTAAATTGGCACTAATTAAAACGGCAATACTGAGCATGGTACTAATCAATGCTTTTAAGCCAAATGGTATCACTGAGTTATAGGTATCTCCTACTTGTTTGACGATTCCAACAGGTCCAGATAAATCTTTCATTGACAACTGTCCAGTTACAAGTTTTGCAACACTTTTAAGAGTAACTCGAATTTGTAATGAAACTTCATGGAATGTGTATTCTATTGTTTGAAGGGGACCCACTTTCTCATATCCCTTCCATGTTACACCTACAAGATATCTTTTTTTCTGTTTATCATATTTTGGGGTCACCGATATGATTTTTTCTTTTCCATTATGCTCAATGGTCAAAGGCAGTGAACCACCTTTATAATTTAACATAAAATAGTAAGATAATTCTCGATAATTGTATATCCTTTTTCCGTCAATTTCTTTCAGAATATCACCAGATTTAATCCCTGCTTCTTGTATTGGAGAATTCTTTTTCGTTCCATATACTTTGGGAATATCAGCACCAGACATTGCTATCATAATGAAAGAGAGAACAAAAGCTAAAATAAAGTTAAAAAGAGGTCCTCCAAAAATAACTGCCATTCTTGCATAAACTGATTTGTTGTTAAAAGCATCTGGCTCATCTCTGTCCTCGTCTTCTCCCATCATACAAGCACCTCCAAAAGGAAGTAGTCTTAGGGCATATTCTGTCTCTCCAAATTTCTTTCCAATGATCTTTGGTCCAAGACCTACGCAAAATTCATCCACTCGGATTCCATTTTTTTTAGCAATTAAAAAATGTCCTAGCTCATGAATAATAATTATGATTCCAAAGATTAAAATAGCGATGATTATATTCAAGTTGTTACCTGCTTTCTATAAAGTCATAGACCCACTGTTCTGTTTCCAAAATTTCCTCTAAAGAAGGATTTTGAATCACCGTATGGGCATTCATAGCATCTTCAATGATACGATAAATATCTAAAAATTGTATCTTTTCATTTAAAAACAAAGAAACTGCTTTCTCATTGGCGGCATTTAAAACAGTAGTCATAGACCCACCAATTCTTCCTGCATCATATGCATATTTTAATCCTTTTAGAACATCTATTGGAGGTTCTTCAAAAGTAAGACTTCCGATTTCGGCAAAGTTTAACCGTTCTCCACCTAAGGAACGTCTATGGGGATAGTACAATGCATATTGAATTGGCAATTTCATGTCTGGTGTTCCCAGTTGTGCCATAACTCCCCCATCTAAAAATTGAACCATAGAATGGACAATACTCTTTGGTTGAACCACCACGTTTATTTGATCAAAATCAACATCAAAGAGCCATTTTGCTTCAATTACCTCAAGTCCTTTATTTACAAGAGTCGCTGAATCAATGGTTATTTTAGAACCCATGGACCAGTTTGGGTGATTTAAAGCATCAGCTACCGTTACATGCTCCAAGTCCTTCCATGTGTATTTTCGAAATGGACCACCGGAAGCAGTAATAATAAGAGAATCAATTTCTCGCATTTCTTCTCCCTGTAAACACTGAAATATTGCAGAGTGTTCACTATCTACTGGATATAAATTTACACCCTTTTCTTTTACCAAAGGCATAATCAAATGTCCTGCAGTTACTAAAGTTTCTTTATTGGCAAGTGCAATATCCTTTCCCGCTTCAATTGCCGCAATGGTAGGACGAATTCCTATCATGCCAACAACTGCAGTCATAACAATAGAACTTTTCTCTTGAACAGCTACTTCAATTAAACCTTCTATTCCAGATACCACTTTAATATTAGTGTCTTTTAAGCGATTCTTTAATTCCTTTGCCTTTTCTTCTACAAACACACCAACTACAAACGGTTTAAATTCTCTTGCCTGTTTCTCTAACAACTCAATATTACTTCTAGCTGCTAAAGCAGAAACTTTAAAATCGCCCTGCTCTCGTATCACTTCTAGTGTCTGTGTTCCAATAGAGCCTGTGGAACCGATGATTGAAACATATCTCACTGTACTGCGCCTCCTGAAAGCATAAGTGTCAAGTAA
This sequence comes from Anaerostipes sp., assembly GCA_028704435.1. Lineage (GTDB taxonomy): Bacteria > Bacillota > Clostridia > Lachnospirales > Lachnospiraceae > Anaerostipes. The sequence goes on along the minus strand of JAQWFL010000001.1, from coordinate 268,541 downwards.
TATATAACTGGTGCTATCAAAATAATACTATCAAAACGATCTAGAATTCCACCATGTCCTGGAATCAATGTACCATAATCCTTAATGTTAGAATCACGTTTAATAGCGGATGCAGCTAAATCTCCAATGACTGCAATTGCAGCTCCAATTCCACATATCATGGCGAATACAATAATAGGATTGAAACTAAATCGAACAATTGTCTTTAGATAGCCTCCATAAATAGCTCCTAAAATAGCAGCTCCCACAACTCCACCAACTAAACCTTCAATACTTTTCTTAGGGCTTAAGGAAGGAGTCATCTTGTGATTACCAATTGTTTTTCCAGTTAACTTTCCAACACAATATGCTAATGTATCATTTCCCCATGCAGCTAAAAATATTAATAAAATAAACTCTCCACCATTTTGTGCAACTCTTAACTGATATACGTAAGATAACATAATACTTACATATACAAATCCAAAGAAGCACCCAAACACTTGATTCATATGATATTTAGGAAAACGAATGACATAACATCCTAAAATGAAAATCATAAATAAGATAATAATTGCTGTTGACCAAGTCTCTAAACCAAAGAATAACAATCCATAATAAAGAATCGTTCCCGTGTATCCTAATACAGCTAAAGATGATTTATCAATGTCAAAAATCTTTAACAATTCATTGTATCCAATCAATGCAACAATTGCTATCATAGCTAATGTTACAAATCCTCCCATATATAATCCAGCAGCAGCGATTGCAACTAATACAATCCCACTTAATAATCTTTGCTTAAACATAAGTCTATATTCCTCCAAATCTTCTGTCTCGACCGTTATAATATTCAATTGCTTTTTGTAATTCTTTTTTATTGAAATCTGGCCATAATACATCTGTAAAATAAAATTCAGTATATGCTAACTGCCATAATAAGAAATTAGATAATCTCTCTTCACCGCTTGTACGAATTAGCAAATCTGGATCGGGTAAATCTTTTGTATCCAAATACTTCTCATAGGTTGTTTCTGTAATCTCATCTTCTGACAGGATACCCTTTTGAAGATCCTGATACATAGCTTTCATGGCTCGAATCATCTCATCTCTGCTTCCATAGTTTAACGCAATGGAAAAGTTGATTCCGGTATTATTTTTTGATACTCGTTCAAGTTCTTCAATCTTATCTCTTAAATCCTCATCTAATCTTGTTATGTCTCCAATCACACGCACACGCATATTGTTCTTATTTGCACGTTTAATACATGTCTTAAGATAGTCTCGCAACAACTTCATCAATGCATTAACTTCATCTTGTGGGCGTGTCCAGTTTTCTGTAGAAAAAGCATATACAGTGAGGTACTTTACTCCCAGGTTATGTGCATCTTCAATAATCTTCTCTACAGCTTTACTGCCTTGTGCATGTCCAACATTACGTGGCAAATACCGCTTTTTTGCCCAGCGGCCATTTCCATCTAAAATAATAGCTATGTGATTTGGTACATTTAACTGCTCCATAAATTGACCTCCATTTTACAAAAGAAACAGGGTTGTCATATTTACAACCCTGTATCAAAGACTAAACAGTCATTATTTCATCTGATTTTTTGGCAACAGCGTCATCAATCTTCTTAATGTAACGATCTGTTAAATCTTGTACATCGGATTCATAATCCTTCAATTGATCATCGTTTAATTCATTTGCTTTATTCTTTTTCTTTAATTCATCATTGGCATCACGGCGAATGTTACGAACTGCAACCTTTGTTGCTTCCCCGCGCTTTTTGATATCCTTTGCTAATTCTTTTCTTCTTTCCTCTGTTAAATCTGGGAAATTTAAACGAATTGCTGTTCCGTCATTGTTTGGTGTAATTCCAATGTCAGCCATCATAATGGCTCTTTCAATATCTCCTAGAAGATTCTTCTCCCAAGGCTGAATCATAATTGTTCTAGCTTCTGGGATTGTAACATTTCCTACTTGTTGAAGTGGTGTCGGTGTTCCATAGTATTCCACTGTCACATTATCTAATATGTGTGGGTTGGCACGACCTGCACGAATTGTTAAAAAATCGCTTGTCATGCTCTCGTAAGATTTTTGCATCTTGTCTTCAAATTGCTTTAACATAATTTCCTCCTATTTTGAAACGGTAACATAGGTACCATTAAATTTACCTTTCATTAAATTTGAAATACTGCCTGTTTCATTTAATCCAAAGACCGCAAGTGGCATATGATTCTCCTGACACATAACAGTCGCTGTTAAATCTACAACAGCAAGTTTTTGTTCTAATACTTCATCTAAAGAAATACTGTCGTACTTTTTAGCTGCTGGGTTAATTGCTGGATCACTATCATAAACTCCATCTATAGACTTGGCAAGTAAAATTGCTTCTGCCTCAATCTCAATTGCACGAAGTGCAGTTGCTGTATCTGTTGAAAAATATGGATGTCCTGTTCCACCTGCAAAAAATACAACTTTTCCAGCTTCCAAATCCTTAACTGCTTTATCCTTTGAGAACAAATCTGCAAATGAACCACATGTAAACGGTGTGTATACACTTGTATCTAATCCGACTCTGCGAAACGCGTCTGCAACATAAATACAATTCATAACGGTTGCAAGCATCCCAATCTGGTCTGCTTTTGTTCGTTCCATATGTTCACTTGTACGTCCTCTCCAGAAGTTACCACCACCAATAACGATAGATACCTGAATTCCAGCATCCACCAATTCTTTGACTTGACCAGCAACATCCACACATGTGGCATCGTCAAATCCTGTTCCTTTATCTCCTGCAAGTGCTTCACCACTTAACTTAAGAAGTACACGTTTCATATCCTTTACACTTTTCATCTAATTACCTCTTTATCTGCATAATTTTATAAGTACAACATAAATTACAGGATATACAAATCCAGATAAGCTCTGTACTGTAAATATATTACCAAAATACAAAATGGCAAGAATCACAGCTTCCATCACAATCATTGCAACTCCTGATTTAAAACAAATTCCTCTGTATTCAGGTCTTCTATATACCCTGTATGCATTAATTCCTGCTAGAAACTCAACAAGTCCAAAGATTAAACATGCCACTGTATATCCATAAAATAATCCAGTGGGTAGGTTAATATCGGATGTATTGATGCCGCTGATAATATAAATAACGGCAGATACTGTGTTGATAAGACCTAGAAGGATTGTTGCAACCCCAACAATTCTAAATGCTAAAACTCCTTTTTGTTTCATAGCAACCTCCATATGATATATTAAACTCGTTGTATTATACCATTCCCAAACAGATGTTGCAAACAAAAGAACAGGATTTAAGTTAATCTTAAAAAGATTTATTTTCTCTTTTGTGGTTGTCCTATTCTTGTTCTTTTAAAGCCTCCACTACTTCAATATATTGTGCTTTTAATATCTTAAACTGTTGACTTGCATTCTCGATATTTTTCACACGTAAACTTTCTACAACATCATATAATGTGTGAAAAAAATCATCTATACTTAAGTTCCCTACAATTCCCTTTAATGTATGTGCATACGTAAAAGCATCCTCAAAATTTTCTGTATTCAATGCATGTTCAAGTTTTGCAAAGTTAGCATCCGCTGGGAGTTTTCTTAAATACTTTTCATATAATTCATTGTTACCCATGAAACGTTTTAATCCGTCATCATAGTTAACTCCGTGTGCTTTCAGGTATTCAATCTCCATTTTTATACGCCCCTTTCCATGTTCCACTATGGTAAATATTATAACACATTTACCATAGTGGAACAAAATAATATTCTATTGTATTGTACCAAGCACATAGTTTACAAACTGCTGTGCTGTTCGCCCTGAAATACCACCATGGCTTAGTTCCCATTTGTTGGCTTCTTTCCGAAGATCTTCCTCGGACATGGTAATCCCAGCTTTTTTTGCAAGTTCAATTACAATATGGAAATATTCTTTCTGTGATGGTTTTGAGTAATTAATTGTAACACCAAAACGATTGGCAAGAGAAAGTTTTTCTTCCATAGTATCTGACTTGTGAATTCCGTTAGTATTTTCCACATCATCTCTATCTTTCCAAGTTTCTTTAATAAGGTGACGTCTATTAGATGTAGCATAAATGAGAATATTGTCCGGTCTTGTTTCAACTCCACCTTCAATGACTGCTTTTAGAAACTTATATTCTACCTCAAATTCTTCAAATGACAAATCATCCATATAAATAATAAATTTGTAATTACGATTTTTAATCTGGCTAATTACATTGGACAAGTCCTTAAACTGATGTTTATAAATTTCAATCATACGAAGACCATCTTCATAAAATTCGTTGACAATTGCTTTAATACTTGTAGATTTACCTGTTCCGCTATCTCCAAATAACAGTACGTTATTTGCTTTTTTACCATCTACAAATGCCTTTGTATTGTCAACTAGCTTTTTCTTTTGAATCTCATAACCAATTAAATCATCTAACATAACCTTATCCATGTTATTGATTGGAATAATCTCCACATCATTGCTGTTAGACTCTTTTAGACGAAATGCCTTGTTAAGACCAAACATTCCAACACCATAGGCTTTATAAAAATTAGTCACACATTCAAAAAATTCATGTTCATTGGCTGTATGTTCAAGTTGTTCACTTAACACCTGTACTTTTTCACTTACATTGTGATTGTACATAAGTTCACTTTTTCCAATGGCTTTATAATTAGAAATCCGAGTAAAACAATCTGTGTCAAGGGCTTTTTCAATATGGCTAAAATCATATTCAAATAGTTCACGAAACGCACTGAAATCATTTTTTGCAAAATAATTTACACTTCCATCGTTGGCTCCAACTTTCTCACAAGTAATACTAAATGGATTTTCATTTGTAATAATCAAAAAAGTCAAGTAATTATGCCACAGATTCTTATCAAATCCAAATTCTGTTGCAACTTCTAAGATTCTCTTTACCTCCTGATATACCCGCAGTCTTAGTTCGCTTTTTGATGTGATGTTTTCACGTTCTTCCTTGAAAATCTCACTTAATTTCATTAAAATTGAATCCTCAGGGAGTGATCCATACATAATTAATTTTGATACTACATAATCCATTCTAGTTTTCTCCTTTATTTCTGTTTCTGTTTCGTTGTATTTTACCACTTTTATTCTCCAAACAAAAGAGCCACTAAGAGTATCTTAGTAGCTCGAGGGTTATCATTTATTTCAAAGTATTTGAAACCACTTCTCCGCGTCCAAGTCCAGTTAAACCTGTACGTACCAATTCAATGATGTCATATCCTTGTAGTAAATTAATAAAAGCTTCTATTTTATTCACGTTGCCAGTAAGTTCTATCATTAATGTATCTTTTGAAACATCAACTATTTTCGCACGAAAAATATCAGCAATTGAAATAATATCTTGTTTTTCTGATTTATTTGCAAAAACTTTAACCAAAATCAATTCTCTGCATACAGATTCTACTGCTTCTAATTCAATAATCTTAACAACGTCTTCAAGTTTAGATAATTGATTCTTAATTTGATTGAGAACATGGTCATCACCTCTTACAGCAATGGTCATACGTGTAAACTTTTCATCTTGGGTCTTGCTTGCTGTAATACTGTCAATGTTAAATCCACGTCTTGTAAATAAACCAGATACTCTGCTTAGCACCCCAGGTGCATTTTCAACTAATATTGATAGCACTATCTGTTTCATATAGTCTCCTCCTCGTATTAAATATATAATATAGTATTTTACTATTCTCCATCATTCTGCGCTGCAGTTGTTGCTGGGGCACTTGTTGCAGGTGCAGATGTTGTAGCTGCAGGTTTATGTGTTGAACTTGTAGAGGATGTGCTGTGTCCAGATGAACCTGAGGAAGATCCGCTACTGCTTGATCCACCAGATGAACCTGAACTTGATCCACTAGAAGATCCGCCACTGCTTGATCCACCAGATGAACTTGAACTGCTTGTAGATGAACGGGAACTACTTGTGGATGATGTGCCGTCACTACTGCTGGAGTCACCATCCGTGTAACTGTTATATCCAAAGGTTTCAACATTCGTTGTTCCACCATACTTCTTAGCCCAGTCCATCTTTTGACCTTTTCCAAAGATAAAGTAATTTAAAGCTGCTTTATTTGCATCAAAGTTTGCAAAGAAAACAAACATATTACTTTGGGCACGTCCCATTGTATAAGTACCTTCCATTGGAACTTGTAATTGATCCACTTTTGTTGTACACATACTAATAACGGTTGTTGCAAGTTTCTTAATGTAGTCTGAAGTCATATCTGTTGAAACATCTTTCAATGAATCCAAGGCAATACTTGCAATTGTAGTCGGGCTTTTAGATAACAGCTTCTTATATGCGGCTTCTAATACAGCTCGTTGTCTTCCAGTTCGTCCAAAGTCTCCATCTCCGTACTTTTGGGAAACCACATAACGAACACGAGAATATCCAAGTGCCTGGTTTCCGTTTAATGTCTGCATTCCTTCTTTTACATTACGATACTTTTTCTTTGAAATGTAGTTTGTAGAGTTAAGATAAGTAACTTCTTTTGCCTCAAGAGAGATGTCAACTCCACCAATCTTGTCAATTACTTTCTCAAAAGTCTCAAAATCTACCACTGCATAATGGTCTACACTAATTCCATAATTCTTAGCAATTGTTTGACTTAATAAATCAACTCCACCATAGGCATAAGCTGCATTCATCTTATTTCTATCATGACCTGGAATATCTACATATACATCACGCATAAGGGATGTAAGCTTTAATTCTTTTGTTTTTGTATTGATGGTTGCAATCATACAGCTGTCAGAACGTCCAGAGTCGCCTTTGATAGCTCCGTGATCAGAACCAACCAATAAAATATTAATAATTCCACTTACTTTTTTCCCCGATGTTTTTGTTAATTTTTTCTGAGTATTCACAGATGCTTCTAATCTTGCATCATAATATCCAAGTACGCTGCCACATGAAACAGCTACAATAACGAATACTGCTAAAATAATTTTATAGGTTCTTGCTTTCATTTATAATCCTCCTAGTCGGCTTTTGATTTCATATTATATCATATTATAGCAGAAAATAGTACTTTAATGCTTAAGATTTCCTAAAGAATGCCTTTTGTTTCCCAATAGGCTGGATTCATTGTAAACCAATAAATCAATTTTTTAGGAAGTTTCTTATAACTTTTTCCAAATTTATATCCAATGAACTTACATCCACTGTCTGCTATCATCTTTGGAATATAACGGTACCGATGAGTTTTCCATAAATGTTTTAATAACTGAAGAACCATTTTAGCACCTTCTGATTCCGAGGATACTTTTTCAAACAAACCTCCGTAAGACACCTGCGAAACGGCCAAGTCAAAGTTTCTATGAAGTTGCTCCATAGAAGTATAATTATGCCAGTGCCACACAACGGCATCACTTTGATAAGCAACCGATTTACCTGAATCTATCATGTTTGATGCCATAATCATATCCTCGTTAAAAATCGTTTTCAGTACAAAACCACCCATAGCATCATAGTCCTTTTTTCGATATGCACTGCATACGTTAGAACAAAAAAACGTCTTAATACCCAGCTCGTCTAAATCCTTTTTTGATTTCTTACGGCTCACAGGCGGGTAATTAAACACTCTTGTATAGTATTCTAAATAATTATTCTTAGGGTCTGCAATTTGACGTCCATAGGCTGCACCTACACTTGCATCATCAAATGCTTTTATTAAATTCTCTGTCATATGATGGTTAGCAGGAATAGCATCCTGGGTCATAAAGCAGATAATATCTGCATCTGATAAAGAAGCTCCATAGTTTCTAGTTCCTCCATGGTCAAATTCTGACTTGGATATATGTGTCACCACAATATTGTCATAAGGTTCCACATATTCTTTTGGAAAATACTGCTCCTCGGTGTTCATTAAATAAATGTTCCGAAATGGAACTGTTTGTTTTGAAATTCTTTTTAATGTTTCTTTGAATTTTTCATCAGGTTTATAGGTAGGTATCACTAAATCAACTGTCATACATTACTCCTTCTTAGCGCCGAATTTTAGAGCCTTTGGTGTCTCTCTTTGCTAATTTTAGTTTATTAAACTCCAGCTTTTTCTTTTTGTACATAATAGATGAAATGGTCTGTGCTTCCATAACATAGGCTTGATATAAACTGTCTTCTGTTCCAAGTTTAATTCCTCGGACTCCACGAGCACCTTTTTTCTGTTCTGGAATCTCATCAATTGGAAAGCGGAGGAACATACCATTCCTTGTCTCTAATACTACCATATCTGGAGCTAGAACACTACCAATTGATGTCACTGGAATCACAGCTACTACTTCTTCGTTCTCTGTCAACTTTGTGGCTACGACGGTCTTTTTAATTACGTCAAAACATGCACCATCTACAATTTTAACAAATCCACCTGTCGTTGCAAACAAAAGCCTAGTATGGATTGTAGTGTCTTTTGCCATGACAGTTACAATGTTTTCCTCGGAACTGTCATAATTTCCAAGATTATCAATTGGCGTTCCTTTGTCTTTATATTTCCCGGCTGGGATATCAAGAACTTTTACCTGATGCAAAACACCTTTATCCGTAAAAATACAAAGCTTATCTATATTCATACATGGAATAATATAAGGATAATCTTTATGTGCATTTTCCTTATTTCTTTCATAAGTGGCACTGTCAAAGGTTTTTGCATAACCAAAACGATCCATTACAAAATAAACTTGTTCTTCCTTGATTGGTGCTTCCACATATACTGCCTGAGCTGCATTTACAATTTCTGTTTTACGTGGAGATCCATATTCCTTTTTTATACGATCTAAATCTTTACGGATTACCTTACGCATTGAGGCTTTATTTTCTAAGATATCTTCATATTCTGCAATCCTTGTAACAATTTCATCATATTCTTCTTGAAGCGCTAGAATTTCCAGTCCAATTAAACGATACAATCTTAAATCAAGAATTGCTGTCGCTTGGCGTTCTGTAAAATTAAGTTTACATGCCTTAATCATGGAATTAGATGATTTGAACCTGATATCTCCAATATCTCCGTGAATTAAACATGCTTTTGCTTCTTTTTGACTTTTACTTCCTCGTAGAACTTCAATAATCAAATCAATAATGTCACAGGCCTTGATTAATCCTTCTTTAATTTCTCTTTGTTCATATAATTTTTTCAATAATGTCTCATACTTTTTCGTTACAAGCTCATAATGAAAATCCATATGATGAGAAATAATATCCTTTAATCCTAATGTTTCTGGTCTTCCATTGACGATGGCAAGCATATTTACTCCAAAAGTATCTTCAAGCTTTGTTTTCTTATAAAGGAGATTTTTAAGACGTTCCACATCTGTGTCTTTTCGCAATTCCAACACAATACGAATTCCTTCTTTGGAGGATTCATTGGAAATATCATAGATATCTGTTGTCTTTTTTGTCTCAATTAAATCAACAATATCTGCTAAAAATTTACCGATATTTGCCCCAATCATAGTATATGGAATTTCTGTGATTACAAGCTTATCTCGGTCAGATTTTCTCTTCCCTGGTTCAAATACAACTTTTCCACGAAGCTTAATTTTTCCAGTTCCCGTACTATATATATTTAACAGTTCATCTTTATTAATTACAATTCCACCTGTTGGAAAATCAGGTCCTTGCACATATTCCATAAGCTGTTCATTAGAAATATCTGGATTAGTGATATATGCTTTTACAGCATCAATAACTTCACATAGATTATGTTGAGGAATACTTGTTGTCATACCAACTGCAATTCCCTCTGCACCATTCACTAATAGATTTGGAACTCGAACAGGAAGAACTTCTGGTTCTTTTTCTGTCTCATCAAAATTTGGTATAAAATCAACAATATTCTTATCTAAATCTGCTAAATACACATCTTCTGTAAATTTATGAAGCTTCGCCTCTGTATAACGCATAGCAGCAGCTCCATCACCTTCAATAGACCCAAAGTTACCATGTCCATCTGCTAATGGCATACTTCGTTTCCAGTCTTGGGACATAACTACAAGACACTCATAAATCGAGCTGTCTCCATGGGGATGAAATTTACCCATAGTATCCCCAACAATTCTAGCAGATTTTCGATGAGGTCTATCATATCGAAGTCCCAACTCGTCCATAGCATATAAGACACGGCGTTGCACAGGCTTTAGACCATCTCGAACATCTGGAAGTGCACGGGCACAAATGACGCTCATGGCATAATCAATATAAGACTTTTGCATCACCTCAGAAAACTCTGCTTTTATAATATTTTCTGACATATTAAACTACCTTTCTTTTAAATATCTAAATCTGCTTCTCCAGCATTTTCATAGATAAACTTTCTTCTTGGCGGCACATCACTTCCCATTAGCATAGAAGTAACATCAGACGCCATACGTGCATCCTCAATTTCAATTTGTTGTAACGTTCTCGTCTCTGGATCTAGTGTAGTTTCCCAGAGCTGATCCGCATCCATTTCTCCAAGACCTTTGTATCTTTGTAATGTAAACGTACCTTTGTGTTTTCCTCGATACCGTTCTAATGCTGCATCATCGTATAAATATTCGCCCTCGCCCTTTTTGGGAATTGCCTTGTAAAGAGGTGGCGTCGCTAAGTACACATGTCCGTGAGTAATTAATTCTGGCATAAACCGATAGAAAAATGTTAAAAGCAATGTTGCAATATGTGCTCCGTCAACATCAGCATCTGTCATAATAACAATTTTATGATAACGAAGTTTTGAAATATCAAAATCGTTCCCATAACCCTCTGAAAAACCACAATTAAATGCATTAATCATAGTTTTGATTTCAGCATTGGCCAATACCTTATCCATGGTAGCCTTCTCAACATTTAGTATTTTCCCACGAATCGGAAGAATTGCCTGAGTCTTACGGTTTCTGGCTGTTTTCGCAGAACCGCCGGCAGAATCTCCTTCCACAATAAAAATCTCACAATCCTCTGATTTACGACTTTCACAATTTGCTAATTTACCATTGCTGTCAATTGACAGCTTTTGCTTCACTAATAGATTAGTCTTTGCTTTCTCCTCAGCTTTTCGAATTTTAGCAGATTTTTCGGCACATGAAATTACTTTCTTTAGAACATCTAAATTCTTGTCAAAATAAAGAACTGTTTCATCTCCAGTTATCTCTGCAACTACTTTGTTTGCATCTGGATTATCTAATTTTGTTTTAGTTTGTCCTTCAAACCGTGGATCAGGATGTTTTACTGAAATAACAGCAGTCATTCCGTTTCTAACATCTGTTCCTGTAAAATTTGAATCTTTTTCTTTTAAGATTCCTAATTCTCTCGCATACTGGTTCATAACTGTAGTAAATTTAGTTTTAAATCCTGTAATGTGAGTTCCACCTTCAATGGTATAAATATTATTACAAAAACCTAAGATATTCTCTCCAAAATCTTCTGTGTATTGAAATGCAACTTCAACTTCAATTCCTGCTGAATGGTTCTTAAAATATACAGGTTCATGTAATACTTGTTTTCCTTCATTTAATTTCCTTACATATGCACGAATACCATCCGGTTCATGATATAAAACTGTGGTTTCTTCTCCCGGACGTTCATTGATATAATTAATTTGAAGCTTTGGATTCAAATACGCTGTTTCATGAAGTCGATTACGAACCATTGCTGCTTTAAAATATGTTTTATCGAAAATTTCGGGATCTGGCAAAAACTGAACCATAGTTCCAGTTTCACTTTTCTTACAAGTTCCAACTTTTTCAAGACGGGCAACTACTTTCCCTCTTTCATATCTCTGCCTATAAATAACTCCATCTTGCTTAATAGTAACTTCAAGCCATGTAGACAAAGCATTTACAACAGATGCTCCAACCCCATGTAATCCCCCTGAAATCTTATAACTTCCGTCACCAAATTTACCACCTGCATGAAGAACAGTGAAAACAACTTCTACGGCTGGTAATCCGGTCTTATCATTAATTCCAACTGGAATTCCTCTTCCATTGTCTGATATCACTGCAGTTCCATCCTCTTTTAAGGTCACAGTGATTTGGTCACAATATCCAGCAAGGAATTCATCTACTGAGTTATCGACAATTTCATAAATTAGATGATTTAATCCCTTGGTCGACACACTGCCAATATACATTCCAGGACGTTTTCTTACAGCTTCTAGTCCTTCTAAAATCGAGATACTATTGGCATCATATACAGGTTTCTTGCTCATGTTCTTCCCTCCTAAATCAATTTAGTCTAACATATAAGACACACTAAATGCAAATGTTTGTTCTCTACTGTATTTAGTTTATGTACTTCAATTGACACAACACTTTGTATTGCTTATAATTATAGGTAAATACACAATAAGGATGAAATGAGGTAAGGAAATGAAGGAATTAAAGAAAATTTTTGCAGTATGTTTTAGTATGGTTATGATTTTAACCCTATGCGTAGGTTGTGGAAGTGGAAGTGCACCAGCTCCAGAAGCATCCATGGAAGCATTTTGTCAGTTACTTATTAAACACGATGTACAGTCTATGAAAGAACTTGGTATTGACTCAAAGGATGCAAAGGAAACTTTAAGTGCTTATGAATCTGAAACAAAATCAAGCCTTAAAGAAAGCTTTAAGACAGCAGATGTTTCTGTTACTGATGCAGACATTAATAAGGTTTATTCTGCAATAGACAAAGCAATGAAGAACCTTGAGTATACTGTTTCTGTAACTAAATCAGATGATAAACAGGCTACTATTAAAGTAGAAACACAAACACTTGATTATGTAACTATTATTAAAAAAGCAAAATCTACAACTGTTGATTCATTAAAGTCAGAACATATTGAAACAAAAGAAGATGCGAAAAACTTATTTATAACTAATATCTGTAAAGGATTTGAAAATTACAAACCAAATGATGAAAAGCAATCAAAAGCTTTTGTATTTACAAAACAAAATGTAAAAACAGGAAGTGATAAGATCTCTTTATATTTCCCAGAAAGTGCAAATAAATTCGGAAGTGAATTGATTCGTTTAGTCATCAACCAATAAGAACAGGAGTTATTATGCGTTTAACCAAAAAGCACCTAATACTTGGATGTTTCATATCATTGTTACTATTTTCTTTCACAGGATGCAAAAAAGGACCAGAAGAAACGGTATCACCTAAGAAGACTGTGGACGCTTACTGTAAATCGGTTTTAAAACAAAATCATAGTGATTTAATATCTGTGTTGGGATATTCAAAAGAACATGCAGCCAAAGTTGACGCTTCTTTTAACACAGCCCTTTCTTCTAAGTTAGAACAGGGAGCTGCAAGTCTTAATACGAGTATTGATAAAAAGATTATTACTCAGACTTGCGAATTTATGACAAATCAAACCAAAAGAATTAAATATTCTTCAAAACAGGTTTCAAAAACAAAAGATACAGTAACTTATGAACTAACATCACAAATTTTAGATTACTCTCCCCTTACAGAATCTATTTCCGCAAAAGTTAAAGAGCAGATCAAGAATAATAAGATTCAAACGAAAGAACAAATCAAAGATGCCTTAATCAATGAAACTACAACGTACTTTAAAGAAATAAAGCCTTCAAAAGAAAAGAAGTCCCTTAAACTTACTTTAAAGGAAAAAACAGTTACTATTGATGATACAAAGGTAAAGCGCTATGTTCCAGAAGATGAATCTGCTTTTATTCAGGAGATTCAAAATCTTGTGATTAAATACTAATTTCATCAAAAAAGAATCAGCAAGTAATACTTACTGATTCTTTTTTTACATTTGTTTCCGTACGATCTTATATTCATCCTCTAATTGATAGTAAGGGCATGTGTAATCTGACTGAGTCATAAATCGCATCATCTCATCTTCGTCAAGATTAATATCGCATACATATCCCCCATATTCATCATCAAACATATAATTACTGCATGTGTCGCAATTGGTTAAATTTGCCATCTTGTTCCTTTCTCACTTGTCTGTGTATATTTTTAATAGGAAGCCTTTCGGTATCCCGCTTTTTGAGCTTCTTTTTCATTGTGGAATACTATTAAATTCTTGGAAGTTCCCATTTGATTGTAAGCCCTTTGTCCTGGACAATGATAAACTTTAGATTTTTTATTACCACGGATTTCTTGCTGCTGGCTGGCTGCTGTTGTAGACGCTGTTTTTCCTATGCTGTTTCCATTTTTACTACTATTTCCTGTTTTGTAATCAATGGTTACTCCTGATTCTTTGTTGTATACAAACACATTAAATTCCACTGATTTTCCTTTATCTTCAATAGAATACCCTTCCATTTTAACACCATCTGCAACAAGGTTGTTTCCATTAAATACAGGTGTTACACGATACAATACATGCTTTTTAGTTTCTTTTACATAATCAGCTACCATATTTTCAAATGGAAGCATTCCATCTACATTTAAAGATCTTGTGCCTGTAATTAAGTTTCTTTTGTTGGCATTTTCTCCAGTTAATTGATATCCAATTAAATGGCATCGATTATACAAATATTTTCCATCTACAAAGTTATATTTTACTGTATGCCAGCCAGATGGCTTAATCATTCCTATGGCTCCTCGTTTTGTCTTTGGCATAATATCTCTTCCAATACATGCAATTGCTGCACCACATCGTCCAAAACGATCCAATTTTGAATATGATTCATAGGATTTTGTAGTCAACTCCTTGGAATTGAACTCTGGTTTATTATTATTTACAATTGTATATAGTTTTCCGTTATCCGATGGTATTTTACTTTGTTTTGACTTAATTTCAGCGGTTGTTGTTTCTTTTGTTGTAGTTTTTGCCGTATCATTACATCCCCATAGTCCAAATAGACAAAGAAATGAAATCAATCCAACTACATATTTCTTTAAATTTCCCGTTTTCATTCTAGTTCTCCTCATATATTTCTAATGTTATATGGTGAGACGATCCTTGAAAATCACAAAGTTCTATTAATTTATCTAAATTTAAATCAAAGTATACATCTGCTGGATATACCCGATTCCAACGAAATACTATGATGTTTTTGATTTTATCTTTGTAATTAACTACTGATTCATTCTCAACCAAACAATAATCCATCTTTGTAGCCCGCTCTAGAAAATTATTACATACAAAAATATTCGTATTCTTCATTCCTTTAAACAGTTCATAAGAATAAGAATTCATAAAAAGATTAGAATCCCTTGTTATATCAAGGATTCTTTCTAAGACAATTCTATCCTGACTTTGCCTTCGTCCATTAAACATCATTCCATTGTTTATGTCTAGGCATGCAATTACATTCAATCTTAATCACCATCTTTCTATTCTGAACCTTCAACAGAATTTATTGTTATATAAAAAAAGCACTTGATAACTAAATACCAAGTGCTTCTAGTTCCTATCAATGTAAACATCGATATAAACTGTCTCAACGCTCTAAATCATAACACATACAAACTGGTTTTGTAAAGAACTTTATTTGGAAACTCTTCGAATACAGTTTACAGAACGATAATTCCATGTAGAAATATGAATTCCTGTACTTGTACTTCCAGCATGAACTACCTGATTATTGCCAATGTAGATTCCAACATGACCAATTCCATTCATTGCATTATAACATACTAAATCTCCAGCCTTTCGATTTCCTAAGGATACTGAACTTCCAACATATCTTTGAGAAATTGAACTGTGTGGAACATAAATCCCAAAATGAGCAAGCACTGACATTGTATATCCAGAACAGTCTGCACCATTTGTTAAGCTTGTTCCTCCCCAGACATATGGATTTCCAAGAAATTTCAATGCATAGTTTGCAATCTGACTCCCTGTAACGCTGGATGATGTTGTTCCTGAAGGCTTAGATGAAGATAAATACTGTGTAGATACATAACAATAATTTCCGTTATATTTTATCTTTGTAAAACTTCCACTTGTTCCATAACAAGTTACTTTTGTTCCTTTCGATACACTTCCTGCTATGGTTCCACTGGTGGATGCTTTTTTTCGTACGTTCAAAGAACTAGCTGTAATATATCTTGTATAACTTGAACTTGAAGAATTATTTGAAGAGCTGCTTGGTTTGCTTGAAGATAAATACTGTGTAGATACATAGCAATAACTTCCATTATACTTTATCTTTGTAAAGCTTCCGCTTTTTCCATAACAAGTTACTTTTGTTCCTTTCGATACACTTCCTGCGATAGCTCCACTGGTGGATGCTTTCTTTCGTACATTCAAAGAACTAGCTGTAATGTACCTTGTATAAGTAGAACTTGAAGAACTACTATTTGAAGAACTACTTGAAGAACTTGTTGTTTTTGTTGATGTTAAATAGCTGGTAGATACATAACGATAACTTCCGTTATACTTTATCTTTGTAAAACTTCCACTTGTTCCATAACAAGTTACCTTCGTACCCTTGGATACACTTCCCACTATAGCTCCACTATTAGATGCAGCCTTTCGTACGTTTAAAGATGCAGCCTTAATATACCTGGTGTATGTAGAACTTGAAGAACTACTACTTGAAGAACTGCTTGTCTTCTTAGATGACAAATAACTGGTAGCCGTATAACGATAGCTTCCGTTATACTTTACTTTTGTGAAGCTTCCACTTGTTCCATAACAAGTTACTTTCTTTCCCTTTGCAAAAGAACCTACAACTTTTCCACTCATACTTGCTTTCGTTCTTACATTCACACTGGATGTTGTATATCGACTATACGAAGCATATACATCATCTGTTTTTGGAGTGAATAGTAACACACCAAAACAAAGCGACATAAGTAACATACTCACTAAATGAATCTTCTTCATAAATAACCCCTTTCAGTATTTTATTAAATCCTCTTTTATCTTTTTCTGTTTTTTCGCAATTTGCCACATATTATGCCTATTATACCACTATTATCTTAATAATTCCAATGGTAACATTTGTCATCTCTTATCTAGTTTTTGAAGCAAAGCTTCTTGAAGGGTTTTGGAAAAATTAATTCCCAATTCTTCTGATTTTTTGCTTAGCCAGTATGGCAGAGTACAGTTTTTTTTCACAGAACGCTGGTTAAATTTATTCCGATACTCTTGAACATTCACATCCACATAAGTAAATGTAACCTCACCTTGACTAAAATCAATAGTTTCGCTTTTCTTAATTTTAATAAGTTCTCGAATAAATTCATCGGAAGATGGTTTAGGAAGTTCTATGTTCTTAATTTCTAAATGAATTATCTTTGCACCAATTGCATCTCTTGTAATCTCAATGGCTCCAGCAAGACTTCTTTCCTGTTCGTGAATATCTAGATCAGGAACAAAGACATAGTATAATTCATTTACTTCTTTGATTAATGTTGGATATACCAATTTCATAAAATTCTCTTTTCCACCCTTCTATTTAGAAACCCATGCCTCAATTATACGTATTTTATACGTATAATTCAAGTTAATTTTTTTGATTCTCTCTATATGAAATCAAAGAAACATAAGAAAAGATGTGGAATAACAGCTATTACTCCACATCTTTTCTTATTAATTAAAATTTTATTTATTTGAGATTTGTATTTTCTTTAAATATTTTCGGTAGATTCCATACGCTGCATTTCCAGGTGACTCAGGAAACATATATTTGGGTGCATCTAAAACAGATATCCACTTTGCATCATCTACTTCCTGAGAAAGACTCAATTCACGCTTTGGTGAATAGGCAATAAATCCATGGAGAAGTTGTTCTCTCGCACCAAACCAATAAGTTCCAGCATATTCTAAATTCTGTACATCAAGTCCTATTTCTTCTTTTACTTCTCGCACCGCTGTTTCCTCTGCTGTTTCTCCCGGTGACATAAATCCAGAAGTAAAGGAAGCATATGTATTTGATATATATCCTTGTCGTGATAGTACAACCTCCTGAAATTCATTATAAACAAGCACAATAACGCAGCTGGCAAAAGAATCAAACCAGTATTCCTGACATTCTTGGCAAAATGGAACATCTCCATCATCTCCTGCCTGCTTAGCTATTAATTTGTTTCCACATTTAGGACAATAATTATAGCGCATGGTTACTCCTCTTAAAATTTAATATAACGTCTGATAATTTTCATCTAATTTTAAATCACCAAAATATTTTGTAAAATCAACACCAACATATTCACTCATTTGCTTCATTTCAATCATTGTTTTTACATCTACAGCAATTCCTTCTGTCTTTGTACGTTCAATGGCAAGAATTTCTTTCTCTCCGTGAGTATAGATACGTTCTTGTCCCTCTGCTTTTGGTGCATCTCTTAATTCTTGAAGGAAAGTAGAAAAATGTTCTTTGATTTCTTCAGGATTGCCGAACACTGCTGGATCAATCGCAATAAATCCGTGACATGTTCCACCCTTTCCATCAATATGAGTATGATTTGACGTCATTCCCATGGATAAAATAGAACAGAAAATTTCACAAATCATTCCATAACCATAACCTTTATGGCTTCCTGTTAATTCCTCGCTACCACCTAATGGCATAATTCCACCACCTGCTTTGCTTAGAATATTCTTAAGTACATCTTCTGCATCGTTGGATGGATTTCCATTTTTATCTAATGCCCACCCATCTGGAAGTTCCTTTTCTGCTTTTCGATACATCTCCAACTTTCCTCTTGTAACAACCGTTGTTGATGAATCGCAGAAAAACGGATATGGCTCTGCTGGCATAGCAATGGCGATTGGATTACTTCCTAACATTGCTTTCCTTGCAAAAGTAGGAACCATAATTGCCTCTGAGTTTGTAAATGAAAGACCAATTAATCCCTGATCACATGCCATTCTTGCATAGTATCCTGCAATTCCATAATGGTTTGAATTCCTTGCAGTTACAATTGCCATACCACTCTTCTTTGCTTTTTCAATTGCAATTTCCATCGCTTTGTGACCAACTAGCTGTCCCATTCCATCGTGTCCCTCAATTACTGCTGAAACAGGTGTTTCAAACACAACTTCTGGAACTGCATCTAATTTGATTAATCCTTTTTCAATTCCTTTATGATAACGACTTAATCTTTGCATTCCATGAGATTCAATTCCGAATTTATCAGACATAAGCAATACGTCTGTAATAATCTGACTTTCCTCTTTTGTAAATCCAAACTTTTCAAATGCTTCGTTACAAAAGTCATTTAACGTTTCAATACTAAATTTTAAATGTGCCATACTTGTCTCCTTTATTATGTTAAGCTTATTATATTCAAGTGAGCCTCGCAAAATAAACAAGGCGTCTCTTGTTTAATTATAATGTAAGAGATGTAGGAAAACAAGTGTGAAAAAAGTTATACCATGCGAAGAAAATATTCATGTACTCTTGTATCTTGCGTAAGTTCTGGATGGAATGCAACCACGCATTGATTCTCCTGTCTAGCGGCAACAATATGCTCATCTACAGTTGCAAGGACCTTGGTGCTTCCAGAAACAGACTCAATATAAGGAGCCCTGATAAATGTCATTGGTACTGTCCCTAAATGGTCAAACATACCCTGGGTATTAAAACTCCCTAACTGTCTTCCATAGGCATTTCTTTGAACATTGATATCCATAGTTGCCAGATGAGGATTTCCTTCTTTCACCTGTTTTGCAAGTAAAATTAGACCAGCACAAGTTCCCAAAACAGGGAGTCCATTGTTTATCTTTGTCTGAATATCTTCAAATAAATCAAGTTCCAATAAAAGCTTTCCCATGACGGTACTTTCTCCTCCGGGAAGAATTATTCCATGAAACTCTTGTTTCAAGTCATCTTTCTTACGAATCTCAAAATGCTCTACGCCAAGCTGATCTAACATACGTCCATGTTCTTCAAAAGCTCCCTGGAGTGCAAGAATTCCAATTTTCATCTATAGACCCCTTTCAGCCATAAGAATCTCTATCTCTTGTTCGTTGATTCCCACCATAGCTTCTCCTAAGTCAGTTGACAATTTTGCAATTTCTTTTGCATCTTTATAATTAGTCACTGCTTTTACAATAGAGGCTGCACGTTTTGCAGGATCTCCAGATTTAAAAATACCCGACCCTACAAAGACTCCTTCTGCACCTAACTGCATCATAAGTGCTGCATCTGCTGGGGTTGCAACGCCTCCTGCCGCAAAATTCACAACGGGAAGTTTTCCATTCTCATGAACATAAGATAATAAATCAGCAGGTACTTGAAGTTGTTTTGCTGCCTCAAAAATCTCATCTTCACGTAAATTTTGAATTCTGCGAATTTCTCGGTTCATAGCCCTCATGTGACGTACTGCCTGTACAACATCTCCTGTTCCTGGTTCTCCTTTTGTTCGAATCATAGAAGCACCCTCTGCAATTCTTCGAAGTGCCTCTCCTAAGTCTTTTGCACCACATACAAATGGAACTTGAAACTCAGATTTTTGGATATGATAAATATCATCTGCTGGAGAAAGAACTTCGCTCTCATCAATATAATCAATTTCAATTGCTTCTAAAATCTGTGCTTCTACAAAATGTCCAATTCTACACTTTGCCATAACTGGAATACTTACTGCCTCTTGAATTCCTTGAATCATCTTAGGGTCACTCATACGTGAAACTCCTCCTGCAGCACGAATGTCCGCTGGAATTCTCTCTAATGCCATAACTGCACATGCTCCTGCTTTTTGTGCAATCTCTGCCTGCTCTGGAGTTGTTACATCCATAATTACTCCACCCTTTAGCATCTGTGCCAACTGTTTGTTTAATTCATATCTGTTTTCTTTCATCATGTTCCTGCCTTTCGTAAGTCATTGACTAGTTTTGAATTAATTAACTCTTAGGTGATATTATAACTTATAGTGGCATTTGCTAAATATCCAGTTTGCAGATTTTTAACAGTGCCAGTTTTAAAGGGAAATAAGCAATTTGCTTCTGCCGGAACAAAAAGTAGAATTAAGTCTATGTTCAATTTAATGTTTGATTATGCTGTGGAATATGAACTTACCGATAGAAATTATGCACGAACCTTTAAAATTACAGACAATGTTATAAACGAAATGGAAACTGTGCATAACGCCCACATATCATTCAAAGATTGGGAAATAGATAAGCTATGGAACCACGTTGAAGATGTTCCATATGTTGACTTGGTCTTGATTCATTGTTACTTGGGTGTCAGACCTCAAGAACTTGGTCTATTTGAATTAGAAAATGTTGATTTGGAAAATAACACTATGAAAGGTGGTATGAAAACAGATGCTGGAAAAAATAGAATTGTACCAATCCACAGTAAAATCAAAGACCTTGTTGTAGAAAAATATAAGCAAGCTGAAAAATTAGAAAGTAAGTATATATTTAATTGCACAGATGCAAAAAATGGTAGAACTTTCTTAACGTATGACAAATACAGACATCGTTTTGTCAATGTAGTAAATGTGTTAAAACTAAACCCAGACCATAGACCTCATGATCCAAGAAAACATTTCATAACTATGGCAAAAAAATATGAAGTAGATGAATATGCCATAAAATATATTGTCGGTCATGCGATTAATGACATCACAGAACGTGTCTACACTGACCGAGAGATTGATTGGTTGAAAGCCGAAATTGAAAAAATAAAATAACATGTTATTTAAGCGTAAAAATAAAGAGCCTCATAAAAGAGACTCCATATTTTTTAATTCTTGGTGTACTAATGTGTGTGTACTAGTAGTGTACTCGTAGTGTACTAATATACCACTTAAGACCACTTTTTACCAATTCTTTCCACGCTTGAAACACCTGTCTTTAAGCCATTTGTTAGAATTTACCAGCGTCTGAAGCTTCCTGTACTGAAACTGCAACAGCTACTGTAGCACCAACCATAGGGTTGTTACCCATTCCGATTAATCCCATCATCTCTACGTGAGCAGGAACTGATGAAGATCCAGCGAATTGAGCATCACTATGCATACGTCCCATAGTGTCTGTCATTCCGTATGAAGCTGGTCCAGCAGCCATGTTATCTGGGTGAAGTGTACGTCCTGTACCACCACCAGAAGCTACTGAGAAGTACTTCTTACCTTGTTCGATACATTCTTTTTTGTATGTACCAGCAACAGGATGTTGGAAACGAGTTGGGTTTGTAGAGTTACCTGTAATAGATACGTCTACTCCCTCTTTATGCATGATTGCAACACCTTCTGTTACATCATTAGATCCGTAGCAATTAACCTTTGCACGAAGTCCGGTAGAGTAAGGTTTCTTAAATACTTCTTCTACTTTTCCTGTATAGTAATCCATCTTAGTTTCAACAAATGTAAATCCATTGATTCTTGCGATTACTTGTGCAGCATCTTTTCCAAGACCATTAAGGATAACACGTAATGGATTCTTACGAACTTTGTTTGCTTTTTCAGCGATACCAATTGCTCCTTCAGCAGCAGCAAATGACTCATGTCCTGCTAAGAATGCGAAACATTCTGTTTCTTCTTCTAAAAGCATCTTTCCTAAGTTACCATGTCCTAAACCTACTTTACGTTGGTCAGCAACTGATCCTGGAATACAGAATGCTTGAAGTCCTTCACCAATTGCAGCAGCAGCGTCTGCAGCTCTTCTACAATCTTTTTTAATTGCAATTGCAGCTCCAACTGTATAAGCCCATTTTGCATTTTCAAAACAGATAGGTTGAATTCCTTCAACTTGAGAATAAACATCTAATCCAGCAGCTTTTGTGATTTCTCCAGCTTCTTCAATAGAGTTAATTCCGTATTTCTTTAATACAGCAAGGATTTGCTTTTCTCTTCTTTCATATGATTCAAATAAAGCCATGTTATGTTACCTCCTATTCTTTTCTTGGGTCGATGATCTTAACTGCGTCGTCTACTCTACCATATTGACCTTTAGCTTTTTCCATAGCAGTGTTAGCATCATCTCCTGCTTTGATGAAGTCCATCATCTTACCAAAGTTAATAAATTGGTATCCAATAATTTGATCTTCGTCATCAAGAGCAACACCTGTAACATAACCTTCAGCCATTTCAAGGTAACGAGGACCCTTTGCAAGAGTTCCGTACATTGTACCAACTTGAGATCTTAAACCTTTTCCTAAATCTTCAAGTCCAGCACCAATTGAAAGACCATTTTCAGAGAAAGCACTTTGAGATCTACCATAAACGATCTGTAAGAATAACTCTCTCATAGCTGTATTAATTGCATCACATACTAAGTCAGTATTTAATGCTTCCATGATTGTTCTTCCTGGAAGAATTTCAGATGCCATAGCTGCTGAATGTGTCATTCCTGAACATCCGATTGTTTCTACTAGTGCCTCTTGAATAATTCCCTCTTTTACGTTAAGTGTTAATTTACATCCTCCTTGTTGAGGTGCACACCAACCAATACCGTGTGTAAATCCAGAAATATCAGATACGTCTTTTGGACTAATCCATTTTGCTTCTTCTGGGATTGGAGCAGCTCCGTGGGCAACGCCTTGAGCTACTGTACACATTTGTTCTACTTCATGCGTATAAATCATGTTGAAACTCCTTTCAGTTAATTAAAATAAACAAGATTATTTTATCACATTGTTAAAATTAAAACAACATTTTCGACAACATTTGATTATGAAAGTGTCTTTTTCAGCTTTTTCATGTTTGATGTAGAAATACTGTAATAAGAAACTTTGTTTTTTTCATCCTTTACAGCCACAACTCCAGAGTCACCTAAATACACTGTAGTAATACTTCCGCCTGTGTAAAATCTATATTCATTCCATTTTGAAGTCTGAAATGTTGTGTTTTTAATTTCACTATTTTTAATTTTATTGAAGTATTTTCCAGTTTTCACAATGTCACTGTTAAACTTCAACTTCGTATTCGTTACAACTAAAGATGCATCTTCAATCTTATCAACCCAGCTAGAATAATTTTTTTGAACAGTTGCATCAATCAAAGCATCCCCAAGTACATTTGCATCATTAAAACAATATACATTTTCTGGAATTTTATCAAATACAATGTAGCTGTTTCCATATATTTTAATATCATAAGTTGTATTATCCTCATCAATTAATGCATAGGAATAAGCATTGTTCTTGTACTTTTTTTCAACATCTGAGACTGTAAGCCCTATAATTCGGTAAGAATCTGCAACCATTTTCTTAACATAATCACAAACTGGCTTATTTGTAACAGCAAACCCCTGATATTTTTTTCCATTTCCAATGCGCATCATATCAACTTTAGAGATATCCGCTTTTTTTACATTTCGTTTATAAGAAGCAAGCTTTTGATCTCCTGTGTATTGGTGGATGGATTTGATTTTACTGTTTAATTCTTTTACATCATTTTGAGAATCTTTTAACTGTTGTTCTAATTTATCATTTTTATCTTGAAGTTCCTGATAATAAGATGATTCAGTAATTTCTTGTTTAGAGGCCTTGCATCCAGTAGCTAATACAGAGATTCCCATCGCAAAGGCCATTAATAATGCATATTTTCTCATTAGTATCACCTCTCTTGGCTAGTTCTTTTGTGCAATTTCTCCAGCATTCTTATATATACTGTGATCTTTAATATAACCTCTTACCATAGACAAAGGATAAATATTCGTATATCCACCAATGATAGAACCTGGATTTAAAATAGAACCACACCCTACTTCAACTTCATCTCCAAGAATAGCTCCGATTTTCTTCATCCCAGTTTCTATTTTATTATTTTCATATTTGATCACAACATTGGTTTTGTCAGATTTTACATTGGAAGTAATAGAGCCTGCTCCCATATGTGATTTATATCCTAAAATAGAATCTCCCACGTAATTATAATGAGGTACCTGTACGTTATTAAATAAAATATCATTTTTAATTTCTGTAGAATTACCTACGACACAATGCTCACCAATCAATGCATTTCCTCTGATAAATGCACCTGGACGAACTTCTGTATTTGCTCCAATAATACATGGACCATTGATTTCTGCAGTTCTGGCAATGGTTGCTGATTTTGCAATCCAGACATTTTCATGAATTTCTTCAAAATCTTCTTTTGAAAGAGTTGGTCCTATTTTTAGAATAAAATCATGAATGAGTGGAAGTATCTCCCAAGGATATGTGGTCTGTTCAAATAGTTCTCCTGCAATCGTTTTGTCCATATTTTGAAATAAATCTTTATTTGTAATCATATTTGTCTCCTTTTACTTGTTGTTTACGTAATATTTTGATACTTGTGAATAAGCATTTCTTAATGCATTTTGATGGTTTGAATTCTTGACAGAATCTGTCCGTCTTGCTACAAAACTTTCAAGTTTTTTCATATATTCATCTTCGGAAACACTTCCCTGGGCAACGTAATTTAATCCCTTTTCCCAGCTTGCTGTAAGCTCCGGATTCAGAAGAGGCCTGATAGAAGCTCCTACTACAATATATATCATCTCACCCATTAAAGTAGGTGTCACAATCTGTGTTTTTTTGTTCAGCTTTATGTAACGATTGGTTACTAATTTTTTGATAATTTCTGCTCTTGTTGCACTTGTTCCAATTCCACTCCCTTTAATTTGTGCTCTTAATTCCTCGTCTTCTATCAATTGTCCTGCATTTTCCATTGCAAGAATCAAAGATCCTGAGTTGTAACGTTTTGGAGGTGTTGTTGTTCCATCTTTTATGGCATATTCCTTAACCGATAGTTCCATATTCTTTTTCAAAGATAAAATCTTTTGAATCTGTTCTGGCGATAAACTATCATTTTTTTGTGTATCTTTTTGATTTGCAACTTTTAAATATCCTGGTTCTACTAATATTTTAAAATTCGAAATAAAAGACTCTTCCTTGGTTTTTGTCACTAGCTTAATCTTAGAGTAGATTGCTGGAGGCATAAATATACTTAAAAATCTTCGTGCGATAATATCATAAACTTTTTGTTCCATTTGCGATATATTTCCAAGGCTTCCTATTCCTTGTCCTGTTGGAATAACTGCATAATGGTCTGTAATTTTCTTATCATCTACATACTTTGTTTTTGATAGTCCCTGGTAAGATTTTTTTTGTAAGATTTCCTTTGCGTACCCAGAAAGTGGTCCATAGTTTTGTAGTCCTGAAATATTCTTTGCAATCTCCTTACTTACCGCAGTAGATAAAACTCTTGCATCCGTTCTTGGATAGGTTACTAATTTTTTTTCATAAAGACTTTGAATAACTTTTAGTGTTTCATCTGGACTTAGCTTAAACATCTTAGAACATTGATTCTGGAGTTCCGCAAGATTATATAAGAGTGGCGGATTCTTCTTTTCTTGACGTTTGGAAGATGATTCTACTTTGGTTAAATGGTTGGTTCCATCTTCAAGATAAGCAATCATCTTTTCAGCTTCTTCCTTTTTCAAAAATCCATTATCTTTATATAACAACGAGGATTCATAATAATGAGAACCCTTAACTGCTTTCCATTCTGATTCTATTTCCATTCCATCTAAATCAATTTTGGACAGGACTTTATAAAATGGAGTTGGTACAAAATCTCTAATCTCTCGCTCTCTGTTTACAATCATTCCAAGAACACAAGTCATCACCCGTCCAACAGCAACGACTACACTTTTCTTTTGATTCATACAATTCCCCAATGCCCATCCATACTTTAAAGTCAAAACTCTAGAAAAGTTAATTCCCATTAAATAATCTTCTTTTGCTCTTAAATAGGCGGCTGATGCAAGATTGTCATATTCACTTAAATCTTTTGCTTCCTTTACGCCACGGATTACTTCATCCTTTGTTTGAGAGTCAATCCATACTCTTTTTTTATTCTTATGTGGTACTTGTGCCTGTTGATCCACTAAGCGGTAAATGTATTCTCCTTCTCGCCCCGAGTCAGTACAGACATAGATTGTATCAATATCCTCACGATTCAATAGTCCTGATACAATATCAAATTGTTTCTTAACAGCTGGAATCGTCTCGTACTTCCATTCCTTGGGCAGAAATGGTAATGTCTCAAGCTGCCAGCGTTTTAGAGATGGGTCATACTTATCTGGATAAGACATGGTAACTAAGTGACCTACGCACCATGTGATAACCGCTTTGTCTCCTTCTAAGTATCCATTTTTACTCGATGCATTTATATTTAAAGCATTAGCAAATTCTCTTGCAACACTTGGTTTCTCTGTAATAAATAATGATTTCAAATGTATTCCTACTTTCGTTTTTTCTCTTAGCTATGGTACCTTAAGCTAATCCTCCCTTAATTGTACCATATTTTATTTTTCTATGATATAATATTTCATGAAAACAATTTTAGTAGAGAGGAAGTATATTATGAGTATGAAAAAGGCAAATGCTGTCAAAGCAGCTACTATGATTCAGAATATTGAAAAAAGAAATATGGAAGCTGTTTACTGTGAAACAAAAGAAGATGCTTTAGAACACATTCTTTCTTACATAAACAAGGAATCTGTTGTTTCTTGGGGTGGCTCTCAAAGTGCAAAAGACATTGGACTTATGGATATTATAAAGACATCAGGTGATTACACTCCAATTGATCGTTCCGCTGGAAAAAATGCCACAGAACAACGGGAACTTTTCGGAAAAGCAATGTTATCTGATTATTTTATTATGGGAAGTAATGCCATCACCCTTGATGGTGAATTAATCAATATTGATGGCACAGGTAATCGACTTGCATCTTTATGTTATGGACCTGCACACGTAGTTATTATTGTGGGAATGAACAAAGTTGTAAACAATGTTAAAGATGGAATCGCAAGAGTACGAAACATTGCATCTCCACCAAATACAATTCGATTAGGCAAGAAAACGCCTTGTGCTTTGACAGGTCGCTGTGGTGACTGTTATAGCGAGGAATGTATCTGCAATCAAATTTTAGTGACAAGACGTTCTAGAGATAAAGAACGGATTCATATTGTACTAGTTGGAGAAAGCGTAGGTTTTTAATTTATACAAAAAAAAGAGAGTTCATTGTGTACTCTCTTTTTTTGTATAGAAATTCAGTTTATGCAATGGAAACTTTTATTTTTTTGGATACACCATTTTCAGCATATGCATAAATATAACAGGTTCCTTTTTTCTTTCCTGTAACAACTCCTTTTTTGGATACAGTTGCTATTCCTTTATTGTCAGATACATATCTCACTTTTGCAACATGACCTAGTGTCTTTCTGTACGTTTTTTGTAATTGAATTTTTATGGTAATCTTTTTCGTTTTACCTACTTTCGTTTTCACTGACGAAGTTCCCGTCATTTTCTTAACATTCGTATATTTGCCACTACTTGTTGCAACATGAATATCATCTGTTCTTCTAAGATAACGTTTTTTTCCATTTATCATCTTATAAGAACGTATATAGTACTTATATCCAGTTCCTTTCTTTAATTTCTTTTGTGTCCATTCTGTAGTTTTATTTGTTTTGATGGTTTTTATTTTTTTGTAATTTTTAGAGCATTTTGCTCCATAAATCTCATATCCATCTGCATCTTTAATTTTACTCCATTTCAAGGATATGGTTTTAGATGTTGAAGTCCCTTTTAATAACATCACACCTGTTTTGCTTGGATTAATCGTTTCTCGCTTTGTGACATATCCACAAACAGTACACTCTTTATGACGAGCTCCAGAAAGCAGTTCTGTTGCAGCTTTGTCTACAATCCATGAGCTTTCTTTGTGTGCCGCCTTGTCCTTTGTTACATTATGACCACAAGTACATGCATGCCAATGCTCTTTACTATTTTTACTCCAGTGGGTTGCAAATGTATGTGTATGAGGCTCCCATATTGCTTCTACGCCTACAGCTGAATCTGACATTACAAATGTTGTGGTAGGTGATTTTGCATCCTTTAATGTAATATTACCTCCTGTTACTTTCCATTCCTTAAAGATATAGCCTTCTTTCTCTCCGGCCTGAATCGTAACAGTATCCTTTTCTCCATAATTACCTGCTCCAGTTGTTTTTGCTGTGCTTTTACTTACTGTAACCGGATAAGTTTGTTCAAAGGTTGCCTGAACTGTAGTACCTGCATTCAATGTAATTGGATAAGAATATTCAGTGTCACCTTTTTTTATAGAAACTGGAAGTGTTTTTGTTCCTTGTACCACATCAAGTTTCAAAATACGATAATCTTGATCTGCTTTCACTTTGAGCAGAATTTTTGTTCCAGGATTATGACTTGTTGCTGTTAAAACATTATTTCCTGATGTGTCTTCTGCTGTAATCTTTCCACCTGAAGCAGCCCCATAGGTAAGTTTGTATTTTACAGGTGCATAGAAGGTAGCTCCTAAAGTCATATCCTTTTCTACTAGTATAGCAATATTGTTTTCACCTGCTCCAAAAGACGCCAAATCGTCGGTCCATTCACGGAACGAATAGTAGTTATCTGCATCATAACTCACTGTTAATTTACTACCCTTTTGAACCGTTATTTTTCCATTTTTATCTGCTGTTAAGGCTGTACCTTTTTCATTTTTGACTACGAGATTTCCGTGATCTGGTTTTTTTACAGTAAGAACTGATGTCACTTCAGGTGCATCTGCTTTTGCTAATACTGCATAAATCTCATGAGATGGTTTCGTAAAGTAATATTTCAACGTATTCTGACCAATGGAATCTACCTGTATTCCATCGATTTTCCATCCTTTCACAACATATCCCTTGTTAGGTGTTACTTCCAAATCTACATTGGTATTGTTTACTGCTGCTTCTGGTGGTGCCAATTCTACCCCACCGGATTTTGCTTTGATTATACCATTTACAGCTCCAGATGGGTCTGGATCAACTCCGTATTTTATCTGACTCTCATCGACTGTTTTCACTCCTTTCACTGATACGCTGCAATCAGAAGTTAAGACGAATGAATACGTCATATCTTTTCCTGTTAACGGAATGGTTTTTTCTTCTCCATCTTTTTTCAACACCAAACTGTCTAATGTATATCCATCTTTTGCCTTCATATCAAATGTTATCACAGTTTGTTCTAGAATTTTATCTCCACTTTTTACATCTACATTTCCAAGATGAGACACTTGTGCGGTTGCATGACTTAAGGTGTAATCTAGCTGATGTTTTGCTTTCCATGTTGTAGCCTTCTCTTGATCTGACCACACACCCTCAGTTCCTTGAAGTCTTGTAACATCATCATTTTGTGATGTTACGGAAGTTACAACAACTGTATATTCTGTATTGGACTTTAACTTTCCAATCTCATATTTGGTATCTGTTACAATTGCATCATTTTGTTTGATATATTTCCCTTTTTGTAATAGATAAACATTGTATCCGTCAATGGCTCTGGTGTTTGTTGGCTTTTTCCATGAAACACCTAATGTATCAGATCCAGTTCCTTCCACCTCTATCTCTTCTGGTGGTTTTGCCGGTGAGGTGCAATTGGAAACCACATATCCAAATACAGGTGTTTTATCCTTACTATCTCCATTAAGACTCATATCCCATTTTCCAAAGTTCCAGTCAAAAGAATATCCACGTATGGTTTTCACTTGATATCCCTCTTTCTGTAATGCAATTTGATCTAAATCATTGACAGTACCAGAAGATGTGGTGGCATGTGCTGTCGTGGAATATTCACTTGTTCCATGGGTGTAATCTAGTGATGTATATCCGCCAATTTCAATCTTATTACCCAGTGCTCCTACCCCGAACATTAAAGAATTACTATAGTGGAACCCATGATTCATTTCCACACCCTCTGTATAAGCACCACTAGTAGTCCATTCATTTGTAGCACTTGTTCCATTATATCCAAGTGAAATGTTGGATTTGGATAAGTTCACTCCATTCACTTTGTCCCAATCATTGGCATATTTAGTAGGATCGCCCTCATTTCCTTTCATATAGGAATTGGATATTTTTTTAAGTTTTTGAATATATGTAGGGTCTGATGATTGCTTTCCAACATTGGCATCGTCTGCCGCTTTGTTATATTCATCCACGTAATCATTATATTCATCAATGGATAGTTGAAAATAAACTGGTTTTTGAGGAATTGCATATTGAATCATGTTCTTTCCTTTTTCATACGTGGTGTTATTCCATCCTCCTGAGCCAGAAGAATTATTCTTTGCAAGTTGATAGCTATATATATATACGGGCGTTCGTTGAATTAGAACAGAATTATAGGATTTTGCAACTACTGTGGTCGAATAGCTTTCTCCAAGTGTATTGGTAAAACTCTTCGCCCAGTCCAGTTGATATCCCATTTCTCCAGATACTTTTAAAGCAACAGCAGCCTCAATCTCTGCCTCTGATGTAACTCCTGCACTAAATGATACATTGTCTGATGTTGAATGCTCCAATTCATAAGAAGTTTCTTGGGCATAGGTTGTCTCTCCTGCTTCCTGTCCAAGCTCATCAAACCTTGGTGCTGCTTGAAGTACTGTCTCTACTGTAGGATCGGAATATGCATAGTCTACCCCTGTATACCTTGCAACAGTACCATCCTCATCGGAATCCACTGCTGTGACAATACAGTTTAACACATTATCTGCGGCATCTTTTTTGTTTT
This sequence comes from Anaerostipes sp., assembly GCA_028704435.1. Lineage (GTDB taxonomy): Bacteria > Bacillota > Clostridia > Lachnospirales > Lachnospiraceae > Anaerostipes. Next base: position 237,087 of record JAQWFL010000001.1, on the reverse strand, counting down.
TAACTTCATAGCCTGCACTTTGGATATCATTGGATGTAAAGCCAGATGCAACTCCACATACGGACATTGCAGAAGTTCCCACTTTCTTATCAGTGGAATAATTATCTCCACCAATGACTCCTAATTTATAATAATACGCTTGTACTCCTGATACTTTTAGACCAATTACGAAAGCGACCTGCTCTCGTCCATATTCATTTCCATCTAAATTTCCAGAAGTAACAGATTTGATATAGGTATTGGTAATAATCAATTTATCTGCCCCATTATCTTGTTTTTTAAAATAGTCAGGAGTATAGCACTCTTCCATAACTACTTTATTTAATTTATATATGGTTCCATTGATGAATACATATTCAGAAGATGCTTTTCCATTCACTTTAAAACATTCCACTCCTGTGGTTTGCCACCTGTCATCACCATCAGGGTAAACACCACCAACTGTCCATTGATTCGTGGCTTCATTTTGGTAAGATTGGACTGTAATCTTATTTCCGTCGAATCCGAAACAAGCAATCACAACAGTGTCATCCTTATATGTAAAGTTTGATTCATTGAATTTTACCTGCATACCAGCAACTACAACTTCATCTTGTCCGTCTCCATCCATATCTCCTGCTGAAATACCTGGTGCAAACAAGGAATCTGAACCTCCATTCTCAATTTTTTTCCAAGACGTGAAGGAACCATCGAAGGTTTCTCCTTTTTTTCCATATTTAAAGGATAATTTTGCTGTTGCATCCTCTTGTGTTGGCTGCTTTCCAAAGGCTGTAGCAACTGCAAGATCATCAACCCCGTTCCCATCAAAATCACCTGTAGTCATATCTACTGCTAAATAATCCTTATATTCCTTGGCACCACTTTTTCCACCGATTCCAAGTCTTTTGGACACGCTCATATTCTCTGGATTCATCTCATAGATGTCCACCTTCTCCTTTGTTGTCACTGCAATCATAATAGAGTCTTTTCCATCTCCATTATAGTCTCCTGCAGTCACTGCAAGGAAAGCATTTGCCTGATAATCCTCTATCTTATCAACGACAGCTTTGCCTAGAAATATGGTATTATCAGTTACAAGCTTTTTTTTAGAAGCCGAATTGTTCTTAGAATCTTGAATCCAATAATATATTTTTCCACTTTCTGGTTCAACTCCAACATAACAGATGTTCTGCTTTTGAACATTCACTGGATCATGATATGCCACACTTTCTGTAAAACATAAAGCTTGGTCTTTTTCTGTTTTTAGAGATTTATTACTCTGAAAGCTTCCTGTTATTGTATTATCCTTTTTATTATAAGTATCATATACCTTGGATGAAAGTTCTCCACCACTTGCATTTATGTCATTACTTTTATAAAGTGATAGTTCGTTTTTCGTCACTAGGCGAAAAACCTCACCAACCCTGTAACCATATGGGTTTTGCTCTGATGACTTATAAGCGTCAAATCCACTTGGCTTTTTTACATTTAAGTTGGTAATGTTCCCTCCCGGACTAGAACTATCAGCTGCTTTTGTAATTCTTAATGTGTTTGGATAACACCACAAAACAACAAATAACATTACCACTACATATACCAGCTTTTTTCTTATTTTCATTGTTTTTCCCTCCCTATCTCATCTTTTTCTTGTTTATTGCTTTTTTCTCTCTCCCGCAGGCAAAATACGGTAATGAATACCGCTGTGATAAAACATATAACGCCAACCAGCACATAACCACCTGCATTTTCAAGTAGCATTGTTGCACCACTGAGTCCTTGTACCATCCCCGGTGAGTTACCCAAGAAGTCCCACGCTGCATAAATGAGGCAACAACAAAGTGCAACAGACAAAAGTGACAGTCTCCTAATTAGATGTTTTTCTCGTTTGCGACATATCTGCCATGTCCGTCTCTTGACAAGTTCTACTCGTTGCCTGGTATCCATCATCATAAACCCTCCTTCCCAAATTAGTATTTAAAACAGTGCTTATACTTATATAGGTACACCAAACAAGTAAAATTACTCACTAAAAATCAAAAAAGTTGAAAATAATTAAAAAAGAACCGCCAATAGGCAGTTCTTTGAGGTTTGCTTGAATTATATAGACTATCGTCTACGCTGAGATATCAAATATCCAACCCAACCACATATAACGGTAAAAATCGGGATGAAGTAAGCGATATATTGAAGTATCCCTCCCATACTCACTAGTAGATTATAAATGGCGTGGTAAGTGATAACGAGACATAAAAGGCCGAACAGACAGACCCCTCGCAGCCCTCTATTCTCCCATACATATTTAATCCAGTAGCCGTAGCCAGCACCACAGACGACGTGCATCGCCCCCGTGCCGAAGCCACGAATGAGCAGAAACAAGAATTCCTCTGCACCGTTTTGCGTTAAATAACAGACATTTTCAAAAGTAGCGAAGCTAGCTCCCACCACTACGGCGGCAATTTGAAACTGCTTACTTTCTGGCTGGAATACCACAAGATAAAATAGCAATGGGAGAAGCTTCATAATTTCTTCTACCACTGGTGCAATCTGTGTTGTGGCATTCAGAGAGTTGGCTACATAAAGGTGAGCAAAAAAAGTATTGATATAAGCTGAAAGTAGGCACATCCCCATACCCGCAATACAAAAGAAAAATATTCGACGTTGCTTTTTCCCAAGGCACAGCATGGCCATAATCAGTGGTGCGACCATGCACATAAAAATATTTTCAATATAAGTCATTTCGTCACCGCCTTTTTTAGTCCCGGTAATAGGGACAACATGGAAACTGACAGCAAAATGTCAAACCAGAAGTAGGGGTTTATCAGGGTGTCACCCATCCAAAAACAAGAAGCTGTCCACAGACAGTATTCCAATGCGACAAAACACAACACCGAGATATAAAATAACACAGAATCCTTCTCGCCCGGAGTTTCCAAGTTGAACACAAGCCCCTCGATTCCCAACCAGCCAATTAACATAGTTGGCACACACATGGCTATGTTGTAAAACACCTCGCCATGTGTAATATACAAAATAAATTGAGGGATACAAAAAATCAATGCAAGCCAACAAAGGGGTGTTTTATGGTCATGTTCCAGAACCCGCATGTTGTAAAGCAATGCCAGCAGAAAAATGTAGCTTGCAATCCATGCAAGATCTGACACATAAAATACCGGTGGGGTTTCATTGAAAAGCAAGAGATGAAGTGTCCAATAGAGAGTACCAAGGGTATAGACCCCATAAAAACAGGCCAACAAGAAAAATGGTTGTTTGTGGTTTTTGAAAAAGAGTGCACCTGCTAGGAGGCAGCCAGTGGTTGTTACCACAAGCTGGATAAAGTTATCTATCAACTCAATCATTGTCATTCTCCTTCTGTGTTTTCTTTGCTTTTTCCTGATACTCAGAGCGATTTATCTGGTAGCATAGTATTGTCACACATACACCTAAGGCAAAAGCCAACAGTCCAATTATGATATAGCTCATTGCACCACTGCCTTGAAAAACACTTGCAGTCATAGCAAAATTGTCGATGGTGTCATGGGAAAAGTCTCCTGCGACATCGGGCATGACAAGAGATATTCCAACAATGAGTGCAAGACATGACGCAATAGCAGACAGGCAGATCATACGCCCCTGGTTCTTTTTTCTTTTTTGTTCCAGATCCTTTGATCGCCGCTTCACAGCGGCAACTCGTTCTTCATTATTTCGCACTTGAAATCCCCTCCTTTTCTACTTTCTGTCGCAATGCTTTTTTTCCTCGACACACTAGATTAGATACCTGTTTTTGGCTTTTGTGCATAATGACACCCGCCTCGGCATGACTCATATTTTCAAAATAAACAAGGTACAAGGCCTCTCTATAATCTGGGGAAAGCTGTTCCATACAAAGATGCAAAATGCGGTTTTGTTCCTCTGTTTGTACAATTTCTTCCACAAAGGCGTGGCTTTGCGGATCTGCAACCAAATCATCTAACTGAAAGCATTGATGGGAACGCTTTTTCGCTTTACAGTGCAACGCCATATGGCGAGCAGTTTTGTAAAGATAACCGCGAAAACCCCCGTCTCTGATTTTTGGTTTTTTGGCAATAAGATATGAAAATGCCTCCACCATCAAATCTTCTGATTCGTATAAATCGTGGATATATCCATTTATGTAAAAAGTAAGACTGTTGCCATACCGTTCCATCAGACCATTCAGCCCCTCATCGTCGCCGCTTACATAGCGACGGTATAATGTTTCATCGGTTATCATGGACTCCTCCTTCTCGTGATTCATGTTTTTTATTATATATGAATATTCGTAAGATTACAAAGATAATTTGCTTCTATCCCTTTTATCGTCATAGTAGATATTAAAAAATAGTCTGCCACACAATAAAATGCAGCAGACCATAAACGATTCGTATATTCTACAAAGGGGTAATTTTTGCTTTTGAGTACATGTTCAACAGGCTTGGTAATTACAACTACTACCTATCTTTCGTTCCAACGCTCTACTTCTTCATGATACCCACTTGGCACATCATCCTTTTTATGAGCAGCAAAGTACGCCTTTGTTTCATCAATAATCACTGGACTTAATGCAATCAATGCAATTAAGTTTGGAAGTGCCATCAATGCATTGAAAATATCTGCAATGGTCCAAACAGCCTCAACTGTCATAAATGGTCCAATAAATACGCATAAAATATATAAATAACGATATACCTTTACTGGCTTCATATTTCCATTTGACAAATATTCAAGACATCGCTCACCATAATAGTTCCACCCTAAGATTGTTGTAAATGCAAAGAATACTAAGCATATCATTAGAATAAATGATGCAACCACAGATGGCAATGGAAGTCCCATCTGGAAGGCTCTCGTTGTAACTGCTACTCCTTCCAACCCAACATTCCATGAACCTGTTAAGACAATAATCAATCCTGTCATAGTACATACTACAATGGTATCAATAAAGGTACCTGTCATAGAAACAAGCCCTTGGCGAACTGGCTCCTTTGTCTGAGCGGCTGCAGCTGCAATTGGTGCGCTACCTAGTCCAGCTTCGTTTGAGAAAATACCTCGAGCAATTCCCTTTTGCATTGCAACAACCATTGCACCTAATGCACCACCTGTCACAGCTTTGATTCCAAATGCACTTTTTACAATTAATACAATTGCAGCAGGAATATCCGCAATGTTATATAAAATAATAAATACTGCTGTTGCAACATAAGTTACTGTCATAAATGGTATTACAACCTGAGTTACAGTTGCAATTCGCTTGATTCCTCCAATTACAACGGCTGCTACACACACTGTAATAAATACACTTGCAACAAGAACTGCAATGGAGTATTTATTTCCAAAAAGTGAAATAGTATGTACTGTATTTGGGTCAAAGAAATTATGAACTGCACTGGAAATTCCATTTACCTGTGTAAATGTTCCGATTCCCATCAATCCAACACATGCCCCAAAAAATGCAAATATTTTTGCTAATGGTTTCCATTTCTTTCCCATTCCATTTTCAATATAATAGAATGGACCACCTAATACATGTCCGTCATCATCAATGGTTCGGTATTTGATGGCAAGAAGACCTTCCGAATACTTTGTTGCCATTCCAAAAAATGCGGCTATAATCATCCAGAATAATGCCCCAGGACCTCCTGCACAAATTGCAGTGGCAACTCCAACGATATTTCCTGTACCAATAGTTGCAGATAATGCTGTACACAAGGCACCAAAACTAGATACCTCACCTTCTCCACCGTCTTCATTTTGAATCATAAATTTTAATGCTTTTGGTAAATGCTTTATTTGAAGGAGTCCTAATCGAACCGTCAAATATAAACCTACTAATAAAATTAGTACGATTAATGGGACACCCCAAACAGCCTCATCAAATTTCAGCAAAAAATTGTTCATACTTTCTAACATTGTTTCATCCTCTTTCTTTCATTGTTTTATTTTGTATCATTCATTCAATAAATAGAAAAGAGTCAAACTGTAATATCAGTTTGACTCTGAAAAATCTTGCTCTAAATGGTAATTCTGTCCTTTTGCCTGAGAGATTAGTAAATATATTTACCTACACCTTCGGCGCCCACACTTGAGACTCTCCAGAATGCTTTGACACACAAAGAGAATTGTACCATATACGTGAGAAGACGTAAATAGATTTTTTGAATTTTTTTATTGTTCTTAATAATGAATAAATACTGGATTGCCACTATTTACAAGACTATAAATCATTTGTGCATTAGAATATGTTAAATTGACACATCCATGGGACCCAGCAGATTTATAGTAATATGGTGACCAAGAACCCCAGTCTCCTCGGCTGCTATAGTGATATCCTGTTCCTGTCCACATAATTCTAACCCAATACTTGGTATCTACACTATAATCAGCACCAACTAGTGTTTTTGAAAGTCGTTTTTCTTTCACGTACCAGACACCAGTCCTTGTAATTCTATCTGAAGTTGGCTTTCCTGTAATACAAATGCAGCTAAATTTTAATTTTCCATTTCGATATACATACACTTCTTGATTTGACAAATCAACTTCACTGTAATTCTTTGTATTCCAGTCATTCTGCTTATTCTCTTCATTATATTGGTATCCTTTATTACTATACTTTACATTTAAGTGCACAGTTAAAGCTTCCTCATTTTTCTTGCTCTGTTTCTTTTTATAGGCATCAATTGCACTTGTATCAGCATCTTTTGAGAATTCATCTATTGTCTTTTTCAATGTATCATCATAGTTAATCTGCCATCCATAATCTCCACCAGATACTTTAATCACTTTACCTGAATGAGTCTTAAACTTTCGCTTCATTCCCACGGTTTTATATTTTAAGCAAAAATCTTCTATCATCTTTTCAATATATATTTGTTTTAATTTTACTGTACGTTTTTTTGTATTGATTTTTATATATTTCTTAATTATATCTGGACCTATGGTATCTGTTCTATTATCACCCAACTCCCAATAAAGCCAGTGTAAAACGTATTTATTATATGTATCTTCCATAGTCTTCATGTCTTCGTCATCATGATATAAACTTGGTGTCATATACACTTTTGGATATTCTTTTGTATCTGTTATATCTACGTTACTGCTTAATTTTTCAATTTTGTCTTCTAAAACCTCAATAAATTTATTTTGATCTAATATGTTTCCAAGAACTTCTTTTTTAATAACACCATATTTTTTCTTTGAAGAATATTTGATTGTGGCATCTTCAGGTTTTATCAATTTATAAGTATCGCTTCCTTTTATAAGTTCAGAATGGTTCACTATTTTTTTTAACTTCTTTTTAGAATAAGATACTACATGCTTTATAATTCGATTATCTTTTGTAAAGAAAGAAAATACAATGCTGGTTTTGTGTTGATTCTCGTACATATTCTTTACCGCATTTTGATTCTCTAGTTTCAAATCGATAGCATTTCCTTTTATTTTAAGAGTTCCCTTTTCTCTTGCTTTTACCTTCAACTGATAGGAATCCATGGATGACTCAATTTTCTTTACAGCGGCTTCATACGTCATTCCCGAAACATCAACTTTCTCAATTTTGGTTCCTGGATACCAACGATTAGAATATCGAATATGTACTCCAATCAAAATACTGGTCAGTACCACAACAACAAAACCAATTCCTATATAAATCTTTTTCTTATCTTTCATAACAATCTCCCACTTTACACTCTTTTTACAAAAATCGTTTTTTATTATATCACAAATGGATACAAAATTCATATAGAAATATAATTTTATCTTCCTAACGTAAAATAGAGAACCAAAAAATCAGTTCTCTACTTTATACTATCTTATAACTAAATTAACTATACTTAGTTTTTATTCATATAATGGATACTTATCTGTCAAAGATTTTACAAGTGATTTTGCCGTATCTAAATCAGAATCCATAATCGTTGCTTTGATTGCCTTTGCAATTACAACCATATCTTCTTCTACTAAACCTCTTGTTGTAACTGCAGGTGTTCCTAAACGAAGTCCTGAGGTAACAAAAGGTGACTTTGGATCATTAGGAACCGTATTCTTATTACATGTAATATGAACACTATCTAATAATTTCTCCATTTCTTTTCCAGTTTTATCTAGTGCTTTCAAATCTAATAGCATTAAGTGGTTATCTGTTCCACCTGACACAATATCAAATCCTTCTGCCTGAAGTGCTGTGGCCAATGCATCTGCATTCTTAACAACCTGTTTTCCATATTCTTTAAAGTCATCAGATAAAGCTTCTTTGAAACATACTGCTTTTCCAGCAATCACATGCATTAAAGGTCCACCTTGGATTCCTGGGAAAATAGCTTTATTGAAATTGTATTTTTCATTAACTTCATTGCTAGACATAATCATTCCACCACGTGGTCCTCGTAATGTCTTGTGTGTTGTTGTTGTTGTAATATCTGCATATGGAATTGGACTTTCATGAACGCCAGCAGCAACTAAACCAGCAATATGAGCCATATCAACCATAAGAACTGCACCAACTTCATCTGCAATTTCTCTGAATTTCTTGAAATCAATCTTTCTTGCATATGCACTGGCACCTGCAATAATCATCTTAGGATTGCATTCTTTTGCGATTTCTAGAACTTTGTCATAGTCAATAAATCCTTGTTCATTTACCCCATAAGGAACACAGTTGTAATACTTTCCTGACATATTTACTGGGCTTCCATGAGATAAATGCCCACCATGATCAAGGCTCATTCCCATATAAGTATCCCCTGGCTCTAATACAGAGAAGAATACTGCCATATTTGCCTGAGCACCTGAATGAGGCTGTACATTTACATATTCGCATCCAAATAATTCTTTTGCACGGTCTCTTGCTAAATCTTCCACTACATCAACATACTCACAACCACCATAATATCTTTTTCCAGGATATCCTTCAGCATACTTATTGGTCAAATGACTTCCCATAGCTGCCATCACTGCTTTAGATACAAGATTCTCAGAAGCAATTAGTTCCAAGTTGTTTCGCTGTCTACCTAATTCGTCATCCATAGCTTTTGCTAAATCTGGATCATAGTTCTTTACTTCATTAAAATCAAACATAATTTTCTCCTTTAGTCCTGAAATTGTTCTTTCAACGCTTCTACTGCACGTTCAACACGGCTTTCCTTAATTAAAACTGTAATCTTAATCTCAGAAGTATAAATCATATGTATGTTGACACCCTTATTGTACAACGCTTCAAACATCATAGATGCAGCACCTGAATTTGACATCATTCCTGCACCAACAATTGAAACAATTCCAACATTCTTATCAGAAATAATCTCTTTATAAGAATCTTCGCCAAATGTCTCTTTTAATGTTTCTACTGCAGCTTCTGCATCTTCTTCCTTTACAACAAAAGAAATGTCTTTGCTTTCTTTTGTTCCAATAGATTGAAGAATCAATTCTACATTAATTCCTTTGTCTGCAATTGCTGTAAAAAGTTTTGCTGCAACCCCTGGTTCATGCTTTAAACCCTTAATTGCTACTTGAGCTACATCCGCATTGGATAATACTCCACTAAATAACATCTTTTCCATGTTGTTTCTCCTTACTCTTGTACTTCTTCATTGTCAACTTTTATCTTAAGCTCTTCTAATTGTTCTTCATCTACTGTATTTGGGGCTTCAGACATCAAACAAGATGCATCTTTAACCTTAGGGAAAGCAATCACATCACGAATGCTCTCTTCTCCGGTCATCCACATCACTAAACGATCCAATCCATATGCTAATCCAGCATGTGGTGGAACACCATACTTAAATGCATTCAATAGGAACCCAAAACGTTCATAGGCATCTTCCATAGAAAAACCTAACGCTTGAAACATCTGTTCTTGCACGTGGTTTTGATGAATTCTTACAGATCCACCACCAAGTTCTGTTCCGTTTAATACAATGTCATAAGCCTGGGCTCTTACCTTACCTGGGTCTGATTCAATATACTGTAAATCTTCTTCCATTGGCATTGTAAATGGATGATGCATTGCCTGATAACGATTCTGATCTTCATTCCACTCAAGCAATGGGAATTCTGTTACCCATAAGAAATTAAAAAGACTTTCATCTATCATATCATATTTCTTACCAATCTCAAGTCTAAGATTGCCTAAAACATCAAACACAACAGAATCCTTATCTGCAGCAAATAATAATAAGTCTCCTGGTTTTCCATCCATAGCCTCAATCAATGCTGTCATTTCTTCCTCTTTCATAAACTTAGCAAAAGAGGACTTTACAGTTCCGTCTGTCTTTAATTGAATATATGCAAGTCCTTTTGCGCCAAAATCCTTTGCAAAATCAACAAATGCATCAATTTTCTTACGTCCTAAATCTCCAAGTCCTGCTGCATTCAATCCTCGAACAGAACCATTATTTTCTAATGCTCCTTTAAATACCATAAAATCACATCCAGAAACAGTTTCCGAAACATTGATTAACTCCATACCAAAACGAGTATCTGGTTTATCTGAACCATAACGATTCATAGCTTCTTGATAAGTTAATCTTTGAATTGGAAGTTGAACATCAACATCCATCACTTCTTTAAATAACTTCTTAAGAAGTCTCTCATTCACACCGATCACGTCATTTTGGTTTACAAAAGATAATTCCATATCAATCTGTGTAAATTCTGGCTGACGGTCTGCACGTAAATCCTCATCGCGAAAACACTTGGCAATCTGGAAGTAACGGTCATATCCTGAACACATCAATAATTGTTTAAAAATCTGTGGTGATTGTGGTAATGCATAAAACTTTCCAGGATGAACACGACTAGGTACTAAATAATCTCTTGCACCTTCTGGTGTACTCTTATTCAAAATAGGAGTTTCAATCTCTAAAAACCCTTCTTCCTGCATAAAGTTTCTTGTAATCTGTGTCACCTGACTTCTTATCATAAGATTCTTTTGAAGATTAGGTCTTCTCAAATCTAAATAGCGATACTTAAGTCTTACTTCATCTTTCACTGTCTGATTGGCATCAATTGGAAATGGTGGGGTATCTGATTCAGATAAAATTCTTAAATCGTCCACTAAAATCTCTATATCACCAGTCTTTAAGTTTTCGTTGATTGCAGCAGTTCTCTTGGATACTGTTCCAGTTGCTGCAACTACAAATTCGTTTCGAAGAGAATTCGCTTTTTCATAATTCTCCTCTGATAATGTCTCTTCGTCAAATACAAGCTGTAATATTCCTGAGCGGTCTCTTAAATCTATAAAAATTAAACTTCCTAAGTTTCTTCTTTTTTGAACCCAGCCCATAACGGTTACTGTTTTTCCAATATCTTGACTACTTATCTCTGTACATCTATGGGAACGTGATAGTCCTGCCATTGATTCTGCCATGATAATTCCTCCTTTTAACATAACTTAGAAACAATTATAGCACAAGCTTCTGTACAATTTCAATGAAATACATTATAATAATAAAATACGCGAAAGGAGGTTTTATGAATGAGTGAATATGCAATCGTATTACCAGAGGATTTTGATCAAAGTTGTTTTAAACTAATAGGAAAAGAATGGATGCTTGTAACTGCTAAGAATCAAGAAGGTGTTTTAAACACTATGACTGCTTCTTGGGGAGGTATGGGTGTTATGTGGGGAAAGGATGTTGCTGTTACAGTAATTCGTCCCCAACGATATACAAGAGAATTTATCGATGATTCAGAGATGTTTACACTCTCTTTTTATGACGACACATTCAAACAAGATTTAACTTATCTTGGAAGTGTTTCAGGAAGAGAAGAAGATAAGATTTCAAAAACAAGATTAACACCAACAGATGCTAATGGAATTCCTTACTTTGAAGAAGCCAAGATTGTTTTTATCTGTAAAAAGCTTTACAAACAACCAATGAATCCTGAAGGTTTTATCGGTGATGCAAAAGAATTAGATGAACAATGGTACTCAAACAAAGATTACCACATTATGTATGTTGCAGAGATTGAACAGATTTTAGTTCGTCAAGATTAATTTAAAAGCATAAAAAAACTGACGGTTTTCAAATCGTCAGTTTTTTTATGCTTTGTTTTTTATTGTTTGAGAAAGTCACCAATCAGATCCAATCCAATTTCTTTTGTTTCCCCATTTTCCATATTTTTGATTTGTCCCTTATTTTCTTTGATTTCATTTTCGCCAATAACAAGGGTATGAAGAGCATTCTGTTTATTGGCATATTTCATCTGGGCTCTCATTCCACGTCCAATGTAATCTGTCTCCACCTTGAAATCCTGATCTCTTAAAGCAGTTACAATCTTGTAAGCCTTAGATTTTGCCTCATCTCCTAAAATTCCAACATATAAATCAAGGGGCTTACCTGCTGGAAGTTCAATTCCTTCTTCCTCAAGAAAATACAAAATTCTTTCCACACCCATTCCAAAACCAACAGATGGCATAGATGCCTTTCCGTCTATTTCGTGAATTAAGTTGTCATATCTTCCACCACCACATAATGTAAATCCATCAGAATTTACAAATTCAAATACAGTCTTTGTGTAGTAGTCTAATCCACGGACAATTTCTGTATCAATTTCATATGGAATTTCTAGTTGATTCAATAAAGACTGAAGTTCTTCAAAATGAGCCTTACATTCATCATCTAAATAATCAATGGTTCGTGGTGCATCCTTTACAATTTTGCTGCATGATTCATTTTTACAGTCAATCACTCGAAGAGGATTTTTCTCCATACGTTCCTTACATGTTTCACATAATTGATCTTCATGTGCATGTAAATATTCTAATAACGCTTTATTGTATTCTTTACGACAGTTTGCACAGCCAATACTGTTAATGTGTAGTTTTGCATCCTTTAAACCAATTGTTTTAATAAACTTTGATACTAACGTAATGACTTCTACTTCTGCCAATGGACTTTCGGCCCCAACAAACTCTACCCCAAATTGGTGATGCTGTCTCAAACGTCCACTTTGTGGTTTTTCATAACGGAATGCTGGTGTAATATAAAACATTTTTACTGGTTGAGGTTCATTGTGCATACCATGTTCTAGATATGCTCTCATTGCTCCAGCTGTACCTTCTGGCTTTAGTGTAATACTGCGTCCACCACGGTCATCGAATGTATACATTTCCTTTTGTACCACATCAGTTGTCTCTCCCACACTTCTTTGAAATAATACTGTATGTTCAAAGACAGGTGTCATAACTTCGTGAATATTATAATTGGCACATAATCCTTTGAAAATGTTCTCCAAATAGGTTCGTTGTTCCATCTCTTTTCCATACCAGTCTTTTGTACCTCTTGGTGCCTGTGTAATCATTCTATATCCTCCTTCAATTCACCTAAATTACTTTTATCTAATAAATCTTTCATCTCATCTGAGTAAACAATTCTCTGAAATGCTAAAAAAACTTTCATATCAAAATTCTTTGCATCATCAATCATAACACAAATGGCTGTCTCTACATCAAACCCTTCTCGGTAAGGCCGATTAGAAATTAATGCTCCAAACAAATCACATACATGCATAATACGGGCAACAAAAGGAATTTCATCTCCTTTTAGATTTAAAGGGTATCCCGTTCCATCACAATTCTCATGATGATATAACACTGCATCTAAAACATTCTGTTCATATCCATGTTCAATTAAAACAGAATAACCAATGGTAGGATGCATACGCATATATCGTGTCTCATCTACGGTAAGTAACGATTCTTCCTTTTCATCCATATAAAAATTCAATTTAATCTTTCCAATATCATGAACTAGACCTGCCACTGCAAGGTCATGACAAAGTTCATCATCTAATTCCAATTCTTTTCCTATGAGATATGCTAAATTACTCACAATTATCCCATGTTCTAAGGATGCTTCCAATCCCAAACGAATTGGAGTCTCAATATCAGATGCCCCATACTCAATTGACATAATAAAACCCTATCGCCTTTCTAATGCATTTCGCTTTCGCATAATCATCTCATCAATCCGTTCAATATACTGATGTATATCTTTTAGATTTTCTACACGATAAATCTCTTGTCCTTTAGCGCCTTTAATTTTAGATGACGCTCCTGCTCCAACAGCTATAATATCATGTAATTCTTCCATAATCAAAATATTATAATAACATTCCTTTCCCTCTTTTGAGAATCCAACATTCTCAAAATTGCCAGGAATGTTTTTTTGTCGATATAAATAATATGGATTCATTCCCATCTCATAAGCCATTTCATGTGCATAGGAAATCATTTCTCTCGTTGCCCCAAAAGAATACTTTTCTTTCAATTGTCTTAGTTTTGATGTTCTTTTTAATGCAAGAGAGTGTACTGTAAGACTTTCTGGATTTAGCTTAAAAATCTCCTCATAAGTATGATGAATCTCATTCATGCTTTCTCCTGGAAGTCCACAAATTGTGTCCATGTTAATATTATCAATTCCAACTTCTCGTGCCTCATAAAAACTTTTAAGCACCTGCTCTACACTATGACCCCTTCCAATTACCTTTAAGGTCTTATCATTCATAGTCTGTGGATTAATACTGATTCGATGGACACCTGCATCATACAGTACCCGAAGTTTTTCCTTTGTAATGCTGTCTGGTCGTCCAGCTTCTACTGTAATCTCAACTACATTAGAAAAATCAAAATAATGCTGTAATTGCCCCAAAAGCCATTCCATTTGATTGGCTGTCAAAGTTGTTGGTGTTCCGCCTCCAATATATAAACTGATTAATTTGCGATTCTTATATTCCTCGCTAATAAACCCAATCTCTTTTACTACCGCATCCAGATATTCCTGAATCATATTTTCATACTGTTTAACTGGATAAGAAGTAAAGGAACAATAAAGACAAGTGGTAGGACAAAATGGAATTCCAATATAAAGACTATATCCTTGCTCAACATCAATTGATTTCATTAACGCTTCTTCTCTTTCAACCACATCTAAAGACAAATGAAGCTTTTCATCTGAAATCAAATATTTTTCTTTTAATTGAGGAACAATCTGCTCCTTTTGTTGCCCTTGGTGAAGTTCTTTCATAATAAGTTTCGTTGGACGAATTCCTGTTAATGTTCCCCATGGAAGTTTCTTATTAGAATATTTTGAAAGCACTAGATACAAACCAATTTTAAATTGATTTTTAAAATTGGTTTTATCCTTATAGTCACCCTGAACTATTTTCTCTTCTAGAATAGTTCCATTTTCATAAATTGAAATGTTGGTCTGTGAGTCTGCAAACTGAACCTTCAGAATAAAATCATAGATAGAACTGGCTGTATCCTTAGCCAATTCTATCTTCTCATCAATCATAAAAGCTAAAATCAAGCTTCTAATGTCATATTCATAATTTTTTTTATTTTGTATTAATCCTATCATAATCTTATCTCAAAAATGGATTGCTTTTTTTCTCAAATCCAATGGTCGTCTTTGGAGTATGTCCAGAAAGCACAACAGTTTCATCTGGCAGCACAAATAACTTTTCTCGAATTCCACTTAAAAGAGCATCCAAATCTCCTGTTGGAAAATCAGTTCTTCCTATACTTTGCTGAAACAATGTATCTCCTGATATGAGCCATCCTTGTCCCTTAAAATAATAACATACTCCACCTTTGGTGTGTCCAGGAACATGAATACATGTCATCATGCATCCAATAAGATTTATCTCCTCTCCATCTTTTACAAGGTTCGTTGGTGTTATTTTTACATTACTTCCAATCATAGAACAAAGACTAAGATTTGGATTAGAAATAACATCTGCTTCCTCTTCATGTAAATATACTGGTAGATTCTTGTACTTCTCTAACAAATCAGGTACTGCCATAATATGATCGAAATGTCCGTGAGTCAGCAATATTGCCTTTAGTTTTAATTCATTTTCCTCTAAATAGGAGATAACTCTTTTTCCATCATCTCCTGGATCAAAAACAACTGCTTCTTTTGTTTGATTATTTGCTGCAATATAACAATTGGTCTGCATCTGTCCAAGACTAATACAGTGCAATGTAATACTTTCATCCATATAATAATTATCCTACCTTTCGTTCAATATCAATCACACCTTCAACACTGCGAATACGTGCGATAATCTTCTTAAGCTGAGCTTTTCCGACAATATCGAACTGCATATTTAAAGTTGCTCTGCCTTTTTTACTGTTTGATACGTTTAAAGCGTTAATATCAATGTCTAGTTCAAGGAATATCGCAGAAACTTCTGCAAGTAATCCCTTACGGTTGTTAGCATAAATAGAAATCTCCGTGGTGTATTTATGTCCAGAACTTTCAGAGCCTTCTTGCCACTCTGCTTCAATTAGTCGTGAGCGGTCTGTCTCCGACATGCTCATTAAATTCACACAATCTGTCCGATGAATAGAAATACCTCTGCCTCGTGTGACAAATCCAACAATTTCATCTCCAGGTACTGGATTACAGCACTTAGAAAAACGAACTGCAACATCGTCCACACCTCTTACAACAATGCTTCCTTTTTTCTTTTCCTCTGGTTTTCTTTCTACATGCTGTGTTACACTTTCTAGCACTTGTTCATCTGTTACAGTTTTCTTATGTTCCAAGTTGTATTCATCTAATAATTTGTTGACAACCTGACCTTCTTTTAATCCTCCATGTCCAACGGAAGCACAGACAGAATCCCAATCTTTAAATCCATATTTTAGTTGAACCTTTTTCATATATGCAGGTTTCATATACATAGAAAGCTCAAGTTTTTTACCACGACAGTATTTTTCTAATAATACTTTTCCTTTTTCAATGTTCTCCTCCTTAAATTGAAGTTTGAACCATTGATTGATTTTACTTCTCGCCTGGGTTGTCTTTACAAGTTTTAACCAATCTCGGCTTGGCCCCTTTGAATTCTGAGAAGTAATAACTTCAACACGGTCTCCATTTTGAAGCTTATATTCAAACGGTACCTGTCTTCCATTAACCCTTGCCCCAATCATATTGTTACCAACTGCACTATGGATACTATAAGCAAAATCAATTGGCGTAGAACCATTTGCCAGATTTTTCACATCTCCATTTGGTGTAAAACAATATACCTGTTCTGCAAATAAGTCCAAGTTTGTCTTTAATAAACTTAAAAACTCTTTATTATCATCCATATCCTGCTGCCATTCAAGAATCTCTCGAAGCCAACTAAGTTTTTCCTCTTCTTTGTTGACACCCGCAGTATTATTATTCTCTTTATACTTCCAATGAGCCGCAATTCCATATTCTGCAATCCGATGCATCTCAAAAGTACGAATCTGAATCTCGAAGGGATGTCCTTCTGGTCCAATCAAAGTTGTGTGTAAAGACTGGTACATATTCTGCTTTGGCATTGCAATATAGTCTTTGAATCTTCCAGGAATAGGCTTGTACATCTCGTGTATCACACCTAGGGCAGCATAACAGTCCTTTACTGTATCTACCTTAATTCGCACTGCAAACAAATCATAAATCTGATCAATGGTCTTATTCTGATTTACCATCTTTTTGTAAATACTAAAAAAGTGTTTTACTCTACCATCAATCTCAGCCTTTATCCCACTTTTTTCAATGTGCCCTTTGACTTCCTCGACAATTTCTTGAATAAATGCATCCCTGTGTTTTTTTTCATTGTCCAGAGAGCGTTCAAGTTCTTCATACACATCAGGCTTTAAATATTTTAAAGACAAATCGTCTAATTCCACTTTAATTTTAGAAATTCCAAGACGATGTGCAATTGGAGCATAAATATCCATGGTCTCTCTTGATTTCTCTTTTTGCTTTTCAGGCTTCATAAACTGCATGGTTCGCATATTATGAAGTCGGTCTGCAAGTTTAATCAAAATAACTCGAATGTCTTTTGCCATAGCTAAAAACATCTTACGAAGATTTTCTGCCTGTACTTCAATCTTATCCTTTGAATAGCTTAATTGGCCTAATTTTGTAACCCCATCTACAAGTGCAGAAACTTCTTCTCCAAATTGTTCTTTAATATCTCCATCTGTATACTCTGTATCTTCTACCACATCGTGAAGCATTCCAGCACAAATCGTCTCAACATCTAATTCCAGTTCTGTCAAAATAATGGCAACACAAATAGGATGAATAATATACGGCTCCCCTGACTTACGCTTTTGATCCCAATGGGCTTTTGTAGCCAAATCATAAGCACGTTCAACGGTTGCAATATCTTCATCACTATAAATTTGTCTCATTTTGCTTAAAAGGCTTTCGTGTAACTCTTTTGGTGTTATAAAACTACCTGGGTTACTAAGATCCTTTTTTACACGATTTACTTTTGCTGCACTGTTTTGTTCCATATAGTATACTCCGTTTAATTATCTTTTAGTTTAGATTCACAGTAAATACATCTGTACACCTTTTTGTCTTGATCAACTAACTTAAATACCTGATCAATTTCCTGTTCAACAGATGTAATACATCTAGGGTTCTTGCACTTTGCAATATTCGTAATCCTCTCAGGAAGTTCAACTTTTCGTTTTGATACTAACTTTCCATCCTCAATCATACACACAGTTACACTAGGATCTACATACCCAAGCACATCTAAATGCAAATCAAATTGGTCTGAGATTTTGATAATATCTTTCTTTCCCATCTTGTTACTTTTAACATTCTTTATAATGGCAATACTACAGTCTAACTCATCAAGACCTAACTGCTCATATATCTTCATTCCTTTGCCAGCAGTAATATGATCTAAAACAATACCATTCTTAATACTATCTATCTTCATACCTGCACCCCCAACAAATCAAGAATCAACGCCATACGAACATGTTTTCCATTCATTGCCTGACTAAAATAACAAGCTCTAGGATCATCATCTACTTTCACAGAAATCTCATTCACTCTTGGCAGCGGATGAAGAATGGCCAAATCCTTCTTAGCTGTTTCAAGCTTATCTAAATCTAGAATATAACTGTCTTTTAATCGTACATAATCCGCCTCATTAAAGAAACGCTCTCTTTGTACTCTTGTCATATAAAGAATATCAAGCTTTGGCATCACATCTTCCATACGCTCAACTTCAGTCAAAGTAATATTATTCTTCTTAAAAACATCTTCTTTTAAATATTCTGGAATCTGAAGTTCTTCTGGTGAAATCATAACAAAGTTAATGTTTTCATATCGTGATAATGCCTTAATTAAAGAATGCACAGTTCGTCCAAACTTTAAATCCCCACAAAATCCAATGGTAAAATTATCCAGCCTCTTCTTTTCTCTTCGAATGGTTAATAAATCTGTCAATGTCTGCGTAGGATGATTGTGTCCGCCATCTCCTGCATTCACAATTGGAATATCCACAGATTGGGCTGCCACGTATGCAGAACCTTCCTTTGGATGGCGCATGGCAATAATATCAGCATAACACGCTACAGTTCTTGCTGTATCTGCAATACTTTCACCTTTTGTTGCAGATGAAGAATCGGCAGAAGAAAAACCAAGTACGCTTCCTCCTAATTCTAACATAGCTGCCTCAAAACTAAGTCTTGTTCTGGTACTTGGTTCAAAAAATAATGTTGCAAGTTTTTTGTACTTACAAGCATCTCGATACTTTACTGGATGATTTGAAATATCATCTGCCAAATCAAGTAATCGCTCAATATCTGCAACACTTAAATCGATTGAATCTATCAAATGTTTCATAAAACGCCTCCCAAATTATATACTAATTTAATTCTACATTTTTCATACATTGATGTCAATAAATTACTTGTATTTTAACATTCCTTTCTCTACCAATTCTACTGGTCGATAAGAAAGCTTTGCTTTACGAAGTCCTTCTTCTCCTAAATCTTCCTCTCGGTTAATAAACTCATACTCCGTTGCTTCATGTTGTATAAACTGCTGGTTAATCATTGCATAAGTGCCCTGAATCTCTCCAAATGCCTTTTCAAAATGAACAACGAACACTTTGTCGTTGATTGGTTCTCCAACAGAAAAAGCAACAATACGCCCCTCACTTCTTAAAACTCCTCCCACAAGGTTAAGTTCTTTAAAATAAATCAATGCTTTTTTAGCTGCACAGATTTCTTCTTTCTCTTCCTCATCTTCTCCAGAACAGTTCTTCATTTTCCATTCCATAAGCATTGTAATCGTTTCTAGTGCATTTTCATCTGTCAATGGTTCATAACTCCAATCATGATCTGCTTTAAATCTATTAATATGATTTCGCTTTCCATGAAGTTTTTTCCCTTTTAAAGTAGCAAGTGATTCACTGCTGTATAAATAATCGGCAATATCTCTGTCATACTCAGTTTCAAAAACATCTCCAAACATTTGAATCATTTTTTCTTCTGTTTCCTTTAAAATTCCGTTTATCTCAAATGGAATATCCTTTTCCTTACAATAATCCATAATTGTTTCTAATGCCTTCTTCTCATCTCCATTTCCAATTGGATAACTAAAGGAACCATCATCTCCTTCATTATCATGAAACACAAGCATGTCTTCCACAATTGCGTATTCCATTTCATAAAAATCAGACCATAATAGAACCATTGCAGTTGAGTAATCTGCACTTTTATATGGTGTATATTTAAAATACTTGTCAAACTCTTCTTTACAATCAAATGTAACCTTCTTAAAATTCATGTTTGTCTCCTTGTTTATTTATGATATGCCTGATGATGTATAATTCGATAGCTGCGATAAATTTGTTCTAATAAAATTGTTGCTTTTAAATCTTCTGTCATAGAAAAAGAAGATAAATAAAAGCATTCTTCCTTTATCTTCTCTTCTTCAAACGCTCCAATATAAAATGTCATATTAGAAATGCCATGAATGGATGCATCCTCAATATTTTCAGCAAATACTGTACTCTCAATAGTCTCTTTTCCTTCTGTAACCCATATATGTCTTCCGGATCTTTGAATAAATTTCTTGGCCTGAACCTCTTTTTTTACAACTGCAACATTTATGGTACAGTATTTTGATAATCTTTTCAAATATTCATTCATCGCCTTTTTATAATCTGGCTGTATCTTTTTTTCCAAAATAACAATTTGATAGTTCATCGCGATTCACCGGAAGTAAAAAACTTCCTTAGTTCCTTATCATGTTTCAATGCTTGGTCATATGCTTTATTCGTTGTTTGTATCATTTCTTGAATCTTATCTTTCCTTAGTGTCTCTTTCACCAAATCCTTCATGTCATCCGAATAATGTTTCTCATTATTATAGATGACAAAAGATTCTTTGTCCATCTTCACATAGTACTGCGCCAAAGCTGGCACTAAGGTACGAATATCTTTAATCTTTGTATCGTAAGTCACATACACTATAAATGACTTTTCATCTAGTCCATCTTCTACTGTAAAATTAATGTTTTTATATGCTTCTATGTACTGTTTTAATTTTCTAACCGATTGCTTCTTTTTCATAATCGAAGGATCTTCCACCATAGCGACTACTTTACTTTCATTTCCTTTTTCTAACCATTGATAATAGTTTTTCATAAATGCAATTACTTGATCTTTGGTTACTTCTTTTTCACTAGCCGTTGTTGCTGTTACCGTATGTTTGCTATGAAAAATCTTTTCATTTGTCACTTTGCTTTCTTTTACCTGATTTAGTTTTATAAATATAAAAAAGCAGGCACAAAAAAATAAAACCCAACTAATTATTATTACTATTTTTGTTGTTTTTCTTAACTTCACTTTTATCCTCCATTTCAAATTATTATAGCATGATTTATTTCGATTGCAAAAACTTTTTATATGTTGTAGAATAATTCTTGCACGCATCAGTAACTCAGTGGATAGAGTGACAGCCTCCGAAGTTGTTGGTCGCGGGTTCGACTCCCGCCTGGTGCATTCTTATAATTTATGATACTGGTGCATTCTTATAATTTATGATAATAGAAGAAAGCCAAGGATTTTCTATGCCTTGGCTTAGATTTCGTATTATGATAAATTCATTAACCAAAAAGGAGAATTAATTATGATACAAAAATCAAATATTACCGTAAGATACGGGGAAACAGATCAAATGGGAATCGCTCATCACAGTAACTATGCTGTATGGTTTGAAGTTGCAAGAACAGATTACATAAAAAATGCTGGGATTTCTTATACTGACGTTGAAAAAGAAGGGATTATTATGCCTCTTTCAGAATTAACCTGTAAATATCGTCAGGCATCTTTTTACGAAGATGAACTTACAATTTTTGCAAAAGTAACAAAGTTAACTCCTGTAAGAGTTGTATTTTCCTATGAGGTTATTCGAGAATCTACAGATACTTTGATTGCCACTGGAACAACTACACATGGATTTGTATCCAAAGAGCTTGTCCCTGTGAATATGAAGAAGAACTTTCCTGAAATTTACAATCTGTTTTTATCTTCACTCGAGTCTTGCTAACTGTTCTAGGAGGATGACTCTCATCAATTGATGTGGAAATGTCATTTTACTAAAACTTAATTTTAAATTTCCTCTTTGGACAACCTTTTGGGAAAGTCCAAGGGAACCACCAATGACAAACACAATGGTTTGATTCTGAGTTTTCCAGACATTCCACTGTGTTTTTAATTGTGCTGTTGATAACTGTTTCCCTTGGATGCAAAGAGGAACAACTAGGCTTTCCTCTGGAATTCGTTTGATAATTCGTATACCCTCTAACTCTTTTATTTTCTCTTCTTCTTTTTCACTGGCTTGTTCTGGCGTTTTTTCATCTGGTAATTCAATAATTTCAAACTTATAATTCTTCCTGATTCTTGTACTATATTCTTGAATCAAATCACGATAATAGGCTTCTTTTACTTTTCCAACACAAATTAATTTAATATTCATACTATCTCCATTCAAAAAAAGAGTCTCCAACATGGAAACTCTTTTCATACTTTAATCTCGATCGTTACCACCAAATAATAATACAAGACGTAGTAAACTTAAAATAGCAGACGCTGCTGCCGCTACATACGTTAACGCCGCTGCAGTCAAGACTTTTCTTGTCTGTTTTACTTCTGTCTCTTGCATCATGTTGGATAATGCCAAAATGCGAAGTGCTCGATTTGATGCATTAAACTCAACTGGTAATGTGATCAATTGAAATAATACTGCAAATGAAAATAAGAAAATGCCTGTATACAGCAATGTTTGATTCATACCCATAATAACACCTAGTATAATAAAAATCCAAGATGCATTGGAACCAATATTTGCAACGGGAACAAATGCACTGCGAAGTTTTAATGGCATATATCCCTTATTGTGCTGCAGAGCATGCCCGCATTCGTGAGCCGCAACACCTATAGCCGCAACTGATGTAGATCCATAAGTTGCATCTGACAATCTAAGTACTTTATTCTTTGGATCATAGTGATCTGTTAAATTACCACTTACGTGTTCTACCTGAACATCATAAATCCCGGAGTATTCCAAAATCCGACTAGCAGCCTGAGCTCCTGTCATTCCTGATGCACTTCTTACTCTTGAATACTTTCGGAACGTTGAATTCATCTTTCCTGATGCAATTAATGTAATTACAACTCCAATCAAGATAAGTATATAAGTTCGATCAAAATACATTCCATAACCAAAACCGTACATAAAAACTCCTTCTTTCATATTTATTCTATGTGTTGAAGAGGATTATATCCTGAATATATCAGCATTTCAAGGGATTTCATAGAAAGTTTATAATATTAATATTATTCTTCCTCTAATTTCACCCTTGCAAGCAAGTGAAATTATTCGTCCCTTGCCGCACTAACGCACTATTGGTTCCTCTAATTTCACCCTTGCAAGCAAGTGAAATTATTCGTCCCAGTTTGTATATACCATTTGGACATCATCATCTTCTTCTAGTAAATCTAGTGTCTTTTGTAGATTCTTAATATCTTCTTCTGCTGTTAATTCTACCATTGTATTACCAATCATTGTCACTTCTGCATTTGCCATTGGTACTTGTGCATCTTCTAATGCCTTATGTACATTTGAAAAACTATCTGGATCTGTTAATACTTCATAACTATCTTCTTCTGATAAGAAATCCTCTGCTCCTGCATCTAAAGCAAGCATCATAAGTTCATCTTCATCTATCTCACAATCTTCTTTTGAAATTAGAATTTGACCTTTCTTTTCAAACATAAAGGATACACATCCTGGTGTTCCAATACTTCCATTTCCTTTGGTAAATGCACTTCGAACATTAGACGCTGTACGATTCTTATTGTCTGTTAACGCATCAACAATCACAGCAACTCCACTTGGTCCGTATCCTTCATATGTAATTGATTCATAGTTTACCGCAGTCCCATCACCAGCTGCTTTTTTAATACTGCGGTCAATGGTATCGTTTGGCATATTATTTGATTTTGCTTTTGCAATGATATCACGAAGCTTGTTATTATTTTCTGGATCTGCTCCGCCTTCTTTTACTGCAACTGCAATCTCACGTCCTAATTTTGTAAATACTTTTCCCTTTTTTGCATCATTTCTCTCTTTTTTGTGTTTAATGTTTGCAAATTTACTGTGTCCTGACATCTAATTTTCTCCTTTATTTGCTTTTATTTTTTCAACCTTTACTTGTCTGATTACTTTGTCATGAATATCAAGGGATTTGAAAGACCAATCTTGAAAAATAATTTCAACTTCTTCATTCTCGTCTGGTAAATGTCCAAGCTGATCTACCAAAAATCCACTTAGTGTTTCAATATCCTCTACATCAATCTTTATCTGTAAAGCCTCTTCCACATCTTCTAATCTTGTAGATCCTCGCATCAAATACAAATCTGTCCACCCAAGTTTTGTTATATCTCGGTCTTCCACATCATATTCATCTAAAATATTACCAACGATAACTTCCAGCATATCTTCCATGGAAACAATTCCTTCTGTCTGACTATACTCATCAATGACAACTGCCATATGAATCTTCTTCGTCTGCATTTCTTGGAATAAATCTGATAAATTCATAGTCTGATGCACAAAAAAGGCATCTCTTGCAATATTTAGTAAAGATACGTCCTTATTATGTATGTATGCATCAAAAACATCCTTTAAATACAACACACCTAAAATATGATCAATATCTTCCTCGTAGAGGGGGTACCTTGAATATGGCTCATCTAGCATATAATTCAACGCATCTTCTAGTGTTGATTCACTATCAATGGCATGAATCTTCTTTCTAGAAGTCATAACATCAGTTACATCCTTATCTCCAAATTCAAAAACATTGGTAATCATCTTTGCTTCATCTTCCAAAATGACTCCCTGCTCATGGCCTTCGTTGACAATGTTCATGATTTCTTCTTCATATTCATTGTCCTCTTCTTCATCTTCCATTTCGCCTGGGGGCTTTGTTTTTCCCCTTGTCTTTATCTTACTTGCACCTAAGAAATAACCGCATGCTCCTCCCACTAAGAAAAAACATACAATGATTAAAATCATCAGGGCACTAAAATCCTCCATAAAATTCTCCTTTTGTAATCTATTTATCTGATTGAAAACCTAACTTAAAATATATCATTTTATATAGAAAAGGTCAACTTTCTTATGTAATATCTAAATTCAGACTAACTTTTAATGCCTTATCAACCTGTTCTAGAATATAACAATTCAAATGACAGACCTTTTCTCTTAATCTACTTTTGTCAATGGTTCTGATTTGTTCTAATAAAATAACTGAATTCTTTTCTAACTGGCATTTTCTACAATCTAATGGTACATGTGTAGGAAGCTTTGCTTTGTTCATTTTGCTTGTAATCGCTGCACATATCACAGTTGGACTATAACGGTTTCCTGCATCATTTTGTAAAATAATCACTGGTCTGATTCCGCCTTGTTCAGATCCAACCACTGGTCTTAAGTCTGCATAGAAAATATCTCCACGTCTTATAATCATAGCTACTCTCCATCTTTTTAATATTTTATGAAGAGTATTTACAATACTTTCAAAAGTATTCAAATCTATGCACTATTTTTTATAAAACCGTGGTACTCGCTTACTTATGTCACATACTAACTCATAATGAATCGTTCCAATCATCGTTGCAATCTCATCTGCTAAAATACATGCATCCCCATCTTGTCCCATTAAAGTAACTTGGTCCATTAAGTTTACACCTTTTATATTTGTAACATCCACCATAAACTGATCCATACAAACACGTCCAATAATTGGTGCATACTGTCCTCGGATAATGACCCGTCCTTTTGAAGACAAAGATCTTGGATAACCATCTGCATAACCCACAGGAATGGTTGCTACTTTCGTTTTCTTATCTGTAACATAAGTGCCATTGTAACTGATTCCTTCTCCTTCCTCAACTTCCTTTATGTGTACAATATGAGTCTTTAGTTCCATTGCTGGTTTTAAATCTAATATATTTTTTAACACATCATTGGATGGATATAATCCATAAGTAATGATTCCAGATCGAACCATATTCTTTCTACAGTCATCCATATCAATAATAGCTGCACTATTAGAAATATGTTTTACTGGAATATGTATTCCCTCATTTTCTATTTTCTGCACAAAATCATCATATCGTTTTTTTTGCTTGTATGCAGCTTCTTTATCTCTTTCATCTGCTCTTGCAAAATGTGTGAAAATTCCTTCTATCTGAATCATAGGAAGCTGCCTTATTTTCTTTATTTCTTTTATGGATTCTTCGGTTGGTTTAAATCCAATTCGATTCATACCAGTATCCACCTTTATATGAATCTTGGCTTCACTTCCAGCAGAAACTGCAGCATCTGACAATTTTTTAACCATTTCATAAGAAAACATGGTCATAGCAACATCATGCTCAATTAATGTTTTGTACTGTGTTGGTGCTGTAAATCCTAAAATTAGAATTGGAGTTTTGGTTCCAGCCTTTCTTAGTTCTATGGCTTCTTCCATAATTGCCACTGCATATCCACCGATTCCAATTTTATCAAGTTCCTGTGCAATAGGAACTGCACCATGTCCATATCCATCTGCTTTAATCACCGCCATAACTTTTGTATCATTACCAATGATTCTCATGACTTCTTTTATATTATGTACAATTGCAGACAAATCTACTTCTGCCCTTACTCGAAAATATTCTTCCACTTTAGTTTCCTCCTACAATCTTGGATAGGGATTCTACAATATCTGATGCAATCATACTGTTTTCTCCCTTTTCCTTTGCGGCCTCATCTCCTGATAATCCATGAATATATACACCTAATTTTGCAGCCTTCTTCACAGATATTTTCCTTCCTGTTAAACTTCCAATTATTCCACTGAGTACATCTCCACTACCACCTGTTGCCATCCCATGATTTCCACTTTGATTAAAATAAACAGCATCATGTTCTGACACAACAAGGGTAGCTGCATCTTTTAGAACAATGGTTCCATGATATTTTTCTGATAAATCTGTAGCTGCTTTTGTAAGATTATCTAAAACATCCTGAATTGTAACATTTAAAAGTCTTGCAGCTTCGCCTACATGAGGTGTAAAGATGCACCCATAATCATACTCTATCTTCATCTTATAATAACTCATTGTATTTAATCCATCTGCATCTATTACAAGTGGTGTTTTCCCTTTTTGTAATATAGTTTCAAAGAGCTGTTTTGTTTCCTCACTGACTCCTAGTCCTGGTCCAAATACAATACTGTCACACCATTGTAAGTCCTGTTCTAACTCTTCCCATCTTCCAATGACTGCTTCTGGAATTTTGCTTTGAAGAATTATCCTGTTTTCTTCGTGGGTTGATATTTTAACCAGTCCACTTCCCATGCGATATGCTGCTTTTCCTGCAAAATAAGCTGCCCCGGCCATTCCTTTTTGTCCTGCAACGATTAAGACTTTTCCGTAAGTACCCTTATTTGAATGTTTTTTTCTCTTTGGTATGCGATTTAAATCATCTAAATCATAGGTAATCCCTGTTGCATATTTTGTAAATGTATCATCAAAAAAGCCAATATCAGCTGTGATAATTTCCCCAGCATATTCTCTTCCTGGATACAATAAATGTCCTCTTTTCTTTGCTCCATAAGTCACTGTCACATTTGCACGAATTCCACAGCCTAAAACTTTTCCTGTATCTCCACTAATTCCTGATGGAATATCAATGGACATGACATTTGCCTTAGATTCATTGATTGCAAGAATCATATCCTTAAACTCTCCAGATACTTCTCTTGAGAGTCCAACTCCAAAAATTCCTTCCACAATCCATTCATAATCATCCATATCTACCTGTTCCACAGGATATGCTCCTAACCGATTCAAAATCCCTAATTGAGTTTTTAAATCCTTAGAATAATGTTCTTCACCTCCAACTACAATATACTGAACAAGATAATTGCCCTCTAACAAAATTCTTGCAACTCCAAGGGCATCACCACCATTATTCCCAATTCCAGCAATTACAAGAATCTTATCTTGTATCTTAACTCTTTTTTTTAATTCCTGAGCAGTTGCTAAAGCTGCACGTTCCATAAGCACAAGACCTGGAATTCCGATTCTTTCTATGGTTTCTTTATCCACTTTCTGCATTTCCTGATTTTTTAAGACATATTTCATATACTTTCTCCTATCGCAATTACACTTGCAAACTCTTTTGTATTGGAAATAGAAACATGGATTCGGTGAATTCCTAGTTCCTTAGCCTTATGCTGTGCTCGCCCTGACAATACAACATAAGGTGCCCCCGCTTTGTTTCGTAAGACTTCAATTTCATATATTTCTATGCCGAAAAAGCCGGTTCCAAATACCTTGGAAACGGCTTCTTTTACTGCGAAATTGCCTGCAAGAGTCGTAATATTTCCTTTTGAAAAAGTCAATTCCTCCTCCGTATAGATGCGACTTAAAACTTTGCGTCTTTCTATCATCTTACGGATTCGTTCTATTTCAACTAAATCTGTTCCGACACCAACAATCATATTATTCCTCTCTACTGCGAATATTATAAGTCAACGTCATAAGGCTCTCTGCTAAATGAACATTCTCAACAGTTACACTCTCTGGAAGTGTCAAGTCCACTGGTGCAAAATTCCAAAATCCCTTAATCCCCCAGTTTACCATGCTCTTTGCAATCTTTGGTGCTTGATCTTGTGGCAGTGTAAGTGCAGCAATCTTAATATCATTGTGTTTAATGAAATCTTCTAAATCATCAATATCCTTTACCTCTACACCATTTACAGTGATTCCTATTAATTTTGGATTCACATCAAACATTGCAACAACTTTATACCCAAAACTTTCGTTGAAATCACGATAATTAGCAAGTGCCTGACCTAAATTACCAGATCCAACAATAATCATCTCGTTACTTTTATCTAATCCTAAAATCTTCCCTATCTCGGTGTATAAATTCTCCACATTGTAGCCATACCCTTGTTGTCCAAACCCTCCAAAATTATTCAAATCCTGTCGAATCTGAGACGCTGTCACTTTCATTCGTTCACTTAACTCTTTTGATGAAATTCTAGTAATATTTCTCTGCTTTAATGCCCCTAAATATCTATAATATCTTGGTAATCGCTTGATAACAGCTGGTGAAATATTCTTTTCTGTACTTGTCATATGCGTCCTCCCGAATTTATTCTCTAATAGAAATTATATAAGATTGTCTATTTTGTGTCAAATAGTATTTTAATAGTTTTGTTTATGTTTCTTATTTTTTTATTCAACATTTCTTTCAAAAATCCCTTTAAATATGTTATTCTATTGTTTAGAATTATTGGGAAAGGGAATAACTATGGTATTATCATGTCAAAATATATGTAAAACATTTGTAGACCAAAAAGTGCTAGATCATGTGTCTTTTCATGTGAATGAGGGGGATCGTCTTGCAATTATTGGACTAAACGGTGCTGGAAAATCTACTTTATTGAAGATTATTATGAATCAGCTCTCTTGTGATGAGGGAACGATTACTACAAAAAAAGATACTAGTATTGGATACTTGTCGCAACATCAAGACCACAACTTTAAAAATACAATTTTTGAAGAATTATTAACTGTAAAAAAAGAAATTATTGAAATGGACCAAAAACTTCGTTCTCTTGAAATTCAAATGAAGCATTCTACCGGTGAGGATTTGAAAGTAAAGATGAATGAATATACCAACATTACAGATGCTTTTGAGCAAGCCAATGGATTTGCATACAAAAGTGAAATCACCGGAATCCTAAAAGGACTTGGATTTTCAGAAGAGGATTTTAACAAACAAGTTTCCACTTTATCTGGTGGCCAAAAAACCCGGGTTGCTTTAGGAAAGCTATTATTGCAAAAGCCGGAAATTTTATTACTGGATGAACCAACGAACCACCTAGATGTAACATCCATTCAATGGTTAGAGTCATACCTAAATCGTTATAAAGGAACCGTTCTTTTAGTTTCCCATGATCGTTACTTCTTAGATAAGATTGTAAATAAAGTTATGGAAATCGAATTAGGACAATCTATGATTTTCGATGGGAATTATTCTTCTTTTATTCAAAAAAGAGATCAAGTGAAAGCGATTCGTCAAAAGGAATATGAAAATCAGCAGCAGGAAATCAAACATCAAGAAGCTGTCATTGAAAAATTAAAGCAATTCAACCGTGAGAAGTCTATTCGTCGTGCAGAAAGCCGCGAAAAAACCCTAGCAAAGATTGAACGAATTGAAAAACCCATAGAATTAAATTCAAAGATGAGACTTTCCATTGAACCTGAGGTATTAAGTGGAAATGATGTTTTAACTGTAAAAGGTATTGGAAAAAGTTTTGGCACAGCTCATTTATTTTCTGATTTATCTTTTGAAATCTTTCGGGGTGAACGCGTTGCTTTAATTGGTGAAAACGGAACAGGAAAGACCACCCTCCTTAAAATCATATGTAAACAACTTAGTAAGAACACAGGAACTATTCAGCTTGGTTCTCAAGTGTGTATTGGATATTATGATCAGGCACAAGATAATTTGGATCCCTCCAAATCTATTTTTGATGAGATTTCAGATAGTTTTCCAACATTAACAAATACTAAAATCCGAAATACACTGGCTGCTTTTTTATTCCAAGGCGAAGATGTATTTAAACGCATCTCCTCTTTAAGCGGTGGAGAAAAAGGACGAGTTTCTCTTGCAAAATTAATGTTATCCAATGCAAACTTTTTAATTCTAGATGAACCTACCAATCATTTAGACATTCATTCAAAAGAGATTTTAGAGGCTGCCCTGACAAAGTATACAGGAACTGTATTTTACGTGTCCCATGACCGTTATTTTGTAAATAAAACAGCATCAAGAATTTTAGAATTAAGTAAAGAATATGGTCTTCGTTCTTATCCAGGTGATTACCAGCAGTATGTAAAACAAAAAGAAAGAGAAGAATTGTCTTTGGCCACAAGTGTATCGTCACAATCCTTAGAATCTGATGTTAAAATAGACTGGAAGAAACAAAAAGAACTTGATGCCTTAAAACGGAAGCAGCAAAATCGACTAAAAAAAGTCGAGGATAAAATCGAGGAGCTTGAATCAAAACAACAGGCACTTGAAACAAAGATGTGTCTTCCCGAGATTGCTACTGATATTGGAAAGCTCACAGAATTAAATAAAGAAAAAGAAGTTGTAGATGCAGAACTAGATTCACTCTATGAACAATGGGAAACTTTGAGTGAATAAATATATCTGGCATTTTATACTTCTATCGGATATAATAATTAGATATGTTATTCAATTAGGAGGAAAATATGAAGTTATTATCTTTTGCAGTCCCATGTTACAATTCTCAAGAATATATGAGACATTGTATTGATACATTATTAACCGGCGGAGAACAAGTAGAAATTTTGATTATCAATGATGGATCATCTGATAACACTGCTGATATTGCCAACGAATATGCCAAGAAATATCCAACCATTTGTAAGGCAATTCATCAAGAAAACAAAGGGCATGGTGGAGCTGTCAACACAGGTCTTGCCAATGCTACAGGAATTTACTTTAAAGTTGTAGATAGTGATGACTGGGTTAGTGAATTTGCTTATGAAGAAATTTTAGATAAATTAAATCAATTTTATCATCAGGGAACTATATTGGACATGATTTTATCAAATTATGTTTATGAAAAACAGGGAGCCAAGAGAAAAACTGCAATTCATTACCGACATGCAATTCCAAAAGAGAAGATTTTTACATGGGATGATGTAAAACGTTTTCCATTAAGCCAATATATTTTAATGCATTCTGTAATTTATCGCACATCCTTGCTTCACGAATGTATGTTAGAACTTCCTGAACATACATTTTATGTAGATAACATCTATGTATACAAACCACTTCCTTTTGTAAAAAGTATGTATTATATTGATGTGAATTTCTATCGTTATTTTATTGGTCGTGATGACCAGTCTGTCAATGAAAATAACATGATTAAACGTCTAGACCAGCAGTTATTTGTCACTCGATGGATGATTGATTACATGACAAGCTTTGAGATCGTTAATAAACCATTATATTGTTACATGAAACATTATCTATCAATTATTATGACAGTTACATCTGTCATTGCTATTAAATCTGGAACAAAGGAGAATCTTCAATTAAAGAAAGATTTATGGATATATTTAAAAACAAAAGACAGCCGTCTTTACCGTAGTATTCGTAGAACCTTAGTTGGAAATGCTGTAAATATTCCAGGAAAAGGCGGTCGTAAAACTACGATGGCACTTTATAAAGCAGCTAGAAAGTTTGTGGGATTTAATTAATCAATATTTTAGAGACTTTGCATTTTTGCAGAGTCTCTTTTTCCCTTTTTCTTCTTTTTTTCGTATCCTATAATATAACATTGAAAGGATACTCCTATGAATTCTATTTCAAATCAAACAAAAGCATATATTGCTCATTCACATGGATTCTTTGGAAAGAATATTAATATTGCCTATCTTGATACAGGTATTTTTATGCACCCTGATTTTATGATACCTAGATGTCGAATTTTAAATTTTGTTGATTTTGTATCAAATCGAAGTTCCCCTTATGATGACAATGGTCATGGAACTCACATTTGCGGAATCAGTGCATCTAACTCTTTAGGCATCGCACCACAATCTAATATTATTATGGTAAAGGTACTTGATTATTCTGGCAACGGTTCCAAAGAGACTTTTATCAAAGGATTAGAGTGGATTGATAAAAATAGAAATAAATATGAAATACGTATTGTTAATATATCCATTGGTATGCCATCCAACTTTACTGATGAAGATTTAGATCCTCTCATTCAAAAAGTAGAACAGCTTTGGGATCATGGTATCATTGTGTGCATTGCAAGTGGAAATAATGGTCCAGAAAAATATTCTATTTCCTCTCCTGGAATTAGTCGAAAAGTCATTACTGTGGGTTCAAGTAATGATGCTGTAACTGCAATGAATTCTATTCATTATACCCCCAATTATTCCAGCCGAGGTCCAACACACTCTTGTGTTATGAAACCAGATGTAGTAGCCCCTGGAACCAATATTCCTTCTTGTAGCCATAAAAAAGGATTCAGTATTAAAAGCGGAACCTCTATGGCAACACCTATTGTATCAGGTGCTATGGCTCTATTACTGGAACGATACCCAGACTATACAAATAAAGCAGCAAAATTAAAACTGCGTTCTAGTTGTGATAAACTTCCGACTTCAAGATTTCATCAGGGATGGGGACAAATCAACATTCAAAAACTCTTAGATTTAGAAAAGTTTTAACATTCTCTCATAAATCAAAAAATAGGAACTAATTTTAAAATTTAGCTCCTATTTTTTATATAAACTTTACAAATACATGATTACTTAAAAAATATCCTTTTGATGTTAATCTGTATCCTTCTTTCGTCTCTTCCATCAATCCTTCTTCTATGGATTCTTTTAATGGCTGCTCATAAATTTCCTCGATTTGATTTCCAAACTTTTGTACAAAACCTTCTTTTGTAATTCCTTCTATCATTCGAAGGCCCAAAAAAACAAACTCTTCCATCTGCTCTTTTCTTGTAAGTGTATAGGCTTTTTTAAATTTATTCTGCCATTGAGAGTTATCTAAATATTGGGAGAAATCTACATCATTAGAAAATCTTTTTTCTTCAAAGAGACTAGATGCTCCTAGTCCTACTCCTAAATAAGGAATTCTTCTCCAATATCCAATATTGTGTCTACACTCATATCCTTTTTTTGTATAATTCGATAACTCATATCGATGGTAATCAAATTTCCCCAAAATATCATTGGTCAAAGTATACATTTCAACATCCTCGTCTTCTGATGGAAGCTGAGATAAGACTGCTTTGTTGCCATAAAAATCAGTGCCTTCTTCTATGATCAAACTATATGCAGATATATGTTCTGGATTCAATGCACATATACGCTCTAGTGTTGTTTCATAAGATTGCAATGTTTGAGTGGGTATGGCACTCATAAGATCAATATTTATATTCTCAAATCCAATCTTCCGAGCCAAATTAAAACTTTCTAAAAAATCTTCATATGTATGAATTCTTCCAAGAATGTTTAACTCCTCTGAATTGGTACTTTGAAGTCCAAAACTAATTCTATTGATTCCAGCCCTTTTATAAACCTTTAGCTTATTTTCATCTACTGTACCTGGATTCACTTCTATGGAGCATTCTAAATTGTCTATACATGAAAACGTGGAAAACACAGCCTCCAAAATTCGCTCAATCCAAAGACCCTCAAGGACAGAGGGGGTTCCTCCCCCAATAAAAATACTCGTAATTCTATATCCTTGTGAAATTATATCCCATGATTCAATTTCTTTTATCAATTGTCTGCAGTAAGACGCCATATCACTATTGTCCATGGGAAAAGAAAGGAAATCGCAGTAATGACACTTTCTCACACAAAAAGGGATGTGAATATATAATTCTAAATCTTTAGTCCTCATCTAACTTTAACACACTCATAAATGCTTCTTGTGGAATTTCTACATTTCCAACTTGACGCATTCGTTTCTTTCCTTGCTTTTGTTTTTCAAGAAGTTTACGTTTTCTTGAAATATCCCCACCATAGCACTTCGCTAATACATCTTTTCTCATAGCTTTTACTGTTTCTCTTGATATGACTTTGCTTCCAATGGCTGCTTGAATTGGAATTTCAAATAAATGCCTTGGTATTTCTTCTTTTAATTTAGTACACATCTTTCTTCCACGTTCATAAGCTGTTTCACTATGAACAATAAAAGATAAAGCATCCACTTCTTCTTTATTTATTAAAATATCAAGTTTAACAAGCTCAGATTTCTCATATCCCTTCATCTCATAATCTAAAGAAGCATATCCTCTAGATCTAGACTTTAATGCATCAAAGAAATCATAAATAATCTCGTTTAACGGTAATTCATATTTTAAAAGTGCTCTTGTTTCCTCCATATACTCCATTCCAAGATATACACCTCTTCGTTCTTGACATAATCCCATAATAGCACCAACAAATTCCGAAGTTACCATAATCTCAGCTGTAACAATTGGTTCTTCCATATAGTCAATCTCAGATGGATCTGGTAAATTTGATGGATTGGTCAATTCAATCATGGTTCCATCTGTCTTGTACACTCGATAGACAACTCCTGGAGCTGTAGTCACAAGATCTAAATTATATTCTCTTTCCAGACGTTCCTGTATAATCTCTAGATGTAACAATCCTAAAAATCCACAACGGTATCCAAATCCTAATGCAACCGATGTTTCTGGTTCAAACTGAAGTGCCGCATCATTGAGCTGAAGCTTTTCAAGAGCATCACGAAGATCTGGGTACTTTGCTCCATCTGTAGGATAAAGTCCGCAAAACACCATAGGATTAACCTTCTTATAACCAGGCAGTGGCTCATCACATGGATTACTTGCGTCTGTAATGGTATCTCCAACAGTTGTATCATGAACATTCTTTAAGCTGGCGGTTACAAAACCTACCATTCCCGCACTAAGTTCATCACAAGGAATAAATTGTCCTGCACCAAAAGTTCCAACCTCGACAACCTCAGCCACTGCTCCTGTTGCCATCATCTTCATCTTGGTTCCAGCCTTAATCGTACCTTCTTTGATTCTCGTAAAAATAACAACACCTTTATAAGCATCATACATACTATCAAAAATAAGTCCTTTTAATGGTCCATTTGGATTCCCTGCTGGTGCTGGAATCTTTGCTACAATCTGTTCTAAAACATCTTCAATATTGATTCCGTTCTTTGCAGAAATAAGAGGCGCATCTTCTGCTTCGATTCCAATAACATCTTCAATTTCAGCTTTGACACGTTCTGGTTCTGCACTTGGTAAATCAATCTTATTGATAACAGGCATAATCTCTAAGTCGTTATCCAACGCAAGGTATACGTTGGCAAGGGTCTGTGCTTCGATTCCCTGTGCAGCATCAACAACTAACACTGCGCCTTCACATGCAGCCAGACTTCGTGAAACCTCATAATTAAAATCTACATGTCCTGGAGTATCAATTAAATTGAAAACATATTCTTCTCCATCTTTTGCTTTATAAACAATTCGAACAGCCTGAGATTTAATGGTGATTCCACGTTCTCTTTCAAGATCCATATTATCTAGCACCTGTTCTTGCATCTCTCTATCAGTCAAAGTTCCTGTCTTTTGAATGATTCGATCTGCCAAAGTTGATTTTCCGTGATCTATATGTGCAATAATACAAAAATTCCGTATTTTATTTTGGTCAATTGCCATGTTTATTTCCTCCTTCAGTCCTTCTATCTTTCGATATTCGATTTAGTATAGCATAAAACGAGATTGAAATCTATCAATCCCGTTTTATAAATATGATCTTTTTAATTCAATTTTAAATATTGCCTTGTCTTCGATCTTCCAAGGTCTAGCCTAACTGTTTTTTTCATACTCCCATTAACCTTGTTTGTTAAAATATCTTGTTTGTTTTGTTCTGATAAGTAACTGTATACAGTTGCATATTGAGAACCGGTTCCACTGTTTTTTCCATCTCGAATGAAAATGGGATAATTTTGAATTAACTGTGCCGAAAAGCCAGAAATCTGATTGTTTCGGATTGTTGGATAAGACACCCCTTTTCCCAGGATTCCTCGCACTGCATAACGTCCCGTTCCCTGAATCTTATTATTTGAAATATAGGACGACTTCCAATTCATCATTCGAATTGCCTCTTGTTTTATGTTTACCATAGTATTATTCTGAATCCGAATATTTGTATGTGCATATCCATAACTATATTTATGGGTTCCAATGGCGTGCCCTAAATTTGCAAAATAACAATTAGATATTGTAACATTCTTGTTTGGAGTCTTGTCAAACTTGCTCCAGGCATGAAGCCATCCCTTGGTCTTCTTATCTGGAGTATCAATATTAATTGCTTCTTTCACTAGATTTCCTTTACTATTCAAAAATTTACAATTCTTAATTTTAGCATTGTAATTTGCATCAAGTTCTATAAAATGTCCTTCTCTCATATTTCGAAATGTAATATTTTCAATGGAAACATTCTTATTGTGTCCTGCAACGATACCATCGGCACTGTAAATATAGCCTAAGTCAATCACCGCAGTTCCCTGTCCTACAAATGATATATTCTTCATTCCGCTATACTTTCCATATACACCCTTTTTACCATGCTTGCTTGGCTTTATCAATTGGAAAATAGAACCTTGCGCTTTTA
This sequence comes from Anaerostipes sp., assembly GCA_028704435.1. Lineage (GTDB taxonomy): Bacteria > Bacillota > Clostridia > Lachnospirales > Lachnospiraceae > Anaerostipes. Next base: position 199,491 of record JAQWFL010000001.1, on the reverse strand, counting down.
ATTTCTTAGTTCCAGTTTTTGTTGATTTTTTAATGACAACTCCATTCTTCAAAACAATCTTTACATTGGAAGGAACCGCTAATGTCTGTGTAATCTTATAGGTTCCTTTTTTTAGTGTTAAAGTACCGCCTTTTGACTTTTCTAATTTTTTTAATCGATCCTGTAAAACAAAAGACTGCCTAGTATACTTATTGTAATTCTTATATTCTTTCTTTTTTCGAGTCATCTTTTTTCTTTTTTTCTTTTTTCCTTTTTTTACAGTCTTATAGTATGTCTCTGTCACCTTAAGTTTGGTGTTTGGCGTAACTGTGTAGGATTTCTGTTTTGCATTCACTGTCTTACTTTCTATATAAAATCCACATAAAAATAATAATACAATGCTAAATATAATCGTAATTTTTTTTGTATAATTCTTCATAAGCCCCTCTTTTGTAATATATTATTCATACTTTTGTCACTTAATATTAACATTATATCAGATTACGATGACGATGACAATACTTGTTGTAATAAATTTCCTAACAACGGCATTGAGTCTTTTGCCTGTTTGATTGTATTGTTTTGAGCACCTACCTCCACAAGAATGCTTCTACCTCTATAATGAAGGTTATAGCGATATCCTTTGATATATAATTTTCGAAGAAATCCTGGATATTTTTTCTCACCCTCTGCCTGCAGTTGAAGGCTAAAAGCAAAATTGTTTATTTTATTTGGATTTTTTAAATACTTTATTTCTCCGTGTTTTGCACTGCGGCTTGCGCCGTTAAAAAACATAATCTGAGCCACATTTTTATTATTTTGTTTACTTACCAAATGTGTACTTTCTTTGACCCCATCTCGATGAATATCTATCACAACTTGAATACTTGGATATTTTTTTAAATACTCTTCCACAGAAGCTGCTGCGTATGTATAAGCCTTTGAACGTTCCTCTTTTCCATCTTTTATATCATAAATTGTCCGATCATGTATCACATGGAATCCATCATTTCTTAAACTTTGTGTTAATACATCTCCAACACCAATGACCGTATCTGACTTCTCTCCTTTTTTACTGTCTTTATAAGCTTCACTTCCATGGGTATGATAAATAAGAATTTGAGGCTCCTCCTTTTGAGTTAAAGAAAGATCCATATTCAAAAGTCTTGCACCATTTATTTCACTATTAGTTACCATGGTTGTGCTATCAATCTGATATACATATTTTCTCAAATAGTTTGGATTTCTCCATTTTTTCTTCCAGTTCTTTCTGTTTTCCTGGATACTTTTGTTTTTAATCTCTCCACTCTCTTCTAATTGAGTCTCCACTAGATTATCCGCATTTCCATCTTGATTTAATTTAACATACTCCACAATTGGCACAATTTCATGATCAAATAATTTTTTCAGATTATCTACATATGACTCATTCATTGCCTGTCCACTAAGGAATACAGCGGGGAATAATTCTTTGGTCATCTCCGTACAAATCTCCTGAAATAACAACCCCGCATACTCTTTTCCTTGCCACAGACTTCCAAACAGAAGTAAAAAAGCAATAATAATATATCCTCTAATTGATTTCCCTTTATTTTTTTCCATATCTATAGTTTATTCTGATTTTGCATGATTATGCAAAAGTCTGTTGATTCCTTCGGAAATTGTATAGCTGATTCTTTTGACTGCCTCATCTATATTTTTAGGTGTAACGTGCATTGTTTGAAATTCTTCATCTACTGCTGATATAAGATCTTCAACAAGATCCTCTCCCACAATATCTCGAATAATCGCCGGGACAGATATAACCGTTGGAACACCTACTGCTAGCACTGGAACTCCTACGGTTTCTTTTGTGATTTTATTTCTGTGATTGCCAACACCAGAACCAGGGGCAATGCCCGTATCACTAATTTGTATTGTTTTATTTAACCGAGAAGAGCTTCTCGCCGCTAAAGCATCCACAACAATTAATATATCCGGTTTTGTTTTTTCAACCAATGCTTCTAATATTTCAGATGTTTCTATTCCAGTTTGTGCCATAACCCCTGGTGCAATGGCGCTTAACTTTTGAACCCCAATGGTAGTATGATCTTTTATTAAATGTCTTGTGATCCATAGGTTATTCACAACTTTTGGTCCAAGAGAATCTGCTGTTACATCTGCATTTCCTAACCCTGCCACTAAAATAGATTCACCTTTTTTGATAAAATTACATAGATTATCATATAGTGCCTGACTCATCTCCTTATGGTACGCACCATCATTTGAGGATAAGTTTTTTGTTTCTAATGTAACATAAGTTCCCATTGGCTTTCCTAAAAGTTCTTCCCCTTTTTGATTTTCAATTTTAATTTTTGTTTCTTTTAAATGATGTTTTACATCAATCCGAGTTTTTACGGAAACGCCTTCCAGCTTTGTTTTCTCCTGAAGTTCCTCTTTTAATTCCAGTGCTAAATCTGTTCGATTCATATTTTCACGTCCTTTCCTCTTATAGTATGAAAAAATAAACAGAGAAATATGCAAGAATCTATTGACATCTCCTAATATATTTAATAAAATATAACAGTATGTTTGTTTGAGGCATTTCCGTGTCTAGCTTCTGCAAACACTGAACATGAAAAAAATTTATAAAAGATTATTATATGGAGGTGCCCACATTGGCAAATATTAAATCAGCAAAAAAGAGAATTCTTGTAATTAACACAAAAACAGAAAGAAACAAAGCTGCAAAGTCTAAAGTTAAGACTTTCGCAAAGAAAGTTGAAGCTGCTATCGTAGCTGGAGATAAAGCGACTGCACAAGAAGCATTACTTTCTTTCACATCTGAAATCAACAAAGCTGCTTCAAAAGGAATTTACCACAAGAACACAGCTTCTAGAAAGATTTCTAGATTAACAAAAGCTGTTTCAGCAATTGCTTAATTAAAAGTATTTATAAAGACCATTAAAAAAGAAGCTCCCGTCAAGCTTCTTTTTTTGATGTCTTTTATGATTGGGAACTAAATTCTACAATGAGTAACTCAACTGCTACTCGATCTGTAATATTTCCACTTTTAATCTTTTCGTCTGTAATGGCACATTTTCGGATCATTCCTATTAGCTCATCCAAGGTAAACATCTGACACTGACTTTGAAGTTTTCTCGCAACAAAAGGTGGTACTTTCACTTCCTTTGCAATCTCGCCTCCTGAGGCATGTTTTGCCATAAGCGATTTTGTCTGCAGAAGTTGATTGCACTGACGAATTAATAATGCCAAGATTCCAAATGGTGATTCTTTTAATTCTAACAAATCAAAGTAAAGTTCCATTGCCTGTGCTTTTTGCTTTTTTGCAATTGCTTCTAGCATGACAAATATTTGATTCGTTGTCTCTGCTGTAACAAGAGTCTCAATGTCATCTGCTGTTATCACTTCTCTATCTCCAACATATGAAATCAACTTTTCTAATTCATTCTTTACCATAAACAACTGGTTTCCAGTTTTATATAGGAATAAACCAGCATCTTTTGTAGTCATCTTTTTGTTATTTTGTTTTAATTGACCTGCAAGCCATAGGTGCATCTCTTTTTCCGTAATTGCATCAAAAGATGCGGCATATCCATTCTTTGATAAAAATTTATATATCTTTGAACGCTTATCAATGGTATCTTCAATAAACACCATAATGGTACTATCTGGTAGTTCCTTTATTTTATTAAGAAAATCATCACTGCACTTTTTACCCAGTTCTGTCTGGTCTAACACAATTAATCGATAGTCATTGAAAAAAGGAAGGGTATTGGCAAGATCAATCACTTCAATCTGATCAACTTTCTTTCCTTCAAAATATCCATAATTCATAGTGTCTTCTGGAGAAACTAAAGCCTTTGTAAGCCTTTTTCTCATCTGGGCAATCAAGTATTTTTCTTCTCCATATAACAAATAAAATGGAGCATATGTTCCAGTCTTTATATCTTCATTAATTCTTTTCATTGAATTCTTTCCTTTGCTATTTTGTCATTATCTATATTTTAGCCTTTCTTGCTGTGAATTTCCACACCTTTCTCTGATTTTGTAATCCATATCATTCCAGAAGTCCGAGTATCAAGGATTTGCATCTTATATTCCTCAAGTCTTTGAATTAATTCTTTGTGAGGATGTCCATAACGATTATTCTTCCCTGCAGAGATAATTCCAACGCTAGGCTTTATCTTCTCTAAGAGTTCATCTGAGGTGGTAAATTTAGAGCCATGATGAGCAACCTTTAATATATCAACTGGTTCTAAATCTTGGCTTATTACCTGATTCTCTCCCTCCTTTTCAACATCTCCAGTAAGAAGAATTGTCGTATTCCAAATATTTAATTGATATACAAGAGAAGCCTCATTTTTTTCTAAGCTAGTTCCCTTCTCTGGATGAATACACTTCATCTCCCATTCTTTTGTATTCATAACATCTCCCTTTCCTTGATAACTAATCATTGTGCCTTGCTTTTTTGCCATTTGTTCTATTTCATTATAATCTTCATCTTTTGAAACATCTCCAAGGATAAGATGACGGATATATCCCATTTGAAGAAGTTCTAACATCCCAGAATCGTGATCTGAATCAGTGTGTGTTAAAATAGCATAATCAATTTTTTTCACTTTTGAATATTTTAAATATGGCAGCAGAACATAACGTCCTACATTTTTCTTGGTACTACTTCCTCCATCAAATAAAATACTTTGATTATTTTGCGTCAAAACAATTCCGTCTCCCTGTCCAACATCAAGAAAACTAAGACGATTTCTAGGAATCAGACATGGGAGGCATATGAAGACACAAAATAATCCTGCATAAATTTTCTTTTTCTTTCTCTTCCACAATAAAACCAGCCACAAATATAAAAATATAGTATAAAATATAGGAATATACCCTGTTACAATTCGAAATACATCAAAATTACTAATCCATCTAATGATTTGAAGAATTACATCAAATATGCTTTGACAAAGCCAGATAAGTGGTGGTATTGGAAATAGAAGTGTTATAACAGCCATGGAAAATCCGATGGATATCAGAGGAAGCAAAAGAAAATTTGAAAGAAATGAATTAAGATAGAATTCATATTGAAAATAAAGTGTAATAGGAAGCATTCCTGCCTGAATCAAGATACAAAAAAAGAAATTATTTATGATTCGTTCTTTGATTCCTTTTGGATTTCTTTTTAAAATATTCTGACTAATTCCAATGATAATCACAGCCATTGCGGAATAAATAAAACTACTGTCCAAGGCTCTTTCTGGACATTGAATTAATAGGAGGAATCCTGCTCCTGCCAACCCTGTTAAAAGGTCGTAGGACTTTCCCATACATTGCCCAAACATATAAATACATAGCATTATCGTAGCACGAAGGGCAGATACTGAATTTCCTGTCATCTGACAAAAAGCTGTCACAATTCCTAAACAAAAGAAAAAACTAAACCAAAACCCAGCTCCTAAATTTCTCATTTTACGGAAAATTCCAGCTCCAATAAGCGACACATGAAGCCCTGATATTGCAAGAACATGAAGAAGTCCACACGCTTGGAAAAGATCCTTTGTTTCAAAGGTCAGATTTGACTTATCCCCTAAAATCATTGCTTCCATAATCTGTCTTGTTTCACCATGATAGTTTTTCTCATTTTGATTGTAGAAAAAGTTTCTCCCTTTATCTATCATTTCCATAATATAAGATTCTTTTTTTTGCACAATTTCAAAGGTATCTGGAAACATTTGAAAATAAATATCTTTTGCATAATAATATCGCTTCAAAGAAAATTCCCCAAGATTAGATGGCTCCTTAAAACAACCTAGTTCTCCTTTATATAAAATTGAGTTTCCAATGGCAATGTTGTCTTCTTTATCTATATAAATAAGTATATCTCCATTTAGATATCTGTTTTGGTTCATATCATAATTGTTGTCCATTAAATAGTAGTATCCACTTTTTGTTGTTCCTTTCCACTTTACATTTCCAATCAACGACTGTGTGGATTCATCTTTATACTTCTTTTCTTGATTAGAAATCTGTCCAACATAAAAACAAGCAGCTATTTCTCCAATTATCATTCCAACTAAAAATAAAAGAACACCTTTTTTGCTGCTATGCTTTCTTTTAATTATCAAAAAAACACACAACAAAAAAAGTGTTGTAAGAATCACCATCCAATGAATGTGTAAAATCGCTTCTCCAAGCCAACATCCTGCAAATAATGCAAATAATGGTCTTTGATTCATTTATTTAATTCTCCAAATCAACTGGTAAATTTCCAAATACAAAACTATCGTTGTTTAATGCCCCATATGCCTTTCCATCTGTATCCAACATAGACTGTCCTGAAATTGAAAATTCTACATAATTAATTGCTTTTAGCTGAGTCAAGGTATATACAATGGCAGCACGACATATCAAATCCTGGTTGTTAGATATCTTCTTATATCCAGTGGAAAAGTCAACGCTTGCTACATTGTTTAAAACAGTAACACTATTTACAACCACTTTATCAGGGATTGCACTTCTGTAATTACTCTTTTTATTGACTTTTCTCATATCATCAAGTAATTCTTCTGCCCCTAATTGTCCATTCTCTTTGACATCCAGCTTTTTGTTTACATGAATTAACTTTATATACTTTTCGTTTGTATAATAAATTCCTGTGCCTGTTTCCTTCTTTAATGTTTTTTTCTTGCTACAAGCTGTAGCATTGAAAACCAATATCACAGCAAGAAAACATAAAAGAATCCATCTCATTCTACTTATCATTACTTCCTCCCTGCACCTGATACTTCAAAGGAATTCTGACTGTAAATGTAGTTCCTTCTCCAAGCTTACTGTATATCTTGATTTCTCCATTATGAAGTAAAATACAGTTTTTCGTAATTGCAAGTCCAAGACCAGTTCCACCAGTATCTCTAGATCTTGCTTTATCTACACGGTAAAATCGTTCAAATACTTGATCCTGACAATCTTCTGGAATTCCAACTCCAGAATCAGCAACCTTAATATATAAGAATTTATGATCTGCATTTAAAGAAACTCGTACCCATCCGTTATCCTGATTATACTTAATTCCGTTCTCAATTAAATTGGATAATGCAAGAGTAAGCTTCACTTCATCAATATCTGCAGAAACTGGTCGAAATGACTCCAATATCAATTCAATATTCCTCTGCTCTGCAATTGGCTTTAATCGTTTCATAATAACTTCTAAAAGCTCATTAATATTAATATTTGTAATCTCCAGCTTTGCAGCCTTTTTATCAAGTTTTACTAAAGATAGTAAATCAGATATAATTACGTTCTCACGATCAATTTCCTTAACCATGTCACCCATAAACTCTCGATATAATTCCGCCGGCACTTGATCCCCCTGCTGTAATAAAGAATCTGCCAAAACCTTCATGGAAGTCATAGGTGTCTTAAGTTCATGAGATACATTGGAAACAAATTCTTGTCTGGAACTTTCAAGCACCTGGGACTTAGCCAAAATTTCGTTGAACAAAGTCACCAAATCATTCACTTCCGTAAATGCAACATTCCTGATTTGTTCATCCTCATGTCCGGCTGCAATAAAATCAAGATCTTTTTTAATCTTTCCAAAGTCCTTGGTTATCATATAGCTTAAGACAAGGGCAAACGATATACCACAAATCATAAAAGCAACTAACAGCATATTTCTTCGAATGGTCAAATTCCTGGAAACCTGATTCATATCCTTTAAAGAAACTGTAGCAATCACAGCTCCTAGAATCCTTGAATCTTTTTTGTTAGAACTTTTGATGGGAATCATGATTTCCATGTTCTCACCCTTTGTAGTAACCATATGTTTCTTTTCCCCATTCATCACCTGGGACAAACTCTCAGAGATAAAAAACTTATCCTGAAAATCGGTTGTAGTATCTTTTATAATTTTATAATTGCTTTTGATAATGATAATACGACCCTTCAAACTAGCTGCAAGTTCATTGGTTTGGGTAGAAATAGAGTTGGAGCTATCATCTATAAGAAAATTAACTCCAACTACTTGATTTGCAAGCCAGCCACACTGACTTTCCACACTTTCAACCTTCTGGTCAATTGCCTTTTCATTGTATGTATCATTCAATAGTTTACTAAATAGAAATACTAAAAAAATAGATACTGTGGCAACTGTAATAAAAACGATAAATTGCATACTCCGAAGATAGTCGAATTTACCTTTCTTATGATTGAAAATAGTAACCAACCCCCCACTTTGTATGTACATAATCAGGAACCCCTGGATTCACTTCAATCTTCTCACGAAGACGTCTAATATGAACATCTACAGTTCTTGCATCTCCCGGATAATCATAGCCCCAAACAGTATTGAGCAAATCTTCTCTTGAATACACTTTGTTTGGATGAAATACTAGAAGTTCTAATAAGTCAAATTCCTTTGCCGTTAAATTCACTTCTTTTCCATGAATGTGTACTCTTCTGCTTTCACAATCAATCTCAAGCCCTCTTGCTTCAACCTTCTTAGGCTGTTCACTTATAGGATCATGAGACATACTTCTTCTTGTAATTGCTTTAATTCTAGCCTTTAATTCTAATATATTAAATGGCTTTGTCATATAATCATCTGCTCCATAATCAAGTCCAAGAATCTTATCCATGTCATCTCCCTTTGCTGTCAACATAATAATTGGAACATTGGAAAATTCTCTAATTGCCTGACACACCTCAAACCCAGTTAGCTTTGGCAACATAACATCAAGCAGAATAATATCATACTTGTTCTCCTTCGCCTTATCTAAAGCTTCCTGTCCGTCATATGCACAATCAACCTCCATATCCTCTTGTACAAGGCTAAACTTAATGCCCTTTACAATTAGTTTTTCATCATCTACTACTAGCACCTTTTTCATATTTACACCTCTATATCAAACTGTTATCTTGTCCTTGATCTTGTTATAAACGCCTTCTTTAATTCCTTGAATCTTCATAATATCCTGAATCTTTTGAAAACTTCCCTTTTCCTGTCGATAAGAAAGAATGTCTTCTGCCTTTGCTGCTCCAATTCCAGTCAGTGTCATAAGTTCTTCTTTCGATGCAGAATTAATGTTCACTTTCCCAGAATCTGTACCTTGTGGAGTTTGATCACCTTTAGCATTCTTCTTATGAGATACTGATGGAATATAAATCTGTTGGCCGTCTTTCATCTCTTCTGCTTGATTCACACTCTCAACGGCAGCTTTCTTTGTAAGTCCTCCTGCTGCTTTTATGGCAGCAACAATCCGCTCGTCTGAATCGAATTCATATACTCCTGGTTTCTTAACCTGTCCACACACAAAGACAACAATTCTTCTTGTCTTCTTTGTATTAGTTGTCTCCTTCTTCTGGCTGCTATTTTGAATCGCAACAGTTCCATGATTAGAACAACCAGTAAAAACTCCACAAATAAGCAGAAAAACTATCAAATAATACTTTAATTCTTTGTACAATATAGTATCCTCCTATAAAAATACAAAGAACCACACAATTCTACTTTTTATTATACCTAATTACAAATTATTCTACAAGTCATTTTATGATTTCCATTTAAAAATTAAAATACCACAAATAAATAAAACAACTCCTAACAATTTTGTCCATTGAAATTGGCTTTTTTCAATACCAAAAAGGCCAAATAGTTCAATTAAATAAGACACAATAACCTGAGCTGCCACAATGATCATTGCTGATTTTGCAGGTCCAAGACTACCAATACTCCGAATTACTGTATATGTAATTCCAGCACCCATAATTCCACCAAGAAGTAAGTATTTTGGCTCGACTTTTAATAAGTTCATAAAACCATGTTCTCTCTCTACAAAAAACCAAATAACTATGCATGCAATAAACCCAGTTCCCTGTACAAATGCACTTGTTGTCCATAAACTTGCCTGTTTTGTCACTTCAGAATTGAATACGCCCTGTATACTCATAAGGGCTCCAGATAATAATGCAATTAAAAATCCAAACATAAAAAACCTCCAAAAATAAATATATTATTTATATTCTATCCTTGAAGGTTTTCTAATATTCATGTTCTATGCAAATGCTTTTTCTAAAATTGAAATCATCTGATCTACATGTTCTTTTTCAATCACAAGAGGAGGTACAAATCTCAACACATTATTTCCTGCGGAAATAATAATTAAGCCCTTTTCCAATGCTTTATTTACGATTTCTCCCACTGGCTTCTCTGCACTAAATTGTAAGCCCTGCATTAATCCAATGCCTCGATGTGCCTCAATGAAATCATACTTTTGTGTCAACTCTTCTAGTTTTTGATACAGATAATCACCAACTTCATTTACATGTACAAGAAGGTCCTTTTCTTCAAATTGACGGAACACTTCATTAATTGCTGCACAAGCAAATGGATTTCCACCATAAGTTGTACCATGATCTCCAGGAACCAAAACTCCATCTGCCTTTTTATTTACTGCAAATGCACCCACAGGCACTCCGCATCCCAATGCTTTTGCCATAGTTAATACATCTGGTTTTACTCCATACAGTTCATGAGCAAACATAGCTCCACAGCGACCCATACCACACTGGATTTCGTCAAAAATCAATAAAATATCATGTTCATCACATACTGCTCTTAATTCCTTTAAAAATGCAGGATTCGCTGGGAAGATTCCACCTTCACCTTGAACAACTTCACAAATCACTCCACAAGTTTTATCTGTAATCTTAGATTTGATATCTTCGATATCATTAAAATCAGCAAATACAGCTGAAAATTCTTTTGGTACAAACCCTTCTTGATATTTTTCATTTCCAGTGACAGATAATGCACCTTGGCTTCTTCCATGGAAAGAATGTCTCATAGCAATAAATTCATAATCTTTTGTGTTGTCTTTTAAGTATGCATACTTTCTTGCAACCTTTAAAGCACCTTCAATAGCTTCTGTTCCACTATTGGTAAAAAACACTTTTTCCATTCCTGTTACTTCTACAACCTTTTTCGCTGCTTCAATGGCAGGTACATTGTAATATAGATTAGAAGTATGAATTAGTTTATCAATCTGTGCTTTTAAAGCATTATTGTAATCTTTGTTACCATAGCCTAATGCAAACACTGCAATTCCAGCAGCAAAATCTAAATATTTTTTATTATTTACATCATATAGATACACACCTTCTCCATGGTCTAATACCACTGGAAAACGGTTGTAAGTTTTTAAAATGTATTTTTCTCCGTCGTTAATATATTGATTCATGAAAATTCTCCTTAAAATAATGGTTCTTTTAAAATAGCTGTTCCAACACCCTTTTCCGTAAAGAACTCAAGTAATAAACAATGTTCTACTCGTCCATCTAAAATATGCACTCTAGCAACACCATTTTCAATGGCCTTAATACAGTTGGTAAGTTTTGGAAGCATTCCTCCACCTACAACTCCATTATCAATAAATTCGTGTGCTTGTCTTAAATCCATCTCAGGAATTAAAGTTGTCTTATCTGTTGGATCGAAAAATACACCTTCAATATCTGTTAAAAATACAAGTTTCTCTGCATTTAATGCTGTGGCAATTGCACATGCAGTATCATCTGCATTAATATTGTATCCTTCATTATTTTCTCCTAGTCCAATGGGTGAAATAACTGGTACAAAATCATCTTCAATTAAGGCTTCCATTAGTTCTGTTTTTACTTCCGTAATGTCTCCAACATATCCAATATCTTTTCCGTCAACAATCTTTTTCTTAACACGAATCATCTCTGCATCTTTACCACTTAATCCAACTGCCTTAATTCCATTTTGTCCCATCATTGCAACAAGACTTTGATTTACTTTAAATAGAACCATCTCTGCAATTTCCATGGTTTCTTTATCTGTAATTCGTAGTCCGTTATAGAATTCTGGTTCATTTCCGGACATTTTGACCCATTTACTGATTTCTTTTCCACCACCATGTACAATAATAGGCTTTAATCCTATTAATTTTAACAACGCAACATCTTTAATTACACTATATTTTAATTCTTCATCTAACATGGCACTTCCACCATACTTAACAACAACGTAACTTCCATTGAATCGGCGAATAAATGGTAACGCCTCTATCAGTGTCTGTGCTTTTAACATTTCTTGATCTAAATGACTCATATCCATATAAATTCTTCCCTTCTCCTTCTAAACATTTACGAACGATAATCTGCGTTAATTGAAACATATTCGTGGGTTAAATCACACCCCCATGCTTTTGCAGCACCATCACCTTCATGTATATTAATATTTGCAATTACTTTTTCTTCCGATAAAATCTTTGTTGCTTCTTCTTCAGAATAATCCGTTGCTACTCCATCCTTTACAATCTCAAGACATCCATAGATACTCTCAAACGAAATATCTACCTTCAATGGATCAAACACAACTCCAGAATACCCAAGTGCACAAAGAATCCGTCCCCAGTTAGCATCTTTTCCATACATCGCAGCCTTTGTAAGACTTGATGTTGCAACAGACTTTGCTAATATCTTTGCATCTTCTTTTGAATTTGCCCCAACCACAGAAACTTCAAATAACTTTGTACATCCTTCTCCATCTCCTGCAATCTTCTTTGCCAATTCTTGATTAATATAGACTAAAGCCTCTTGAAACACTTCATAATCCTTGGTTCCTTTTTCAATCGCTTTATTGTCAGCCACTCCATTTGCCAAAACAAATACTGTGTCATTGGTAGAGGTATCTCCATCTACTGATATCATATTAAATGTATCTTCAATAGCTTCTCTTTGCATTTCCAGCAATACCTCTTTTGAAATCTTTGCATCAGTTGTGATAAATCCAAGCATAGTTCCCATATTGGGATGAATCATCCCAGAACCTTTGCAAATACCACCTAATGTTATTTCTTTCCCATCAATGTCACATGTAACTGCAATCTCTTTTGGTTTGGTATCTGTAGTTAAAATAGCCCACGCTGCATCCTCACTACTTGCTCTGTCATGCTTTAAGTGAGAAGCTAGCATCTTAATTCCTTTTTCAATAATATCCATAGGTAACTGCTGTCCAATGACACCCGTTGACCCAACCGCAACTTCTTCTGGCTCAATAGCAAATTCCTTTGCAACAAGCTCTGTTTCTTTAATAACATTTGCATATCCTACTTCTCCAGTACATGCATTGGCAATTCCAGTATTTACAACAACAGCTTTCACTGTTTCTTGTTCTTCTATAAGTTTTTGTCCCCACAGTACTGGGGCTGCCTTTACAATATTTCTTGTAAAGGTTCCTGCAAGAGTGGCAGGTGCTTCACTATATATCATCGCCATATCTTTATTTGTCTTGCCTTGTTTAATTCCTGCTCTTAATCCTGCAGCAAGAAATCCCTTAGGAGCGGTCACTCCTCCGTCAATTATCTTCATATAAATATCCTTTCTGCCAACTTCTATGGGAACATTGGTACTAATTCAAGCCCTTCGCTTTCCTTTTCTCCAAACATAAGATTCATATTCTGAACGGCCTGCCCAGCTGCACCCTTTACTAAATTATCCATAGCTCCCATCATAATAATACGCTTTGTTCTTGGATCAATCTTAAAGTTTACATCTACATAATTACTTCCTTCCACCCACCTTGTCTCAGGGCATACACCTTCATCTAAAACACGGACAAACTTTTCTTCTTTATAATAAGAATCATAAACTGCCTTAACTTCTTCATATGTAACATCTTTTTTTAAGGATGCATATGCCGTTACAAGAATTCCACGATTCATTGGGACTAGATGAGGTGTAAAATTAAGAACCACATCTTGTCCAGATGCATAACTTAACTGATCTTCAATCTCAGGTGTATGACGATGGGATGCAACTCCATAAGCTTTTATATTCTCATTGACTTCACAATACAGATTATTTACTTTGGCTCCACGTCCTGCTCCAGATGTTCCTGACTTAGCATCAATAATAATTGTATTCATATCAATAAATCCTTCTTTTGCCATTGGATAAATTGATAACGTAGAACAAGTTGGATAACATCCTGGATTTGCAATCAATCTAGCACTCTTTACATCTTCACGATTGATTTCGCATAGACCGTAAACTGCTTCTTCTATAAACTCTGCACTTTGATGCTTAATACCATACCATTCTTCATATCGATCTATATCTTTAATACGAAAGTCGGCACTAAGATCAATAATCTTAACTTTTGACAACACATCCTCTGATACAAGAGAACTGCATAGTCCTTGGGGTGTTGCAGTGAAAATCACATCCACCTTTGATGCTAATTCATCCATATTATCATCTAGACATGTATCATCTACAATCTGAAACATATTTTGAAACACTTCATAATACTTCTTATCAATATAGCTTCGTGATCCATACCATACAATCTCAGCATTCTTATGTTGTGTTAATAAACGTACCAATTCTTGTCCTGCATATCCTGTCGATCCAATAATACCAACTTTTATCATATCTAAAACTCCTTTTTCATTTCGTCACTTACAATGTTTATAATTATACAACTCTCTTGCATAATATGCAATAAGTAATTTAACGTATTTTCAATGTTTTTATTGTAACACACTGTTTATATAGCTGTATATTTATTCATTTGAGTTCTATTTTATGCATATTTATATGGGATTTATTCATATTTTTCATGAATACCCCTTGCATAATCTAATGAAATAACGTATATTAGTCTCAATGATGAAAATTAGCAATTTATTTAGGAGGATATACATATGAAAGAAAAAGTTGTATTAGCGTATTCAGGAGGACTTGATACCACAGCAATCATCCCTTGGTTAAAGGAAACTTTTGATTATGAAGTTATTTGCTGCTGTATCGACTGTGGACAGGGAGAAGAATTAGACGGATTACAAGAAAGAGCTGCTTTATCTGGTGCAAGCAAGCTATATATTGAGAATATTATTGATGAATTTTGCGATGACTATATCGTACCTTGTGTACAAGCTAACGCAATCTACGAAAATAAATATTTATTAGGAACTTCTATGGCTCGCCCAGGAATCGCTAAAAAATTAGTTGAAATTGCAAGAAAAGAAAATGCAGTTGCAATCTGCCATGGGGCAACAGGAAAAGGAAATGACCAAATTCGTTTTGAATTAGGAATTATGGCATTAGCTCCTGACATTAAGATTATCGCTCCTTGGAGAATGACCGATGTATGGACCATGCAGTCTCGTGAAGATGAAATCGACTACTGTAAAGCCCATGGAATTGATCTTCCATTTGATGCAGCTTCAAGTTACAGTCGTGACCGTAACTTATGGCATATTAGTCATGAAGGTCTAGAACTTGAAGATCCTTGCGTTGAACCAAATTATGATCACTTATTAGTTCTTGGTGTATCTCCTGAGAACGCTCCTGACGAAGGAGAATATGTAACTATGACATTTGAACAAGGAGTTCCAAAGTCTGTGAATGGACAAGAGATGAAGGTTTCTGAGATTATTACAAAGTTAAATGAACTTGGTGGAAAACATGGTGTTGGTATTATTGACATTGTTGAAAACCGTGTGGTTGGTATGAAATCTCGTGGTGTATATGAAACTCCAGGTGGAACAATTCTTATGGAGGCTCATCAGCAGCTAGAAGAATTGGTTCTTGACCGTGCTACTTCTGAAGTTAAGAAGGACATGGCAAACAAATTATCTCAAATTGTTTACGAAGGAAAGTGGTTTACACCTCTTCGTGAAGCAGTCCAGGCTTTTATTGAAAAGACTCAAGAAACAGTAACTGGTGAAGTTAAGTTTAAACTTTACAAAGGAAATATTATCAAAGCTGGTACTACTTCTCCTTATTCACTTTACAGTGAATCACTTGCAAGCTTTACAACTGGTGATTTATACGATCATCACGATGCAGACGGATTCATAAACTTATTTGGTCTTCCATTAAAAGTTCGTGCAATGAAAAAAGCAGAATTAGAAAAAAACAATAATAAATAAACAAAGAAAAGAGAAGCATCGTGGTATGATGCTTCTCTTTTTTTAATTAATTATGTCAGCGATAAAAATGCAATAATCCATTATATAGATATGGATAGCTTTCTTTAAAGGAATGCTTATGTCCTTTCCATGAATAGAACATTGCATTTCCATTAGTAAAATTATCTTTTGTCTCTTTAAACTCCTTGTACTTATAAAGATCACTTAATTGCTTTTTTGTAGCCTCACTCATAAAGTCGTCGGTGCCAGAGGCGGCAAACACATAAAACTTCTTAGATTTCAAATTGGCATTTTGAATTCCTTCATGAATTCTCCTTGCACTATTTATACTCTCAGATTTTTCATATCCCTTTGGATTGTAATAAAGAGGCATACTCATAGGTAAATAATATTCAAAGTATTCCATATGATTTTTAAGAGTATACCAAGTGGCACACCCACCCATGGAAAATCCCCCTACAGCTCTATGATTTCTAGATGCAATAAGCTCCTTCTTTGTGATAGATTTTGTATAAGTACTGTAGGTAGATTCAATTTCTGGAATTAATGTTGAAACAATCTCATCTCCTATTTGTTCAATTGTTTCATAATAATCTTCATACTCATCAGTGTACTCTGGAGTAACAACAATCATAGGAGCAATGTCTCCTTCTTGAATCATATGATCTAATACATTTTTAAAGGTTCTTGGAGATAAAACAGACCCTAAAAACGTCTGATATGAGCCCCCATATCCATGGAGTAAATAAAAAGTATTATATTTTTTATTTTTGGAATAATTGTATGGTAGATAAACCATTGCTTTCTTTTGTATTGTTTTATTATTTTCATTTTTCATATGAACCTTATACGAAAGTTCTTTTAAGGTCCCTTTCTCAGATGCCTTTTCTTCATATTGTTCTGGCATATTCTCAATACCACTAATATCCTTTTGTTTCTTTTTAATTATTTTATTTTCCCTTTGAGATGCCTGATTTTGACGGTGAGAAAACATGGCAATCCCTCCCGCAGCAAAGATTAAAATAATAATAATAAACAAACTTCTTTTCTTCATCTATTTCCTTTCTTTCATTAAATCACTTAATTCTTGATATAATATCTTTGGAATCACTGGTTTTGCAAGATGTACGTTCATCCCTGCCTCCAATGATTTCTGAATATCCTCCTCATACGCATTTGCTGTCATTGCGACAATTGGTATTTTGCTTCCATCTGTTCTAGACAAACCTCGTATTTTTTTGGTGGCTTCAATTCCGTCCATCACTGGCATATGTATATCCATCAAGATTGCTGAAAAATAATCCAAAGGGGAATTTTCAAATATTTCAACACCCGTTTTCCCATCTTCAGCCCATGTAACATCACATCCTGCTTTCTCTAATAATCTAATCGTAATTTCTGCATTTAGAGGATGATCTTCACATACAAGAATTTTCTTTTCCTTCATTTGCTGCTTCACTGTTTGAATTAGAGACTTCTCTTTGGAAACTAATTTTTTCACCTCTTTTTTCTTTACATGCTCTATATACAAATCAACAATAAAGATTGTTCCTTTGCCAAGTTCACTTTCTACCTGAATAGTTCCACCCATTAAATCAACAAGACTCTTTGAAATGGCAACTCCAAGTCCTGTACCTCCGTATTTGCTGGTCATAGAATTTTGTTCTTGAGAATACGGTTCAAATAATCCATTTTCAATATATTCTCTAGTCATTCCAATCCCTGTGTCACGAACATAAAATCTATCATGAGAAATCCTTTTCTCCATATCAACCCGCATCATTTCTATTTCTACGGTACCACCTTCTGGTGTAAATTTAATTGCATTTGAAATTAAGTTTAAGAAAATCTGCGTGAAACGTACTTGATCCACACGAATAAAACTATCTAAGACTGCATCCTCTATCTTTACCTTGAACTCTATCTTTTTTTCTTCTGCACTGGAACGAAGCATATCTATCATATTCGTAACTACGGTTCTGGCATTGACAATCTCAGGTTCTAATACCATGGATCCTTTTTCGATTTTCTGCATATCCAAGGTATCATTGATTAGACTCAGCATATAAGTACCCGATTTACGAATCATCTCCAAATTATAGTGAAGGACATCCACATCTTCTTCGTGTTCAGATAATGCTGCCATTCCAAGGATTCCGTTCATTGGAGTTCTCATATCATGACTCATCCTTGCAAAAAATTCCATCTTCGCTTGATTATTTTCTTCTAATTCTAAATTCTTAGCATTCATTTGTGCCATATTTCTTCGTTGTAACTTAATATAAATAATAATTGCATTAACAACTAACAGCACCAAGATAATCCCTAGTATGAGAGGCAAACGATACTCATATAAATTTTCTGAAAAAGAATTTACATAATTATCTGATATTGTATGTCGATTGACACTATCATCTATTTGATCTTGATTCAATGCATTAATTGCTTTATTTATAATCTGAATCAACATGCTTGTATTATCGCTCATAATTGCAGAAATGGCACAGTTTGCTTGTATATGGTGACCATAATCTACTTGAAGATCAGAATAAAATGGGCTTTTTATGCGATAAGTTGCAATATAATAGTTCTCAAAATATATATCTGCCTCTTTTGACTGTACCGCTTTTAAACATTCATCAATACTATTACAGTACACAGGAGTATAGGATTTTAAATATGTTTTTAATAATTTCTCTGAATCCTTGAAATCTTTGGGAATTGCTACTTTATATTTCTTATTCTTATTAAATGTATTTCCATTTCGAGTCACGGCACACATACTCTGTTCTAGAAAATCCTCTGAAAGCAAAATACTGTTTTGAGACTGAAACGAAGCATCAACCGCAGGAATCATAATATCAATTTTTTGTTTCCTTAGATAATTCTCTGGAATAGTTCCTTTAGAAACAGGAATATACTCGATCTTAATCCCAATCTCTTTTGCAATAATATTCATAACATCAATTGCAATTCCTTTTGGTTTTTTTGAATTTAAATCTTTAGAAGAAATAGGGTAACAATCTGTCAAATAGCCCACTCTTATCCTTTGATTTTTCTTAATAAATTCTACTTCTTCTTTTGCAAACTGGGGTTTGGATTCAATGACACTATCTCCATAATATTTCTTAGCAAGTTCCTGAGCATAATATGGATGTTCTGTCTGTATCTCCTTCATTGCATTATTTAACTGCTTCAAAATCTTCTGATTTTTCTTATTGGTCATAAAATAAAAGGAATCTGCACCTTCCTTTCCAATTACTTTTAAGTCCTTATGAAGTGCCAGACTTCCACCAACCATAATATCTACGGTCCCATTCTTGATAGATGAAACCATCTCGTCTTCTGTATTATAGTACATTGGTTTGTAAGTAAACTTGTGTTCCTTTGCATATTTAGCAAAAAATTCTGTTTGATAACTATTGACTAAAAGTGCAACTTTCTTTCCATCAAACCCTTTATAATCATTGTAAAAAATATCGTTATTATCTGTTCTTGTATATAAAATTGTCTGCTCTTCTCCATTCACAAAATCTGCAAAGTCATATATCTTTTCACGTTCTGGTGTTTTTTGTGCCGTCCCAACAAAGTCAATCTTTCCCTCTTTGAGCATCTTTAAGCAATTATCCCATGTATCATATACATATTCATACTTCCATTCTGTATACTTAGAAATTTCACTTAAGTATTCCACCCCATATCCCTTGTATTCTCCATTGATATCCTTCTCAATAAAAGAACCATAATCAATATATCCAATTTTGATTACCTTTGTCTTTTCTTTTGCAGATACTGTACGCAAAGAAAGGCATGCTAAAAAGCATGCCAAAAATAAAAAGAATATCCATATAATTCTATTTGTCTTTTTATACATTTCTATATTTCCCCTTTTTCCCTCATATTAAAAGTTAATATCTATTGTTTAATTATAACATTTTCCTATAATAAGAACAAGAAATTGCTTTCTACATAAAAAAACTATACAATTTCTGATAATATTATCATCCATTGTATAGTTTTTTTAAATGCATGTACCACTTCTTATTAACGATTCTTCTTATAAAAATGTAATACAATCTTTTCTAAATAACGTTTTAAAACAATCTGAATCTCTTCCTTTGGATTCATTGGTTTCACTAAAATACTGTAAACATTGGCACGATTGGCACCATATACATCTGTAAATAGTTGATCTCCAATAAATAAAGTGTTCTTACGATTGGTTTTCATCAATCTCATTCCCTTTTCGTAAGCACCAACCATGGGCTTATTTGCCTTATAAATATAGTGCTTTCCCTTCACAGCCTTACAAAACTTTGAAACTCTTGGTTCCTTGTTATTGGACATAAAACAAAAGTCATATCCAAGTTCCCTTAACTGGTCAAATAACTTCTTAGACCGTTCATCTGCAGGTGCATTGTGAGGTACTAATGTATTGTCCACGTCAAACAAGACCCCTCTATATCCTTTGTCATAATATTTTTTAAAGTCAATATCGTATGTACTATTCATATATTCATTGGGATAAAACTTTTGAAACATATATTTTCCATCCTTTTTCTTTATTTTCTGCGTAATATCTTGATTATATTATCATATCCCTAGAATAATTGCCATGGTTATTTCATATCATCGATGAAATCAAAAAAATAAGCTAGTATCGAAGCTTAATATTAGACAAGGATACTTCTACTTCATATCCCTGACTGTGACTCATATATTCCATTCCCTTTTTCGCCAAATCAATATGATTTTGTGGTGCAACTACAATTCCCATAACAGGAAGTCTTTGCTGACTTAACTGCACTTCAATATATGGAATCATAAATCCGTCTTTCTCTCGAAAATGCACCTGAGTATCTAACTGCTTCTCAAAAATAAATCGGTACTCTTCTTCCTGTGCAAATGCTTCATCCTTAAAAAACATCGCATAAACCGCTGCAATCTTCTGGAATTTTTCACATGCTTTTTGATAAATTGGATCCTTTCGATTCTTCCGTCCCAGCTTTAATATTTCATGAAATAGCATATGAAAACACTTTGGGAGGATATCTCTTAAAATCTCCCAGATAATTCTTTCTTGTACCTCACGATTATAAATTACAAATCCATGATAATCAATGATATTTGATTCTTGTATTCTCTTTACAATCTTATCACTCTCAAAACTAATATTGTAGCCTGTTTTCGCTCCAAACTCCGACCACATAGTAATACTGTCTGGACAGTTAGAAAAAGATAAGACAAAGTATTCTCGATTGCCCCCTCCAGTAACAATCACATTCTCCTCTAAGATATCTTCAATAAAGTTCTTGCGCATCTCCTTATCTGGAATATAATCCTCACAGACAGAATACACAATCTCCTTAATATGCAAAAATTCATTTGGATCATTCAAAAAATCACTTTTCGTTGCCCAAAAACAATTACTTGTCATAATTCCGTTGATACCATTACTTTTTGTATAATGATATAAAAGTTTCCCTTTATCTGCCTGACGTAGCTTCACATGATCATTTTTCATAACACCGTCCCCTTTCCATAAATTTCCTTACTTATATTATAACGAAAAAAAGAATCTTTTGGGGATTTTATTTATAATCCCATTCCGTCCCACGACTTCGTCGCGTGACAACGGGCTTGCACCCTATGATTCTTGCACTCTCTAGTTTATAAGCCATGCCGCCCCACGACTTCGTCGCGTGACAACGGGCTTGCGCCCTATAAGTTTAAAATCAAAAGGAGTCCGAGATAAGCATAAATGCTCTTCTCGGACTCCTTTCGCTTTTAAACTTGCATGGCTTATTGCCAACGCCTAGTTGTTGATTAGTTTGTCCTCGTCGCTCCAGCTGTATAATTTACGGATGTCTGCTCCTACTTTTTCTGCAGGTGCTTCAGCAGCTAATTTTCTCATTGCTCTGAAGTGTGCTTGTCCACCAGCCTCTGACATATCTAGTAAGAAGTCTTTTGCAAATGTTCCATCTTGGATATCTGTTAAAACTTTCTTCATTGCTTTCTTTGTTTCTTCTGTAATAATTTTTGGTCCAGTAATGTAATCACCATATTCTGCTGTGTTTGAGATTGAGTATCTCATTCCTGAGAATCCTGATTGGTAAATTAAATCTACGATTAATTTCATTTCATGGATACATTCAAAGTAAGCATTACGTGGATCATATCCAGCTTCTGTTAATGTCTCGAATCCAGCTTGCATTAATGCACAAACTCCACCACAAAGTACTGCTTGTTCTCCGAAAAGGTCTGTTTCTGTTTCTGTTCTAAATGTTGTTTCAAGAACACCAGCTCTTGCTCCACCAATTGCTAAAGCATAAGCTAAGGCTAAATCTTGAGCTTTTCCTGTTGCATCTTGTTCTACAGCGATTAAGCAAGGAACACCTTTTCCTACTTGATATTCACTACGTACTGTATGTCCAGGTCCTTTTGGTGCAATCATAGTTACATCAACATCTTTTGGTGGTACAATTTGTCCAAAGTGAATGTTAAAACCATGAGCGAACATTAACATGTTTCCTGGCTCTAAGTTTGGTTCAATTGATTCTTTGTATAATTTAGCTTGTAATTCATCATTGATAAGAATCATGATGATGTCAGCTTTCTTTGCTGCTTCTGCTGAAGTATAAACTTCAAATCCTTGTTCTTCTGCTCTCTTCCAAGATTTACTTCCTTCATAAAGACCAATGATAACGTTACATCCAGACTCTTTTGCATTCAATGCATGTGCATGTCCTTGGCTTCCGTATCCAATAACAGCGATAGTCTTTCCTTCTAATAGTGATAAGTTACAGTCTTCTTGATAAAAAATGTTTGCCATGTTCTTTCTCCTCCTAAATACCGATCATAGTTGTCTAACAACTATTAACTTGTTGTATGACAACTATTGTAATCGCATTTACAACAAAAGTCAATAGGTTTCTTAAAATTTATTCTTCCCACGGAAGTTGTTCATTCCACATTGCATGATGCAAGTGGATTGTAACCGCACTTTTTAATGCTTCTGCATCTCTTCTCTTCAAAAAATTCATTATCATAATATGATCTTTGTAAGCATCCTCCGCTATAACGTCTAAGTTAATATTTAGAGCAAAGGTCTTCTCAATTGTCTCTGTAAGCATAGGCATAAACCGACTTAAAAATACATTGTGGGATGCTTTTAATATAGCTCCATGAAATTTGCTTTCTGACTGAATTCGATGCTTTCCTTCTGGATTCTTTTTCAACAGTCGCTGACAGTCTTCTCCTAATTTAATAATCTCCTCAATCTCTTCATCTGTTGCCCGCTTACAAGCAAGAGCTGCTGCCTCTGGCTCAAATATAATTCGTGCTTCATATAAGTCTCTTAATGTGACCTTCATATCCGCAAATTCCTGCATGTCAATGGAGCCTTCTATATATCGATTCATTTGCTCGTTGACAAAAGTACCCCTGCCTCTTTTTACAAGCAAAAGACCTTCGGAAGTCAAAATCCTGATTGCCTCCCGAAGTGTAGTTCTGCTGATTCCCAATTGATCTGATAAATCGTTTTCATTTGGCAGTTTATCGCCACACTGATACTGCCCATCTTCAATCAATGCTCTCAAAGTATCTGCTGTCCTTTGAGATAAATTTTCCTTTTCCATGTCTTTCCTCACTTTAGCTGTTAGCACATATGCTACATGCTTTTGTTTATATTCTCATATTATTGTGGCTACTTTTTTTTAGAAAGTCAAGGAGAATATCTCTCTTTCTTAATCTCTCTCCTGCCTTTGATATCTTAAATATGCAAGTGCCACACACAGACAAGCAACGGTAAATGCAAGTTCGATTCTAAAGCTTGTATACATGGTACTTCGCTGACTTGCAGTCAATACACCAGATTCTCCAAGAAGATCGATTGCTTTACTATACCAATAAGTTGGCAGAAATTGAGCCACTTTTCTTACCTGCTCTCCAAGCATATTTAGTGATACAAAAACGCCTCCAAGGAAACACATTCCTAGAGAAATTACATTGACAACTCCACTGAGTGCTGTTGTATTTTTAACTAGAAGCCCTACCAAAAATGCCATTGCAAGGGATACAAGGAAAAATAGAAAACTGTTTATGATATAATATTTTAAATTCACATCATTTAAATATGAACTTCCACACAAAAGAATCGGTAATAACAAACTAAACATCCAGAACACAATCCCAACAAACAAAAATGCTCCCATAAACTGAAGGTTCTGTGATTTAAATGAAGTTTTAGAACAAAGCATTCTGTTTCTAATATCTTTTTTCTGAAACTCTGTAATGATAATACTCATAACATAACACATAACACAGATATACATATATGGCATAAAGCGAAACATATAAAAATGCTTTGGTACAGCTCCACCATTTCCATTGACATCAATTAATTTTACTTTTGGAGTAACCTTTTGTGCTGCTGCAGCTTTTTTTACAGACTCTTTTAGAGAAAATCCGCCCTTTTGATAGAGACGAATCTGACTTAAATAGTTGGTAATCTGCTGATCCATATAGTATCCAGAAGAAGTTCCAGGAACCTTAGTTACCTTTACCTTTCCATCGGTTTGAATCCTACGATCTAAATCTGCAGGAATGTCTACCACATACTCAATACTACGATAATAGATCTGTTCTTGCAGAGCCTTTTTACTTTGCTTTACTGGCACGATATTGTGATTTTTCTCAAGCATTTTCTTAAGGCCATCCGCCACATCGCCTTGACCTCTTGTTACCACTGCAATATCCATCTTCTTAGACTGAAACATGGAATTATTTCCGGATTCTGCATAAGACGCCTGAATCATCATAGTCACCCCTAAGAAAATTCCAACATACATAAATAAAATTCCGAGGTTCCGTTTTGCCATAAGCAAATATCCTTTAAATACTGTCATAACGTTCCCTCCTTATCAATAAAAATGTAATGATAATAAACACCCCACTGATAGCCGTCATAAATAAAATATCAGTGATAAATCTTGACTGGTCTGCATAAACGGACATACTGTAAAATGCATCTGCAATCAGTGCTGCTGGATTTAGTCGGTTCACAATTGGTATATACTGATCTATGATATTTTTCATACCTCCAACCATAAGTCCGGCTAAAAAACTACAGAGAAGAGATACTCCAATTAAGATTCCAACTTTGATGTTTTCACCCATTTTTCCAATGGCTCCAATGAATGTTCCAAGAGAAACACCAATCATACTTCCAATAAAGGCAACCAGTATCATCTGTGGCCATTGATTTCCAATCTCTATTTTCAATATAAATCTTAAATAAAGCAGTAACACACACACGTTGATAAAATGCATGAAAAACACAACTACCATATCGCTTATAATCATTTTTATTCGGTGAACTGGTGCAATACATCGCCTTGCAGCAAGCTGTGTAATATTTGCCTGCATATCCATGGAATTTGCCATTCCTAAAAAAGCTCCAAACATACATGCCATAGCAATTAATGCAAAATAATATTGTAAAAATTCATCATATGTCTTTCCACCTAAAGAAACATTTTTTACTACCTTACGACTTTGTTCCATAGACTTTACAACCTCTGGAATCTTCTCTGGATGTTCTTTTGCAACATCAATGATAACATCACGATTCTTCTCATAAGCATCCATTAATGTTTCTAAAATACTTTGTTCCATGCCATTTGAAGTAACCGCAAGCTGCAATTCTTTCTCATTATAATAAATACCTTTAATATCGCCTGACTTTAGAAGTTTTAATGCTTTCTTTTCGTCATTTGTTTTTACTTTGATATAATCTCCGTTCATCTCCTTTAGAAAAAGTGCAAAATTTTCATCTTTGGTATCTTGTTTTGTCACAACAGCAACTGGAATCTTATGAAAGGCTTCGCTTTCTTCTCCATTACTAAATGCAAAGGAAAACAGTGTTCCTAGTATCATGGGAAATGCAATAGCCCAGAACATAATATCCCTTCGGCGAATCATTTCCTTCCATCGATATTTCATTAAATGTCTCATAAGACGCCTCCTAATCTCTAAGCTGGGTTCCAGTAATCTCTAGGAACACATCATTCAGCGTTGGCAGTTCTGAGAATACCTTTCCAAAAAAGAGTTCTCGCTCTTGTAGATAGTGTAAAACTTCTACCAGATTCTGATTGCCTCCGCTACAGCGGATTTTTAATTCTCTATGTTCGTACTCTACAAAAAACACATGGTTCATCCTACGAATTTCATTCATCTGCTCCTGAGAAATATCAACATCTGCAATGGTAATAATCTCGCTGGTTTTAATTAATTTCTTTAGCTCATCTTTTGTTCCCTGAGCAATAACACGACCATGGTCAAGAATTGCAATCTTAGTACAAATCTGTTCGACTTCTTCCATGTAGTGTGAAGTATATATAATCGTGGATCCTTGGCGATTTAATTCTTGTATTCCAGTTAAAATATTATTTCTGCTTTGTGGATCTACAGCAACCGTTGGCTCATCCAGTAAAATAAGTTTTGGTCGATGTGCAATTCCACATGCAATGTTTAATCTTCTTAGAAGTCCTCCGGAAAGTTTCTTAGGCTTCATCTTCTTATAATCTTCCAATCCTACAAAAGAAATTGCATCTTCCACCATCTTTTTTCTCTTATTTTTGTCATTGATATAAAGCCCACAAAAATAATCAATATTTTCAAAGACTGTCATTTGTTCAAAGACTGCAACATTCTGCATGACAACACCAATATCCTTTTTAATATCATATTGGTCTGGAGCCATTTCTTTTCCAAAAATACGAATATTACCCTTGTCGTACTGAAGTATGGAT
Organism: Anaerostipes sp.; assembly: GCA_028704435.1. GTDB lineage: Bacteria > Bacillota > Clostridia > Lachnospirales > Lachnospiraceae > Anaerostipes. The sequence continues at coordinate 172,742 of JAQWFL010000001.1, read as the reverse complement.
AACATACAGTTCATGGCCGTTGTTTTTCCAGATCCATTAGGACCAAGAAGTCCGTAAATCTCCCCTTCTTCAATTTCTAAATTTAAATGATCTAACGCCAATAGGTTTCCATATCGTTTTACTAAATTTTTTATTTGAATTATTGTGCCCATTTCTTATTCCTCCTTCTTTATACTCTCATAATAGCTTTTTCTAATTTGTTTTTGCAGTGCATTATGTCAAATAAAAATGTGACAAATGTCATCTCTTTTTTCCTTGTTCTATGATTTTCTCATGATATAATAGTCAAATAAGGAGAAAACTATGGAGCGAATTCAAGATCAAGTTATTTTATTATTTTTTTGTCTTACCAGCCTGACCTATATGCCATTATCTACAGGATATGTTCTGGCTTTTTTTCTTGCCGTTTCCATTTGTAGTTCCTGCTATTTTTTTCAGTCCTACGTGGTCTATGGAATAGAACTCATCTTGTTTTTAGGTAGTGCCCATTACATGCCAGAGATACTTTCATTTACACCTCTCATTTTTTATCCATTGCTGCAACATAGATTTCACTACTTTTGGGCTTTCATTCTGATTGTCCTTGGTTTTATCATATGTCTTTGTCCAATCACTGAACTATGTTTTCTTGTTGTTGGGATGTTGATTGCCTTTTATTTAGAAACAAAAACTACACGCCATAAGGTTTTAGAATATAAATTTAGAAAGACACGAGATGACAGTACAGAATTAAATCTTTTGTTAAAAGAGAAAAATCAGACTCTCATTGAAAAACAGGATGGACAAGTATACGCTGCCACTTTAAAAGAGCGAAACCGAATTGCCAGGGAAATTCATGATAATGTAGGACATTTACTCTCTCGTTCTATCTTAATGGTAGGGGCATTAAAAGCTATGAACCAGCAAGAAAGTCTGAAAGTTCCTTTAGAGAATCTTTCCAATACCCTCTCTGATGGTATGAACAATATTAGGGAAAGCGTTCATGACCTCCATGACGATTTTATTAACTTAGAAGAAAGTTTACATACTTTGGTTCAAGAATTCGACTTTTGTTCTGTTCAGTTTGAATATGATATGGGATTGAATGTTCCCAAAGACATAAAATATAGTTTTATTACAATCACAAAAGAAGCATTGTCAAATGTAATCAAACACAGCAATGCAACACAAGTATTTTTATATTGCCAAGAGCATCCAAGCATGTATCAGCTCATACTTCAGGATAATGGCAGTCAAAGTTCTACTTCCTTTGAGGGAAGTGAAGGTATTGGATTGACCAATATGAGAGACAGAGTCGAGGCTCTTCATGGCAATTTTAAACTTTCTACTCAAAAGGGATTTCAGATATTTATTACCATTCCAAAGAAAGGAATCTAAACTTATGAATATTTTAATTGTAGATGATGATATCTTAGTGTCAACTTCACTAAAAACAATCCTAGAATCTGATTCTTCCATCAAAGTTGTGGGAATTGGCAGCAATGGAATCCAGGCAGTGACTCTTTATGAAGAAACCAAACCAGATGTACTGCTTATGGACATTCGAATGAAAGAAATGAATGGATTAGACGCTGCCAATGAAATTCTAAAAACATCTCCAGATGCCAGAATCCTTTTACTCACAACATTTTTAGATGACGAATATATTATCAAAGCACTGCGATTAGGTGCAAAGGGATACTTACTCAAACAAGACTATGAAAACTTAATTCCAGCCATCAAAGCAGTTGCCAGCGGACAAACAGTATTTGGACATGAGATTGTGGCAAAAATTCCAGATTTACTCCAGTCTTCTACCTCATTTAATTATGAATCCTATCATATCAGCCAACGAGAATTTAACATCATTGAACTCATTGCTGATGGCAAAAGTAATAAAGAAATTGCGAACCAGTTATTCCTCAGCGAGGGAACCGTTCGCAACTACTTAAGCAATATATTAGATAAATTAAACTTACGAGATCGAACACAACTTGCCGTGTTCTACTATCAACACTTATAGGTTGTGGAAATGCTTCCTTAGATTCTCCCCAACCTCCATGTATTCTTCACTACTATCATAGACATCCTTAATTTCTTCTTTTGTCAGCGGTCTTACAGCCTTTGCTGGACTTCCCATGACCATCATTCCATCTGGAATTATCTTGTTTTGTGTAATAAGACTTCCTGCTGCAATCAGACAGTGTTTTCCAATCTTTGCTCCATTCATTACAATGGAGCCCATGCCAACCATAGTTTCATCACCAATGGTACATCCATGTAAAATAGCATTATGACCAATTGTCACTCTGTCTCCTACTATCACTGGATAATTAAAATCTGTATGAATGGTACAGTTTTCCTGAACATTGGATTTATCTCCAATTACAATCTTGTCTGCATCTCCTCGAAGAACTGCATGAAATAAAATGCAGCAGTCATCTCCTACGGCGACATCCCCAACTAGAACTGCCTCTTTTGCAACAAATGATGAATCTTTCACTTTTACTTGGTATTCTTTCATTCTTCTATCCTTTTTTGATATTGTCATTTCTGTAATAATTGTGGCGATTTTTAATATAAATGTCAAGTGGATTAATAAATCAGCTTTCTTTTTCTAGCTGCTGTCACTGCTGCTGCCTTACTTTTAACTCCAAGCTTTTTATAATTTTCACGAGCATGGTACTTTACAGTATCAGGCTTAATTCCAAGTTCTTCTGCGATTTGTACGTTGGTCATTCCTTCTGCCTGAAATCTTAAAATATTTCTTGCATTTTCACTAAAGTCTGCCTCTGTTGCCTGCTTTTCCTTTAAGTAAGAGGGGTAACATCTTGCCATACTTTCTGTTTCACAAATTACTTGTTTTTTGAATTGCTCATCCGTCCACTGCCACTTACGATTACGAAGAAGTTCCCACAATGCTTCTCCCTCTCGTGAGAGAATACGAACAAAGTGATATTCTTCTGCTTTTGTTATAACCTTTTGTAATTCCTCTTTCCACTTTTCATTGCCCATACGATGCCATACAATGGCACGCAGCAGCATTATTTCCATCAAAATATAAGTTCTTTTTGAAGTATTGGCATAATAAGCTATCTGCCCTAACAAGCTTAATGCTTTGTAATGTTGGCCTTTTAGAATATAAATCCGTACCTTCGTTAGATAACGAAATCTCTCCATAGTAAAAAAATCTTTTCGTTCATCAGGTGCTGTTTCCAGCCATGTATTTACCAGAGACAACTCTCCTTGATACATCCATATTCGGCATTTAAAACTTTCAAGATTCCCAAGAAGATTCCTTAATAGTTCATTCTCTGCCCTTTCTTTTAAATGTTCTAGAAGTTCTAATGCTTCCTCTGGATGTCCATCTATGATGTGAAGCCATGATAAAATACCAATGGCAACAAAGATTTGTTCCGTCTTTCCCCCATTTTCAGCTTTCATTTTACCTCGATTGGCTAGGTTTGCAACTTCGTAGCGATCCCCTCCTTTTTCAAAAAAACTTTCTGCCAGAGCAAGACTTATTAATCCCTTTCCATATTTCCCGAGAACAAATTCAACGACAGGTCCAATGGTATTTGCTAATTCTCGATCCTTTTTACTCCATTCACAAAAATCTTTTCCACCATTTATCATAGACGGTAAATTACTAGTGACTGAAAACTCAGGCAACACAACCTTTCCATTCTTTAGTACGCTTCCCGCATACTTCATAATCTCAATCATATGCACGCTTCCACGATGAGGCAGTGCAATATCTAGATATAACAATTGATTTTGTGCCTGTTTCTTCTCATTTCCAACCTGTCTCATTGCATATTCTTTTAATCTTTCATACCATATTTCACTTTCCTCTAAATTCATAAGCATAGATTCTAACATACTTCTTCCGGCCATTAATTCAAAACTCTTCATTAACATTTCTTCTGGCATATTCATATAGTAGTGGCGAAGCTCATAATACTGACCACTTCCTGGATTCTCTCTGGCATTTGCAACTAAAAGTGTGTAGATTCTTTCTTTATTTTCTGACATTTCATACATATGAAGTGCATTTAAATTATCCCCATGTATTTCATAATAAAGTCCAGCATTATAATAAATATTATTTCTCTGCTCCTTGTTATATTTTAACTCAAGGCGACGTCTCATAGATAATTTCATCGTCGGAACATATGTATAATATTTCCCATCATAGTTTAGAAAATTCCCAATTCCCATGGCATTCTTTATCATCCATGCTGAATCACGTCTACCAGTAATCATCTCAGCCATCTCAAGAGAAAAAGTTTCGACTACTGACACTTGCATCAAAAATTCTTGCATATCAAAATCCCACTGTCCATATACATGAACTTCTAAGTAGTTCCATAGCTGTTGTCTGATTCTCTCAATATCCTTTTGTGTAAATACTCCTCTATCGCGAAAATCCATAGCGACCAAACGTAAAACCAAAGGACTCCCATTGGCAGACTCTATAATGGTCATTAGCATATCTTCATCAAATTCAAGTCCCCATAATGAAAAATACTCCCTTACTTCTTTTTGATTTAACGCTAAATCCTCTTCTGTTATCACAGTAAATATGTCTCGAATATAAATAGTCATCAGCCATACTGGTACCTTTCCTCTTCCTGCCAGTATCAACCATACACTAGGATTCACAGATAATTCAGATATCATATGAGCTAAGTGTTCCTGCTCAACCTCATCAAAAACTGTATGGAGATCATCAATGACTATAATATTAGTCTTTCTATTTTGTAATACGGGAATGTCAACAGGAATTCCATCCTTCATAGAATAATAATCATGTTTTTTACGTTTCAAACCATTTTTAATGAAGGTTGTCTTTCCATATCCAGAAGCTCCATAAAGATAAACCGTCTGATTCATACTTTTTGAAACATTCCATTTCTTGTATGCAGCTAATGGACGAACATAGATTTCTTCGCTTCTTTTAACCCCCATTTTGTATGCCTCCTCGTTCTTTTGTACATCATCATATCGTTTCAATTTTATAATGTTATACAAAAAAAGTCCACTACCTATTTAGGTAGTGGATATGCTTTACAGTTTATAATACTATACTTACATTGCACCATGAATAAATTCAAGTGCCTTTTCTAATTCTACAACTCCAGCTTGTCCTGGTGCAGATGCTTTTGTTGCAGCCCCAAATGTCAAAGAAGATCCAAATGCTTCTCCACACAGGCGACTTACAAATCCTGTTCCAGCCATGGACATTGTAATAATTGGACACTTAGCATAGTCAGTATGCATCTCCTCTGTTGCACAAAGAAGTGTTAATACATCTCTCTTACATGTTGGCATAACTGCAATCTTAGGAATGTCAGCACCTAGATCCTGCATCTTTCTTAGTCTTCCAACAATATCATCCTTCTCTGGCGTCTTATCAAAATCATGATTGGAAGCCACAACCTTAACTCCACTATCATGGACAGATTTAATAATGTCCTTTACAATATCATCTCCAGTAAACGCTTCTACATCGATTAAATCAACAAGTCCTGTCTTTGCGGCGTTCTTGTTAAGCTGGGCATATGCTTTAGGATCAATTGCTTTTTCTCCACCTTCTTTTGAAGTACGGAATGTAAATAAAACAGGAATATTCCCTAGTGCATCACGTAGTCCCCTTAATACTTCTTCTACTTTATCAAATTCAAATACATCTTCAAACCAGTCCACACGCCACTCTACAACATCTACTGGAATCTTATCAAATGTCTTTGCTTCCTCGATAATTGCACTCTTTGTAACTCCTACAATAGGAACACAAATTTTAGGACGTCCTTCTCCAATTACAATATCTCTAACTTTCACTGTATTCATTCTATACCTCTTTCTCTTGTTTCTAAGAAACTGCTTGTTACAACGAACGGTTATTTTTTTAACAACTATATGTCTATTATACACTCTTTTATTGATACGACAATTACAAGTTTTATTATATATTGATAGCGAAAAAGTATCATTCATATGATATAATAATTTTATAAAGAGAACCAAAAGGAGGCGTCTATGACATTAAATCAATTATACTATTTTCAAACAGTTGCTAAACTACAACACTATCGTCTAGCAGCTCAAGAATTAAACATATCTCAGCCCAGCTTAAGCCGATCTATTGCCACGTTAGAAGATGAACTTGACATCGTCTTATTTCAACATGTTGGACGAAATATCGAGCTGACAAAGTATGGTGTTATTTTGCTTGAACACGTTGAGAAAATTCTTAAAGAAGTGGACTCTGCCACCCACCATATGAAACAACTTTCAGATGGTTTTGGTCGCATTGATCTTGCATATGTCTACCCATTATCTACTTCTTATATTCCTCACAATGTACGACAATTTTTAAACGAAGAAAAGAATCATGATATTGAATTTTCCTTTACCCAGTCTTATACAAAAGAGATGATTAAAGGTCTTAAGAATCATATTTATGACATTATTTTTGCTTCTCATGCAGAAAATGAACCAGACATTGAATTTTTTCCAATTCAAATCAATGATCTTGTTATTATTACACCAAAAGGACATCCTTTATCAAAAGAAAAGAATATTACATTAGATTGCTTGACTCAGTATCCAGTCATAGGATATGACACAAACTCTGGACTTGGAAATATTTTAAATTCTATTTTTATGGAACATAAAATACACCCAAATATAACATGCCAGTGTCCAGATGAAAATTCTATTGCTTCTTTAGTTGCTGAAGATTTCGGTATTGCTCTCGTCTCAAACATAGAACAAATTCAAAATGCAGACATTGAAATTCTACCTATAGTATCACCTCATTTGACACATACTGTGTATATGGCATATTTAAAAGAAAATTATCAGATTACAGTGGTAAAAAAATTTATTAAATTCATCAAAAAGCGTACAAATACTGAAAACGATAATTCATAGATTTTTTCTATCGTTTTTCATTAAAACAAGTATTTGTTTTTATGAGTTAATGGCTTTATAATGACACTATCAGTTCATTGTTAGATTTTTAAATGTAGATTTTTTAACAACCTGGAATGTGAATATAATTATAATACCCTTCACGTTCTAAAATTTTATTTTACGGAGGAAGCAGAATGAAAAGTAATTACAAAAATCTTTTTAGCCCATTAACAATTAAGAATATGACTTTAAAGAATAGAGTTATGATGATGCCTATGGGTACAAACTACGGGTTGCAAAATGGAGAAATGAGTTTTCTTCATATTCAGTATTATGCAGAGAGAGCAAAGGGTGATGTAGGTCTTATTATGGTGGAGAATGCAAGTGTTGACTCTCCAGAAGGATCCAATGGAACAACTCAAATCAGAATTGATCATGACAACTTTATGCCAAGATACTTTAAATTCTGTGAAACAGTACACTCTCATGGCGGATGTCTTGGAATTCAACTAAACCATGCTGGTGCTTCTGCTCAATCGGCACGAATTAATATGCAGCCAGTTTCTGCTTCTAATATTCCATCTAAAGAAGGTGGGGAAATTCCTCGCCCATTAACAGTGGACGAAATTCATAGAATTGCAAAGAAATTCGGAGAAGCCGCAAAACGTGCTCAAACATGCGGTTTTGACTGTGTTGAAATTCACGCTGGTCACTCTTACTTATTAAGCCAATTCCTATCTCCACTTACAAATGACAGAACCGACGAATTTGGAGGAACTCCTGAGAATCGTGCTCGCTTCACAAAATTAGTCGTTGAAGAAGTACGTAATCAAGTTGGACCTATGTTCCCTATTTTTATTCGCTTAAGTGCAGAAGAATTAATGGAAGGCGGGAATACTTTAGATGACTGTATTGAATACCTTCAGTATTTCCAAGATGAGGTTGATGCATTTGATGTATCTTGTGGATTAAACGGAACCATTCAATATCAAATTGATTCAAACTTCTTAAAAGATGGATGGCGTTCTTACATGGCAAAAGCGGTCAAAGAAAAATACAAAAAACCTTGTGTAACTATGGGTAACATTAGAGATCCTAAGGTTGCAGAAGATATTTTAGCTCGTGGAGATGCCGATTTAATTGGTATGGGACGTGGATTAATCGCTGATCCTCACTGGGTATCAAAAGTTGAATCTGGACATGAAGAAGATATTCGTAAATGTATCTCTTGTAATATTGGATGTGCAGGAAACCGTATCGGTGGTAACCGACCAATTCGTTGTACTGTAAACCCTGAAGTATTTTATGATGATGCTTACAGAAAAGAACAGATTAAGAAATCATGTAATGTAGTTGTTATTGGTGGTGGAACTGCAGGTCTTGAAGCTGCTTGTACTGCTGCTGAGGTTGGATGCACTACATTCTTATACGAAAAGAAAGATAACCTCGGTGGACTTGCAGCCGAGATTTCAAAGATTCCAGATAAAAAACGTTTAGGTGATTTCCCTAAATATTTAGAAACTCGTGCTTCTAAGTTGTCAAACTTATTTATTTTTAGAGGACACGATGCAAATGTGAATATGATTAAGAACCTTAATCCAAACATTATTGTAAATGCTACTGGTTCTAATCCACTCCTTCCACCAATTAAAGGATTACATGACTTTATTGACAAAGAAGATTCTAACGTAAAATCAATTATTGGTATGATTAACAACTTAGATGCATATGCAAATACTGATTTAAACGGCAAGAAAGTTGTTGTTGTTGGTGGTGGTGCTGTAGGACTTGATGTTGTTGAATACTTTGCTCCAAAGGGTGCTAACGTCAGTATCGTAGAAATGATGCCTGTAATTGGTAAGGATTTAGATCCAGTATCAAAATCAAGTACAAAAGAATTAATGGAAAAATATAACGTAAATCAAATGCCAAATACTGCTCTGCAAGAAGTAAAAGCAGATGCATTTACAGTGAAAGTTAATGATGAAATTAAAGAATTAGACTTCGATTATGGATTTGTCTGTCTTGGTATGAAAGCCAATGCTCCAATTTATAACGATATTAACGAAGCATTTGCCGATACTGAGGTTAAGATTATAAACATTGGTGACAGTGTCCGTGCTCGTCGTATCATCGAAGGTACTGCAGAAGGTAGAAATCTTGTAACAATTCTTAAAGATTTAGAGTACCTATAAAAGATTGCCATTCCTTATAAGTTTATAGATATAGATGAAACGCACAGCTAATTTTAGCTGTGCGTTTCTCTTTGCATCATCATTTCAGACAATATACTAATTCCTTTTTTCTCAATCCGGCTTACATATGATCTAGATATTCCAAGGATTTTAGCTACTTCTTTCTGAGTTTTTGGCTTTAATCCATATAATCCATATCGATAAATTAATGTTGTTTTTTCTCTTGATGGTTTCATCTGATTTAACAGATGATATAAAACTAAAACCTGTTCCTTTTGTTCTAACTGTTCAACAATATTTTCTTCATAAGTTCCCAGAATATCTAATAGATTAATTTCATTTCCTTCTTTGTCAATTCCAATGGGATCATAAATTGATGTGTCTTTGGAACACTTCTTTTCTTGTCTCAATAACATAAGGATTTCATTTTCAATACATCTTGCTGCATATGTTACTAATCTGCTTTTCTTCTCCATATTAAATGTATTAATTGCTTTTATAAGTCCAATAGTTCCAACGGAAATCAAATCTTCTTTATCACGGTCATAATTATAATATTTTTTAACAATATGTGCCACCAGCCTTAAATTATGCTCTACTAGTAGATTTCTCGCATTGATATCTCCTAATTGGCTCAGTTTCAAATAGTGTTGTTCTTCTTCCTGTGTAAAAGGGTTCAGAAATGTCTGCAAGAGAATAGCACCTTCCAAGCCTTTTTATTATTGTATGAAACAATCTGCTAAAAGTGCTTATTCACATAAAAAACAGAGAACACAATTATATATGCTCTCTGTTTTTGGTATCTTATATTCTTGATATTTTAGTGCTTTGAAGTACTGTTTTTCATATATAAATCAAATAATTCTTTCCCTGACTGCTTTTGAATTGAGTCATATACATCAGAACTACTCTTCTGCATCTTCTTCCATGTAGCTTTGTCTACTTGCACAATTTCCATTCCATCTTTTGCCAACTCAGAAATCCTTTTATTTCTTCTTGTATCCGCTTGTGATCTTGCAGTTTCCTGAGCAATCTTTGATGCTTCACGTACAATTTTTTGCTGCTCTGGCTTTAATCCTTTATAAAAAGAATCACTTACAATTAAAGAAATATAATCTGGAACAGCATTGGTTTCAATGACCTTCTTTTGCTGCTCATATAATTTTGCACTTACAATAATTTCATATGCGTTCTCTTGGGCATCAATAGTTCCTTGTTGAAGTCCAATATAAACTTCACTAAATGACATTGGTGTTGGATTAGCTCCAAGAGCCTTCCAGAATTGAATATGGAAATTATTCTCCATGGTACGAATCTTTTGTCCTTTAAAACTTTCATATCCAGTAAATTCCTTCTTTGTTGTCATAACACGAAATCCCTGGTCACCAAATGCTAGAAGCTGATATCCTGCATCTTTATATATGTCTTTGATTTTAGATAAAAACTGAGGATCATCCACTGCTTTTCTAGCCTGTTCAATGGTATCAAATGCACAAGGAGAATCAAAAACACAAAGCTGAGGCATAAATGATACCTGAGTTGCTGGAGATTGTACAACAAATGGAATATCTCCATCTTTACAACTCTCTAATAACTCTCTATCTCCGCCTAGTGTACTATTTGAATAAACCTGAATCTTCATTTTTCCATTACTTAATTTTTTTACTTGCTCTGCAAATGTAACTGCAAATACATTGGTAATGGTATCATCTGTACTACATGTTGCCAATGGCCATGCATAGGTCTGCTCTTTCTCCTCATTATTTGCTTTGCTTTTCTTACTGCAGCTTGTTGTTACCATCATGGCTCCACAAGCAAGAGTCAAGATTAAAAGTAATTTTATTTTTTTCATTCTAGTGACTCCTTTCTAAAGTAAACACAAACAAATTTGTGGAACAAATGTAATCAGTAACAGTGCAATTAAGAAATATCCTATCATTGGAAGTACCTTTTTAGATATCACTGTAACTGGAATATCCGTCAAGGAACTTGCAATAAACAGATTGACTCCAATTGGCGGTGTTACAAATCCAATGGCTAAGTTAACTACCATAAATACACCAAAGTGAATTGGGTTGACTCCTATTCCAACCATAATTGGCATTAGAATTGGTGTTAAAATCAAGATAGCAGGTGTTGTATCCATAACCATACCAACTAATAGCAATACAATGTTTACAATGATTAAAATTAAGATTTTACTTGAGAAATTATCTAAAATCCATGCACTGATAATCTGTGGTACTTGCATCAAGGTCAGAACTCTTGAAAATGCTGTAGATGCTGACAAAATAAACAAAATTGGTGCATAGGTTTTGATACCTTCTCTAAATACTCCTAACACTTCGCCCACTGGCAATGATTTGTATACAAAAATACTAATAATCAAAGAGTAAAATACAGAAATTACTGCGGCTTCTGTTGGTGATGTTACTCCTGAATAAATACATCCTAAAATAATAACCGGAGAAAGCAAAGCGAAAAAACTTTCCTTAAATACTCCAACAATTCCTTTTTCATGTAAAGAATCAACATGAGCATTGATTTTTTGTTTATCTTCTCCATGTCTCTTACAATAAAAAATAGCGTATATCATTAGGAAACAACCTATCATAATTCCTGGTACAATTCCGGCTAGAAAAACATCACTTACAGATTCCCCAGATGCCATACCAAACATAATAAATGGAATACTCGGTGGAATAATAACTCCTAAACTTCCTGCAATGGCAACCATAGCAGTTACAAACTGCTTATCATACCCTAACCCTACTAAGATAGGAATTGTCATACTTCCAACTGCTGCTACCGTTGCAATTCCTGATCCTGAAATAGCACCATAGAATAAACAAGTAATAATAACGGCGCAGGGAAGTCCTGCAGTTCTCTTTCCTATAAAAAACGCAAACAAGTTAAATAGTCTCTTTGAAATCCCACCACGTGCCATAATAATTCCAGATAAAACAAACATTGGCACTGCAAGTAATGGAAAACTGTCTAAACCTCCGAACATAGAACGGATGACATAGGTTGCACTTGCAGTAAAGGATGAATCAAATATACTTGGTAAAACAGATACAATCCCTAATGAAATAGAAATTGGTACTGATAAAAGCAAAATAACAAAAAATAATATAAATACAACTCCTGGCGACATTTATTTTGCCTCCTTTCCTAAATTAATCAGCATTCTAATTCGAAGAATCAATTTCTCGACTAGACGAAATACACATAAAGAAAAGCTGAAAATCGTTGCAAATTGAATGAAGTAAATAGGGATTCCACAAGCTGGACTCAACTGCTTACTTACAATTGCTGAAGACACATACTTATATGCAAAAGGTATCATATAAGCAAAAAATAAAAGCTCAATTACATAAGTGAAAGCTTTCACAATGTGAAATAACTTTTCTGGCAACAAACGTACCAATTGATCAATCTTTACAGATACTCCATTCTTAATACAAAAACTTGCACTTAGAAATCCTGACCAGATAAATAAGTAACGTGTAATCTCCTCTGACCAAGATAAAGAAGATGCAAATACATATCTTGCAGTAACCTGTAATCCCATAATAATCATCATGATAACTAAAAATAATACTAATACTGCCTCTTCAAAATACTGATCTAACCACTTTAATACTCGCATTTTGTTTCCTCTCATTCATAGTTTATTATATCTGGTTCGTTAATTATCAAACAAACCAAGACAAAAAAAATGACTCTCTACTCTCACATTTTCAATTATAACCTCTATGCCCTATTAAGTCCAATGCATAGTTTACGCAAAATTGATAGTTTTTTTATATGCATTTATAGTTAAAAACTTTAAAGGAAGAATTTGATGAAAAAAGAGAGACCTAAAAGATCTCTCTATATTCCCTCATTGAAAGACTAATTATAGAGCACTTTCTCCGAAAATCTTCTTGTATTGACCTACTAAGAATAATGAACTTAAAATAGCTAACACTGCAAATACTAATAACATTCCCATTAATGTGTAGATTGCTGCTGATTCTCCAGATGCTGAAGTTAATTTAGCTGCTACAACTGGAATAAGGTAACTTGCTGCACCCATAAATGTGTAATAGATACCTGTATTTCTTCCCTTTGGTCCTGGATTAAATTCTTGAACAACACCAAGTCCTGTTTGAAGAGCTCCACCTGAGGCGAAGAATCCTAATAATGCAATTGCTACGTAAATTACAGATAACTGATGTACAAACAATACTAATAACAATGCAATTGCTGTCATAACAGAATCGACTAAAATAACCTTTAATGGATTCCATTTTAATTTTGCCATCATGAATGCCCAGAAAATAACTGCTGCCAACGAACCTAATGTAAAGATAGATGTTAAACTAGCTGCCTGCATTTCTGTTAAACCACAGTAAGCAAATCCAAATGCTTTTGTATATTGCTGTGCTCCATACATAATTGCCATACATAAGAAGGCATAGAACATAACTAAGAATTTAACAAATGTAGATGGCTTTACTAACATTTTAGCTTTTGCCGCTTCAATTTCAGCCTTAATCACATCTCCATTTTCACTCTTTGATTGAGCTGCTGCTTTCTTTTCATCATCATATACAAACGGTGCGATTACTGCAATAATTAAACATACAACAGATAAAACTACTGGTAAGATAACTGACATTTTCCAATTTCCTGCTGTTGCCATTTGTACTACAAACAATGGATAAACCATTCCTGATAATGATACAAAGAACTTAATTCCAATTAATGCTGCTCCTGGTGCTTTTGGATAAGCTTCTTGTACTGCTGGATATCCTGATGCATCCCAGAATCCTGAAGTTGCTACTCCAGCTAAAAATGCTGAAACAGTTGCTACTGTAGCACTCTTTGTTGTAAGTAATAATACAAAACAAACGATATAAAGGATTGCTCCAGTAATCATCATTTTCTTACGTCCGATTTTGTCAGAGATTTCTCCACCAATCCAAACGCTAATAAACTTACCTAATCCAGTTGCAGCAATTGCTGTACTAACTGCCGCAATACCAGCTGCATATGCTGCTGAATCTGGATTTCCCATTTTAAATCCCCATTGAATTGCAAAATTAACATTGTTTTGTCCTAAAATCAGTGCCTGAATACCATGGGTAAAGTAACACATATAAACACAGATAATCGACAAAAGATACTTCTTTTCTTTCATTTCATTTTCTCCTCTTATTGTTGTTCCGCCTGGAATTTAGCATAGTCTTCTAAAGGCATTTCTTTTCCTACGAATAATTCATAGTTTACTGCCCCCTGTTGCAATAACATACCTTTTCCACCAATTGCTTTACATCCTGCTTCTTCTGCTTCTACTATCATTTTTGTCTTTTCTGGACTATATACAGTATCAGCTACTACTAAATCAGAACGGAATAAAGATTTATCTACTAATGTCACTTCATCGTGTGGTTTCATTCCCATGATTGTTGCATTGATTACAATGTCACAATTATTTACAGCATCAGCCAAAGCTTCTTTGTTGTCAAGATCTTCCACTGTAACAAGACATTCTGGACACCTATCTGCCAATTTTGCTTTTGTACTTTCTGCTCTTTCATAAAATTCATCTTTGATATTAAAGATTTTAACTTCTTTTGCACCATCTAATGCTAATTGTACCTGGATTGCTGTTGCTGCTCCACCAGCTCCTAAGACAACTGTCTTTTTACCCTTAACGTCAACTCCGTTTACTTCAAGGTTCTTAACAAATCCAACTCCATCTGTAATATGTCCTGTAATAACTCCTTCGTCATTTACAAACACATTACAAGCACCAATAATTTCTGCTGCTGGAGATAATTTATCTACAAGTTCAGCTGCAATATTCTTACATGGCATTGTGAAGTTTCCTCCACGCATATTAAATAATCTGATTGCTTCAAATGTCTTAGGCATCTGCTCCACATTTACGTCAAATGCTAGATAAGCATAATCTAAATCATCATGTTGAAAACTAAAGTTGTACATTGCAGGTGATCCTGAATGTCCCACTGGAGTTCCAAAAAGTCCCATTAAACCAGTATGTCCTGAAATTCTTTTTTCCATTATATTTTCCTCCAAATATTAATTAAATCTGCATTGCTGCATCATATGCTTCTTTTGTTGCATCTAAGGCTCTTCTTGCTCTTGTTGCATCACCTATTACATATGTTTCTTTTCCAAGGCTTTCTAGCTCTTGTGCAAATGGGTTATAATTTCTGAATCCCATTGATAAAACAACTGAGTCATATCCTCTTGTTTCATGTTTTTCACCATCTGCTGTCTCATAAGCAACTCCATCTTCATAGAATTGACATACTTTTGCTCCAGTGATTTGTCCGATTCCATAGTTCTTGAAATCTTCCATTAAAAATACTTTATGTTCATGAATTACGTCAGCACCACATTCATCTCTAAATTCGATGACTGTGACATCATGCTCTTGTTCTCCAAGGAATGCTGCAGTTTCGCATCCAACCATTCCTCCACCAACAACTAATACTTTCTTTCCAGCGGCACGTTTTCCATCTAATAAGTCAGAACCATGGATAATTGCTGAATTATCAATACCATCAATTGGTAAGATTAATGTTTTAGATCCTGTTGCTACAACAACAGTATCTGGGTTTTCAGCTTTAATGAAGTCTAAATCAACTTCTTTATTCATTACAATTTCAACTCCAGCTTTTTCACATTTTACAACGTAGCTGCGAATCATGTTTGTGATATCACCTTTTCCAGGAGGGAATGCTGCTAATCTCATATTTCCACCTAGGATATCAGACCCTTCGTAAACTTTTACGCTATGTCCTCTTTCAGCACAGATGTAAGCAGCACATAATCCAGCAACTCCACCACCGATAACCATAACATTTTTCTTTGTATCTGCAGCAGGCAATCCATCCACTTCATGTCCTAAAAATGGGTTTGTTAAACAACAAATGGCTTCCCCTTTGTACATGTTTGCAACACATCCTTGTAAACATGCGATACATGGTGTCATATCTTCTAAACGTTCTTCCATTGCTTTTTTAGGCATATGTGGATCCGCCAAACTTTGACGTCCAAATGCTACTAAATCAGCACGTCCTTCTTTAATCATTAACTCTGCAAATTGAGGTTCTGTATATCTACCAACTGTAATCACTGGAATGCTTACTGCATTTTTGATTTCAGTTACTAATTCAGCTGAGAATCCAGCATGAATAGGTGTTGGTGCCCACATATATTCATCTTTTAAATGTACGGCTCTTGACACATGTAAACCATCAACTCCACAAGCTTCTAAGTAAGCTGCTACAGCTGCACTGTCATGTACATCTGTTCCACCTAGAATTTCATCTGCACTGTTGATTCTTGCAAGAATTGCTACTTTATCTCCAACAACTTCACGTACTTTTTCAACGATTAATTTAGGAAATAACATTCTTCCTTCAAAACTTCCACCAAATTCATCTACTCTTTTATTTGTTCTTTGAGAAATAAATGAACTTACTAAATATCCATGAGCCATATGGATTTCTACCGCATCAGCTCCAGCTTCCATGGCTCTTCTTGCTGCGTCTCCATATCCTTCGATTAATTCATATACTTTTGCAGTTGGAACAGCCACTGGCGTGTCTTTTCCAAATTTAGAAGGAATTGCTGAAGCAGCTTCAATAGGTGCTCCTGCATTTTTGGCGTTTCCGTCTGGTCCTGCATTCTGTAATTGAATTGAAACCTTTGCACCTTCTCCATGACAGGCATCAATTACTTTTTTGAAACTTTCAACGGTACTGTCATCATATAGACAAGGTTTTCTTGGTCCACCTTTTGCACCTTGATGTACAACCGTCGCTTCAATTGTAATTAATCCAAATTGTCCCTTTGCTCTCTCAGCATAGTATGCTACAGATTGATCGCTCATAGTTCCGTCAGTATTTGCAAAGTTGTTTCCCATTGGAGGTACAACAAATCTATTTTTTACTGTCATATTTCCAACTGTAATTGGTGAAAACATATTTTCAAATTTCATACTTAATTCCTCATTTCTTTCACTATTATTTATAAATCAACGTTAAGTATTTATCTAAGTTGGTAAAATTAGTCTTCCAAGATTTCTGGCCAAGCCTGAGCAAGTACCTTCTTTGTGTTGTCAAATGTAAATTTGGCTGCTTCTTCAATTCCTTTTGCTAAGTAAGCATCAGAGATAACTTCAACACCAACAGCATTTGGATTTACTCCAGCTTCTTTTAACATTTTACAGAATCCAACCGTATCTTTTGCACCAACCCCTGGAGCAAGACGATCATGCATAGATTCATCTCTTAAGATTGAGTCTGCATATGGTCTTTCATAAGCATCATTGATTTGTACAGAGACAACTTTAGCTGCCTGTTCCTTTGTAAGGATATCAAATGGTTGATCTGCACGTACCCAGTGCCATGTATCTAGAATCAACATTGCATTGTCGCATCCAGATTCTTTTACAACTGCCCATGCTTTTTCTAAGTTTGGTAATCCACTATAAGGCATTGGCTCAACACCAATAATATACTTACCAGCTCTCTGACATAATTCTTTTAATTTTTGTGCTGTATGTTCTACTGAATAATCTTCCATTAAACCACAGTTAATTTGCTTTACATCAAATAAATCACACATATGGAAACATAATTGTTCTTTGAATTTTTGTTCGTAAGAACGATTATCTTCCGCCCATTGTACAATATACTCTACCTCGGTTACTTCCATATCATGTTTCTTAAGGATAGCTAAGATATCTTCATCGAAAAGTCCTTCATTTAATGCATCAACATAAGTTTCAGCACGAAGACCAATTCCTTCGTATCCAGCACTTTTTGCTGCGATTACACGATCCTCAAATTTGCATTGATCTCCTAGTGTCCAAGAACTTACTGTAATTGGGTGTTGTTTTGACATAATAATATTCTCCTTCCATGTCTGTTGAACATACTTTGTTAAAAAATTATTTTATTTTGGTTCAACTGCCTCTTGTTTCTTCATAGGTACATTATATAATCTCGTTAAACATAAAACAAATTGTTGTTTTTCTATGAATTCATAGATTTTGTATATAGGTTATGCTATAATTAAAAAGATTTATAAATAAAACATTAGTAATAATCCTGGAGGTATCTATATGAATCTATATCATTTGAGATATTTTGTAACTTTAGCCCATATTGAGCACTATACAAGAGCAGCACAATTATTATCAATTACTCAGCCTAGTTTAAGCCACGCTATTTCTTCTTTAGAAAAAGAACTCGGTGTTAAACTATTTGAAAAAGAAGGTCGAAACATTGTTTTAACAAAATGCGGAAAGATTTTCTTAACTGATGTAGAACATTCATTGAATATACTTGAGTCAAGTATTGACAGCTTACAAAAGACTGGAGCCGGCGAAGGAACCATTGATATTGGGCTTCTACGCACATTAAGCAGCAGCTTAGTTCCTGAATATGTACGAGGCTTTTTAGATATGAATTTAGATAAGGATATTTATTTTAACTTTCATAACGACACTGGTATGACAAAGGATATATTAACAGGATTAAAGGAAAAACGATATGATGTTGCATTTTGTTCCAAGATTAAGTCTGAAACTTCCATTGAATTTACCCCAATCGCTGAACAAGAACTAGTTGTTATTGTTCCTACCAATCATCCTCTTGCAATCCATGACAGTATTAATCTTGCAGAGACATTAATCTATCCTCATATTCGTTTTTCAAAGCGAAGTGGGCTCCGTTCTATTATAGACAGCGTTTTTGAAGAACTTGGTGAATTTCCAGAGTATGTATACGAAGTCGATGAAGATCAGTCCATTGCTGGATTAGTTTCTAACAACTTTGGGATTTCCATTCTTCCTCGTATGAATTCATTAAGCCTTATGAATTTAAAGGTAATTCAAATCAATGATTTTACAAAAAAACGATATTTCTACATGGCGCTTTTAAAAGATCGTTACCATGCACCTGTGATTGAAAGTTTTGTAACCTATGTAAAAGAACATTACGAAATAAAATAAAATAAAACGTCTGACAGAATTTTCGTCAGACGTTTTATTTTATTTTACTTGATAATTCTTTTTTACGTATTCCACAAACTTATTTACAATGGGTGCATGGTATTTATCTTTTGCAATGGTCAAATAAATATATCGTCGATAATTTAGATTCGAAATCTTTATCATTTTCACATCTTGATGTCGAACAGACGTAACATCTGGAACAATACCAATTCCAAATCCTTTGGCTACAAGCCCTGCTAAGACACCATCATCTCCTACCGTGTAAAAAATATTTGGTTTTAATTTGTGCTTTTTAAAAATATCATCTAAGATAATTCGAATTCCACTTTGTTTGTTGAACATAATCTGTGGATATTGATTGATTTCTTCCAGTGTGACGCTTTCCTTCTTTGCGAAAGGATGGTCTTTTGGTGTAACAAGTAAAAGCTGTTCCTCTGCCACTGGAATAAAGTCAACATCGGATTCTCCTGGATCCATGGAACAAAATCCAATGTCGTAAATTTCATTTTTAATACCACGAATGATATCTTTTGTATGTCCATTACTAAAATTAAATTCAATCTTCATATTATGATTTGCACATTGAAACGATTTCAATATATCAGGAATCAACTCCGTTCCCTGTGTCACAATATATCCAACATCAATTCTTCCTTGAATATCACTTATCATAGATTTGGTACGTTTGATTCCAAGTTCCAAATCGCTCAAGGATTTTTTTACATAGTCAAGGAAAACGAATCCATATTTCGTAAGTCCAACATTCCGTCCCTTTTTTTCAAATAATGGTGCCCCAATCTCTTCTTCTAACAAAGAAATTGCATGACTCAAACTTGGCTGACTAATAGATAATACTTTAGCCGCCTTTGTATAATGCTCATATTCTGCTAATGTTACAAAATAATATAGTTGGTTTAAATTCATAGGCACCTCCCTTGAATTTCAGCTTTTAATTATTTTCTTTCCTTCGAAGTAAGTACCCTTCTGGAATCTTCTCTCCAAAATCAACATAAATCTCTTGTTTTGGATGTGGTGCACTTTCCATAGCCATACCCTTTTCATCTTCAATTCCACGCACCGTTAATTCAAGATTTTCTCCATCTGGAATCATAATTTCAATTGTTTCTCCTACACTGAATTTATTTCTCTGTTCCAGTTTTACAAAACCTTTTTCATTGTATCCTTGGACAATTCCAATGTAAGTATATTCCTTTACATAAGTATTGCTATCATAAATTTGAGCATTCTCATCTGTTTTTTGGAAATAAAATCCTGTTGTAAACTGACGATAAGTACACTTTGAAATCTCTCTCTTATAATACTCCATATTTGCCTTGTATTTTTCTGGCGATTCCATGTAATCATCAATGGCTTTTCGATAAGTTCTGGCAACCGTTGCAACATATAATGCAGTCTTCATTCTTCCCTCAATCTTAAGGCTGTCAATTCCTGCATCCAATACTTGGTCAATATACTCAATCATACACAAATCCTTAGAGTTGAAAATATAAGTTCCTCGTTCATTTTCATAAACTGGCATATATTCTCCTGGTCTTGTTTCCTCCATTACCGAATACTTCCACCTGCATGGATGTGTACAGGCTCCTGCATTAGAATTCTTTCCTGTAAAATAGTTGCTTAGAAGACATCTTCCTGAATGTGAAATACACATGGCACCATGAATAAATGATTCAATCTCCAAATCATCTGGTATGTTAGAACGAATATCCTTGATTTCTGCTAATGATAATTCTCTTGCAGATACAACTCTAGATGCTCCTAACTGATGCCAAAAATTATATGTGGCATAGTTTGTGCTATTTGCCTGTGTACTAATATGACGATCAATCTCAGGACAAATCTCTCCTGCAATCTGAAATACTCCAGGGTCAGAAATAATTAATGCATCTGGACCAATCTTCTTTAACTCTTTAAAATATTCTCTGATTCCATCTAAGTCTTCATTATGTGCAACAATATTGGCAGTAATATAGACTTTTACATTGTGTTCATGAGCAAATCTAATTCCCTCTTCTACATCTTCCATGGAGAAGTTTTTAGCCTTTGCACGAAGCCCATACATCTCTCCACCAATATAAACTGCATCTGCTCCATATAATACAGCGACTTTTAATACTTCTAAATTACTTGCTGGAATTAATAATTCTGTGTCTCTCATTCTAATCTCCTACTTTTAAACTAAGTGCCACTCCATCACCAACTGGTAAAATCGTGGTTTCTAATTCTTTATGATTCTTAATTGTATATAAATAATCTCTCATTCTCTTGTGAATCGTACGATCTCGTCGCTCAATTGCATATCTTGATTTAGCAATATCACCATCTTGAAGTACATTGTCTGAAATTAACACTCCATCTTGTTTTAATAAGCGTAGAACATCCTCAAGAAAATGAATATACTGGCCCTTCGCCGCATCTACAAAAATAAAATCAAAAGTTCCTTCTAATTCTTTTAAAATTGAAACAGCATCTCCTTCTAATAAAGTAATTGACGCTTCCTTTTTTGCTCGCTTAAAATTCTCTCTTGCTTTTTGTATCCTTTTTTCATTTCTCTCAATGGTAACAATGGTACCCTCTGTATCCTGATATTGATTCATGTATAATGCAGAAAAACCAACAGCGGCTCCTACCTCTAAGATTCGCTTTGGCTTTTGCATTAATACTAAAAATTTTAATAAATCTTTTGTCTCTGGCTTTACAATTGGTACATGATTCTCTCGTGCTTCCTGTTCAATTGCATCTAGCAATTCATGTTCATCGCGATTTAGAGAATTGAGATACTCCACAATCCCTGGATTCACTATCATGATTGATTCCTTTCATCTACTTGTTTACTCTCCCCTGTCAGTATTGCAATAATATCTTCGATTCCAAAAGAGCTTGATATTCTATAGGTACCTGGCATAAAATTTTGTGTGCGATACTTGGAACAAGATTTTCGCATTTGAAACTGGTATCTGCCTATAATTAAATCTTTTTTTCTAAGTTTTCTTGCAACCTTTTCTACTGAATCCTTTGATGTAATCGTAATAAGTTCTGTCTTTACATCTACAGAATCATATGGATCATTTGAAAATGTCTGATAAGCGAAATAGTAACCAAAGAATAGCAAACCAAAGAGTACCCCTACCAGCAAAATATTATATATAGTTTTCAGATATAGTATACTCAATCGTTTTATTCTCATGGTTTCCCGCCTTTACTAAATTTCAGTAATAATTGGTAAAATCATCGGACTTCTTTTTGTCTTCTTCCAAATATAGTTACTCAAAGAATCTTTAATTGCATTCTTTAGTCTTGCCCAGTCTGTAATATTATGACTTAGACAATCATCTACTGCCTTTGCAACAACCTTTCTTGACTCTTCCATCAAGGATTCAGATTCTCTTACATATACAAATCCTCTAGAAACAATATCCGGTCCTGCTAAAATTGTATTTCCATATTTTTCAAGAGTTACAGTCACAATCATCAATCCATTCTCTGACAACTGACGACGGTCATTCAATACAATATTTCCAACATCTCCAATACCTAAACCATCTACCATAATTCCACGTGCTGGTACTTTACCTGTTTTCTTTGCAGTACGCTTATTTACTTCAAGAACATCTCCCTCTTCTAATACAAAGACATGGTCTTTTCTAATTCCCATCTCTTCTGCTAACTCTTTATGACGCATTAGATGGCGATATTCTCCATGTACAGGGATTGCATATTTAGGTTTTGTCAACGCATAAATCAAACGGAGTTCTTCTCGGCAGGCATGTCCTGATACATGAGTATCTTGAAATACTACTTTTGCACCCATCATTGCAAGTTCATTCATAATGTTTGATACATTCTTTTCATTTCCAGGAATTGGGCTAGAACTAAATACGATGGTATCGGTTGGAACAATTGACACCTTTCGATGAGTTGAGTTAGCCATACGAGAAAGTGCCGCCATGGTCTCTCCCTGACTTCCAGTGGTAATCAATACAATCTTATTATTTGGATAATCTTTAATTTGCTCTGTTTCGATAAGTGTATTCTTTGGAACCTTAATATACCCAAGCTCTGATGCTGTATCGATAATATTTACCATGCTGCGACCTTCTACTGCAACTTTTCGTTTGTATTTATGAGCAGAATTAATAATTTGCTGTACACGGTCCACGTTAGATGCAAAGGTTGCAACAATAATTCTTCCTTTGGGATGTTCTGCAAAAATACCATCTAATGTCTTTGCAACTTTCTTCTCTGATAATGTGTAACCAGGTCTTTCAGCATTGGTACTATCTGCCATCAATGCCAAAACTCCTTCTTGTCCAAGTTCTGCGAAGCGAGCAAGATCAATTGCTTCTCCAAACAATGGTGTATGATCAATTTTAAAATCTCCTGTATGAACAATCATTCCAGCCGGCGTACGAATTGCAAGTGCCGCTGCGTCTGCTATACTATGGTTCGTCTTAATAAATTCCACTTGAAAATTACCCAACTTAATGTTGTCGCCAAATGATACAACATTTCTTTGAACCTGCTTTAACAGTCCATGTTCTTTTAGCTTCTTATCAATCAATCCCATGGTTAATTTTGTTGCATATACAGGAACATTCAATTCTTTCTCTAAATATGGAATACCACCAATATGATCTTCGTGACCATGGGTAATTACCAAGCCTTTAATCTTTCCAGCGTTCTCCTTCAAATATGTGATATCTGGAATCACTAAATCAATTCCTAACATATCATCATCTGGAAATGCAATTCCACAGTCAACAATTAGAATATTATTGTTATATTCAAATGCTGTAATGTTCATTCCAATCTGTCCTAATCCACCTAATGGGATTACCTTGATTGCACCTATTTTCTTAGCTGCTGGTCTTGGTCTTCGATTGTTTTTTGCCCCTTGGGGACGTGGTCTATATGGTCTCTTTTGTTCTTGTTGATTCTTCTCCCCATTGTTCGTCTCATTCTTTGGGGTTTCTTTTACTTCTTTGTTGTCTTCTGACTTCAAAATAACTCCTCCTCTACTAACTCTTTACCGTTCTAACTTTAGTTATATGGATAACGAAAAAGGATGATGGTGTCCCATTTTTCTTTCTGAACATGCCATCATCTAAATTCAAAATATTTTAAATCCCGCATCACACTAATAAATCATAATCTTCTAATAATTCATTAAAAATCTTGGATATAACTTCAAGTTCTTGTTCACCTTCTACAATTACATACGAATCTAACTTATCTTCAGTTCCTGACTGCTTTAGAATTAAGATAACTCCATCTTCCTCTAAAGAATCTGCAACTAATAGATAATTCTTTCCAGCTAATTTCGTCTGCTCTATAACCATAAATTCAACTTCTTGACCGTCATCGTCAAGAAATGAAATTCTGTTCTTTTCGTCCATACTTTACCTTTCTACAAAGAATCTAAATATCCTTGTAAAATTAATGAAGCAGCCACCTGGTCAATGACCTTCTTACGATTCTCTCTTCGTACCCCTGACTCCATTAATATCTTCTCCGATGCTACCGTTGTAAGTCTCTCATCCCATAAAATAACTTCGGCTCCAGTTCTACGCACTAAATTATCGCGGAAAGCTTCTGTAGCCTCTCCACGTTCTCCGATGGTATTATTCATGTTCTTTGGATATCCTAACACGATCTTATCTACATGATATTCTTCTATAATCGCTTCAATCCTTGCATAGGTCTTTCGAAGCTTGTTCTCATCTTTTCTTGTTATGGTTTCAAAGGGCTGCGCTGTTACCCCTAGCTCATCACTAAGAGCAACACCAACCGTCTTTGTTCCATAATCTAATCCTAAAATTCTCATACCGTTCTACTTATTAAATCTTGTCTCAATATAATTCTCAAATAAAACTTCAATGATTTCATCACGTTCTACTTTACCAATTATACTTCTTGCGTTCTTATGGCTTGTAATGTATGTCGGATCTCCAGACATAACATAACCTACCATCTGATTGACAGGATTATATCCCTTCTCTTCTAATGCTTCGTAAACTCTCTCAAGAATCTTATAAACATCTAGTTCCTCTTTTACTACATTAAAATATTGTGTTTGATTCTTATCCATGTTTATCACGTCCTTTTCATTTCCTATCACCATTCTAATATATAATTAGAAAAATAGCAATGATTTTGTAAGTTCTACAGACCTGATTTTGTTTTCTAACGGCTCATTTGAAGTCATGGCAACCTTAATATATTCTTTTGTATGTCCCACATATCTTCCCAATGCATCGTCTTTTAATTTCTCTTCAAATAATACTTCTTTCACTTTTCCAATTTGGGCAGTTTCAAATGCTTTTTGATGTCGTTTACTCATGTCAAGAAGCTCTCCACTTCTCTTTGTTTTCATATGATCTGGCACTTGATCTTCCATAACTGCAGCTTTCGTTCCCTTTCGCTTTGAATACTTAAAAACATGCATTTCATATAGATTAATTTCTTCTAAAAATGCTTTTGTTTTCTCAAAATCTTCTTTGGTTTCTCCTGGAAACCCTACAATAATATCTGTTGTCAATGCAGGGGTATCAAAATGCTTTCGGATCAACTGACAAATGTCTTTGATATCACTTGTGGTATATTTACGATTCATACGCTTTAATGTGTTGTCACACCCACTTTGAATGGATAAATGAAAATGTGGGCAAAACTCTTTGATTTTCTTTAAACGTCTTAGATTTTCTTCCGTCACAATCCTTGGCTCTAATGATCCTAAACGAATACGTCTCACTTCCTCTATTTGAGAAATCTTTTCAATTAAATGAATCAAGGTAATATCTTCTTCTAAATCTGTTCCATAAGAACATACGTGAATTCCAGTGATTACAAATTCCTGATATCCTGCCTTGGCTAAATTGGAAATTTCATGGATAACGTCTTCCATCTTTCTGCTTCTCACACGTCCCCTTGCATAAGGAATAATACAGTAAGAACAGAACTGATTACAGCCGTCTTGTACTTTAATGTATGCTCTTGTGTGGTCATTTATGTGTTCCACACTCATCTCTTCATAGACCTGTTCTTGGTCATTAATATCAATTACATCAATTCCTGAACGGTGTTCTTCATAAAATGCTTCTAAAATAGATACAATTTCATGCTTTCTGTTATTTCCAATAATCAAATCAATGTTAGCATCCTTTTCTAAATCATCTTTTCCAACTTGAGCATAACATCCTACTGCAGCTACAACTACATTGGGATTCCTCTTCTTGGCACGATGAAGCATTTGTCTTGATTTTCTTTCTGCCATATTGGTCACAGAACAAGTATTTACAATATAAATATCTGGATTTTCTTTCGGCGAAACTTCTTTGACTCCTGCCTTTTTCAGCATTTCATACATTGCATCTGATTCATATTGATTTACTTTACAGCCAAGCGTAATAATAGTCGCTTTTCGATTCTTTAAACTCATTTATTCCCTTCCATCTACGACGATGACTTCTGTAGAATCAATGGCCTGTTTCATTAAATCATCAATCACATCGTCTAGCTTTCTTTCTGATTTTTCAATTCTTGATAAATTTCCTTTTGTTACTGGATGTTTTGCAACGAAAATAGTACAGCAGTCTTCAAATGGCTGAATGGAAGTTTCAAAGGTGTCAATTTTCTCTGAAATATCAACAATCTCCTGCTTATCCATACCGATACATGGACGGAAAACTGGCATTGTACAAACTTCGTTGGTAATTGCAAGATTATGAATAGTCTGGCTTGCTACCTGTCCAATACTTTCTCCTGTAATCAAGGCAAGTCCATCTCTTTCCTTTGCAAAATGTTCTGCAATTTTCATCATATAACGTCTCATAATAATAGTTAATTCATCATGAGGACATTTTTCATAAATTGCCAATTGAATGTCTGTAAAATTAACAACATGAAGGTGAATTGGCCCTGAATATTTAGAAACGATTTTTGCCAAATCAACTACCTTTTGTTTTGCTCTCTCACTTGTATAAGGAGGTGCATGAAAATAAGTTGCATCAATACGAACTCCACGTTTTGCAATCATATACCCTGCTACTGGACTGTCGATTCCTCCAGATAGCAATAACATAGCACGTCCGTTGGTTCCCACTGGCATTCCACCTGGTCCTTTGATGATTTCAGAATAAATATAGATTTGTTTTCTCACTTCTACATTTAACATAATATCTGGTTTATGAACGTCTACTTTCAACTCTGGATATGCCTCTAACAGCTTTTCTCCTAGATCCATGTTAATTTCCATGGAATTTAACGGGAACTGCTTATCTCCACGTCTAGCATTTACCTTAAATGTCACGTTGCGGTCTGGGTATTTTTCTCCAA
This sequence comes from Anaerostipes sp., assembly GCA_028704435.1. Taxonomy (GTDB): domain Bacteria; phylum Bacillota; class Clostridia; order Lachnospirales; family Lachnospiraceae; genus Anaerostipes. The sequence continues at coordinate 145,247 of JAQWFL010000001.1, read as the reverse complement.
AATACTTTACAACGCTCTCTCGTAAATGATCCATATCTTTGACTTCTTCTTCCACCATTGGACAGATTCCTACGATTCCAAAAACTGTTTTTAAACCTTCAACTGCCTCGTCATAATCAAACTCTCCCTGTGCTTCTACAAAGACACGTCCTGATTCTTTACGGACTTTAAAATCCCCCACTGATTTCATTGCATAACGAATTTGACGAACTAGAGCATCTTCAAACATGTAGCGGTTCTTTCCTTTGATTCCGATTTCCGCATATTTAATTAAAAATGATTTTACCTGCATTTATATTCTCCTTCTTTATCTTCTTGTAAATCTGCGCAGCATTGGCGCTAATTCTTTGATTGCATCGATACATATATCTACTTCTTCTTTTGTATTCTCAAGGCAAAAACTAAATCGTAGTGTACCATCTCTATACTCATCTGGCAAGCCAATTGCCTTTAATGTTCCACTGATTTGCGGCTTATTAGAGGAACAAGCAGAACCACTGGAAACAAAAATCCCCTTGTCTTCCAATGCGTGTAGCAACACTTCACTTCGAATTCCTTTAAAACTAATACTTGCAACATGGGGTGCAGCCCCTGAATTGTCCTTAATATCCTCTACCTCTGTTATACGGCTGCAAAAATATTCCTTCACTTCTCCAATCTTGGCTTCATGTTCTTGTAATTTATCTGTCATTTTCTTACATGCAATTCCAAGTCCAACGATTCCCGGTACATTTTCAGTTCCAGAACGCATTCCTTTTTGCTGCCCTCCACCTAAAATAAGAGGCTTAATTCTAGTTTTTTCTTTGATATATAAAAATCCAACACCCTTTGGTCCATGGATTTTATGACCACTCATGGAAAGTAAATCAATATTCATATTCTTTGGCGTAATTGATACTTTTCCATATGCCTGAATGGCATCTACATGAAATATAGTATCCTTGTTGGCAGCTTTGATTATCTGTCCCATTTCCTTGATTGGTTCTAAGGCTCCAATTTCATTGTTTACCATCATACATGACACTAAAATAGTATCTTTACGGATTGAATTTTTTAATTGTTCTAAATCAAAAATCCCATGTTCATCTACATCCAAAAATGTAATTTCAAATCCTTCATCTTCCAGATAAAACATTGGTTCATAAACTGAAGCATGTTCAATTCTTGACGTAATAATATGCATTCCACGACGTTTATTTGCCATGGCTGTTCCTATGATTGCAAAATTATTAGACTCTGTTCCTCCAGATGTAAATATAATCTCTTTTGCTTTTGCTTTTAAAGACTTTGCGATATTTTCCTGTGCTTCTTTTACTTTATTTTCTGCGTCAATTCCTAAGGTGTATTTTGCAGAAGGATTGCCATATTCTATCTCCATAGCCTCTTTCATTCCTTCTAATACTTCAGGAAACACCTTGGTTGTTGCCGCATTGTCAAAATATATACTCAACTTACTCTTCCTCCAACTCAAACATTAAGATGGACAGCATGGTCATCCCTGCTGTCTCTGTTCGTAAAATTCTCTTTCCAAGAGTTAACGTCTTTCCTCCAATTTCACAAACCTTTTGGATTTCATCTCCATCGAATCCACCTTCTGGTCCAATGAAAATTCCAATGGATTTATGATTCCTTGCCTGCTTTACCAATTCTTTCGAATATTGGATTCCTTTTTCCTCTTCATAGGGTACTAAAATCTCATCTAATTCTCTGGCATAACATAAGGCTTCTGTATAGCTTTTTACCTCTGAAACTTCTGGTATGATTCCACGCTTAGACTGCTTTGCTGCACTATGGGCAATGGCATTCCACCTTGTTACTTTCTTGGCTGTTTTCTTAGCATCTAGCTTTACTACACACCGCTTCATGGCAACTGGAACAATCTCACTGACACCAAGTTCCACTGCTTTTTGAATGATAAATTCCATCTTATCCCCTTTGGGAATCCCTTGAAACAATACAAGCTTTGTACTTAATTCTGTTTCCATTCCATGGACATCAACAATTCTAGCTTTCACTCTGGATTCTTCAAATCCTTCAATCTCACATTCATATTCTAAGTCTTTTCCAGTGCTTATATAAATATGTTCCCCTTCCTTCATACGAAGAACATTCTTCATATGATTAAAGTCTTCACCTTCGATATAGATATATTCTTCTTGAATCTGATGTTCTTCTATAAAAAATCGATACATATTACTTCTTCCTCTTTGCCGTCATAGACACCCATTCTTTCATGGTACGCCGACTCTCCACTTCAAATCCATAATCATCTAACTGTTTCTTCACGTCTTCTTCTTTTGTATTGATAATACCAGAAATGACAAATCGTCCATCTTCCTTTAAAAATCTTCCCACAATAGATGTCAATGGAATAATTACATCTGCTAAAATATTTGCGACTACAAGGTCATAGGTATGCTCTCCCAGCGATACGCAAAAATCATCATCCTCTAAAACATTTCCCTGATACACTTGGAATTTATCATCTGTGATGTGATTAACATGCATATTTTCTTTTGCTGGCGGAATAGCTCTTGGGTCAATATCCGTCATTACTGCATGACCTGCTCCAAGCTTCAACCCAATAATAGACAGAATTCCACTTCCACATCCTACGTCTAACATTCTGGTCTTTTCATGAATCTGTTCTTTCATGCCCTCAATACAAAGTCTTGTTGTTTCATGTGAGCCTGTTCCAAATGCAGTTCCAGGGTCAATCTCGATGACAATATCATCATCCTTCTGGTCTTCTAATGTCTCCCATGTTGGCTTAATGACAATGGTATCATCTAAACGAAGAGGCTTGAAAAACTTCTTCCAGTTATTCACCCAGTCTTCTTCCTTTGTAGTTCCATAATCAATGGTACCTTCTCCAATCTTCACGAACCTTGATACTCTTTGTAGAATCTCCTGAATCTTCATTCCCATATCTTCTACATCCATATTCTCATCCAGATAACAGTGAATCATAGCCTTTCCATCATCCACTGGTTCGTGGTCAGATAATACTTCCACAAACATGGCATCAATCTCTTCCTGAGACAAAGGTACATGATCTACTACTTCGATTCCTGTAATTCCAATATCATATAATTCACTACTCAAAAAATCCACCGCATCCGTACTTGTGTGGATTGTGATTTTCTTCCATTCCATAATAATCTCCGTTCTTTATTCTCCGCATTCTAAATTCTTTTCATTTAGACATAGCTTAACTTATATATCCTAACATACTTTTTTATGTTGTGGAAGAGTCAAAAAAAGAACGGATGCAAATAAAAGCCATTCGTTCTTTTGGATTCTTAAAATTCTATTTGGTTGATAAAAGCACTATTCAAACTATAAATCCCAGCATCTTTTCACAGGATACCAATCTCTTATTAGATAATTTTTCGTATGTTCAATTTGCTTCCACTGAGTTTTTGAAAATTGAAACTGATTCATTGAATAGACTAACAAAGTTTCTTTTTCTTGCCCTGGCTTTATTTTTACTCCAGTACTTCCTCCTAATTCCAAGGTGCTATCCATGCATAGTCCATTACTATAGCCAAATCGTTCAAAATAAATGCGGCTAAAATCTACATTGACGCTCTTTTTTTTGTTATTTTGAACTAAAACATTCACAAGTACCACTTTGGATTCTTCTTCTTTATTAACATCTGGATTCTCACCATACTTCTTGACAAATTCTTGATTTGACATCCATTGTACTTTTTTTACCTTGAAAGAAATATCCTTTTGCAGAGTTGCACTTTTCCCTATGGCTACATGTTCTTCTCTAGCTGAAGGATACGTTGCATTTACTTTGATTCCTTTGGCTACAAGCACTACGATACTAGAAAATATTACAAAGATAAGGAATAATATTTTTTTATTTAGGTTAAATCGCCTTCCCATCCTGTATCCTCCTATGATTTTTGATCTTTCCATTTTCAATTTCATAAATCTCATCCGACAACATTTCTAACTCCTCTTTGTCATGACAAGAAATCAAAATCAAACTTCCATGATCTTTATATTCTGTTAAAATGCAGTGTAAATTCTTCATGCTTTCTTCATCCAATGCATTGGTTGGCTCATCTAATATAATGACATCTGGACGCTCCATGATTGCCGCTGCAATTCCAAGCTTTTGCTTCATTCCAAGAGAATAGGCCTTATACTTTTTCTTTTCTGCATTTTCCAATCCAATTCGCTCTAAAATATCTTGAATATCTGTCTTTCCAATCAGCCCCTTAATATCTGCTAACATTTTTAGATTTTCATACCCTGTAAACTGCCCAATAAAACCTGGATTTTCAATTAATGCTCCCACACTTGGAAGGAAATCCATCTTGTCACCAAGTCTTTTCCCATCAATGGTAACATTTCCTTTTGTTGGCCTTAACAACCCACAAATAGCACGCATCAACATCGTTTTACCTGATCCATTTTTCCCTTGCAGCCCATAAATTTTTCCCCTCTCCAAAGAAAGTGAGATATCGTCTAATATTATTTCATTTCTTATTATTTTTGTTATATTTGACACTTCCAAATACATAATTTCCTCCTGTTTATAATTTCTTATTCTTCATATATTTCATTCCTACCAATGTAGTAATTATAATGATTCCAAGACTAAAAAGAATACCCTGCCTACAAGTAACTCCATCTGACCCTAATATCTGCTGATTACGCAATAGCATCGTATAATTTCCAAGTAGCCATGATTTTGAAATATAAACAGCAGAAATTAAATAGCAAATAGCAGCACTTACAGCTACGATTTGATTAAATGTCATGGAAAGTAATATCATAACAAAAGCAATGGCAAGCATTGTAATCCATGGCATAAGATAAATAGATAGAATTCCTTCTCCATGGCTTAATATAATCTGTTGAATTCCCCATACATTTCGTACAGTCATATCCTGGTAGCGAAACATAGAGCAAACAAGCATCACCAAATAAAATATTCCATAGTAGCATATGGTCGTCATAACAAGCCAACTGCACTTTCCAATCCACCACATACTTTTACTCTTCGTTCGAAGTATCACTTGATATCCTCTTTGCTCATAATCACTTTTTGGATAATTCACCACAAACAATAGATATAGTATTTCGACAACACCCCACTCCTTTGGAAGATAGAATGCCATGGTTCGATCTGCTTTTTTCATTTCATCGATTCCAGAAAATATCTTCACAAGATAATCTGTCAAGGTAAGGTTTCCTGCCACTTTTTCACCGGCAGAATGATAGATACAAGCTCCCAACAAAAAGAATACAAGAACAAGGCCCATATATTGCTTCCATCTAACTTTGATTCCAGCTCTATATTCATACTTTAGCTGTTGCTTAAAAGACCAAATCATCAAAAAATTCCTTCTTTCTTCGAAGCATATAGAAAACCATCACAAAAAAAGTACCTATAATCAATGCCCATACTACCATAAAGATTCTCTCACCATCACTTTGAAACATCTTATAATTCACTTCAAACAGGGACATGATAATTCTTATTTTTTTGATGCCAAATAGCATTAAACTACGTATTGCACCAGATAAAATAATTTCACAAATACATACAATAAATGCAACAATAACTCCATAAATAGTTCGCTTTGTTCCCCATTTTGATAGTAGCACTAGATTTCCAAATATCATGTTTCGAATCATTCCAAGGAAAAATGCACTCACCCATACTTGTGCAAAATCACCATAAAATATATCATGATTTTTAACAAAGTAATAGCTCTCGGCTTCTCCCCAATTAAACCAAACATAATGTCTTAGGACACCAAAAGAAAATACAACAAGCAGAAAAAAAGTAATGTAAAAAATGGAAATAAGAAATATCTTCTTTTCCTGCATTACCCACAATGCTCTTTTCGATGGATATAACAACACTCTAGAATTCAAAAAATCATTTTTCAATGCATATACAATTGCAATCAACAAGAAAGGAACTAGCGATAATCCATAGCAATAGGAACCCATAGAAAAAAGCATTGCATCTGATAATGAAAACAAATGAGTATCTAAACTTGAAACATCTTCATTCATCCTCAAAAGCATAACCACAATTAGAGCCATTGCAAATCCTAATAATAAATATGCCTTCTTGGTTTGCAATTTTTTATCCTTCATATCGTAGTCCCTTCCAAATATATACTAAAAAAGCAATAATAAATACAGTAAAAGGAACGATAAGCTCCCATACATTCTCTATTCCAACACCACTAATCAAAAAATAATTGGGTGCAAACTCTCCCTCGCCAATGATATTATCCATGCAGTACACTCCAAAGTACAAAATAAAAGGTGTCAATAAAACTCCTGCTTTATGTTTCACGTAAAAAGATACAGGAAGTGCAATGCATGCAGTTCCTCCTGCAAACAAAAAGCCCAAAATTAAAAATAAAATCAAATAGCCCCAAGGATTAGAAAAGTACAATGAGAAAAACAAAAAATTTCCTGATGGTCCAATATTAGTAAACGCCTCTGGTACTAATGCAGGAAAATGAGCCACACAAAAGAGCAAATTTACAATCAAAGGAACACTAAATGCAACACCACTCGTTATAAATACGGCAATATATTTTGCAAGAAGATATTTGCTCTTTTTACATCTCAAACATATATTCGAAATTAGTCCACTTTCCATATCTTCGTAGAATGTGGCTCCACCAGGAAGTACCCCTATAAAAGGTAACATTAAATAGTATAAAAAGCTTTGCAGCGGAAACACAAATCCTCCTATCCACTTTTGAAACATTGTCTCTGGAAAATAATTTCCTTGATATATATTTTGATTCCAAACATACTGTCCTAAATACCAAAAAGAAATTCCAAGTCCTAGCATCAGTGAAAATATCATTTCCTTTGAGGTCATCATACGCTTACATTCATATTTCACTAATGTTCTCATTTTCCTAATCCTTTCACCTTCAACTTCATATGACAATGTTCTTTTGGTAATAATTCATCTTGATCTATTCCTGTATTGTTAATCTCCAACATGTAATACTTGGTCTGTTTTATATACTGATCTGGAACTGCATAAATCAAATCTGTTGTAACAGTCTCTCCCTTTTTCAGCGAATATTGATAACAATTCGATTTAGTATTTTGAACTATCGTTGCACCACAAAGTTCATAATCATACCCTTCAACCACTTTTGTACCGTCTTTGTTATATAATTCTAATTTACTATTATTTAGCCAGAATGATTTACTATTTGTATTCTGTGTTACTGTTATATTGACTTTTACCAATGTCTTATGATCAGTTACATTTCCATTTTTATCGCATTTGTACCATGTATCATCTTCTTTCAACCAGTTCCCTTGTTTTTTTGTGAGCTGAGCTGAATTGACTTGATAAGTCCAATCATCTTGTGTTACCTTTTTCCCTACTTCAATTATTCTTGCTCGATATCCGCTTTTATAAATTTTCTCCCATACCTTTTCCGACTTACTTTTTACATGACTCCCATTTGTTGTTTGATGATTGATTCCAAAGAGAAACCATGCAGCACCTATAAGCAAAAGGATTGGAATAGTGTATTTTATTCTATTCATTTTGTCACACCTCATATTTTAAATTTTGGAGTCTGAAGTTTTCAGACTCCAAAATTTCTACTTCTAATATCCACTGCAATTATCAGGACTCCAAACACCATGCATTTTACTTTCTTCCCACTTGTAGCACCCATAGCAATTCTTGCTGTTCTGCCTCCATTTTGATATACCGTATTTTTGATATACTTCCTATTACCTTTTTTGATAACATAATAACTTGAACGAATCTTAAATGATGAACCATTCGCAACTGCGGCTGTAATTGAATGTGTATCTGTCCCATTATTATTAACATAGGAAACTGACTTATCTTTTTTTGCCCTAGATGAAGTATAGTAATCTGAACCATCCCCATTGTATGTTTTGTTATATGTTGAACTCAGAATGATTATTTGCATATACAGCAACTCCACTTCCCATTTGACCCACTGCAAGCATTGCAATCACTCCTGCTGTCATTAATTTTTTTAGTTTCATAATTTAATTGTCCTTTCTCTGAGTGTTGTTTTGTTACAATTTTTGTGTGCACATCGAAAGCCCTATAGTTTCATCGACTGCTTTCACACTAATTATACATCTATCAATATGTTTGTCAATCTCTTTTCACTAATTCATTATTTTTTCATTATATCAACTTTTAATACTTTATTTTGTAAAATATTGTTGTGTTTTGTTTCTATTTTGATATAATAGTAATAAAATAACAGGAAGGAGACCACTATGAAACATAAGAAATTAACAAAGCGACAATTAGATATTATGAAAATCTTTTGGAATTCAGAAGAGTCATTGACTGCCTCTGATGTAGAACATATTGATTCATCTTTAAACATTAATACAATACGTACTTCCATTCAAACATTGCTTAAGAATGGGTACATTGAAACAGCTGATGTAGTATACAGTGGAACTGTTCTCGCAAGATCATATAAGCCTTTAATCAGTGCCGAAGAATATATCCAAGATACTTTTTCTGGATTTAAGAAACAGTTTTCTTCTCAGGCATACCTTGCACATATGATTGATGAAACACCTGACTTAGATGCTATTAAAGAACTAGAAGCACGAATTAAAAAGCGAAGAAAAGAGTTAGAGGAGGAACTTTAATGAGTCAACCATCTTACGGATCTGTATTAACTTGTATTGTATTCGGAAGTATTTTGATGCTTTATCTTATACTTGTATCAAAGCGGAAAAAATTTATTTTGGGGCTTGGTCCAAAATGTATCATTATTAGTATGATGTTTGTAATTATAAGGATGTTTTTTCCTTTTAATTTTGCTTTTACTCATAATATTGAATCAAAAAAGTATTTAGCTTATTTTTTTAATTTATTAAGACATCCTTTTGTTTCAAATATTGAGATTATGGATGTAATGATATATGGTTCTTTTGTGGGTTTTATTCTCTCTTTTTTACTACTAATATGGAGACGATACAGATTTTATCAGCTAATTCACATCTATCCATATAATGAGTCATCTTTATTAAAGAATATTATAACTGAAATATGTGTTAACCATAAGAATCAACCGAATTTTAAAATAATTGTTTTACCCATAATTCACAGTCCATGTATTACTGGTTTGTTTCATCCAATTATTTTATTACCAGAGGTTAATTTTACTGATGAAGAATTAAAATTTGTTCTTTCTCATGAAATTGAACACTACTATCATCATGATTTATGGTACAAACTAATATGTGAACTGATAGTTTGTCTTTATTGGTGGAATCCACTTGTGCATTGGTTAAACAAACAATTAAGCGATACCATTGAACACTCTAATGATCTTGCAATTTCAGAAACAATTGCAGAGGATAAGCAATTAAGTTACATTGAATGTCTTATAAAAATTGCTAAAAACAAGCCTGCTTTATCACCTATGTCAGCCTTATTTTTTAGTCAGACATCTCAAAATACACTTTCAAAGAGAGCCGATTACATTTTAGAAAGACCTCGTATATTAAAAAACAAAGCTTATCATCTATTTCACATACTAATAATTGTAGGTTTTTTATTTACATCATTGTTTTTTGCATTTGAACCCTCTTATCCAAACCCTACCCATGCGAAGGGAGAAGAGATTCTAGGTTTAGAGAAAGAATCTACTTTTTTTGTAAGAACAAATACCTCAAAACAATATGATGTTTATTACAAAGGGCATAAATACCCTACAATCTCAATCGACAATATTAAATCGTCCTTTTCAGGATATAGAATTTATAACTCAATGACGGAGGCAAAAGAACATGAAAAAATCAATTAAATTATTTTTAATATCTTTCACTTTTATGGCACTATCTCCTACTATTTTTAGTAAAGACTGTATAGCTGATGAAATCCAAATCTCAGAATCTACTATTTTTTCTGATAGCGAAATAACAACTTATTCTGACACTATTGTTTGGAAATATAAAATAATGAATGGAAAGTTATATAAAAGAAAATATAACTCCACAAAGAAAAAATGGGTAGGAAGTTGGATTCCTGCTTAAAGATTTTTAAAGATTTAAACAAAAAAAGACGAAACAATCAAAATTCAATTGTTTCGTCTTTTTTTATTTTTCCCAAAAATGTTTGTGTTCTTTCTGATCAGAAGATGCTTTTACTTCTCCCATTGCTTCTTGGAATTTCTTTAATGCTTCTTTTTGTTCACTATTCAAACGTTCTGGCACTTCTACTACCAATGTAACATAATGATCTCCACGAACGTTCTTATTTCTTACACTTGGAACACCTTTTCCTTTTAGACGTACTCTCGTATCTGTCTGTGTTCCCGGCTTAATTGTATAGTCTTGTGGTCCATCTACAGTCTGAATTTTCACAACAGCACCTAATGCCGCCTGCGTAAATGAGATGGCTTCTGTTGAGAAAATGTCATAATCTTGACGCTGGAATTTAGGATGACGATCCACAGAAACAACAACCAATAAGTCTCCTCTTGGTCCTCCGTTGGTTCCTGGTTCTCCCTTTCCACGAATTCGGATACTTTGTCCGTTATCAATACCTGCTGGCACTGTAACTTCAATTGTCTTACGTTCACTGGTATAACCAGTTCCTTGACAATCTGGACATCTTTCTTTAATAATTTTACCAGTTCCTTGACAATCTGGACATGTTTGAACATTTCTTACCGTTCCAAACATAGACTGCTGTGTAAATACAACCTGACCTTTTCCACCACATTTTGGACATGTGGTTGGACTTGTTCCTGCTTTCGCACCTGTTCCATGACAGCTTTTACATTCCTCTTTTAGAGAAATCTCAATCTTCTTTGAAGTACCAAAAACAGCTTCTTCAAATGTAACATGAATTCTAGCTCTCACATGAGCACCTTGAGTTGGTCTATCTTGCTGTGCCTGTCTGCTGCGACCACCGCCGCCAAACATTCCACCAAAAAGATCGCCAAAAATATCACCCATGTCACCGCCACCGAAGTCAAATCCTCCGAAGCCGCCGCCACCATATCCGCCTGCTCCCTGCTCAAATGCAGCATGACCAAATTGGTCATACTGCGTTTTCTTTTCAGGATCACTTAGGACTTCGTAAGCTTCTGAAGCTTCTTTAAACTTTGCTTCGGCTTCTTTGTCTCCAGGATTCGTGTCAGGATGATACTTCTTAGCAACTTTTCGGTAGGCTTTTTTAATTTCTGATTCTGAAGCATTTCGCTCAATGCCTAATACTTCATAATAATCTCTTTTATCTGCCATATTCGTCTACCTTCTTTTTATCTTATACTTCTTTGTAATCACCATCGACTACATTATCATCACCTGCTGTATTTGTATCAGCTGATGCCCCAGCATCTGCTCCTGCCGCTCCTTGAGCTGCTTCATACATTTTAGTAAATAATCCTTGTGCACTATTCATTAAAGTTTCTTTCTTTGCTTTTAAATCTTCAACTTGAGCTTCTGTGATATTTTCAACATCTTTGGTAGCTTCTACTAAGTCTTTTAATTCTTTTAAGTCAGCTTCTACTTTAACTTTTTCATTGGCATCTACCTTATCTCCAGCTTCTTCTAATGCTTTTTCTGTCTGGAATACCATGGAGTCTGCTTCATTTCTTGCATCAATTGCTTCTTTACGTTGTTTGTCTTGTGCTTCAAATTCTGCTGCTTCTTTTACTGCCTTATCAATATCATCATCAGACATATTAGATCCAGCTGTAATTGTAATGTGTTGTTCTGCTCCTGTACCTAAATCTTTTGCAGATACATTTACAATACCATTGGCATCAATATCAAATGTAACTTCAATTTGAGGTACTCCACGTCTTGCTGGAGCAATTCCGTCTAATCTGAATCTTCCTAATGATTTATTATCTCTTGCGAATTGACGTTCCCCTTGTACTACGTTAATATCAACAGCACTTTGGTTATCTTCTGCAGTTGAGAAAATCTGGCTCTTCTTTGTAGGAATTGTTGTATTACGTTCAATTAATCTTGTAGCAACCCCACCCATTGTTTCAATAGAAAGTGATAGTGGTGTTACATCTAATAATAAGATATCTCCAGCACCTTCATCTCCTGCTAATTTACCACCTTGGATAGATGCTCCAATTGCAACACATTCATCTGGGTTGATACCCTTAAATGGTTCTTTTCCTGTTAATTGTTGTACTTTATCTTGAACTGCTGGGATACGAGTTGATCCACCAACCAATAATACTTTTCCAAGTTCAGAAGCTGCGATTCCCGCATCTTTTAAAGCTGTATTTACTGGAGTTGCTGTTCTTTCAACAAGCTCTCTTGTTAATTCATCAAACTTAGCTCTTGTAAGATTCATATCAAAGTGTTTTGGACCTTCAGCTGTTGCTGTAATAAATGGTAAATTAATATTTGTTGTTGTGGCAGATGAAAGTTCTTTCTTCGCTTTTTCAGCTGCTTCTTTCAAACGCTGCATTGCCATATTATCTGCAGATAAATCTACACCTTCTTGTTTCTTAAATTCTGATAACATATAATTTGTAACAATATTATCAAAATCATCTCCACCTAATTTATTATCTCCGGCTGTTGATAGTACTTCGATAACTCCATCACCGATTTCAATAATAGATACGTCAAATGTACCACCACCTAAATCGTAAACCATAATCTTTTGTTCCTTTTCATTGTCAAGGCCATAAGATAATGCTGCAGCTGTTGGCTCATTGATAATACGTTTAACATCTAATCCAGCAATCTTACCAGCATCTTTTGTTGCCTGACGTTGAGCATCGTTAAAGTAAGCAGGCACTGTAATAACAGCTTCTGTTACTTTTTCACCTAAATGATTTTCAGCGTCTGCTTTTAATTTTTGAAGTACCATTGCTGAAATCTCTTGTGGAGAATATGTCTTGTCATCAATTGTTACTTTATAATCTGTTCCCATATGTCTCTTAATAGAAGAGATTGTCTTGTCAGCATTTGTTACTGCCTGACGTTTTGCAGGTTCCCCAATTGCACGTTCTCCTGTCTTTGTAAATGCTACAACAGATGGTGTTGTTCTCATTCCCTCTGCATTTGTAATAACAGTTGGTTGACCACCTTCCATAACAGCTACACAGCTATTTGTTGTTCCTAAATCGATTCCTATAATCTTACCCATGATAAATTCCTCCTAAAAAATCTATTTCTTAATATTTATAACAGTATGTGTTTACTCATTGCAATTATCAATTTGCAACTTTCACCATGCTATGTCTTAACACGTTTTCCTTGTACATATATCCTTTTTGCATTTCCTCTGCAACGATATTCTCTCCAAGGTCTTCATCTTCTATATGCATCACTGCATTGTGAAGATTAGCATCAAATTCTTTTCCTGTGGCATCCATAGCTGCCACTCCTAATTCCTCCATGGTTCCCATAAGCTGCTTGTAAATCTGTTCAATTCCTTGTACAAACGCACCATCTTTTTCTTCTGGTGCAACAGCTCCTAACCCACGTTCAAAATTATCAATCACTGGAAGTAACTTCTCAAGCACTCCCATGGCACCCAAATCATATCTTTGAGTTGCCTCTTTTGCTGTTCTCTTTCTGGCATTATCAAATTCTGCCATAAGTCTCTGATATTTGTCCTTTAAGTCAGCAATCTCTTTTTCCTTTTCTTTCACAACATCTTCCAATGTCTCTTCTGTAGTTTCAGCTTCATATGTAGATTCTGCTACTGCATCTTCTACGTCCTTTGGATCTACCTTTTCTTCTTCAAGAATCTCTTCTTGTTTTTCTTTACTCATTCTGCTATATCCTTTCTATGTTTTTTTACGAAAGATTTCATCAAGTTCACCAGTTAAATTCTCAAGTGCTTTGACTACTTTCTTGTAATTCATTCTCTTTGGTCCAATAATACCAACGGTACCTTTCCCACCTTCTTCAAGTTCATAAGTGGCAGTTACCACACTACAATCTTTCATATTCTTTACTGGAGATTCTTCTCCAATATAAACCTGAATACCATTGTGTGTATGTTGTGAAGACTGGTCCACCAGTTTCACTAATGACTTCTTCTCCACCAAAGTGTCTAATAAGTCAGTAACCGCTTCAATATCTCCAAGTTCTGGATATTTTAAAATGTTCGATGTTCCACCAGTATAAATCTCCAACTGGTCTGCATCATGGATTACCTTGGCAATCTCTTCTAAAATACGTTGTAAAATCTCACTGTGAATTCCTGCTTGATCACGCATGGTCTGTATTAAATCTAAATTAATATCTTTTAGTGTAAGACCTTGCAGAAATGTATTCAGCAACATGTTCATCTTCAAGAGTTCATCATTGCCTAATACCTTATCAACTTCTATCATCTTGTTGTTTACTACATTGTTGTCTGCAACAATAATTGCAAGTAAGCTGTTCTCGTCTACTTGTGTAATCTGAACAAATTTTAACTTTGTATTATTGTTCTGGGGCGATGAAACCATGGTTGCATAATTAGTATTGGATGCCAATACATTGGCTACTTGCTTTAAGAGAACTTCCATCTTATCTACTTTTTGAATGAGATGTTCATGTTCCTCATGCTCTTCTTCCCTTAACTGCATGACTTGATCCACATAAAACCGATATCCCATATCCGACGGAATTCGTCCGGCTGAAGTATGTGGCTGAAGTAAATAACCAAGCTCCTCCAAATCCGCCATCTCGTTTCTTATGGTTGCTGAACTAAGTTCTAACCCTGGAAGCTTAGATACTGTTCTTGAACCAACTGGTTCTCCAGTTTCTAAGTAATTCGAGATAATCGCTTTTAATATTAACTTTTTACGATCATTTAAATCCATAGTTTCCTCCCGTTATTAGCACTCGGGCTAATTGAGTGCTAACATCTATAACTTAAGTTATCACTTTTACTTCTCACTGTCAATATTTTCTGCCTAATTTTTTATAAAAATTATATAAATATTTTTATAGTTCTTTCATATATTAAAGAAAAGGAGGATGCCTATGAATCCAAATAGTAATCTTAAACTAGAACAAGCAAAACTACAAAAAAAATATTCATCTTATTATCAAGATGATTACTTTGAAGAAGAACCTACCAGCTATTGGTCTTTCTTTAAATTAAGAATTACATTTTCTATTATATTAATTCTAGCTGTCTTTGCCTCCACACAAACTATGCCATCAAAAGAAACAAAACAAATTCAGACCATTGTACAATCTATGAAGAGCCAAGATGCCTATACAAAATCTATTTTAAATAAAATTAATGAATATAATGCAAAATAAAAAAACAAGCCCTTCAATTACGAGGGGCTTGCTCCTATCTTAATTACTTATATTGAATCGTATACTTTCCATTCATCTTTGATCCAGATTTACTTACTTTAACATAGTAAGTTCCTTTTCCGCTTTTCAATCGATAAGTATATTTAATCTTTCCGGAATTGTCAGAAGAAAGTGTCACACTTTTTAAAGCCTTTGTTCGTCCTTTCTTATAAACAGAAACTTTTATCTTTCCAGAATTATTTGCAACATTTACCTTCACATATCTCTTCTTTAATGAAGTTCTTGAAACCCTATACCAACGTGATGCTTTTTCTGTGGATGTATAAATATTAGTTTTTGATTTTCCAAGACTAATCTTCTGTGCTTTGGATTTCTTTGTTTGATACTTGCTGCTCATTGAGGAATTTTTCAGTTCATATTTACCAATTTGTTTATCTGATGCTTTTGATACAAGTCGATAACTACCTTTTTTTAGACCTGTTGTCAATGTATCAAACTCATCTGCTCTTAAATACTTTCCATTGGTTACATTGACCCACTTATTATTCTTAAGCATTTGAATTTGCACTCTTATATTCCCTGCCGAATCATCTACACACCATGCTGTAAATGTCTGAATGCTACGTTTTCCCACATTGAATCTTTGGTATACATTTTGATTCTTTCCTGACTGCCAACACTTATCTTTTACATTTAACCAAGTTCTATTGTCTTGTAACATTTTAATTTCAGAAACTGTCACTTTGCCACTTATTTGAGTTGGAAGTTTAATATAATATACATCTGCTGTAGATACATTTTTAATATAGGTATCTTGCTCATCTATATTCTTGATTCCTGGTACCAATTTCTTATCTTTGTCATAAATGTTCCCTAAGCTATACAAGATTCCACTTGTTTTTGGTTTTAATGGAATCCATTTTCCCTGTGATTTGCTTGTAAATGTATATGTGCTACTAACATTGGTTACTGATATTTCAGGTACATCCGTTTTTTCCTCAGCTTTTACTACATGTCCAGCACTAAGAATTCCCATTGAAAATAGTATTGCCGCGATAAATACTGTTATTTTCTTCATCCTACCACTCCTCCTGTCTCATTCCTTATAGTGCATATTTATAATTTATCATCTATGTTCTCACTTCTATCAACATTAATTAGTGTATAATGCTTTTTTACTGTATTATCAGAAATATGAACTTGCGAACTAAACAATGACATATTGCAAACGCGATAATACTTATTGGCTGTATCACTTGTATAATATGCCCCTGTTGTATCTTTTGAAGCATGGAAATCATGACAAACTGGTACATCCGCTCTCTTTCCCTGATAACGATATACATTATTCCTTTCAGTTCGATATGCCATTTTAAAACGTCTAGATTGCACACTTATGTCATCAGCATTTGGATGGGTAATTCTGCACCATTTTCCATTTTCAAATCTATATGTTGAGTGTGCAAACATATCTGTGACAGTATGCATTGCTATACCAAATACAAATGCTTTTCTATTAGAGTAACTACTGTATGATTTAATTTTACTATTTATACCTTTAAATCTTGCACGAATTGAATCATAACTTTTTTGAGTTAAACCAGGGATATCACTTTTCGCAACTGCAGTATAGGTATTCCCTTTTCCATAGGCATTTCCAATTTTTATTATAAATCGATAACTTGCTAAAATATTAACATTTTCTTTATTTTCATATTTCCGAAGATAAAATCCATGAAAATCCGGATTATCAGACATTCCCTTCATTCCTGATTCCTCTTTATCTGGGTATGTCGCTCCTGTTTTATATGCTGGAATATTAATCCCATTATCATTTAAATATTTTTGATGATAACTACTTGTCCATGTTCCTTCAACTTTACTTTCATCTTTGTTATCAAACGTTTGAACTTTATCTTTATTTTCTTGTAAATCAATATTTTTTTCAGTTTCATATTGATTTTCTGCAAAATCGTACATCTCTTCTGCATACTTACAATCTACTAAGCCATTCCCGTAAGACGATTTATCACCTAGTGTCTTGGCACTTTCTTCTACCAATTTCTTTATAAATTCATTCGACTTTGAAAGATTCTTTTGCCATAAACGACTTGCAACACCGACTACGTGCGGAACAGCCATACTTGTTCCTGATGTAATCATCGTCTCTTCAAATGCACCCGTTGCCCGAACCGCTTCTCCTGGTGCTACAACATCTATTTCTTTTCCTGTAGAACTAAAATCACTAACCCTTGCTTTTGAATCTACAGAACCCACAGCCATAACATTATCAAAAGCCGCTGGATATTCTACGTTATCCGTTCCACTTTCACCTTGATTACCAGCTGCAGCAACAACTAAAATTCCTTTTGCATTTGCATCATCAATTGCTTGTTTTAATGCTTCAGAATATTGACTTGTTCCAAAACTGATGCTAATAATATTAACACCTTTATCAATTGCCCAATATATTCCTTCGATAACCCTACTAACAGGCGCTTGTTTCTCATCATCCAATATTCTTGCAGAATAAAGTTCAACATCTTTATTAACCCCTTGAACTTGACTTCCCTCTCCTGCAATAACGCTAGCAATAGATGTTCCATGATTGGATGCATCCTCTAAAATTGGAGAGAATTCTTCGCCATCATTAATCAAGTTGATTCTTTCCTTTACATTTATACCGTCTTGAAAATCAACTCCAGAATCCAATAATGCAACCTTTACCTTTTTGGTTGGTTCTGATTCCTGCATATCTGCATTAATACTTTTTAAATTCCATTGTGTATTTTCTGAGTCACCTGCTATTTGATTATCAGTCTTTGTAGATGCAGTAACCGCAACATCTTCCTCAACTTTCTCGACTTTTCCATCTTTTTCAATTTTCTTTGCTTCAGATCCCGTCATGTTCGACACAATTATATTCTCATCACGTAACAAATCTGTATTTTGCTCTTCCTCTTCTATAATTGTATCATATTTCGCTTCAATAGTCTTTACATCTTTCCTACTTCTCGTAACAATAATAAATTTCTTTTGTTTTTCAGCAGCCTCTATGTTAGTTATTTGATTGCTTGGAATAACTATACTTCCAACCATCATCAATGCAAGTAAAACTGATGTTACTTTTCCTGATTTTCTCATTTGCATACCTCCCAATAATACCAAAAGGCGGAAAGGAATCTTCTACATTATCCTTTCCGCCTTTCACTTGATTACCCTTGATTACCACCATGGTGGTGGCCAACCTTTTGTTCCCATTATCCATTCTCCTTTCCTAATATATTAATATTTATATATTCATTTTATATCATTTTAATTTGAAAGAAAACATTTCTATGGTGAACGTATTGTTTTTTGTGTTGAGCGTGTTATTTTATAATACTACGTAAAAAGATTTTTAATATAAAATATTTTTCATCACAAGAAATCTCCATTGTTCCATTATAAACATCAACTATACCATGAATATTTTCCAAACCAAATCCATGAATGTCCTTCTCACTTTTTGTAGTAAGTATTCTATTATCTTTTATCTCTATTTTTTCTATAATAGGATTTTTTATTGATATACTTAAATTATCCTTGTATTGTTTTACATCAATCCAAATTATATTGTAATTTGTCTTTTGCGTTGCCTCTTTTGCATTTTTCATTAAATTAGCAAACAATACACAAACATCACTTTGTTTCATGTTTAATTTTTGTGGCAATAGTCCTTTCCATTCTATTTTTAAATCACAATCTTTAAAAATATCATTTACCACCACATTTGCAATTTCGTTTCCCGTTTCAATATTTGTTTTAATGTTTTCCGTTGTTTTTAACATCTCTGACAAATATTCATGTAATTCTTCTTTTTTGTTCTGTTCTTCCAACTCATAGATACATCTCAGCTGCTGTTTAATATCATGTCGAAATTTCTTTGTCTCTCTTTCTTTATTTAGCAGAGATTCATAATATTCTTTTTGTTGTTCTAAATATTTTTCCTGAACTGCCAGCTTATTCTCATACTCTTGTTTCTTGGTTTTAACTTTTGTGTATCTCTGAATCCATATATAAATCACTAAAAAAACTATGACGATTCCAATAAGTGCCTGTCCACGTCGATGAACATTGGTCGTACGGAAAATTGCACCCATTAAGGGGACTCCACATGACAAAATTCCAAATAATAAAATGTTTCCTATAATATAATCTGTTTTTTCGTAATAAGACACATTTTGTTTTATTTTCTTTTTCCTTATTAAAGCGATTATTGATAACAACACCAAGCTTGTTATTCCAACAAATAATGAAAAAATATAACTTTCATATGCCGTTTGATATTTTATTTCAAATACTCCAATATAGAACAACCCGATGGCAAAATCTAAAACTGTTATAAATAAATAGGATAAAAATCCATATAAAATATTACAAAACAGAACCGATATGTATATAATAAAAATAATACTTTGAATTCTATTTTCTATATTTTGAGCAAATCCGTTATAGACACAAATAACTATTTCTACAAATGCAATTATATGTATTGTACAAATGATTTTATTATTTTTACACTTTGTTTCTCCTCCAAAAACAAATCTTGTCAACAAATACAATTTTAAAACCTCAACAAGATAAATTTGTATCCAATACCCTATCTCTTTTCCCGCTTCCCACATATTTTTACCTTTCTATTGATATCGTAGGTGTTTTTTTATAAAATCATCAAATCTCTCTCTGACTTCTTTTTCTTTTCTCCTTGAAATACGATATTGTGTTTCATTTTGTAACAAAATACATCCTCTGTCAATTCTTTTTACATATTCTAAATTTATCGCTTTCCCTCGACTACAAACTATAAAGTTTTCATTTAAGCGGCTCACCAAATCTTTTACTGTTTCCCGGGTCAAAACATTGCCATTTTCTAAAATAATTACTGTTTCATCTCCAATTGATTCCATTGCATATATCTCAGATAGATACAAAACCATTCTATGATTGTCCGCTTCTCTAACTTTAATCACTAATCCAATATTCTCAGATAAATCGTGAATCACATCCATCATCACCTCTGGAATCATATCCATCTGGGTCTTGTAAATATAACGATATGCCTTTACCTCAAAGGCTCGCTGCACCCATTCATCATGACTTGTAATATAAATGATACTTGTTTTGCATCCTTCTTTTATTAACTGCTTTCCAACGTCAAAGCCATCCATGTCTTCCATTTCTACATCGAGAAACAACATATGAAATTTTATATCTGATGCTAGAAATTCTTTACCACTTTGAAACTGAACAATATCCCCATCTATGCCTTCTTTGTATAATCGATTCTGGCATAGCTGATAAATTTTATCATTATATATCTTCTCATCATCACATATTGCTATTTTCCAAATCATATATCCTCACCCTTTTTAGAATTCTTTCCTTTATACATAATTTATCACATTTGACTACAAAATAGTAAAAAAATTACCAACCCTTTATATGGGTTGGCATTCATTTTTATTTTTTATAAGCTTTTTACTTGACAGAATTTCTTTTTTCCCTTCTTTAACAGAAGTCTATCTTTATCATCAAAGTCTGTACTAGAAAATATAGCTTTAATATTAGTAACCTTTTCCCCGTTGACAGAAACTCCACCTTGTTCTACCATTCTTCTTGCATCAGAACGGGTGGTACAAAGCTTAGAATCTACCAATAATGTAAGGATATCTTTTCCTTCTTCTAATTCACTTGCTGGATATTCGTGAGTTGGTGCATCTTCATTGGCTCCACCACTTACAAACATTGCCTTAGCAGCTACATCAGCTTTCTTGGCTTCTTCTTCTCCATGAACAATCTTTGTGATTTCATAAGCCAATACTTCTTTGGCTTTATTGATTTCAGATCCTTCTAAAGCACCTAATCTACGAACTTCATCCATTGGTAAGAACGTCAACAATCCAAGACACTCTTCCACTTTTACATCTTCTATGTTTCTCCAGTATTGATAGAATTCATATGGTGATGTCTTTTCTGGATCAAGCCATACAGCTCCTGCCATTGTTTTACCCATCTTCACTCCATCGCTTCTTGTAAGCAATGTAAGTGTAAGCCCAAATGCACTTTCTTGTTCTTTTCTACGAATTAAGTCTGCACCTGCTAGGATATTAGACCATTGATCATTTCCACCCATTTCAAGAGTACATCCGTAACGACGGTTTAACTCTAAGAAATCATATGCCTGCATTAACATGTAGTTAAATTCAAAGAATGTTAATCCTTTTTCCATACGCTGCTTGTAGCACTCTGCACGAAGCATATTATTTACCGAGAAATGTACTCCCACTTCACGTAAGAATTCCACATAGTTAAGATCAAGTAACCAATCTTTGTTATTTGCAAGGATTGCTTTATCATCATCAAAAGAAATAAATCTTGATAATTGTTCTTTGAATCTTGCCGCATTATGGTCAATGACTTCTTCTGTAAGCATATTTCTCATATCAGACTTTCCAGATGGATCTCCAACCATAGTAGTTCCGCCACCTAAAAGTGCGATTGGTCGATGTCCTGCACGCTGCATATGCATCATGGCCATAACTGTAAGAAAATGACCTGCAGTTAAACTGTCTGCAGTTGCATCAAATCCAATATAAAATGTTACTTTTTCTTTTCCTAATAAATCTCTTAATTCTTCATGTGTTGTTTGTGCGATAAATCCACGTTCTTGTAGAATATCATATACGTTTTCACTCATCTATCTGACTCCTTTTATCTTTTTCATTTTCTTATTCTAGGATACACGTTTTAGGGGAATTCTTCAATAATTTTTAATAACAATTCCCACACTCGCTTCGTTGAAGAAATGGATAATCGTTCTTTTACTGTATGAATATCAAAAATATCCGGTCCAAATGCAACCATATCTAAATCTGGAATCTTTGCTCCTAAAATACCACATTCTAAACCGGCATGAATTGCTTCTACTTTCATATCTTGTCCAAACAATTCCTTGTAGGCTTTGACAAACTGTTCCCTTAAAAGAGAATCTTTCCTATATTCCCATCCTGGATATTCACTTAATCTTTCTATGGTTCCACCACAGGATTCTATAACTTTTTGCTCTGTTTCAAACATAGTGTCCATCAAAGATGCCACACTGCTTCGAACTCCAAAGGTTGCAGTAAATTCAGTATCATTCATATGAATAATTCCCAGATTTAAGGAACTTTCCACCAAACCTTCGATATCAGTACTCATGGTCTGAACTCCGTTGATTGAATTCTTAAGAAATCTTTCTACACTTTCTGCACTTTCTTTGGTCAACACCTTAGTATTGATACCCTGCACCTTACTTTCAATTGAGACGCAAATTCCATCTTCAGATTCATCATAAGCTGTTTCCCACTTTTCCTTTAAATGGCCTACTTCTTCTTTGAAAATAGCAACATCATCTGCTAAAAATGAGACATAGCTGTAAGAAGGAATTGCATTATCCTTTTGATCTTCATTTCCACCAATTGATACAATCTTTGCATTCTTCCGATTCAATACAGACAGTACTTCACCTAGTAGTTTGTGAGAATTGGCATGATTTTTATCTATCTCTGTTCCAGAATGTCCACCTAACAATCCTTGAATGGTCAACTCATGCAAATCTCCATTTTCACTTTGATACTGTACTGGAATTACAGCCTTTGTTACATTTCCTCCTGCACAACTGGCAATCAAAATGCCTTCTTCTTCTGAGTCAATATTTAGTAAATACTTTGCCTTTAGAGAAGATGTATCCAATGCACTGGCTCCTAACATTCCAACTTCTTCTTCCGTTGTAAATACAACTTCTAAATTTGGATGCTTTAATGTATCATCATCTAAAACTGCGAGAGCATATGCCACTGCAATCCCATCATCACCACCTAAGCTAGTTCCCTTGGCAAAAAGAAAATCTCCATCTATCTGTAAATCTAATGGATCTTTCTCAAAATCAATGGTTGATTCTGTTGTCTTTTGACAAACCATATCCAAATGACCTTGAAGAATCAAGGTAGAATTTCCCTTATAATTAGAAGAAGCGGACTTCTTGATTATCACATTGTATGCGTCATCTTGAATCCACTCTAATCCTCTATCCTTTGCAAACTGAACACAATAATCACTCACAGCCTTACAATTGTAAGAGCCATGAGGGATATTGCATAAGCTTTCAAAATATTCAAATACTTTCTTTGGCTGTAAATTGTCTAATCTACCCAAAAATATTCACCTCTATTAATTTTTAAAACTATGAATTGGTGCTGGAATTCTTCCACCACGGTTGATAAATGCATCACATGAAAATTCATTGACTGGCATAATAGGAGCGTATCCTAATAGTCCACCAAATTCAACTTTATCTCCTACATCTTTACCAATTGCTGGAATAATACGAACTGCTGTTGTCTTTTGGTTAATCATACCTAATGCCATCTCATCAGCAATAATTCCAGAAATTGTTGTTGCCTTTGTCTTTCCAGGGATTGCAATCATATCAAGACCAACAGAACATACACATGTCATCGCTTCTAGCTTCTCAATTGTTAAAGCTCCTGCCTCTACTGCATCAATCATACGTTGATCTTCACTGACTGGAATAAACGCTCCGCTTAATCCACCAACATAAGAAGAAGCCATAACTCCACCCTTCTTTACTTGGTCATTTAACATTGCAAGAGCTGCGGTTGTTCCAGGTGCTCCTGTATATTCTAATCCGATTTCTTCTAAAATCTCTCCAACACTATCTCCAACTGCTGGGGTTGGTGCCAAAGATAAGTCAATAATTCCAAATGGAATTCCTAATCTCTTAGAAGCTTCCTTTGCAACTAATTGTCCAACACGGGTAATCTTAAATGCTGTCTTCTTAATTGTCTCACAAAGAACTTCAAAATTCTCTCCACGTGCTGTCTCTATGGCACGCTTTACAACTCCTGGGCCACTGACACCAACGTTAATAACAGAATCTGCTTCTGTCACTCCATGGAATGCACCTGCCATAAATGGATTATCATCTGGTGCATTACAAAATACAACAAACTTACCACATCCAAGACAATCATTATCTTTCGTTAATTCTGCTGTTTCCTTAATCATCTCTCCGATTAATTTGACTGCATCCATGTTGATTCCTGTCTTTGTTGAACCAACATTTATAGAAGAACATACAAAATCAGTTGTTGCCATCGCCTGTGGAATAGAACGAATCAATAATTCATCTGCCTTTGTCATTCCCTTGCTTACAAGTGCAGAATATCCACCTAAAAAGTTTACTCCAACTTCCTTTGCTGCCTTATCAAGGACCTTTGCAAGCTCTACAAAGTCTTCTGGCGTCTTGCAGACATTCCCACCAACTAAAGAAATTGGTGTAATAGAAATACGTTTATTTACAATAGGAATTCCAAATTCCTTTTCAATATCTTTTCCTGTCTTTACCAAATCTTTTGCTACTGTTGTAATCTTGTTATATACATTGTCCTTAACTTCATCAAGTGTTGATCCAACACAATCAAGTAAACTAATTCCAATAGTAATAGTACGAACGTCTAGATTCATCTCATGAATCATCTTATTTGTTTCAATTACTTCATTAATATTAATCATCCCAGACCCCCGTTAAATTCTGTGCATTACGTCAAAAATTTTCTCGTTTTGTGCTTTAATGGTAACTCCTAGTTCATCACCAATCTGGCTAAGTTCTTCACTTAACACATCAAATTCTTTTGATGAATCTGTTGTGTCAACAACCATCATCATGTTGAAGAATCCTCCAGTAATAGTCTGTGTAATATCTAATATATTTACTTTATTGCTTGCTAAGTATGTACATACTTTAGCGATGATTCCTACTGTGTCTTTTCCTACAACTGTGATTACTGTTCTATCCATGTTCATCCTCCTACGATATAACGTTTGTTAGTGTCGATACTTGATCTCTTTTTGCAACTTCTAAAGAAATATCCTGCATCTTTAATTCTGTCTTTACAGTTTCATATGCTAATTGGGCATAATTGTTCTCTTTGCTCAAATGCCCCAAATATACATGGCTGGTGCAGTCACTTATGACATCATTCAGCAAACATGCACATCGGTCATTGGACAAATGACCCTTGCTGCCTAATATTCTCTGCTTCAAATAATATGGATATCGCCCAACTTGAAGCA
Organism: Anaerostipes sp.; assembly: GCA_028704435.1. GTDB lineage: Bacteria > Bacillota > Clostridia > Lachnospirales > Lachnospiraceae > Anaerostipes. Next base: position 119,789 of record JAQWFL010000001.1, on the reverse strand, counting down.
TATTCACATCATGATTGGCTTCTACAAACAGGATGTTAGAATCCTTTAGTTTCTCTATAATATAATCATCATAGTCTCCAAGATCCGTGGCAATACTCGCCTTTACATCATCTGCTTCAAAAGAATAACATACAGGTTCTGCTGCATCATGAGATATTCTCGTTGGATTCACTATCATATCCCCTAGGGTAAATGAACGGTCTGCCTCCACACCGTAGAATAAATCATGCGATACTTCCCCAATCTTCCCTGAACTTAACATTGCGTCAATGGTTCCGCTTGTTGCAAACATAGGAATTCCATATCTTCTTGCCATCACACCAAGACCTTTAATGTGGTCTGAATGTTCATGGGTAACTAAGATTGCATCCATCTGTGATGCTTTCATTCCTAATTCCTTTAGTGAATTCTCAATTCTCTTGGCACTAATTCCACAATCTACTAATACCTTCGTGTTCTTTGTTCCTACAAATATTGAGTTTCCTTCACTGCTGCTTGCTAAACTTGTTAATTCCATCATATCCTCGTTTCCTGTCATTGCACAATCTTATTTGACATTATAGCACAAGGTTTGATGTTTGTGGACTGTTTTTTTCACAAATCCTTCTGCACTCTATTTCTGATCTGTTCTTTCGTCTTTTCAAGTGTATCTGAGTTGTCAATTACCACGTCTGCAATTCGTTTAAATTCCTCTTCACTTGTTTGATTGGAAAGCATAGCGTCTATCTGCTCGTCACTGTATCCTCGACTAGCCCTCAGCCGTTCCCGTCTCACTTCTTCTCTCGTAAATATATACCAAAGTTCATCAAACATTGCCTCATATCCTGCTCCAACTAAAATAGCGGCTTCACAGACAACTAAGTGACAGTCCTCTTCTGTTTTCTCTTCCATTATCTCCTGTATTTTTCGATCTACATTTGGATGCGTGAGTTCGTTGAGCCTTTGTAACTTTTCTTTGTTGTGAAATACAATCTGACCTAATGCCTTTCGATTAATTTTCTTATCTTCTAAGAGAATCTCAGTCCCAAACTCTGCAACAATTCCCTTGTAATTTACATTTCCAGGTTCCATCAAATCATGGGCCACCTGATCTGCAATGATAATCTTTGCCTGAAAATCTTCCTTTAAAATGCGGAGAACTTCGCTTTTCCCTGAACCGACCCCACCTGTAATTCCTATGATTTTTTTATTTTGCTTCATACCAGTTCTCTCCTATATTCACATCCACGCTTAGAGGAACACGAAGCTGTGCCGCATGGGTCATCTCCTGTACTAAAATATCTTTCACTTGATCTAATTCTTCTTTCCATGTCTCAATTAAAAGTTCATCGTGAATTTGTAAAATCAATCGAGATTTTAGATTTAACTTTTTTAGTCTCATATTTACACGAATCATGGCAATCTTAATAATATCAGCTGCAGCACCTTGAATTGGTGAATTCATGGCAACACGTTCTCCAAAGTTTCTCTGCATAAAATTGCTGGATTTTAATTCTGGAATCGGTCTGATTCGATGGAACATGGTCTCTACAAATCCATCCTCTTTTCCTTTTTCTACTTCTCTATCTAAATACTCTTTTACCTTTGGATAGGTCTCAAAATAAGTAGCAATATATTCACTTGCTTCTTTTCTTGTAATCTTTAGTTCCTGGCTAAGTCCAAATGCACTTTGTCCATATATAATTCCAAAGTTGACTGCCTTTGCATTTCTTCTTTGAAGACTTGTCACTTCTTCCATTGGCACTTTAAATACATCTGCTGCAGTTCTTGCATGAATGTCTTCTTCTCTTTGATAAGATTCAATTAGATTCTCATCCCCTGATAAATGAGCCATTACACGAAGTTCTATTTGAGAATAATCTGCATCTAAAAATACATACCCATCTTCTGGCAAAAATACCTTTCTAATAGCACGTCCTAATTCCATTCTTGCTGGAATATTTTGAAGATTTGGTTCTGTAGAACTGATTCTTCCAGTTGCAGTGATGGTCTGATTAAACTTTCCATGAATTCGATTATCTTCCATAATAAAGTTAGCAAGTCCATCTGCGTAGGTTGATTTTAGTTTTGTAAGCTGGCGGTATTCTAATACATAAGCTACAATTGGATATTTTCCTTCTAGTTTTTCCAATACATCTACGCTGGTAGAATATCCAGTTTTGGTCTTCTTTCCACCTTTTAATCCCATGTGTTCAAAAAGAATGACTCCTAACTGTTTTGGGGAATTAATATTAAACTCTTCCCCTGCTTCTTCGTAAACAAGCTTTTGTAATTGGTCAATACGTCCAACTAGCTGACTTCCATATTCCTTTAATGCCTCTTTATCTACTCTGATTCCACGAACTTGCATCTCATGAAGTACAAAAGTAGTTGGAAGTTCAACTTCCTCATATAAATTCAGCATATTTAGTTCATCTAATTTATTTGCTAAAGGATCAATAGCACATCTTGCTACATAGGCGTCAAATCCTATAATTTTCTTACCTGCTTCTATGAGTTCTCCGTCTTCAAATACGCTCTTTTTCTTCTCTAACAGTTCCTTTCTAGAAGGCAGCATCAATGACAAATAATCTCTTGCAATATCATCATAATCATAGGTACTCTTTAGCGGATTTACAAGATATGCGGCTAAGGACACGTCAAAAATGGATGTTTGCTCTTCACTCAAATGCAGTTTTCCAAGATAATCTTTGATTCCCATCATAGAAATCTTCTTTCCTTCATGATAGAGTCCACTTACCTTTTCATAGAGATAATCTGCAGAAATAAATCCTTCATTGTGAAGTAAATCAATCTTCTTATCTTCATAAGACATTGCAATCCATACATCATCTTCATTGGTATAAATTGCAATTCCAACTTCCTTTTCCTTCGCCCCTTTGACAAATACATCATCTGCCTCAGATAAATCTGTAATCTCATGAATTTCCAACACTAAATCTTCTTCTGCAACGCCTTCAAATCGCTTTAAAATAGTCTTAAATTCTAGATTTTTCAAAAGGTCATAAGCTTCTTTTGTATAAACATCTTCAAACAGGGCATCTTCAAATGTTAAATCAAGTGGACAGTCAAGTTTAATGGTTGCCAGTTCCTTACTCATAAGTCCCTGCTCGTAATATTCTTCCAGATTATTCTTGGCACGGTTTGGTTTTACATCCTCAATATGTTCCCTTGCATTCTCAATGGTCTTATATTCCTTAATTAATTTGGTTGCTGTCTTTTCACCAATTCCAGGAATTCCAGGAATATTGTCAGAAGCATCGCCCATCAATGCTTTCACATCAATAAATTCCTTTGGAGTAACCTCATATGCTGCCAATACATCGTCTGCAAAATAATCTTCCACCTCGGTGCCGCCACGCTTAGTCTTTGGAATTCGGATTTGTACATGCTTAGTTGCAAGCTGAAGTAAATCACGATCCCCAGAGATAATGCGAACTTCATATCCTTCTTTCTCTCCAAGCACTGACATACTTCCAAGCAAGTCATCCGCCTCAAATCCTTCTTCCATCATCAGCGGAATATTCATTGCCTGAAGGACCTCTTTAATCACTGGAACCTGCTCTCTTAATTCATCTGGCATTCCTTTTCTTGTCCCTTTGTATTCTTCAAACATCTTATGCCGAAAGGTTGGTGCACTTAAATCAAATGCCACTGCAAAATGAGTGGGTTGCTCTTCCTCTATAAATTTAAACATCATATTTAAAAATCCAAGAATTGCATTGGTATGAAGTCCCTGACTATTGGTCATATCTGGCAATCCATAAAATGCTCGGTTTAAAATACTGTGTCCATCTATTAATAATAATTTATTCATGATTCTACTCCTCATCTATTTTTAATTTTATCTTTTACCATCATACCATAATGTGTTTCCAAAAGAAACGAGCATAAAAGAAATTCCAGTGGCAGTCTTTCACCACTGGAATCAATTGTTATATAACAAAATCATTGCTTTGATTCTTCTTTGCTCTCTCCACAATATCTTCTAACGTAACACTATTTAAATATTCACTCACGACTTTGTCAAGTCCTTCCCATACAAATATAGTTGGACACTCTCCATATCGTTCACAAGCATTGGGTTTATCCTCTAAACATGCCACGGGAACCATACTTCCTTCTGTAATCTTTAAAATATCTCCAACTGTATACTCTGCTGGCTTTTTCGCTAACTGATATCCACCCCTTGGTCCACGCAGACTTTTCAAGTAACCAGAAATACTTAACAACCTGATAATCTGTTCTAAATACTTCATAGAAATGCCCTGTCTCTTTGATACATCCTTTAGTGAAATCCACTCTCCCGTGTCATTTAATGCCAAGTCATACATAAGTCTTACTGCATATCTTCCCTTTGTTGATATCTTCATTCACAAATCCTTTCCCTATATTCCTATCCTTTAAGTATGTTTTTATATTACGCAAAAACCAGAAATTTGTCAATGGTCACATGCATCATGAGATATAAGCTGTTTCAACATCTGATGAAATCCTGTGGAGGCCAAACCACTTATGAGTCCTCCTAAAATAATTGCTGGATTCAGCGTCCATTCATTAAGCCATACATTGATAATACAGCCAAGAATCGCAACCACTGTGGGAATCACCTTATTGTTCACATCTGGAATCCATTGCTTGATAATATATCCTACAATCAAACAAATCCCTAATACAATAATACTTATATAATCTGTCAATAATTCTGTTACATTCATTTTGAACCTTCATCTCCAAAATCTTATTATTTAATTTAATATATTCAACATTAAACAAAAAAGGTTGACAAAGCTATCTATTTAATGATATTATATCAAAGTTCGATACGAAACAAGCCGAAATGTCGGAACTGGCAGACGAGACAGACTCAAAATCTGTTGTCCTTGCGGGCGTGTGGGTTCGAGTCCCACTTTCGGCACTAAAAAAACCAACGTTTTCACGTTGGTTTTTTTAATGTCAAAATTTATTTTGCCCCACTAATTCATAACTCCAATTTCATCTGGTACTATCACATCTGCATCTGTACATGCCAAGATATCATCTACAGTATACCCTTTTGCAATCTCTCGGAGTACCAATCCTTCTGGTGTCACCTCCAAATAGCATCGTTCAGTGACTATATCTGTAACACAATTTGCTCCTGTCAAAGGAAGGGTACATTTCTTTAAGATTTTAGAAGCACCACTTCTCTCACAATGATCGGTGGCAACGATAATCTTCTTAACACCAGCGCAAAGATCCATAGCTCCTCCCATCCCTGGTACTAATTTTCCTGGAATCGTCCAGTTTGCAATGTTTCCTTCCTGGTCAACCTGTAAAGTTCCAAGAACTGTTGCATCTACATGACCACCTCGAATAAATGCAAACGAAGTCGCATGATCACATACACTTCCACCTTTAATGATAGATGCCGGCTGTCCTCCAGCGTCTATAATATCAGGGTCTGCATCATCCCACGATGGAGAAGCACCACAGCCCACAATTCCAATCTCTGCCTCTAACCAAAGATCAACGCCTTCGGGTAAATAGTTTACACACATCATAGGTACGCCAATTCCAAGATTGACAAAGTCTCCATCTTTAAAGAATTTTGCACAGCGAGATGCAATCAACGCACGTCCTGTAAGTCCTGCCATGCTACTCACCTCCTTTTGCTTGTGCTTCTGCCTTGGCTTTTGCACGCTGCCACATTGGACAAATTGGTCTTTTTTCACCAGTTCGCTCATACACCATATCAATAATTGGTGCTGCAACATCTATTTCCTGTGGACCAAGTTCCCCAACTTCAACGATCTCTTCTACTTCCACAATTACTGTATCAGCAGCAAATGCCATATAGCTGTTGGTTGCTCTTCCTGTATAGCGAAATGCAATATTTCCAGCAGTGTCAGCTTTCCATGCTTTTATTAATGCAATATCTGCGTGTAGTGGTAATTCCAAAAGATATTCTTTTCCCTGAATGGTTAATTTTTGCTTTCCTTCTTCCACCTGAGTTCCCACTCCTGTTGGTGTTAAGCATCCACCAAGTCCTGCTCCTCCGCAACGAATTCTCTCTGCAAATGTTCCCTGAGGAATAAACTCAATTTCAAGCTCTCCCGCAAGCATTTGATCCTTTGCTACCGGATTTAATCCAATATGAGTAGTCAATAATTTACTTATCTGATGATTGCTAATTAACCGACCAAGTCCCTGATCTGCCATGCCTCCAGACACAGCAATTGCTGTAAGATTCTTTACACCTTTATCCAGAACACCAGTTATAATTTCTTCTGCTGAAAGTTCTCCATGCCAATCTCCAAACATAATAGTCTGATTGTCTTGAAAACACTTTACTGCTTCCTCTTTTGTCACAACTTTTGATTTCAAATTAACTGCCCCCTTTCTTTTGAAAATATTTTATTTTCCTTTGAATTCAGGTTTCCGTTTTTCCATAAATGCAGAGCAACCTTCTTTAAAATCTTCTGTATTTGAGCATTCATGCTGGGTTGGCACTTCTACATCATTTAGATATGTTTCGTAATTGGCAGACGCAAAAGACGCAGTATAAATTTGCTTTTTGATATCCTTGTAAGATATTTGTGGTCCTGCTGCTAATTTCTTTGCAAATTTAGCCACTGCTTCATCAAGTTCTTCTTTTGGTACAACTTTATACACAAAACCAAGCTCCTTTGCCTCTTCTGCTCCTACTGAACGTCCTGTAGCACAAAGTTCCATGGCTCTCTTCTCACCAATTTCCTTTGCAAGTAGATAGGCTCCTCCCGTATCAGGAACTAATCCTATGTTTACAAATGCCATAATAAACTTAGTATTGTCCGACGCAATGATAAAATCAGCCGAAAGCGCAAGACTGAATCCAGCTCCCGCTGCTGCTCCACTCACCGATGCAATTACTAGCTTACTCATAGACTTTAATCCATTGGTAACTTTTCCGACCTTTCCAATGAGTCCATCCATGTCAATGGTTCCACCTGCTTTGATTAGGTCATAAAAATACCCAATATCTCCACCTGCTGAGAATGCTTTTGGGGTTCCTTTGATGACAACCACTCGTGCTTCTGGATCATGTTCTGCCTTCTCTACCACATAGCTTAATTCGTCCGCCATTCGTTCGTCAATTGCATTCAAATTCTTTGGGTAATCCATGGTGATTGTGGCAATTCCATCTGCTACATCATAGTGTAATTTCTGAAGTTCCATCTAAATACCTCCTTTATTCAATTGTTTTTTTCCGTTCTTCTCTGATGCTACATGCTTGTCACGTATCATGTCTTATACTACTATTGTACTCTTATTTTAAGTCTAATACAAGGAAGGAAACGTTAAAAAAGCAAGGGTTTTAGTACTCTTAAAACCCTTGCTTTTTACTCTATTTCAATTAACCTAAGTGTAAGAAATTAATCAAGAAAATCCATGTCAAACCATAATAGGTTACTACTGCTACCAAGTCATTAATTGTAGTAATCAACGGACCAGAAGCCACAGCTGGATCTATTTTAATTTTCTTAAAAAACATTGGAATTGTAGTTCCTGTAAAACTGGAAATCAACATTGCTAACATAAGCGCCACTGCAATACAGATAGATATTTCAAAGGACATTAACAGTGTCTGTCCCTTGAAAAAGTGAATATACAATCCAATAAATATAAATGACAAACTTCCTAATAGCATTCCATTAGAAAATCCTACTTTCATCTCTTTAAAAACTAAATGAATTTTCTCCCCTGGGGTCAAATCCTCGTCCATTAAAACTCTAATGGTCACAGCTAGTGACTGGGTTCCTACATTTCCTGCCATATCAAGAATCATAGACTGGAAGCAGATAACTAAGGTAAGCTTTGCAACGACTGTCTCAAACATTCCAACGACAGAGGATACAATGAACCCTAGAAATAGTAGCAATACTAACCATGGAACTCTCTTTTTCATACTCTCAAGCAAGGTTTCCTGCAAATCTTCTTCTGCCGTTAAACCAGCTAATTTTGCATAATCTTCTCCCATCTCACGGTCTACCACTTCAACTAAATCCTGAGCAGTAATGACCCCAAGAAGTTTTTTGTGTGGATTCAAGACTGGAATAGAATCCTCAGAATAGTCTTTAATTGATTCAATACAATCGTCTATCTGTTCTTTTGCATATACATATGGATAAGATGTTGTTACAAGAGAATCTAAATCATCATGTTCTCTTGCACGAATCAAATCTGTCAAATCCATGGCACCACAAAATCTTTTCCATCGATCCACCACATAAATAGTTGAAATATTATCGTGATCTGCTGCTTCTTTAATTAATGCTTTCATAGCTTGTCTTACAGTACATGTATTTAATATTGCAATAAAGTTCGTAGTCATAACACTACCAATCTCATCTTCTGTATAAGAATGTAGAAGTTCAATATCCTGTTTTGTCTCTGCATCTAATAAATCAAATAAATGTTCTGCCTTCTCTGGCTCTAATTCATCAAAAATATCCACAATTTCATCAGAATCCATATATTTTAAAATATCTACAGCTTTTTTATCTTCTAATTCTTCTATATACAACCCTACATCTTCTAAATAGGTAAAAAGTTCTGCAATTGTCTCATCATCTAGAATTGTATATAATCTTTGTCTTTCTTCTCTTGTTAGCTGCTCTAACCCTTCCGCCAAATCATTTTCATGGTAATCACTAATCTTATCTCTTAATTCTTCGTCTGATTTTCCACTTCGAATAATCCGAATTAATTCTTGATCATAATCTGGTTTCTTAGGAATTTGTTTTATCTTTAATTCTTTTTCATCCATTGTAAAACCCTCCTGCCATATCTCATGTTTTCAGTAATTAGGCATTAAAAAAACGCCTAGTTTATAACCAGACGGGAACAATAACGTAAAGTTTTCACAATCGATAAACCATTGTCTATACTATCATAAATCTTGCACTAAGAAAGTCCGATGATAAAAGACTTCCAGAATCCATATAGATACAGACTTTAATTCTTCTCTTATGAAACGTTCCAGTCTGTTCTGACTCGGACTTTGACTTCCTTCGTCCATCTATCTCACCTTTACTTTCTCTTTCGCATAATTTCTAAACTTCTAGGTCATTATAATTACAAATAGTTCCTTTGTCAAATAATTTTCTTTCTCTCCTTGAAGTTTCAATGTATTGGTGGTATAATCAGAACATAAGTTCGACTTTATATAATTGATAAGAAGGTGATGTGATGGAACTACTATCTGGTGAACTATCTCTCCAGGAAAAACTGAATATATTAACAGATGCTGCAAAGTATGATGTAGCCTGCACTTCAAGTGGTTCTAACCGCCGGGGTAAGAAGGGGCATCTTGGGAATACAGAAAGCTGTGGAATTTGTCATAGTTTTGCTTCTGACGGCCGTTGTGTTTCATTGCTTAAGATTCTTATGAGCAATGAATGTATTTATGACTGTAAGTACTGTCTCAACCGCTCTAGCAATGAATGTGTACGTACCACATTTACACCTGATGAGATTTGTACTCTTGTGGTAGAGTTCTATCGAAGGAATTATATTGAAGGACTTTTCTTAAGTTCTGGTGTTGTTAAGAATCCTACCTACACCATGGAATTGATGTATCAGGCAATTTTCATGCTTCGGAACAAGTACCATTTCAATGGATATATCCATGTGAAAGCAATTCCCGGTGCCAGTGAAGAATTAATTACTAAGCTTGGATATGTAGTAGACCGTATGAGTGTGAATATTGAACTTCCAACTACGGAAGGTTTGAAGACTCTGGCACCTCACAAGAACCCTAAGACTCTTGTTGCACCAATCAAACAGATTCAGCAAGGAATCGCTGATCATCGCCTTGCTGCAGGTCAGGATATAAAGATGATACGTCATCGCGGGAATGGTTATTTGAAGAATACTATATTTGATAAGAATCCCTATGCTATCATTGAACAACAACGTATGATACAGGCATCTAAGTCAGCTTTGCCAGCATCTTATAACCCTACGCCTTTTGTACCAGCTGGTCAGAGTACACAGATGATCATTGGTGCCACTCCTGAGAACGATTACCAGCTATTATCCACCACACAGAAGTTATATCAGATGTATGATTTAAAACGTGTATTTTTTTCTGCCTATGTTCCACTCAATGAAGATGCCCTTCTTCCTTCCCTTGGCACTGCCCCGCCCCTTCTTCGGGAACACAGACTTTATCAGGCAGACTGGCTCCTTCGATATTATGGGTTTCAGGCAGATGAACTTCTCAGTGAAGAAAAACCTAATTTCAATATTATGTTAGATCCAAAGTGTGATTGGGCACTTCGTCATTTGGAACATTTTCCAGTAGAGATTAATCAAGCTTCTTACGAGACACTTTTACGTGTTCCTGGGATTGGAACCAAGTCTGCTTTTCGAATTATCAAGGCAAGACGACAAGGGAGTCTTAACTTTGAACACCTAAAGAAGATGGGAATTGTACTAAAGCGAGCAAAGTATTTTATTACCTGTAGTGGAAAGATGATGTATCGAATTCCAATTGAGGAAGATTTTATTACGAGGCAATTAACCGGAGAAGATTCAAAGAAAAGCTGGGAGATTGGACACCCAGACAGTTACAAACAGTTGTCCTTATTTGATGATTTTAATTTTGAATCCTCTATAACTATAGAAGATTCCCATAAGTCCATGTTGGGACAACTATAAAAACATAGATTTAAAGAAAGGAGACACAATATGACAGTTTTTGTATGTGAAGATACGTTTGATGCTATGATGACATGTATCTACGAAGCTTGGAGTTCCAGGCTGGGACATTCTAATGTAAAGTTAAAAGCTCAGCCCATTGGGAACTATGAGCTTTTCTGTGAATATCGACATATTGAAACAGATGATGCAAAGACACAGAGTGTTATCCGTTCCATTCAAAAGAAGATATCTTTCCAAGCTTATCTGATGATTTACCGGACTGCCATGTCAGATGCCCAAGATAAGTTAGATGCCATCTACCGTTTTGTGATTGCTGGATTCCACTATGGAAGCCATGTAACAGACTTTCTTCAAGAACCTGTAGTTATGCGTATCTTTGAATTAAGTCGCAAAGTTTCCAATGAGGCTCACTTTTTTCGTGAGTTTGTTCGCTTTGCCAATATGAATCATAATGTATTGGTCAGCCATATTGAGCCAAAAAGCAATGTCTTGACTATGATTGCACCTCACTTTTGTGATCGCCTTCCCTCTGAGAACTGGATGATTATTGATGATACAAGAAACCTTGCCATAGTACATCCCACAGACCAAGACTATTATCTTACCAGCTTGTCACCAACAGAGCTAAGAGAGTTATCCAAAGAAACCCAAGATCCATTTATTGATTTATGGAAAGGCTTCTTTGAACACATTGGAATTAAAGAACGAAAGAACCCAAGATGTCAGAGGAATATGATGCCAATCTGGTATCGAAAACACATGACAGAATTTCAAAAGTAAACTATAGTTTAATACTTTTCTTTCTTCCAATTTGCTAAAACTCCAATGGCAAAGCAAACTACGCTGATACCTAGTAACAGAAGATACTTATCTTTTAGTATCTCCACAGTCGCCTTTTGTTCTCCATAATACAAAAGTTTTGAATGTTGCTCTCCTCTTAGAAATACAGAACCAAAAGCATAGCCAATTACTGGTATCATGGTGATAGCAATATTCTGAATCAAAAAAAATAAGCAATAAGATATGGCTGCAAATACAATACATTCTATTACAATCCGAAGCCATTCCAGCCACATACCAGAAAACATCCTGCTGTAACATACGTTCGAATGGTACTTCACTTATAATCCTTATTAAATTCCTTCTTCAACTCCTCCTTAATTTCATAAAAAGTCACTCAACAACCATACGCGGAAATTTGACGTTTGACTGCCACGTTCCGGTAGTTTTGTTTTGAGTGACTTTTCTTTTCGTGCAATAATGCTTCAATTTTATCTTGATAATTCTTATTCGCTGAAATACGAACAAGACTTGTTAGCAAATATAAAGAAAGATGATGAGGAATAGACTCATGAACAGCTAAGTTCAATATATGTTTGGCCGTATTATAGTTGTTAATGTGTGTATGCCCACATTTAAATTCCTTGTTACGATTCAACACAATAAATTCATGGTGATTCATCTGAATAATACAAAATTCCTTCTTTTCGTAGATTACGTTGCCCATAAAAACTCCTTTCACAAAACATCACTGTGCTATATATAGAGTATAAAAAACAATTAAAAAGATTAATTCATATTCACGTAAAAATTAATTTAAATCTTACATATAGTTCTTCCTATATACTCATTATACCACATATGGTTATTTCCCAATAGGTTTTTTATGGTTTCATGCATAATTATGCATTTATTTTCCTGTCACTTATCTTCTTCTTTTTCAGTCTTGGATAAACAGACTCCCTTAATAATATATACACCACAGAGCAAGTAGGGATACTTACAATCATACCTACAACCCCATTCAAATTCCCTCCAACTGTTACTGCTACTAAAACCCACATAGATGGAAGTCCCACAGAATTCCCTACAACATGAGGATAAATGAGATTCCCTTCCAGTTGTTGAACAACTAAGAACATAATTAAGAAAATAACAGCTTTTAACGGACTAATCATCAGGATTAAAAAACATCCAAGAATACATGCAATCATTGCGCCAGCAATTGGAATCAGTGAAAGTGCTCCAATCAAAATTGCAATTAAAACTGCATATGGTAATCCTAAAATTGACATAGTAACAAAGATAATACTTCCAAGAATCACTGCTTCTAGACATTGTCCCGAGAAGAATCCTGAAAATGCTCTGTTTGCAAGTCTTATAATATAGATAATTCTAGTAGCATATCCTTCTTTTAAATATGCATATAATATCTTCTTTCCCTGTACTGCAAGTTTCTCCTTTTGTAATAACAGATTAATAGCAAAAACAAGTCCCAGCACAAAATTTACAAGTGTCTGCACCATACCAGTCAGCACTGACATGGTGGAATCAATAAGTCCACTTGCCGTTGCTTGTAAAAACGCAATAAGCTTAACTCTCAAACTATCCCAGTCAAGATTAATCTGCTGTATGTATTCTTGAATAATCTTTGTGTTCTTTGAATTGCTTGTCAAAAACTTTTGTGTTTCATCTGCAAACTTTGGAACATTCTGTGCCAGAGCATACAACGTATTTACAAGTTCTGGAATCAACATAATACATACAAAAGAAACCACACCAACAATACATAAAACAGAGGTTATTAAACTAATCGCTCTTTTCCCTTTTTTCAGCTTGCAAAATACTTTGTTCTCAAAAAATCTCATGGGTACATTCACTATAAATGCCATGGCAGATCCCATAATAAATGGATATATAATTCCTTCTATATATCCAAGTCCTTTGGCTAGTAAATCCAAATGACTTAACCCTAAAAAAAGGATAACTCCAAACGCTACCAAGGCAAACAGCACTTTTTGATTCTTGTCTAATTTCAATTCTATATCCTCAATTCTTTCATAATCTTAAAAGAGACTGCAAAATGCAATCTCTTTTTATCTTTCGTAACTTTTTAAATGACCCAGAATGCCGTTATCTGCAATTTTGACTCCTAGCTACTGCTAGGTGGGTTATCGCATCGAACCTTCTGAAGTCCACGTAAAGTGGCATGTCATCCAGTGCAAAATATAAATATCCCTAAAAATAAATGTAGGTTCAAAATATACAGAATATCGCACACCCCAGGCTGTAGTTATATTATACTCTAAGTATGCTGACTTATCAACTTCTATATACTAGAAATATTTTCTTCCTGTAAATGAATTTCTGATGAAAAATCAAAAGGTGAAATATCGTCATAACCGCTGATATCTTCCTGCAAATCTAACTTTAGATATTCAAACGTTGCCTCATCTCCATTCTTTGCATACATAGTAAGAAGCATGGTTAAATACTCTCTAGACGCTGGGTGCATAATAGTCCCACCAATTCCTTTTGTAAAATAGTCCAAAGGATCCGTCTGTCGGAAGGATGCTCCATTATATATCTTTCCTGCACTAACACGATCTACAAACATCTCCGCCATATAACACTTTGGAATCTTCATCCCAACATATCCAATATTGGAACGATCTAAGCTATAGTCCAACCAATATTCAAAGTGATGCTTATTCCTTCCTTTGTGATGAAGCCATGCCATAGAGACTCCATACTTCTTTCGTTCTGTATTATTAGGACTTTCTGTCCCTTTATAATACTTAATCCCCGGAATAAATTCCACCGGGGAATACTTGGACATATCATGCATGATTCCCTGATAGTATAATCCTAAACGAAAGCACCCTTTGGCAACTAATATCTTATGTTTTGTAATTGTTTTGAAATGACCCCAGATATTCATATATCCTATGCTCCTAATAAAAAGACACCAACACACCCTGAGATTACAATTAAGATAATCGGATGAACTGACTTTCCTTTCTTCCACTCAAATAACTTGTTTCCTATATATAATATAACAAAAAATATGACAGATTTAAAGTCAATTTGAATTCCTGACTGTTTCTTTAAAAATGCAATTTGAAATACCTGCATCATAGCTGCTAGAATTAATCCGGCAACCACTGGTCTAATTCCATAAAATCCACTTTGAATATATGGATTCTCTTTAAACTTTTCCAACACCTTTGCAACACATACAACAATAATAACAGAAGGTAGAACCAATCCAAAGGTAGATGCGGCTGCACCTAGTAGTCCATTCATGTGAAATCCCACATAAGTAGACATATTAACACCTATAGCTCCTGGTGTAGATTCCGAAATTGCAAGCATATTTACAATATCACCTTTGCTAAACCACCCTAATCGCTCTCCCATGTCATATAAAAAAGGCAGTGTTGCAAGTCCTCCTCCCAACGCAAAAAGTCCAGTTCTGAAGAATTCAAAAAACAAACGTAATAGTATCATTTTGATTCTCCTTTCTTTCTGACTTTCTTACAAAGAAGAAGCCCAATCACTGCACCAGTGACAACATATAGTACTGGATTGTTAAGCCAAAGCATCATTCCTAAAAATGTCAATACAAAAATAAAACCTGTTATCATATCAATAACCCCACCTTTAATCATCTTTTTGACGCTTTCAATCATAAGAACACACACACACACACGAATACCCCAAAATGCACTTTGTACCACTTTTAAATGACTAAAATTATTCATAAAAACAGCTATAATTGAAATGATAACAAAAGAAGGTATAATAAATCCAACGGTTGCAATAACGCCTCCCTTTATTCCTTTTAGTTTATATCCAATAAATGTTGATGTATTTACTGCTATAACACCTGGCGTACACTGTCCCACTGCAAAATAATCCATAATTTCTTCACTTGTTGCCCACTTTTTGTTTTGTACAATTTCCCTTTCTAGCATTGGAAGCATGGCATATCCGCCACCAAAGGTAAACGCCCCCATTCTAAGAAATGTAAAAAATATATCTAAATATTCTTTCATCTATCTATCTCTTTTCTTGTATTTTCATTACTTGTGCGCCAACTATATCAAAATGTTGTTCCATTGCTTCCCTTCCCTTTTGATGTTCCTTATCTACAATTGCCTGATAAATTTCTCTATGGGCTTTTTGAAGACTTTCTGCTCTTCTTTTATCTACTAGAATTTTACTTCTTAAATCTTTGATAAAAACATCAGAAAGATTTCCAATCATAGATGAGTATAAAATCAACATACGATTATGAGATGCCTCTACCAAAATTTTATGAAATTCAATATCCAGCTGAGCACTTTCTTTAATGCTTAGTGCCTCATCCATCTTAACTAAGACATTATATAATTTATCCAAATCTTCTTGTGTTGCATTTTCAACTGCAAGTTTTAATGCTGTATACTCATATCCACACCGAATATGAAATATTTCAAGATAATCTATATCTAATAATGCCATTACCATATGAACAGAGTTGAACATATATTCTTCTGGCTGACATCTCACATAATTTCCACTTCCCTGTAAACATTCAATTAATCCAGTAATCTCCAGCATATGCATTACTTCTCTTACTGAATTTCGACTTACATTCAATGTTTCAGCAATGTCCCTTTCTGGTGGAATTTTATCGTTTAACTTTAATTTCCCTGATAGAATCTGCTCTGAAAAATATTCAAAGACATACTCATAGGTTTTTTTACTATTTTTCTGCATCCTATTTATTTCCTTTCAATTCACTGTTTTGAATTATACTATATCCCCGATTTATAATCAATAAAAAGACAGGCTCTACTATTTATATGTAAAAGCCTGTCTTTATTAATCATCTATAAACTGAAATCTTAAGGAAAATACCAGCTTCTCAGAAGGTAAGCATTCCTTCTGAGGAGGCTAGTAAAAAATGGATTTCAGTAAAACCCCACTGTAAGCTCAGCAGGAATTTTACCATGGTAAAAAATATATATTTTATGATTCTGAATCTTTAATCATAACCGATACACCGTCTGGGATAATAGAGATATGTGCATGTTCTCCTACAATGTCCAATGCCATTTTCAAAGCTTCATTTACATTATCTGCAACTTCAAATCCCATCTCTACTGCAATGTGGCGGCTTTCTTCACACATAACATATATAACTTTGTGATGCATAAGAATACGCGTTTGAATCTGGTACTCCCATTGATCTGGTTTTGTTTCATCCTGAGGAACTTGCAAAATCTCATTCATAAACGCTGCCGGATTCGATGAATTTTGTTTTAACGCTTCGTAAAAGCCTTCTCCTCCATGTCCATCGCCACAGTTTGAAACCATAATTATGACTCCACCCTCTTTTGTTGCAGACTCTGCAGCTGTCATTCCTTTTACGGATTGGTACATATTTTGATCCAAAGGATATCCTCCATTGGTTGAAATTGCTATGTCCGCTTTCTTCTTAGGAATTACTTGGCAGTATTTCTCAAGGAATTGACATCCTGCTTCATGAGCTTTGACCGCATCGCCAGCAACTGCATGAACAATCTTTTTGTCAGCATCAATAATTACATTGACAATATAAGCCTGTTTTGCCATCTTACTTGCCGCAACCATATCTCTATGGATTGGATTTTGATCTAATATTCCAGTACGACTGAAAGAAGAATCTATAAATTCAGAACAATGATTTCCTAACACAGTTACCTTACTAGAAACTCCGGGAAGAACACTTTTGCGCCCTCCCGAAAATCCAGCAAAGAAATGAGTTTCAATAAAACCTTCACTAATTAACAAGTCAGCATTTGCTGCAATTCGATTAATTAAAAGAGGTGCTCCCGATGGAAGTGTTCCTAGATTAACCATTGCATCCATGTCTTGACTATCATGTACTGCTATTTTTTCATTTTCAACAACTGTCTCACCAAATTTATTTACCAATTCTTCTCTTGTTGTTTCTCTGTGAAAACCTGTGGCTATTAAAAGTGTAATATCCGCCTTTGGATTTCCTTCTCTGATTTCCTCTAACATAAAAGGAATCATATGTTTACTAGGAACTGGGCGTGTATGATCAGAACATATAATAACAACATTTTGTTTTCCTTTTGCTAACTCTGATAGCTTAGGACTACCAATTGGATTTGCCATAGCCTCTTGTACCATCTCATCTTCTGACTGATTGGATTTTGGCATAGAAGCAATTGCAGATTCCAGAATTTCATAATCTAGATTTTCATCTAACTCTAATTCCATTCCTGATGTGGAAAATGGTAAATTTATTTTCATAAGAAGCTCCTTTTTTATTTTACACCCATCCAGCCAGCGATTACCATCATCTGTACTTCTGATGTACCTTCATAAATTTCGGTGATTTTAGCATCTCTCATCATTCTCTCAATTGGATAATCTTTTGTATATCCATATCCACCATATAATTGTAAACAACGGCGTGTTACATCAGATGCATTATTTGCAGCAACTAATTTTGCCATGGCAGCTTTATGTGAATATGCTTCATGATCATCTTTTGCACATGCAGCTTGATATACAAGAAGTTTTGCAGATTCTGTATTTGCTTTCATCTTTGCTAATTCAAACTGTGTATTTTGGAATTGAGAAATACGTCGTCCAAACTGTGTTCTCTCAGACACGTATTGGATTGTTTCTTCAATGGCTCCCTCAGCAATACCCAAAGCTTGAGCTGCTACACCAATACGTCCACCATCTAGTGTCATCATGGCATATTTAAAGCCTTTTCCAACTTCACCAACTAAGTTTTCTTTTGGAACAATACAATCTTCAAACACTAATTCACATGTTGAAGATGCACGAATTCCCATCTTATCTTCATGTTTTCCAATGGAGAAACCTTCAAATCCTTTTTCAACAATAAATGCGGATATTCCTTTTGTTCCCTGAGATTTATCTGTCATTGCTAAAACAAAGAATACATCTGCTGCTCCAGCGTTGGTGATAAATATTTTAGAACCATTTAATACCCAGTGATCTCCTTTATCAACAGCTACTGTCTTTTGTCCTGCAGCATCTGTTCCTGCTCCTGGTTCTGTTAGTGCAAATGCACCTAACCATTCTCCAGAACACAATTTAGGTAAATATTTTTGTTTCTGTTCTTCTGTACCAAACTGATAAATTGGAGTACAGCATAAAGATGTATGTGCTGAAACAATAACGCCTGTAGTTGCACAGTATTTACTTAATTCTTCTACGGTCTGAATATAAGCTAAAGTATCTAAACCTGATCCACCATATTCCTCTGGAAATGGAATTCCAAGAAGTCCCATCTCAGCCATCATATCTACATTCTTTTGTGGAAATTCTTCTGTTTGGTCAATCTCTGCGGCCAATGGTTTTACCTCATTCACTGCAAAGTCATGTACCATTTCTAATATATCTTGATGTTCTTCATCTTGTTTAAAATTCATAACAACCTCCTAATTAATTTTTCTGTGCTCTAAATGCTTCTGTTAATGCTGGTACAACTTCACTGAAACTACCAACAATTCCATAATCAGCAACTTCAAATATTGGTGCTTCTTCATCTTTATTTACTGCAATAATTGTATCTGCTCCTGAAATACCAGCTACATGCTGAATAGCTCCTGAAATACCAATTGCAAAATAAATCTTAGGCGCTACAGATTTTCCTGATTGTCCTACTTGATGTGCATGTGGCATCCATCCTGCATCTACAACTGCACGGCTGCATCCAATTGTTGCACCTAATTCATCTGCTAATTCTTTTAATACATCAAATCCTTCTGCACTTCCAAGACCTCTTCCACCAGATACAATAATATCTGCTTCTTCAAGGTTAATAGACTCTGCAACTTCATTGACACGCTCTACTAATTTAGTACGAATCTTATCTGCATCCATATGGATGTCTTCTTTTACAATTTCCCCTGTACGACTTTCATCATAAGCACCTTTTTTGAATACTCCAGGACGAACCGTTCCCATTTGAGGGCGATGTTCAGGACACATAATGGTAGCCATTAGGTTTCCACCAAATGTTGGACGAGTCCATGCCATATTTCCTGATTCTTCATCAATTGCAATCTCTGTACAATCGGCAGTTAATCCTGTTTTTAATCTGCAGGAAACTCTTGGTCCTAAGTCACGTCCATTGTTAGTTGCTCCAATGAATAAAGTTTCTGGTTTATATTTCTTTACTAATTCTGTCATAGCATTTGCAAAAGCATCTGTTGTATAGTATTCATACTCTGGTCCATCAACAACAATTACTGAATCCGCACCGTAGCAGATTGCATCCTTTGCCACACCTTCCACGTCTTTTCCAACCACAACTGCAATTAACTCGCATCCTTTTTCAGTAGCTAATGGTTTTGCTACATTTAATAATTCATATCCAACGTTCTTTGCTTTTCCACATTCGGTTTCAATAAAAACCCACATATTTTTGTAATCTGTCAGATTTTGCATCATTCATATCCTCCTTTACATCAACTTGGCATCGTACATCATTTGAACAACTTGATTTGCTGCTTCAACTGCTTCCATGCCTTCTAGTTTAATTCCGTCTTTTTCTCTTACTGGAGTATATGTACTCTTTACTTTTGTAGGAGATCCACTAAGTCCACAAAGTTCAATGTCAAGTGATGGAATATCCTCTTCTGACAATACTGGAATTTCTTTCTTCTTTGCAGCCATCTTAGTTTTAATGGTTGGATATCTAGGTTCGTAAGGGAGTTTCACAACAGTAACAACAGCTGGTAATGTTGTTGAAATCATATCGTATCCTGACTCACATTCACGTTTCACTTGAATTTCGCCATCATTTTCAATAATATCTAAAGCATACGTTACTTGAGGAACATCTAAATGCTCTGCAATTTCTGGTCCAACTTGTGCAGTATCACCATCAGTGGCCTGTTTTCCACAAAGGATTAAATCAAATTTAAATCCTTCTTTTTCTTCCACTGCTTTGATTGATTCTGAAAGTATGTAACTCGTTGCTAATGTGTCAGATCCTCCAAATTTCCTTCCAGAAATAAGATATGCAGCATCTGCACCAACTGCTAGACAAGATTTCAATGCGTCTGCAGCTTGAGGTGGTCCCATAGAAATAACAACAACCTTTCCTCCTACTTTTTCTTTCAGTCTGACTCCTACTTCTTGTGCATAAGTGTCAAAAGGGTTTACAATACTTGGTACTCCTGCACGGATTAAAGTATGCTTCTCTGGATCTACTTTAATTTCATTTGTGTCAGGCACTTGCTTGATACACACACAAATATTCATGATGTTTCCTCCTGTTTTCTGTTCATTTCTTTTTGTTTACAATTGTTTCTTTTTATAATGTATAGCAGACCTTTCCTGGATTAAGAATCATCTTAGGATCAAATACTTTTTTAATTCCTTCCATTAGGTTCATGTTTACATCACCTACAGAATCTAATAAGTATTTTACCTTTCCAGAACCAATTCCATGTTCTCCAGAAACTAAACCACCAATGTCTGTTGCTTCTTTATAGATAATTCCAAAGAATTTATCCACTCTTTTCTTGAACTCTTCTTCCTCTAAATCATTAGAACATTGATAAATATGTAGGTTACCATCACCTGCATGACCAAAAGATTTGATTTCCAATCCACAGTCAGCTCCTGTCTCATTTACAAAATTCAAATATTTAGCAATCTCATTTACTGGTACAACCACATCACACTCATCTAGTAATTTTGTTTCTTCCATAATTGCCTCAAGGAAAGAAGAACGTGCTGCCCATGCATCTTTCATCTTAGATGGGGTATCTGCTACTAAAACATCAATTGCCCCAGCTTCTAACACAATTTCAGCTGCCTGTTCGATTAAACCTTCTACTTCTTCTTCGGAATTTCCATCCAAAGTTATCAATAAATAAGCTCCAATTTGAATCCCTTCTAATTCTTGAGGGAAAACAGATTTTCCAATGTATCGTTCTGATGCAAGCACAATTTCTCGTTCCATAAACTCAATGGCCTGTGGATCCATATGTGCCATTTTGAATTTTGGTACTGTCTTAAGTGCTGTATCCAAATCTTCAAAAGGAATAATCAAAGACTGTGCAACCTTTGGTGCAGGTATCACTTTCAATGTTAATTCTGTAATAATTCCTAGAGTACCTTCGGCTCCAATCATTAAATTTAATAAGGAATATCCAGAAGATGTTTTCGTTACAGTAGCTCCAAACTTTGTAATTTCACCAGTTGGTAAAACAACAGTCATTGCACGAACATAATCTCTTGTTGCTCCGTATTTTACTGCTCTCATACCACCTGCATTTGTTGCCACATTTCCACCAACACATGCAAATTTCTCACCTGGATCTGGTGGATATAACATTCCTTGTCCTAAACAATCTTCTGCCAAATCATTTAGCAAAACTCCTGCTTCAATATTTACTACAAAATTCTCTAAATCATAAGAAATTATTTTATTCATTTTTGAAGTATCAATTAATACTCCACCACAAAGTGGAACTGCTCCACCTGCTAATCCTGTTCCTGCTCCACGAGGAGTTACTGGGATATTGTTTTCATAACAGATTTTCATAACTGCTGCCACTTCTTCTGTAGATCTAGGCTGAACTGCAAGATCTGGCATCTTCGTTCCATAAATAGGCATTTCATCTTTGGAATAATCAGGATTAATATCCTCGCCCTCAAATACATGGTCCGAAACACCCTTGATTTGTTCAATAATTTCAGAAGTTAGTTCGTTGTACATTTTGTTACCTCCTTGATTCCTTGTTTTATATCAGAGGCAGGATAATTTCCCCACCTCTGAAAAGTCTATTTTGTTTTCTAATTTATCAAAGTCCCATCATGGAACCTACATAACAAATAATTCCTGCAATAATAATAAATAGTAAGAAATATTTGAATACTGCACTTAAAATCTTGCTTTCTGAGCCCACAGCACTAATAGCACCTGCACCTATGGCAATTCCTTGTGGAGATACCATCTTTCCAATTCCAGCACCCATTACATTGGCTGCTGCCATCCACGAAGGATTCAATCCTAAGGTTTTTGCAGTTTCGGTCTGTAATCCACCAAACAACACACATGTAGATGTTCCAGAACCAGTAACGAAGGCTCCAATTCCACCAATTAATGGTGCAAACAATGGATAGAAAGAACCAGTGACCACAACTAGAAGTGATGCAATATCAGAAATCATTCCACTATATCCCATAATCTTAGCAATTGCCATAACAGCACAAATGGTAACGATTGTCTTCCAATATTTCTTTATTGTTTCAATTAATACTTGAACCATCTCACTCACTTTTGCCTTTTGAATAAATCCACCGATAATTGCTGCAATAAAAATCATAACTCCCGGCGTATTAACCCAACTGAAGGACAATGTATTTCCTGCCTTTCCAGCATACACAACAATTTCTGACTTAATTCCTGCAATCAAATTGTGAATTGGTGGACATAATGTTGAAGTTAGCATAAGTAATATAAAGATAAGAATAAATGGGCTCCATGCCTTCAATCCTTCATTCAATGTAATATCTTTTTCCTCTTTATCTGAAACTTCAATCATATATTCCTTATCAGGATTCTTATTAAATATCTTTGCTGCTACAATAATACATAACATAGAACAAATAGATCCAATTACATCTGGTAGTTCAGGTCCAATTGCATTTGCGGCAATAAACCATGGAATTACAAATGAAAGAGAAGCAATTAATGTTGTAGGTATCATACCTTTTAATGTTTTAATTCCTTTTCCACAAATACAAACCATTAAAAATGGTGAAATAAATGTTAAAATACATTGAATCAATGCAACACTTCCTGAAAGTGATAATACATCAAGTCCTGTTACTGATGCTAATGTTACGGTTGGAACTCCAACAGATCCAAAAGCAGTTGGCGTTGAATTCACAACCAAACATCCAACTACAGCACTCATAGGATTCAATCCGATTCCTACCAGCATAGATGCGGGAATTGCTACTGCGGTTCCAAACCCCGCCATACCTTCCATAAAGTTACCAAATCCCCATCCAATAATAAGTGCTAACACTCTCTTATCTGTGGAAACACTTGCGAGCATTCTCTTAATCAATTCCATAGCACCTGTCTTTAACGCCAGATTATATGTAAATAACGCTGCAACGATAACTAAGCAGATTGGCCATAGTGCATTTAGTACACCTTCTAACGCAGCGGACATAGTCCACATAAAATTCAATTTCCAGTATCCTACAGCAAGCACAATCGTAAGCCCTAACGCAATCAAACAAGCTTTATGCCCCGCCATCTTCAAACCACTCAGTGCAATAATCAACCAAATAATAGGAAGCATAGCTAAAATAAACTTAACGAATAACACAATAAATCCTCCTCTCACTGTTACATTTTGATATAATAGATTCACGATGCTCTATCCATATTCAAAAGCCGTTCTAAGTTGGGGCGATTATGTCATTTGCTTTAAATTGGATGAGCCAATTAACTTAGGTAAATAATATCATATATCACGACAAATTGGAATATACTATTTTATTTCTGTGCAATTTTACCTGTTTTCTCTATTTTGAAAACTATATTATAACTCTTTAAGCCTTTACTTCTCAACATATTGGGTTACCCACTTTATTTTTATTTTTGTTAATAATGCACAAAAACAAAAATAAATACAAAAAAGAAACATTTCTTTTGCTCTCATTCACAAAAAGAAATGTTTCTTTTTTTATCTATTATCTATTATAAATTTGTATAGCCCATAAGACTCATGTCAACTTCACGAGCCGCATCTCTTCCTTCACGAATAGCCCATACAACAAGAGATTGTCCACGATGCATATCACCTGCAACAAATACATTTTTTACATTTGTACTAAATGTGTCAGCTTCCGTCCTTACGTTGCTTCTTTCATTGACTTCTACACCAAATGCTTTTGTTACATAATCTTGGCTGCCCAAGAATCCTGCTGCAATCAAAACCAAATCTGCTGGAATTTCTTTTTCTGTTCCTAGCACCTCTGCCATAATCATTCTTCCAGTTTTTTCGTCTTTTTTGCTTTCAAGATTCACTATAACAACTTTGCATAGTTCCCCTGCCTTATTTTTTTTGAATTCCTTTACTGTTGTCTGATAAATACGTGGATCATGCCCAAACACAGCAATGGATTCTTCTTGACCATAGTCTGTCTTACAGATTCTTGGCCATTCAGGCCATGGATTATTTTCAGCCCTTTCATCTGGTGCTTTTGGCATCATTTCAAGCTGAGTTACGCTCTTAGCACCATGGCGAATGGATGTACCAACACAATCGTTTCCTGTATCTCCCCCACCAATTACAATCACGTGTTTATCTTTTGCTGAAATATAATTATTATCTCTTAACTCAGAATCCAACAGACTCTTTGTTGTTGATTTCAGAAAATCAACTGCAAAATAAATCCCTTTTGCATCTCTTCCTGGAGACTTGATATCCCTTGGATTAGAAGCCCCACAAGCCAATACGACTCGGTCAAAATCCTTTAACATCTGTGCAGGCTTCATGTCTATTCCAATATTTGTGTTTGTGACAAACTTGATTCCTTCTTCTTCCATAACTTTTACTTTTCGTTCTACATATTGCTTATCCAATTTCATGTTTGGAATTCCATACATTAACAGTCCGCCGATACGATCAGAACGCTCAAACACTGTCACATCATGACCACGCTTATTTAAAGAATTGGCAACAGAAAGTCCTGATGGACCAGAACCAACCACTGCAACTTTCTTCCCAGTTCTTGATTTCGGTGGTTTTGCCGCCGCTAAACCATGCTCATATGCATACTCTACAATACTTAATTCGTTTTGCTTAGAGCAGACGGGGATCCCATTCAACCCACAAGTACATGCATTTTCACAAAGTGCAGGACACACACGTCCTGTAAACTCTGGAAATGGATTGGTTTTCTTTAATCGATGGAATGCCTGCTCCCAATTTCCTGTATAAATCAAATCATTCCATTCTGGGACTAAATTATTTAACGGACATCCAGATGCCATACCTCCAAGCATTAATCCTGACTGGCAAAATGGAACTCCACAATCCATACATCTGGCACCTTGTTTTTGCTGCTCCTCTTTGCTAAGAGGAGTATGAAATTCATTAAAATGTTTTATTCTTTGTTTTGGAGATTCTGCGACTGCATCTTCTCTTTCGTAATCTAAAAATCCAGTTGGTTTTCCCATAACTTATATCCTCCTACTTAGCATTCTCGTAAAATGCTTCAATTTGTGCCTGTTCGCTGCTAAGACCACGCTCTTCCATTTGAACAATTAAATTTAACATACGCTTGTAATCCCTTGGCATAATTTTCTTAATCTTAGGAAGGTAATCTGCAAAATTCTTTAGAATCTGCTTTCCTTTTGCTGAATTTGTATATGCCACATGTTCTGAAAGCATATCTTTAACTTCTTGTACATCATACTTAGAAGTTAAATTCTCAATGGATACCATATCCTTATTTAGATTCATGTAAAGCTTACTTTCCTCATCTAAAACATAAGCAATACCTCCACTCATACCTGCAGCAAAATTCTTTCCTGTCTCACCAAGTACAAGAACACGTCCACCAGTCATATATTCGCATCCATGGTCTCCCACACCTTCTACAACTGCAGTCGCTCCAGAGTTACGAACACAGAAACGTTCTCCTGCAATTCCATTGATAAATGCCTTTCCACTTGTTGCTCCATATAAGGCAACATTTCCTATAATGATATTTTCTTCTGGTTTGTATTTTACTCCTGTAGATGGATATACAACAATTTTACCTCCAGAAAGTCCTTTTCCAAAGTAATCATTACTGTCTCCTACAAGTTCCAACGTTAAACCTTTTGGAATAAAAGCACCAAAGCTTTGCCCTCCAGCACCATTACATTTTACGGTAAAAGTATCTTCTTCTAGCGTCTGGTCTCCCCATTTTTTTGTAATCTCAGACCCAAAGATAGTACCAAATGCTCGATTAATATTGGTTACTTCTATCTCTATACTCTTCTTTTGTTTTGTATCAAGAGCTTCTTTTAATTCTTTTAATAGTATTTTTATATCTGCTGTTTCATCCAACTTGAAATCATATACATTTTTCTTATTGTAGTTAAATTTCTCTTTCTTAACATAAGTTGTATCTAAAATCTTAGAAAGATCAATATGATTCTTGGCTGCATCTTCTGTTGGTTCTAACAAATCGGTTCTTCCAACCAATTCATCTATGGTTGCAACTCCAAGTTTAGCCATATATTCTCTTAATTCCTGCGCAATAAACTTCATAAAGTTTACAACATATTCTGGTTTTCCAGCAAATTTCTTTCTTAATTCTGGATTCTGTGTGGCAACTCCAACTGGACAAGTATCAAGATTGCAGACTCTCATCATTACGCACCCTAAGGTTACAAGAGGTGCTGTTGCAAATCCAAACTCTTCTGCACCAAGCATACATGCAATAGCAACATCTCTACCACTCATTAATTTTCCATCTGTTTCCACAACCACTTTGTTACGAAGATCATTCATAATTAAGTTTTGATGCGCCTCTGCAAGTCCCAACTCCCAAGGAAGCCCTGCATTGTAAATAGAGTTTTTAGGAGCAGCTCCTGTTCCTCCGTCATATCCTGAGATTAAGATAACCTGAGCCCCAGCTTTTGCAACACCTGCTGCTACAGTTCCAACTCCTGCCTCAGATACAAGTTTTACAGAAATTCTTGCATCTCTGTTTGCATTCTTACAGTCATAAATTAACTGTGCCAAATCCTCAATAGAATAAATATCATGATGTGGTGGTGGTGAAATCAATCCAACTCCAGCTGTTGAATGACGAGTTTTTGCAATCCAAGGATATACTTTCTTTCCTGGTAAATGACCGCCTTCTCCCGGCTTTGCACCCTGTGCCATCTTAATTTGAATTTCTTTTGCACTCACTAAGTATTCACTTGTAACACCAAATCGGCCAGATGCAACTTGTTTAATTGCTGAGCAACGATTCTTTCCATCTCGTCCAACTTTTAAACGTTCAGGTCGCTCTCCACCTTCTCCGCTATTAGACTTCCCACCTAGCATATTCATAGCAATGGCAAGGGTTTCATGAGCTTCCCCTGAAATAGATCCATAGGACATAGCCCCAGTTTTAAAACGTTTAACAATAGAGTCAACACTTTCTACCTTGTCAATGGAAATACCTTTTTTAGGATATTTAAACTCCATCATACCACGAAGATTTCCCGGTTCTAACTCTTCATCCACCATATGAGTATATTTCTTAAAAGTATCATAATTTCCCGTTCTTGCTGCCATTTGTAATGTATGAATGGTCTGTGGATTGTATAAATGTTGTTCCTTTCCACTTCGCACCTTATGACTTCCTGTACTTTCCAAAGAAAGGTCATTTTCTAATCCAAGAGGATCAAAAGCAGCAGAATGTCTCGCATCTACATCTGTCTCAATATCTTTTAATGAAATACCACCCACACGGCTTACTGTGTTGGTAAAATACTTATCTACTACATCCTTACTTACTCCGATTGCTTCAAAAATCTGAGATCCCTGATATGATTGAAGTGTGGAAATACCCATCTTAGAGGCAATCTTAACAATTCCATGAAGCACTGCATCTGTATAATCATCTACAGCTGCATAGTAGTCTTTGTGAAGAAGATTATCATCAATTAACTTTTGAATACTTTGTAGTGCTAAATATGGATTAATTGCACATGCTCCATACCCAAGCAAAGTAGCAAAATGATGAACCTCTCTTGGTTCTCCACTTTCTAGAATCAAAGCAACTGATGTACGCTTTTTCGTACGAATTAAATGTTGATGCATTGCAGAAACAGCTAGTAACGATGGAATTGGCACATGGTTTTCATCAACTTCTCGATCAGATAAAATAATAATGTTAGCTCCATCTCTGTAAGCTCGGTCTGCTTCTACAAACAAATGGTCTAAGGCTTTTTCTAGAGAAGTATTCTTATAATATGTGATTGGCAGTTCAACTACCTTAAATCCTTCTTTGTTCATATATTTAATTTTCAATAAATCTGTATCTGTTAAAATCGGATTGTGAACCTTTAAAATATGACAGTTTTCTGGACGTTCTTCTAGGATATTCCCCTCTGTTCCCACATAAACCGTTGTTGATGTCACTAATTCTTCACGAATTGCATCAATTGGAGGATTGGTAACCTGTGCAAATAACTGTTTGAAATAATTAAACAATGGTTGGTGTTTTTTAGAAAAAACAGCAAGAGGCGAATCATTTCCCATGGCTGCAATTCCCTCTGCCCCATTCAATGCCATTGGCTGAATGGATGTCTTTACTTCTTCATAAGAATACCCAAATGCCTTTAACATCTTTTCCCGCTCCTCTTTTTCATAAGTAGGAACTGGAAGATTAGGAATCTTCAAATCTTTTAATGTTAATAGATTGCTGTCAAGCCACTCTCCATAAGACTCTTTTTCTGCATAACGCTCTTTGATGACGTCATCAGATACAACTTCACCCTTCACTGTATCTACCAATAACATCTTACCTGGACGAAGTCTTTCTTTCACAAGAATCTTTGTAGGATTAATATCTAACACTCCAATTTCAGAAGATAGAATCAATTGATCATCATCTGTGATATAGTAACGAGAAGGTCTTAAACCATTACGGTCAAGAACAGCTCCTACTTGATCTCCATCTGTAAATAAGATAGATGCTGGTCCGTCCCATGGTTCCATCATAGTTGCATAATATTGATAAAAATCTCTTTTTTCCTGGGTAATAACTTTGTTATTCTCCCATGGTTCTGGAATCGTAATCATAATCGCATGAGGTAAATCCATTCCACTCATAACAAGAAATTCCAATGTATTATCAAGTCTAGCTGAATCTGAACCTGCTGGATTCACAACTGGAATCAATTTCTGCATCTTATCTTTGAAAAATTCTGATTCCATGTTCTCTTCACGTGCCAGCATCTTATCTGCATTTCCTCGGATTGTGTTAATCTCTCCATTATGTACAATCATACGATATGGATGAGCCTTTTCCCAAGAAGGAGTTGTGTTGGTACTGAATCGAGAATGCACCAATGCAATTGCAGACTCATAGTCCTTATTGTGAAGATCCTTAAAAAACGTACGCAACTGCCCAACAAGGAACATACCCTTATATACAATCGTTCTACTAGAAATAGAAACCACATATGTCTCTTCATTACTCTGCTCAAATACCTTTCGTGCAATATATAGCTTGCGGTCAAACTCTAATCCCTTCTCTATCCCCTCTGGCTTACCGATAAACGCCTGAAGGATTCTTGGCATACATTCTACTGCCTTCTTTCCCAACACACCTTTGTCTGTTGGA
Source organism: Anaerostipes sp. (assembly GCA_028704435.1). Taxonomy (GTDB): domain Bacteria; phylum Bacillota; class Clostridia; order Lachnospirales; family Lachnospiraceae; genus Anaerostipes. The sequence continues at coordinate 89,909 of JAQWFL010000001.1, read as the reverse complement.
ACTTCTCTCCATCCCAAAAAAGGAAGTCCTTCCTTTTCAGAAATAATCTCAAACATCTTCTTTGCCTGTTGTAGTTTCATCTCATCATCTGGAAAGAAAAACATACCAATTCCATATTCTCTTTCTTTTCCGATTTCAATTCCCTCTTCTTTACAGACTTTAGAGAAAAACTTATGAGAAATCTGAAGCATAATACCAACTCCATCTCCAGTTTCCCCAGCTGCATCCTTTCCAGCTCTATGTTCTAATGTTTCAACAATCTTTAGCGCATTGTCCACTGTCTGATGGCTCTTAATGCCCTTAATATTCACACAAGCACCAATACCACAGTTGTCATGTTCAAAACTTGGATCATATAATCCTGACGTTATATCCTTCTGATTCACCATAATCTTGATTCCTTTCTCTTTCTGTTATTCAAATCTATGTCATTTAATTTATTACGTTGAACTAATAATACAAAAAAATAAAAAACTTGTAAAGAACTTTTTTCTTAAGTTGTCTGATTCTTCGACTTTTTATCATTATTAACTCAATTATCTGATAACTTAAGAATTTAAAACACAAAAAAGTACTCATTATGAAATTTCCTTTTTGAAATAGTCAGTTTCACTTGTCACCTTGTAGCCAAGGATAGAAAACATCATACGAGTACTTTTACGTTTTAGTTGTGACTTGTTTGTAATTTCTAGTTTAAAACTAGTATATCATTGTGTCAAATTCTAGTCTATTTCTTGTCATCACTTCATGTCAAACTCTTGTCAATTGCTAGTATTTAAAGGCTCTTTTTGTCCTTTAACGAAGTAAAGTATAGCACAGTTTTATTTTTTTATGTTGTATTTTTTTGGTATTTAATAAATTATTTTTAATACAAACTTTCATGATAGTATCGTTTGTTCTTGCTAGTTTCATTTGTAATTAATAACAGATAAATTTTTGTTAAAAAGCAAAAAAATCCAGCAGATTTTACTCTGCTGGACAAATGTTCATTTTAATTCATATGGATTCTAGAATGTAATATCTTTTCCGTAATAAATACATTCTAATACTTTTTCCATTTCATCTACGGAAGTTTCACGTGGGTTTGAGCCTGTACAAGCATCTACAACCGCTCTTTCTGCAATCATATGTTTCTTTTCTAGGAATTCATCTTCTTTAATTCCAAAGTCCTTTAAATTAGTTACAATTCCCATGCTAGTTCCTAAGTCACGAACTGCCTTAATCAAAGAAAGTGTAAGTGCTTTGTCTGTAACTCCTGGAAGATTCAACTTCTTAGCAATCATAGCAAATCTGTCAGCACAAACCTTGGCATTAAATTGAATTACATATGGTAAATAGATTGCATTGGCACATCCGTGTGGAATATGTCCTGTATCAAACACAGCCCCCGTTTTATGAGCTAATGAGTGAACAATTCCAAGTAACGCATTAGAGAATGACATTCCTGCTAAGCACTGTGCATAATGCATATTGTCTCTTGCTTCCATATCTCCTTCATAAGATGCTTTTAAATTATCGAAAACCATCTCAATTGCATGAATTGCCAATGGATCTGAGAATGGTGAATGTAATCCAGCAACATATGCTTCGATAGAATGCGTCAATGCATCCATACCTGTATGTGCTGTTAATGTTGGTGGCATTGTCTCTGCTAATGCAGGATCAACAATTGCAATGTCTGGTGTAATTTCAAAATCAGCTAACGGATACTTAATTCCTGATGAATAATCTGTAATAACTGAAAATGCTGTAACTTCTGTTGCTGTTCCTGATGTTGAAGGGATTGCAATAAATTTTGCTTTGTTTCTAAGTTGAGGAACCGTAAATGGATCCTTCACATCATCAAATGTTGCCTCTGGATGTTCGTAGAAAATCCACATAGCTTTTGCAGCATCAATTGGGGATCCTCCACCCATAGCAATAATCAAATCTGGTTCAAACTCCTGCATAACTTCTGCACCTTTAAACACAGTTTCAACAGATGGATCTGGTTCAATTCCTTCAATTAGTTTTGTTTCAATTCCAGCTTCCTTTAAGTAGTCAAGTGCCTTGTCCACGAATCCAAAACGTTTCATAGATCCTCCACCGAGGCATAAAACAGCTTTTTTTCCTTGAATCGTTTTCAAAGTTTCGAGTGCGTCTTCTCCAAAATACAAATCTCTAGGTAATGTAAATCTTGCCATAAAACATATCTCCTTTTTTGAAACTACTTGTTACACTTCCTATTGTAACCTTTTGTTATTTTTTTATCAATAGTTTTTCAATAGTTTTTGTAACTTTTTTGCCTGAGTGGCACATATGTAATTATTTTCTTTCTTTTAAGTAAGCATCCAATCCTTTTTTTCGAAGTTTACATGCTGGACAGTTTCCACATCCATCTCCTTTCACCCCATTGTAACAAGTGAGAGTTTCATTCCGAATAAGATCAAACACACCAAGCTTATCTGCCATTTCCCATGTTTCTTTTTTGTCAATCCACATCATGGGTGTCATAACTTCAAACTCATAATCCATGGCAAGGGTCAAGGTTGTCTCTAGTGAGCTAATAAATACGTGTCTACAGTCTGGATATCCACTAAAATCACTTTGTGAAACCCCAGTTACCAATACATGAATATCTCTTTGTTTTGCAAAAACTGCAGCAAACGTAAGAAACAACATATTTCTTCCATCTACGAAAGTGTTAGGTGTTCCTTCTTCTGGTGCATCCTGATCCACTCTCATATCAGCCCTTGTGAGTGAATTAGGCGCTAACTGCCCTAATAAGCTCATATCTAAAATATGGTGCTCCACATTATAATCTTTACATATTTTTTTTGCACACTCTAACTCTAGAGAATGCCTTTGACCATATTGAAACGAAATGGCAATCACTTCATCAAATTTCTTTTTTGCCCAAAAAAGACAAGTGGTACTGTCTTGTCCACCACTAAATACAACAACTGCTTTATTTGGTTTACCCATATCTTCCCCTACTTTCCAGACTGCATTAGAAAATGCATTTTCAACGTATCATCTGTCTCAAACTTCCCTCGAAGTGTGGTAGTTACTGTATTTGCCTGAGTCTTCTTAATTCCTCTGGCACTCATACAACTATGTGTTCCTTCAATGTAAACTGCAACATCTTCACTGCCAGAAATCAGTTGCATAATTTCAGCAATATCTGTTCCTATTCTTTCTTGCAATTGAAGTCTCTTTCCAACCATCTCACAAATTCTTGCAATCTTACTTAATCCCAAAACTTTATTACTTGGCAGATACGCAACAGACACTTTCATATCATACATTAACGCTAAGTGATGCTCACAGTAACTGAAAATATCAATATCTTTTACAAGAACCATGTCGTCGTGACCTGAAACACTTAAATTATCTTCAAAGGTCTTTTCAAACATTTGAGCAATCTCTTCATTTGTATAATTCATTCCCTCAAAAACTTCTTCATACATTCTTGCCACACGATCTGGCGTTTCCTTTAATCCCTCTCTTTGAGGGTCATCTCCTAGTGCAACTAGAATTCCTTCTATATGTTTTTTTATCGCCTCTTTATCGATAGCCATATTTCCTCCTAAACTCCAGTTTTATCTGGATTCCACACTACTTTATGAATTTGAATCTGGAATCTCACCTGATTCATTTGATACTCCTTCATAAATTCCACAATCTCTTCTGGGTCAATTGTACCAAATACCGGACTAAAATATACAATTGCCTTTTCACATAAGTCAAATCGCTCTATCACTTCTTTTGCACGATTTAAGTCTTCTTTGCTTCCAATAACAAATTTGATGACATCCCAAGGTTTGATATACTCCATATTCTCAAGACACATCTCTTCTTCCATATTACTGGATGGAAGCTTATAGTCCATGGTCATAGAGAGTCTTCGATCTCTTTCTTTGAATATTTTAATCGGCATACTTCCATTGGTTTCAATTTCTAGTTCCACTTTGGGAAGAGACAAAATTCCACCAATCAAAGCACCAATATCCTCTTGGAGCAACGGTTCTCCCCCCGTCAATGTGACCAATTCCATGCCAGAATCCTGAACTAACTTTACAATCTCTGGAGTAGACAGATGTATCACTTTTGCTTTCTTTTCATTTGCCCATTTGGTATCACAATAACTACAGGTTAAATTACAGCCTTTCAAACGAAGAAACAGTGCCAATCTCCCAGCTTTCTTTCCTTCTCCATTGATACTAATAAAACTTTCTACTAAATCAAAATATTCCATTTTATTCTCCATATCCTGCACAATTATTTGGCGTTTCATAAACTTCCACAAGCTTTACATCATATCCTTTTTCCTTGATTAAATCATAGAAATATTTTGCAAAATTCTCTGCTGTGGGACGAAATGGAACTTGAATTATTTTAAAATTTTCTTCTTTTAATGCCTCCATTGTCTTATCTTTTAAAGAACCAGTCTCAATAATCAAGCTATGGTCATGGTCATCTGCCACAGACTTCACCGCATCCTTTAATTCCCCAAAATCAACAATCATCCCTCATGTTTGCCCCTCATTGACTAATTGACTACTTTTCAGTGTCACCTCTATCTTCCATCGATGTCCATGGAGGTTGCTGCATTTCCCATCATATCCTGCTAAAAAATGTGCCGAGTCAAAACTGGCATGTGTTTTCAATTGATACATCTATTTATTTCTCCTTTATATTGAAAAAGACATGATACCTATGTACCATGCCCTAAAAATCATCATAAGAAAATAAGAGTTTCCTCTTATAGTCCTAGTTTTGATTAAAGACAGGATGGTACGAATGAACTGTCTGATTTAATTCACTGTATGCTATTATAACAAGTTTGTATTACAGATGCAAGAGTGGAAATGAATCTTAGATTACTTTCTTTTAATCCAAAAATAAACTAACTACACCTATTACAACCATCAAGGTTCCTAGTAATATCTGAAATACTTTTGTTCCTGTTGTGTATGTCTTGCTACTTCCAATCTTCTCTGCAAATGCTGTCGATGTTCCTGCAACCACTGCTAAAATTCCATGTCCAACAGAATAACAGAACAATAAAAGGATTCCTAAAAGTATATTTCCTTCATTGGCTACAATAGCTAAAAGTCCCACAATCACAGGGACGGCACAGTGAGATGAAAAAATTCCACCAAGGATTCCTGCCACAAAAGCTCCAATATACCCGCGTTTTTGATTCTTTGCAGTAAAATGTACATGTGGAATAATATTGATAATTCCCCATACTTGAAATGCCATTAAAATCATAAATAAGCATAATACCACGTGCAATATCTCATTGTGTCCAATGACTCCTCCTACAAAAGAAGCTGCAATTCCTAATGTTACAAAGGTAACCGCACTTCCAATGGCAAATATCAAGGAATACACAAAACTTTTCTTTGTATCATTCTCTCCACCGCTGGTTACATATCCCATAACTAAGGACAATGTTGAAAGAGAACAGGGTGTAACAGATGTGAGCATCCCTGCAAGTAGTGCTAAAATTGGTGAAAACCATAATGTATGTTGTATGAAAATAGTTAATTCCTGCAACAATATATCAAACATAATATCTCTTCTTTCTATATATACTGTATTCATATAATACCCATGAGATATAATCCTAACACATACAAGATCATAAATCCAGTTTAATTTATGATACGATTTCTCATACCTGTTCCATATCCTTTTTATTCTTTTTTTTTGAGCATCTCCACTATCCCCATTGCACGCTCTGCATATTCGTCCTGAACATAAACATCTTCTCCCGACACACACACACCAATGGTAATTCGAACATACTCACCACTTCCAACACTTTTCGCAAAACACGGAATATGGTACAGCTTAAAAACATCTGCTAATATTCTTGTTTCCATCTTACTGCTCGTACTTAACAATCTTCTCATGGCTGCCTCCAAGTTCCATCCATTTTCTGGATGTAATTCCCTCTTTTTTCACATTATAATAGCAAATCATATTTTTTTCAATAACTTCGTCATATTCTTTCAAAATCATAAAGGAAAAACTGGAAATATAATTGCATATGTCTTATCGTAAAAAAAAACGCAACATTTTGGTGGTGCGTCTTAGGGATTTATAATCCCTGAAAATTTCGGCATAGTCGTGAATATCGGCTATGCCGTTTTTTCATGCTTACTCGGAATTTCTACTGCTCCGATGCAGTTGTAAATGATTTGAATACGCTGCATCCTGTGACCGTCTACCTTTTCAGCCTTGAACACGATGATTTTCTCCACAAACTCCCGAATGATTTCGGCATCCAATTCCTTGATGTCCGTGTACTTCTGCACCAGTTGCAGGAAGTATTCGGCATTGAGGGATTTTTCTTTTGCTGTGGTAATGAACTCATCCAGTTCAGCAATCCGGCTTTCCAAGGCTTTCTGCTCTGCCTCATAGGTAGCGGACATCTTGGCAAACCGCTCATCGCTGATTTTTCCAACCACATTGTCCTCGTAAAGTCGTTGGATGATTTTATCAAGGGCGGTGATGCGGGCTTTCGCCTGTTCGTATTCCTTCTGACTGCTGCGGAGTTCTCGGTTCAGTGCCTTTTCTGATGTGTTGGTTACAAGCTGAATGAACTCGGCTTCATGTTCTCTGGCATAGGCGGTCACTCTGCGCAGGTCATCCAAGAGAAGCTGTTCTATGACCACATTGCGAATCTGGTGGGAAGTACAGTTGCTCTTACCACGCTTACGGTAGGTAGAGCAGACCAGATGCTCTTTCTCATGTTCCCAGCCCCTTGCACGGACTTGGTACATCTTGCTGCCACAATCGGCACAATACACCATGCCGGAGAGTGTGGGCATTTCACCCATCGGAGTGAATCTGCGTCTGCCATCACGGATACGCTGAACAATATCAAATGTTTCCTTATCTATGATGGCTTCGTGCGTACCCTCGAAAATCTGCCATTCGTCCTTATCGTTTTTGATTTGCTTTTTCAGCTTATAGGACTTGCGGTGAGTCTTGAAGTTTACCGTATTGCCAAGGTACTCCTGTCGCTCTAAAATATGAACCACTGTGGAAGTTGTCCATTTGTAAAGGTCATCCGTCTGTTTGACCGCAGGAGCATTTCTGCCGTTGCTTTTTGCATAATCCACAGGGGTCAGCACCTTGCGCTTTTTGAGTTCCTTGGCAATCTGTGTCGGGCCGTAGCCGGAAATACACAGGTGGAAGATTTCCTTTACCACCGCAGCAGCATCTTCGTCTACAATCCAGTGGTTCTTGTCCTCCGGGTCTTTCTTGTATCCGTAGGGTGTATTGGTGCAGAGCGGCTTGCCAGCCTGTCCCTTTGCCTTGAACACCGCACGAATTTTCTTGCTCGTGTCCTTGGCATACCATTCATTGATGATATTGAGGAATGGCGTAAAATCGCTGTCCTGCTGACTGTCACTGTCGACCCCGTTATTGATGGCAATAAAGCGGATATCCGATTCCGGGAACACCATCTCGGTATAGTAACCGACCTTTAGATAATCTCTTCCGAGTCGGCTCATATCCTTGACAATGATGATGCCCACAGCACCTTCATCCACCAATGCCATCAAGCGTTGGAAGTCGGGACGTTCAAAGTTTGTGCCGCTGTAACCATCGTCTACGAAAAACTGTGTGTTCGTAAAACCATTGTCATCAGCGTATTTCTTGAGTATTGCTTTCTGATTGATAATACTGTTGCTGTCACCTTGGAGTTCGTCATCACGGGATAATCTGCAATAGAGTGCCGTGATTTTCTCCCCAAGGGCTGCATCTATGTAAGGCTGTCTTTTGTTTTCCATTTTTACCATCCTTTCCGACAGCCTCCCCATCGGTATGTCGATATTACCGTACTATCAGGCAGAAGTCGAGTTGTATTTTGCAAGTATTTGTGAACTTTCTGATACTTTGAGCGGAGTGCCGACATTGCTCAAAATCAGCCGTTTCACCTTGGAATATGCGGTTTCTTTGGCATTTTCGCTGACCATTGATTCCACGATATACATCGTTCCACCGATAGAAGTATGGGTGATATGAGTGTTGTTTGCTGCTGTGTTCATAATCCCACCTCTTTCTATCAGATAAGGCATCCGCCTGTGGCAGAAACACTATCCGCCACAGGCAATGCCAAGTGCTTATTCGGTCATTGCAATGACCTTGATTGCTTCGGAGCGTACCAGCTTGCCATCGATGAACTCAAAGGCAAGATAGCCGATCTGGTCTAACACCACAAATTTTTCTTTGATGGTGCGGACACTGACAGGACTACGGCTGATGACCCAGTAGTAGCTGAAGTCACCAAAGGCAATAGGCTTTTTGCCCGGTTCTGCGTTTGGCATGAATTCAGAAATGATGACCTTTTTACCAAAGATGGTATCATCGGTACTGCGCCACAGGTAATTACCATCAGCATCTTTCAGCTTGCGAAGTGCCATAGCGGTTTCATCGTTCATGAGCCACACTGCGTTGGCACGATACTCCGGCTTAACGGAGAAGTACAAGCTGATGATATTGTCATAAGTAAGGGCATCCGTGGTCAGAGCCACATCTGCGCCCTTGCTTTCATGGAGAATACCTGTCGGCATCTGTTCGCCAGTGCCATTGATGAATGCGTTGGTTTCAGCTTTGCCGAAGTTCTTTGCAAAACGCTCCACCAGATAGTTCTCAATATCGAAGGTGGCATCATGGATGAAATCCTCATCGAACTTCACAAAGGCTGCGAGTTTCCAGCTTTCCACTACGGTGGTGGTGAAATCATTCATTCCCTCATAAATCGGAATCATGCCACCTTCCGGCACAAAGGCTGCAAGATCATTACAGTCCTTAGCAAAGATACGGTATCCGGCTTCATAGGCATTAAAGGCTGTACCGATTTGACGGAACAGGCTCTTGCCCTCGATTGCCTTACCGAATTTATTGTTGGCATGAGCAGGAACGGCATAGGTGTCGGTCTGGGAATTACGTCCCTTGGCGATTTTATCGATGCAGTGTTCCTTGCCACGCATTACATCCCAGAAGTTTTTGTCATACTCCGGCTCTCCGGCATAGACCTGTGTTTTCATTGTTGTATTCATAATCGTGTTCCTCCTTATTTCTTGTCACAAAACGGACATCTGTACAGTCCGAGGTCATTGTAGTTCAGTACCCTGCCAATCTGCTTGAGCTTTCCTCTGTTTGCACATTCCGGGCATAAGATGTCATAAGCAAGAGCATCCTCGATGCTGTGAGGTTCTTTGGCATGGAGACGATAATACTTGTGCAGCTTTCCTTCGTCATCTCTGTGGATTTCATCGGAAAGATACAGGTTACACATTCTCTGTGCATATTCCTCCGAGTAGGACGAATGATGGGTGCGTAAGATGTTGTTCTTTTTGTTTGCAATAATTGGATAAATCATAGTATTTTCCTCCTTAAAATGTGGTTTTGTGTGATAGGGTTTTAATACCCCTTTTGAATTTGCGATTTTGTGCGTGAGAGCATTGCCCCGTTTTCCGCTATAACAGCAGTGGAGATGTTGACCGCCCCTATGGTCAATTGCGGGAACGGATGTATCCCATACGCTTGCAGTAGTCCACTGCATCTGCATATCGCAGATAGTACATCTGCTTGTACATCCCATCCATGACCATGTAGTGCGGTGGGTTGCTGGACTTGCTCATCATGATAAGCACAGGGGCATCATCCTTACGGTTGATTACACTCATGCCGACATAGCGGTCAGTGTCAAAGTCAATCGGACGAAACTTGGTGTTCTCATCAATATCCATAATTCTCATGGCATTTGCCTCCTTTCTGACTGCGCATATCAGCGCTGTCTTTATTTTGGTGACAGTTCCTGCGATTTAGTGACAGTTCCAGTGACAGTTCTTTTTGCAACTGTCACTAAAGAAATCCCTTACAGAATGGGCATTTGCACTGTTTTAGTGACAGTAGTGACAGAACTTTTGATTTGCTCACACGCTCAATAATCTTTGTACCTTGTACCCATACCTGCCTACTGCATACAAAGATTTTTTTCTTGGCTCTTGAGTTGAAAGAACTGTCACTACTGTCACCAAAGTGCCTTAAACCCTTGTGGAATGGGCGTTTATTGCAGTGACAGTTGTGCGTATGAACTGTCACTGTACTGTCACTACTGTCACTAAACGAGAAAGTCATCATAGCCACACCCCCTAAACTGTTCTACGGCATCCTCGGAGAGTGTGTAATCTCTGTAGAAGGTACCGCCTGTTCCACGTCTGACAACCATAGCCTGAAAGGTCGTGCCGAGGTGGTCAGCCAATTCATCACGGAACTCCCGTGCTGTCTTGGCATACCCGTTGTTGTTATCCTTGCACCAAGCCTTGTATGCTTTAAAGATGCGCCCTGTTGTCCAAGTATCGGATATCTTGCTGTCGCTGCGTTCTGCCATACATTCCTCAAAGAAGGAAATAATGGTGCTGTTGGTGTTACGGTAATTCTGCCTTGCCTGTGAGATGCTGTCCGGCTCTGTGAAACGGTAGCCGTTGCCGATAACATTGCGAAATGCCATCACCGCCTTGTAAAATATGCCTTCCCGTTCTGCATACATCTTTTCAAGCAGATGCTTGTCCTGCTGTTTTGGTGGTATCACATTAAGGCATTCCACCTGCATGATGCGGTTGTATACCCATTCGCCATCATCACCGCCAAACTTTGGCAGACGGTTCATGCAGAACCACAGCAGACCATTGTAGATGAATTCAAAAGCGTTCTGCCCCTTGAACTCTGCAAACAGGCTGTCACCGCCTGTACACTTCTTGAAGGTCTTTAATTCGCTGACGGTTACAAAACTCATGTCAGAACTGCCAGCCAGACGCTTGCCATAGAGATTGGCAGTACCAAACCGTGCCTCGATTTCTGCAAGGTCGATACCAATGAAGTATCCTTTTCCAAGCATCATCTCCACCAGACTTTTTAGCTGTGATTTGCCTGTATCGCCTTTGCCGTACAGGAACAGTGATTTCTTCATTCGCCAGCCTTTTACATTGGAGAATACTGCACCGATGAATTCCAACAGCAGATTTTCCACTGCCATATCATGGTTGGTCAGTGTGGACATATAACCGTCAAAGGTAGGTGTCGCACTTGAAGTTCCATGCCATTCACAGGGAATCTGTATGGTACTGAGTATCTCCGGGGAGTGTGGCAGGAGTGTTAAATCTGACAGCCGGAGCAGACCGTTTGCCACATTGATGAGGTCTTCATCGGCATTGAGGTCATCGTTAGTCAGCGTATTAAGGTCTGTGGTCAAATGCTCGATACAGGCAGTCACATCGCCCATACGGAGAAGTTCCTCATCATAATCGGTAATGTAACCTTTGATGATGCCCTTGAAGTTATCCTTGCCACACAGCCTGTAACAGCCGCTTTCGTACACATAGATGATGGTGCCGCCATTGGTGTTGTCACGGACTATGAGGTATTGGAGATGCTCTCGCACATATTTTGCAAGCAGAGGCACACTCACCGTTGCAATCCCGGAACGGTTGAATTTGATGAATTCCGGGGCTGGCATTACCGAACGATGAAACACACCATGACAGGCTTCAAGTGCTGCATGGATGGTCAGTTCCCGGTAATCATCCCGATTCCACTTTTCACGCATCAGAGCGGACAGACGGAATATGGCATCGATCAGTTCTGGGTCATCCCCGGTGCGAAATGCAATAAGGGAACAGAGCGCACAATCCGCAGCGGAATCATCATTGCCATAATTGCTGATGTCACCATCATCAAACAGCATGGCGAATTTCTCACCGTTCTTCTGCTTGTGCAGTGCTTCGATGATGCGGTATACATCTTCGTCACCATCACGCTTGGCGCTGTATTTCTTTTTCTGTTTCCTGCGCATATCCTTATCCAAGGTGGTAAGAACAGCCTGTGTGCAGTCATTCAGTGCCGTATCCAATATCACATTGCCTGTATAACAGGCGAAGCGATTGGTAAGTCCCCCGAAATACTGCTCGGTATTGTTGTGGGGATTTTTCATATAGAACTGTCTGTCCAGTCTTTCCTTCCCCTTATCATCGATATAGGTTGGGATGCTGGCAATATCGACTTTTCCATAGATGTGGATGCCGTTGCCACTTTGGGAATATTCTGTATAGCTGTTAAAGCGTTTCAACATCATCTGTACAAAAGGGTCGTTCAGTTCCTTATGGTCAATGTCCAGAAAGAAGTATCCTTTTGGGATTTTGAAACCGACTCCGGCAGAGCCACGTTCATGCATTGCTGTTACCGCTTCATCATAGGTCACCCATGTGCCACTATGAGCATCGTCTGTACCCGTTGCACCACCATTCGCTGCGATTGGCTTTTTGGTGGGATTGCCATTCTTATCCTTGCTCCATATCCACAGGAACCATATCTTCCTATCCATCAGTTCCTGCATGGGATTTTTTGTTTCTTCCGGCATTCGGCTTGCCTCCTTTCCTTATTAGTAGTGGCGGTACAGATTAGTACCATATCGAATCAGACTGGCTTTCCGCATCTTCTCCCAAAGCGGATAACTGCTCGCACAGCTTGTCATAATTGATGAGTGCTTTTTTTCCGATATAGATTGCCGGAAGCTTCCCGGCTTTCAGCATAATGCGAAGAGCGTGTTCCGAGAGCAATCCTGTTTTCGCAACTTCTCTCACGGTCATCATATTAGGTTGTTTCATATCCATCTTTCTTCCTCCTTTCAATGCATAAGTGCATCATCATGTCGTACTTTCAATATGATAATACTACATTAAGATGTACTTGTCAATGCTTGAAGTAAAACAAAATGATGAATAAATTGTAAAAAGTACATCAAAGTGTATTGACAAGTGCAACATTGAGTGATACTATTAGAACAGAAGCAAACGAGATACAACGATATGCGAAAATATATAACGAGGTGACAAGCTATGACGATTGGTGAAAGAATTAAAGAAATCAGAAAAAAGAATGGATTCACGCAGGGAACACTTGCGGAAGAACTGAAAGTAGCAAAGGGGACGGTATCTGCATGGGAAATCGGCAGTCGCAGACCCAGCTTTGAGATGCTCGATACCATGTGCGAATTGTTTCATGTACGCATGGACTATCTGATTGCACAGTCAGACGATGCTACTCCAATGCAAGATGCTACAGAAGCAGATATCAACGGCATGGCAGAAACAAGCCTTGCAATGGATAAGGAACAGGATGCAGACTGGCTAAACAGCACACTGCAGCAGTTCTGTTCTGACTTTGCCCGGATGGACAGCTTTGCAAGAAAGTCCTTGCTCGCTCTTTATAAGGAAGAGAAGAACCGCTGCATTCAGCAGGGAGTGATGGCAGACGATGACAGTTTTGTGTGTGCGGTTAATATTAAAGCGGTCACAAAATAAGCGTTTTACCTAAGAATCCGACCTGTTTTTATACAATAATGCGGACAAATACGCAAAAGAAAATGGCTGAAAGCACTGTAAATACAAGGTGTTTTCAGCCATTTCTATATATCAGGGTATCCCCCCTGTTTAATTCTGCGAAAATTCACGTTTGAGGGGGCGTCGGTCTTTGGCAGATAAGGTTCTGGAGATTTGACCACCCCCATGTGACAAAAGAAAACCACGCAGGGAACATTGTCCTTCTGCGTGGTCGTACTCATCACTTATTTGTGTTCATCACTACCATATGGTGTCTTCGGTTCTGCCACCATAGACAGGTTGTCCTGTGGATGCAGTTCATACATGGTCGCTGGGTGTTCCGGCTCAGTAAAGGTTGCCGAGCCACCGATACCAAAATACTTCTCAAAGAATGTCTTCAGTTTATCAATGACACCTTGCTTTTTCTTGGCTCTGCCACCACCGCCAAAGCGAGAGACAGGGGGCATGATTTTATCGATGTCTGTTCCAGCTGTTTTGATTTCGCCATCACGGAAAGCGTTCTCCAAGAATTTACGGGTGTCCTCCGGCTTTAACTTTTCCTCTGTAATTATGGTCTGCAATTCAGCTTCACGCTGCTTTACCACATAATCGTGCCACTCACTCATAATGTCATCTGCATCGTTAACCCCTGCGATAAAGGTTTCAATCAACTGTTTCTTGCTGCGTAGTTCCGGGCTGGCATCAATGGCTTTATTGATGGTAATCAGAACTTCTTTATCCTCACAATGGGTATCGTGATATTTCTTTACAAGCATCAGAATATAATCAATGTTGATTTCTATCTGCTTGATCAGTTCCACCTCAAACACAATATCATCTGTGATATCTGTGCTTTCTCCGGCTTCACGTCTGCGTTTCCATTCATCACGCAGGTCTTGGTATCTGCCAAGGTAGTCCTGTAAGTCACGTTCGGTAATAAGTTCGTTCCCTTTAAATTCATCAAAGGATACGAGCAAGTTGCGCATACGCAGGATTGCACCAAACAAAGAAATAAAATCCTTCTGATTCTGCTCGCCAATAATCTGTGGTTCTTCCAGAGGGAACTTCTCGTTCAATTCCTCCATCATATCCACATAGCCGGGCATTGGCTTTCCGTCTACGGACTCATAACCATAGTAGTAATCCTTAAAGCTGTTCAACAGCACAATGCCGCCAGCGTTCTTGTCACCAAACAGTGATATGGCACTGTCTACACGCTTTTGCAGGTTGCGGAAACAAACAATGTTGCCGAAAGTCTTGATAGAATTAAGGATACGGTTGGTACGGGAAAAAGCCTGTATCAGACCATGCATCTTCAGGTTCTTATCCACCCACAGCGTGTTCATGGTAGTGGCATCAAAACCAGTAAGGAACATATTAACTACAATGAGCAAGTCCAGTTCCTTGTTTTTCATGCGTAGGGATACATCCTTGTAGTAGTTCTGGAACTTATCGCTGGAAGTATCATAAGTTGTATGGAACATTCCATTATAATCACGGATAGCAGATTCCAGAAAATCACGGGAGTTCTGGTCGAGGGCAGAAGTGTCCTCGGAGTTCTCCTCATCCAGAATACCGTCAGCTTCTTCCTCATTTGCTCCGTAGCTGAAAATCGTTGCAACACGCAGTTTCTTGGTTGGGTCTGCTGCCATCTGCTTCTGAAATTCTTGATAATATAGTTTTGCCATTGGCACAGATGCCACAGCAAAAATAGAATTAAATCCGCTAAGACGTTGTTGCTGCTTGATTTCTTCTACTGTGCCACGCTCGGCGGATGCCACTTCTTCAATATTCGTGAGAGTATTGAAAATATATGTCTTATCCCCACGGTAGGTTTTTTGGTCGAAATGTTCCAAAATATACCGTGTCACCAATTCAACACGCTTAGGCGCCATCATTGCTTTTTCACGATTGATGTCCCATACCATTTCATCGGTAATTTCTTCGTCCGTATCCATCGTTTTAATATAGTCCACACGGAAAGGCAGAACATTTTTATCGTTGATGGCATCCACAATGGTATAGGTATGTAACTGGTCACCAAAGGTCTGTCCCGTTGTAAAGAACTCCGGGTTCTTGGATGCACCAGAGTTGGCTGCGAATATTGGTGTCCCTGTAAAACCAAACAGATGGTAGTTCTTGAAATTCTTTATAATAGCGGTATGCATATCACCAAACTGGCTACGGTGGCATTCGTCAAAAATGATGACAACGTGTTTCCCATACACTTCATGTTCGCTGTATTTTTTGATGAAGGACGCCAGCTTTTGAATGGTAGTAATGATAATATGGGCATTCGGATTTTCCAACTGCTTTTTAAGAACTGCAGTAGAAGTATTGCTGTTGGCAGCACCTTTTTCAAAGCGGTCATACTCCTTCATGGTCTGGTAGTCCAAATCCTTACGGTCAACCACAAACAGCACCTTATCAATATAAGGCAGCTGTGATGCCAGACGTGCCGTCTTGAAAGAGGTGAGCGTTTTGCCGGATCCTGTTGTGTGCCAGATGTATCCGCCACCTGCCACGCTGCCGTATTTTTTATAGTTGTTGGCAATCTCAATACGATTCAAGATGCGCTCGGTTGCCGTGATCTGGTACGGGCGCATAACCATAAGCATATTTTCTGATGTAAAAATACAATACTTGGTCAGCACATTCAGCAAAGAATGCTTTGCAAAGAAAGTCTTTGTGAAGTCAATCAAATCCGTGATAACACGGTTATTAGCATCTGCCCAAAAGCAGGTAAATTCAAAGCTGTTGCTTGTTTTTCCTTTTTTCGTCTTGCCGGAGGCAGCATCCTTTATGGCATTAAAGCGAGTGCTGTTGGAGTAGTATTTCGTATTTGTTCCATTGGAGATAACGAAAATCTGCACATATTCAAACAGCCCACAGCCTGCCCAAAAGGAATCACGCTGATAGCGATTTATCTGATTGAATGCCTCTCGGATAGGGACTCCTCTGCGCTTCAGTTCAATATGCACCAAGGGTAGACCGTTGACCAGTACCGTCACATCGTAACGATTATCGTATTTTGCACCGTCCTCTTTACCAAGCACATACTGGTTGATGACCTGCAAACTGTTATTATGGATATTTTTCTTATCCATGAGTGTGATGTTCTTCGTAGAGCCATCATCCCGTTTCAGTACTTGGACAAAGTCCTCCTGTATCTTGCGGGTCTTTTCCACGATATGCTCGTTGGGGTTCGCAACAGAATCCGCAAAAAACTGTTGCCACTCTGTATCGGAGAACTGATAGTGGTTCAGTGTCTCCAAACGATTGCGGAGGTTGCGGATTAAATCCTTCTCTGTATGAATTTGCAGATATTCATAGCCCTGCTCACAGAGCAGACGAATAAATTCTTGCTCCAGAGCAGCCTCACTCTGGTAGCTGTCCGAACGTGCCTTCACAGGCTCATATTCTGTAACTACGGTATTTTCTGTTGTCTGTGCGACAATGTTAAAATAAGGCACGGTGATCTCACCTTCTTTCTCTTTTATAGTTCCTTGAATGACAGTAATCTGTCACGATAGTATTCATATTGCTTTTGTCTTGCTGCGATTTCAGCAGGTAAACCTGTGGAAATATCATTGCAGAGGGTATCGAAACGGTCGAGTGTTTCTATAATCTGTAACTGCTTTTCGATGGAGGGCACATAGATTTTGGCTTTACTGATATTATCATTATATAATCTTGCAATTGTACCACCTGTGGAGACTACCCACGGTTGAAGTTGGTAGCAGTAAAAAAGGTACTTATTCAGTACGATTCTCTCATCGTTTGCAATCCACACAATGTTTGAATCTTGATAATATGCAGGCTCACCATCATAAATCACAGTTCGCCCAATAGTACCAGCAGCAGAAATAAGAACATCTCCCTTATTTGGGTATGAATACATAGATTTATACTTTTCATAGGTTTCCTTTGAGATGTATGCATTGGGTTCACCACCAAAAGTTCCGATTTTGAAGAACGGAACTTCTCCGTTTGTGCTTGTTTCTGCTTTCATAATGCGTTTGCACATAGATACTTTTCCGATGTCCCCTAATTCAATGCGAACATATCCAAATACATATTGACAAAGGCGAATTAACGAATTATAATCGTCTGTCTGTCTGTCTGTCTGTCTGTCTGTCTGTCTGTCTGTCTGTCTGTCTGTCTGTCTGTCTGTGCGATTATGCTGCCCGTTTCAGCGAATGTCAATAGGGCATCGCGATAAAATTCATATTGTTTTTTCCGTGCTTCGATCTCTGCTGGCAGACCGATGTTTAGGTCGGAGCAGATTGATTCAAAGTTATCTAAAACATTGATGATTCTATTTTGAATTTCCACGGACGGAACAGGTACTGGGTAATCATCAAGCATTTTTCTTCTTATAGATGTAACAGAAGAGTTCACCGCTGCCTTGCCGATGTATTCCAAAAAAGTGCCTTTCATATAGTGATAAAAATATTTTGGAATTACATTTTCATCTGTAATGTGGATACGGTACGCTCTTTGGTGTAGTGCATACTTTCCCTCAACATAATGGAGAACCTTCCCAACACCTACACCATCTCCGGCTGTAATGATTGCAGTTTCATCAAACTCATATTCATTTTTTCGTCTGACTTCCTGTGACCGAACATAGAACGGATAAAGACCTTCTTCCAGTCCCTCATTTGTATTGCTACTACCTGTTCCTATATCGGCTATTTCACCTAATCTGCACCACTTCAACTCTGCATTTTGAGGCACTAACAGTCGAGTTCTGTAGTATTCATACTGTTTTTTCCTCGCTGTAAGCTCCGCTGTAAGCTCCGCTGTAAGCTCCGCTGTAAGCTCCGTGAAATTGTCCAGTATACGGACAATTTCACTCTGCACCCCCAATGGTGGTACAGGAATTTTGATTTTGTTCAATACCTTTTGCGTTAAACTCGGTACACCACCAGCCGTATTATATTGCTCCAAATGTTCTCGTAATAGACAATGATAAACATATCGTGGTAGCGCATAATCCAAATTAATCACAGTGTAAAAAATTGTATCAACATTCCAGAATGGAGTGTCTACATAGTATAACTTGTCGATAGAGCCCTTTCTTGGTATTAATACCGAAGGCTTATCATATGCAGCCCTATCAATATACGTCATAACTCCACCGGAGCCATAAACGGGAATATCTCCTATGCCAAAGCTTTTATAATCGCTGCCGTTTTTAATTGTAAGGATTTCACTGAGTTTCTTGTATTCGACCCCATCCGGGCATAACTCTGCAATCAATTCCTCTAACTTGCTCATACGCCCACCTCGATTTCTTCGATGATGTTTCGGATAGCCTCACGCAGTTCATTCTCACGCATGACGATTTCTTCGATTTCTGCATTCAGCTTTACAATATCAATCTTTTCACGGGTATCCTCTGCCTCAACATAAGTAGAAACGGAAAGATTGTAATCTGCCCCTGTAATTTCATCATAATCAGCAACGTGGGAGAAGTGTGCCACTTCTTCACGCTTTGAGAACACATCTACAATTCGGTCAATATTTTCAGGTGTTAGTTTATTGTTGTTTGTGACCTTGATGCACTCGTTAGACGCATCAATAAACAAGGTCTTGTTGTCGTTCTTATTCTTCTTCATTACCATAATGCAAGTGGCAATGGATGTACCGAAGAATAGATTGCTTGGTAACTGAATGATGCAATCTACATAGTTATTGTCTACCAGATATTTACGGATTTTCTGTTCCGCACCGCCACGATACATAATACCCGGAAAGCATACGATAGCAGCAGTACCATTGGATGCCAGCCATGAAAGACTGTGCATAATAAATGCCATATCTGCCTTGCTCTTAGGTGCCAGAACCCCTGCGGGAGAAAAGCGAGGGTCATTGATGAGCAGTGGATTTTCGTCACCCGCCCATTTGATAGAGTAGGGAGGATTAGACACGATAAGTTCAAACGGTTCATCATCCCAATGCTGTGGGCTGATAAGCGTATCCTCACAAGCCACATTGAATTTATCAAACCCCACATCGTGCAGGAACATATTGATTCTGCACAGGTTGTAAGTGGTGATATTGATTTCCTGTCCATAGAATCCATTGCGGATGGCATCCTTACCAAGAACTTTTTCAGCCTTGAGCAATAGACTTCCGGACCCACACGCAGGGTCATATACCTTATTGATTTCAGTTTTTCCTACTGTACCAAGCCTTGTCAGCAGTTCCGATACATCGGCAGGCGTATAGAACTCACCGCCGGATTTACCTGCATTAGAGGCATACATGGACATAAGGTATTCGTAGGCATCGCCAAAAGCATCAAAGGTGTGGTCTTTCACAGCACCGAGGTTCATTTCACCCACGCCATTTAACAGCTTGACCAGTTTCTCATTGCGCTTGGCAACCGTAGACCCCAGCTTATTGCTGTTGACGTCATAATCATCAAACAGTCCGGCAAAGTCGCTTTCTGCCTCGCTGCCTTTCGCAGATTCCTCTATATGACGGAATACGCTTTCCAGTGTCTCATTCAAATTTTCATCGTTTGCAGCCTTTGCTCTGACGTTGCAGAACAGTTCACTTGGCAATATGAAAAAGCCTTTTTCTTCCACCAGACCGTCCCGTGCTTCTTCGGCTTCGTCATCTGGCATTGTTGCAAAATCAAAATCGGTATTTCCGGCTTTGATTTCACCGTCATTGATGTAGCTGCACAGGTTCTCGGAAATATAGCGATAAAACATTGTGCCGAGGACATAGTTCTTAAAATCCCATCCGTCTACTGCACCACGCAGTTCATCCGCTATTGCCCAGATTGCACGATGGAGTTCATCACGCTCTTGTTCCTTTTTAGTATCAACCATTTTCTTTTCCTCCGTCTTCGTCTGGAATAAATTCCAAAATATCATCTACGCCACAGTGCAGCACACGGCAAATACTCTCCACACTGTCAAGGGAGATATATCCATTGCGTTTTAGCCGTGTGATGATGTTGGCAGAGAACCCTGCCTCCTGCATCAACTGGGCATTTGTCATATCTTTTTCTATCAATAAATGAAACAGTTTTTTATAACTGACTGCCATATCACACCTCCATTAATCCTGTTAGCAGATATGTTTAAAGTATATCACGCAAAAGTGAATTTTTCAATCTTAATATAAATCTATTTACAAAAAGAAAGCAACCACACATGAGCATTTCTACTCTTGCGTGGTTGCTATTCTCTTTGCACCGTTTGGGGAGGCGTCCTTAAAAACTTGATTTTCTCAAATCCCTAAGTTGCACTCCCTTTAGCTGCGCTTCCTTTTTATTTAATTTCCCACTTCAATACTTATTTCATTAAATTGATCTAGAATATCATCTATCTTTAATTGCTGTTTTTCATCTCCCGCTTTATCAATCACAACATTTCCTTGATGCATCATTAACAAACGATTTCCATAGTCTACTGCATAGCGAAGATTATGAGTTACCATAATTGCAGTAAGATTCTTTTCCTTAACAATCTTATTTGTCAATTCCATAATTAAATCTGCCGTTTTTGGATCTAATGCCGCTGTATGTTCATCTAATATGAGAAACTCTATTGGTGTCATAGTTGTCATCAATAGTGCCATAGCCTGCCTTTGTCCGCCAGACAATGATCCTACTTTAGAACCCATCATATTCTCAAGCCCTAGTCCTAACTGGCTTAATAACTCTTTATAATAATTGATTCGTTTTTTATTTGTACCAAATCCAAGACCAAAAGACTTACCTTTATTATCTGCAAGAGACATATTTTCCAAGATTGTCATATTGGGACAAGTTCCCATTGCTGGATTTTGATAAACTCTTCCAATCTTTCTTTGACGAACAAATTCCTTTTGACTCGTAATATCCGAGCCATTTAGAATAATCTTTCCGCCTTCTAATCCTAGACTTCCGCAAATCAAGTTTAACATGGAGGTCTTACCAGAACCATTACTCCCTACTACAGAAATAAAATCTCCATCATTTACCTCTAAGTTAAAATCATCGAAAAGACAAACTTCATTTACAGTTCCTATATTGTAATATTTATCTACATGTTCTAATCTAATCATGATTTCACCTTCTTCTTACGATCCATACTAAGAATTAAAATAACTAGGAATAATACTGCTGTAATTAATTTTAAATCGTTGGCATTCATTCCAAGGTCAATGGCAATGGCAACACATGCCTTATATGCAACAGAGCCAATGACAACTGCAGTGGTTGCTTTTAAAAAGCTACCTTTGAAGATATTAGTTCCAATAATAACACTGGCAAGTCCAATGACAATGGTTCCTGTTCCCATAGATACTTCAAAAAATCTTTGCTGCTGGCACATAACACTTCCAGCTAAAGCCACCAATCCGTTGGAAATGGATAATCCAACAATCTTCACAAACCCACTATCTTTTGCCAAAGATGTTACAATCGTCTCGTTGTCACCAACGGCTCTTAATAAATACCCTGATTTTGTTTTTAAATAAAAATCTAATAAAACTTTGGCAATTAACATAACAACAAAAATAATAATTACTGTTTTATAATCCGAAAGTCCGCCTCCAAAGATTCCATTGACGAAATCATTGTTAAATAGTGTTTTGTAATTAAACAAGGGGACATTGGCAATTCCTCCCACAATCCGAAGATTAATACTATATAAAGCAGTCATCATAATGATTCCAGATAGTAAGTCTCTAACTTTAAACTTTACATGGATAATTCCTGTAATCATTCCTGCAAATGCACCACAAAGGGTTGATAATATTAAAGTAAGAATTGGATTCATTCCCTTCATTAAGAGTACAGCGGTTACCGCTGCTCCTAAGGGAAAAGATCCATCCACTGATAAATCAGGAAAATCTAAAATCTTGTATGTAATATAAACTCCCAGCGCCATAATCGCATAAATAAATCCCTGTTCAAAAACGCCAATGATTAATTGTTCCATAATGTCTCCTATTTGCTTGCTTCAATCTTTGTAAATGTATCTTTTGCTGATTTTGTTACATCGTTAGGTACTTTAACTCCTAGATTATCAGCAACTTTTTGGTTCACATAAACATCTCCATCGTTAAATGTTTCAAACTTAATATCTTTTGCTTCTTTTTCACCCTTTAAAACTTTTGCTGCCATCTTTCCTGTCTGTTTTCCAAGTTTTACAAAATCAATTCCTACACATCCAATACATCCGATTTTAACTTGTTCAATCTCAGAACCAAATACTGGTACTTTTGCTTTGTTTGCTTTTTCAAGAACAGTTTGAAGATTGCTCACTATTGTATTATCCGTTAAATTTGTAATACAATCAACCTTTTTCACTAAACTATCTGCTGCCATAGGAATATCTGCTGCTGCACTTACTCCCTGTGTTACAATTTTAAATCCGTATTTCTTGGCTGATTTTTCATAAGCTTCGATTCCGGCTTTTGAATTAACTTCGCTTGTACTGTACATAATTCCAATATTCTTTGCTTTTGGCATCATCTTTCGAATTAGTTTTAATTGCTTTTCTGCCAATACCAAATCAGATGTTCCAGTGATATTTCCAACATTTTCTCCTTTGTCATTTACAAATCCTGCAAGTTTTGGTGATGTAATTGCTGTGTAAATAACTGGTGTATCAGAATCTGATACTGCATTGTAAGCACTTTGAGCACTTGGTGTTGCAATGGCACAAATCATATCAAAATTCTTAGATGCATAATTTGATGCAATTTGATTATCTGTTGCTGTGTCTGCCTGTGAATTCTTATAAGTTACTTTTAGGTTGTCACCTTCCTTAATTCCTTCTTCTTCTAACCCTTGTAAAAACCCTTTTCTACAATTATCCAAAGAAGAATGCTCTGCAAACTGCAAAATACCAATCTTATAAGTCTTGCTAGAAGACTCCTTCTTGCTTCCACATCCTGTCAACATTGCCCCTGCTAATACTACACTTAATCCTACTGCTAATAACTTTTTCATCTTTCTCATCTTATTTCTCCTTTTTTGAATGTTTAATAGTTATTTTTTATTATATAAATTCCACAAAGATTTTATATAATAAAAAACCTCAAGCAAAAAAATTCATTTTGCTTGAGGCGAAATATCCGCGGTACCACTCAAATTGACTAAAAACTTAGTCCACTCTACCATATACTATCATATATGCCCAAAGGATAACGGGTTGGGGTTCCCGGCAGTCCATACTTAAAACTTCAAGACTACCCTCGAAAGTCCATTCAATAAGGGAATCATACCGTAATCTCACCATCTACAGTTCTCTAAAAATCATCCGTATCTTATCTACTACTCTTTCTCAGCGGTTTATAATTATGTTGTTATAATAATACTTTTTAATTTGAATGTCAACTCATTTAATTAATTATTTTAAAAGACGTTTTAATACTTCTTCTGCTTTCTTCACTGGAATAATATCAAGTTTCTCTTTGATTTCACTTGCCACGTCTTCTAAATCTTCCACATTGTCATATGGAATCAATACCTTTGTAATTCCAGCACGCTGTGCTGCCATTAACTTTTCAGGAAGCCCTCCAATGGGCATAACTCCACCTCTTAAAGATACTTCTCCCGTCATAGCATATTCGGTACTAACGGATTTTCCAGTAAGCAACGAAGCAAGAGCGGTTACTAATGTAATTCCTGCTGAAGGTCCATCCTTTGGAACTGCTCCAGATGGCACATGAATATGTATATCTTTCTTTTCTAACTGCTTTGCTTCTTCTGGATAAAAGGATTTTACAAGACTTAACGCAATTTGTGCAGATTCTTTCATCACATCTCCAAGCTGTCCTGTAATCACAACTTTTCCACTGCCACTCATCATCTTTGTTTCAATAAATAAAATCTCACCACCAGCTCTTGTCCACGCAAGTCCTGTTACAATTCCCGGTTCGCTTTCTAAAAGCTTTTGTTCATGATGTAGTCGCTGACGTCCTAAATAATCAACTAATCTTTTATCACTGACAGTTAGACTCTTTTGTTCTCCTTTTACAAGCTTTACCGCTGCATATCTACACAAGGTATCCATTTGTTTTTTCAAACTTCTAACCCCAGATTCCATTGTATATTCTTCAATCATTTTTTCAATGGCTGCATCTGTTACTTTTAAGTTCTTTGCCTTTATTCCAACACTTTCCATTGCTTTTGGTAATAAATACTTTCTGGCAATGTGAAACTTTTCAATGGCTGTATAGCCTGGAAATTCAATTACTTCCATACGGTTTAATAAAGGTTCTGGAATCGTATCTGTTGAATTTGCAGTACATACAAATAATACATTAGACAAATCATATGGAACATTCATATAGTGATCTGTAAAAGTATGATTTTGTTCTGGATCTAGCACTTCGAGAAGTGCACTGGCTGGATCTCCACCATAATCTCTTACTAATTTATCTACTTCGTCTAATACCATCACTGGATTGGATACTTTGCTTCTCTTCATACCCTCCATAATTCTTCCTGGCATAGCCCCTACATAAGTTCTACGATGTCCACGAATCTCAGACTCATCTCGAACTCCTCCAAGACTAATTCGCACATATTCTCTTTGAAGTGCCCGTGCAATACTCTGTCCAATACTTGTTTTTCCTGTTCCCGGAGGACCCACAAACAAAAGAATAGATCCTGACTGCATCTTCTTAAGGGCCATCACTGCCATTTGCTGAACAATACGTTCCTTCACTTTCTTTAGTCCATAATGGTCTTCATCTAGAACACGCTCTACTTCTTTCAAATCAATGTTGCTTACTTCTTCTTTCTTCCATGAAAGACTTGTCACAAAGTCAAGATAATCATAAAGCATTCCATACTCGTGACCATCTTTTCCCTCTTGTTTCATTCGATTTAGAACTTTATTTGCTTCATTTTCTGCATCGTTATTCATCCCAGATTCTTTAATCTTGTGTTCAAACCGCTTAACATCTGAAATATTTTCCGGATGCATATCATCTAACTCTTTTTGTAGAATATCAATCTGTTTCTTTAAAGCTGCCTCTCTGTATATCTGCTCGTTGTCTTCCTTCTGTGCTGTTTCTGCCTCTTCTGATATCCTTGTAAACTCCATAAATTCATAGATAGCACGCTCAATTAACTCATAGCGTTCCTTCTTAGAATCGGTTTTCATAATTGCGTATTTTTCTTCCCAGCTAAGACTTAAATATCCTGAAGTTGCACACACAATCTCGTTCATATTCTTCCAATGAAGAATCATACTTCTTGCCCATACACCCCACTGAAATCCCTGAACAAACTTTAAATATTTGGAACGCACTTTTTCAAATCTTTCCTTAGCTTCTTCTACTATAAGATCATTCACTTCTAACCTTATAGATCCCTCTGCAGTGACACCATCTGATGTTACCTCAATGTCTGACACATCGATTCTTTCTAATGTACGAATTTGAACATTCCCCTCACCATCTATATTCTCAACCTTTGCAGAGACTCCAATTGGATAGAAGTCATCTACTGTTACTTCATTTGGAGCTTTTTCCTCTTTCAGCATTAAAAAAAGAATCTCTTCTCCTCTTGTTAACGAAGCACTACGATTCCATGTTTCAAAAGCATCTTTCTTAAAATAAAAAGTTACATCTGGAAGTAATGTCATATCATAAATTGGTATTGTAATCATATTCTCAACTCCTTTTTTGTTAGCACTCGATGCTGTCGAGTGCTAATTGTGTGCTTATTATACCTCTATCCATTTAAAATTGCAACATTCTATTTATGAACTTTTCTTGTATTTTCTTAAATTCTACTAAAATCAATATAACAAAAAGAACAGAAACTGTAGTAATATCATACAATTTCCGTTCTTTTTCATAACGTCATTAATCCTGTTCTAAAGCTCCTGTATATAATTGATAGTAAATACCCCTCTTTATTAATAAAGAATCATGATTTCCACGCTCAATAATACGTCCTTTATCTAACACCATAATAACATCTGAATTCTTAATCGTCGATAATCGATGGGCAATTACAAATACAGTTCTTCCATCCATCAAACGATCCATACCTTCTTGCACTACTTTTTCTGTTCGTGTATCAATACTTGATGTTGCCTCATCTAAGATTAATACCGGTGGATTGGCAACTGCTGCTCTTGCAATAGATAGAAGCTGACGCTGTCCCTGTGACAAGTTATTTCCATCTCCTGTTAACACAGTGTCATATCCATCTGGCAAATGTTTAATAAAAGTATGTGCATTGGATAATTTTGCCGCTGCAATGATTTCTTCATCTGTTGCATCTAATTTACCAAAACGAATATTCTCCTTTACTGTTCCCGTAAATAAATGTGTATCTTGAAGTACAATTCCTAAAGAACGTCGTAAATCAGGCTTTTTAATCTTGTTAATATTAATTCCATCATAACGGATTTTTCCATCTTGGATATCATAGAAACGGTTAATTAAGTTAGTAATTGTTGTTTTCCCTGCACCAGTAGCTCCAACAAAAGCAATCTTCTCTCCTGGCTTTGCAAACAACTCAATATCATGTAATACAATTTTATCATCTTCATATCCAAAATCTACATGATCAAACACAACATCCCCCTCTAATAATCGGTAGGTAGTTGTTCCATCTTCCTTATGGTAATGTTTCCATGCCCAATGCTGTGTTCTTTCTTTGGTCTCTGTAATCTGTCCATGTTCGTCTGCTTTTGCATTGACAAGTTCTACATATCCATCATCAGTTTCTGGTTCTTCATCTAACAGTTTAAAAACTCTCTCTGCACCTGCAAGTGCCATAATAATAAAGTTCATCTGCTGAGATACCTGTGCAATTGGCTGGTTAAATGACTTGCTAAATTGTAAGAAAGAAGCCAATCCTCCAAGGGTAAATCCACCAATGCCAAAAATAGCAAGAACTGCACCAAATATAGTTGTTACTACATAGGTCAAATTCCCTAGATTCCCTAAAATAGGCATTAGAATATTGGCAAATTTATTGGCGTTGTCTGCACTTTCAAACAATGCATCATTTCGCTTATTAAACTCTTCCATAGATGCATCTTCGTGACAGAATACTTTGACAACTCTCTGTCCTTCCATTATTTCCTCAATAAATCCATTGACAGATCCAAGCTGTTGCTGCTGTGATATAAAGTACTTTCCACTCTGACCTGCAATTTTACCTGTTACATATACCATGATTCCAATCATAATTAAAGTGACAATGGTTAATGGTATATTTAAAATCAACATGGAAACAAACACACTGACAACAGTAATAACCGCCGATACTGTCTGTGGTAAACTTTGTGATATCATTTGTCGAAGGGTATCTGTATCGTTGGTATAAATACTCATAATGTCCCCATGGGCATGGGTATCAAAATATCGGATTGGTAATCTTTCCATATGAGTAAATAGGCTGGTACGAATATCTCTTAAACTTCCCTGAGATACATGAATCATAATACGATTATATCCCCAAGTTGCAAGTGTTCCCGCCGCATATACAGCCGCCATGCGAAGTAATGCCTTCATTAATGGTCCAAAATCTGGACTCTTTGCATGTGTCATTGGCACAATGTAAGTATCTATTAAGCTCTTCATGAACATGGTTCCCACTACATTGGCAAGAGCACTTAACACGATTAAAACTAATACAATAAGGCAATGAAATTTATATTCTTTTAATACAAATCCAAGGAGACGTTTGATAATTGCACCAGGATTTTGAACTTTTTTCTTCTTATTCATCATCAGCTTCCCCCTTTATTTGCGATTCATATACCTCACGGTAAATTTCACTTGTCTCTAATAATTCTTCATTTGTTCCCATGGCTTCAATTCTTCCTTCGTCCAATACAATAATCTTATCTGCATCTTCAATGGAATTAATTCTCTGTGCGATGATAATCTTTGTTGTGTCTGGAATTTCATTTGTAAACGCTTCACGAATCAAAGCATCTGTCTTTGTATCTACTGCACTGGTAGAATCATCTAAAATAAGAATTTTAGGCTTTTTCAATAATGCTCTTGCAATACAAAGTCTCTGTTTTTGACCTCCAGATACATTGCTTCCCCCCTGTTCAATATATGTATTATATTTATCTGGGAATGTTTGAATGAATTCATCGGCCTGAGCAAGTTTACACACACGTCTCACTTCTTCATCTGACGCATCCTGATCTCCCCAGCGGATGTTTTCATTTATAGTTCCTGAAAACAACACATTCTTTTGAAGTACCATAGCAACCTCATTACGAAGGGTTTCAAGATCATATTCTTTGACATCAATTCCACCAACTTTCACTTCTCCAATGGTAGCATCATATAATCTTGGAATCAGCTGTACCAAAGAAGACTTGGCACTTCCAGTACCACCAATAATTCCAATGGTCTCCCCTGCCTTAATCTTTAAATTTATATCATTTAAAACATAATTATTCTTTCCTTTTTCATAAGCAAAGTTTACGTCATTAAACTCAATAGAACCATCTTTTACTTCCATCACCGGATGATCTGGATTTACAATTGTGGCTTTATCATTAATGACTTCTGCGATACGGTCTGCAGATGCTTTTGACATGGAAATCATAACAAATGCCATGGAAATCATCATTAAACTCATCAGTATATTCAATACATATGTAAACAAGCTCATTAATTCCCCAGTCTTTAATTCACCTGAAACAATCATCTGAGCACCTAACCAAGACAACAACAAAATACTTGCATACATTACAAACTGCATGATAGGCATGTTTAAAACAACTAATTTTTCCGCCTTAATAAATAACTTATAAAGATTGTTATTTGACTCATTAAACTTTTCAATTTCATAATCCTCACGAACATATGCCTTTACTACACGTTCTGCATTAATATTCTCTTGAACACTTGCATTTAATGCATCATATTTTTTAAATACCTTTGAAAATGCGGGAAATGCTCTTGTTACAATAATCCCTAGAATAATTCCTAAAAAAACAACCGCCCCAACAAAAATCCATGCAAGTTTTGCATTAATGGAAAAAGTCATTCCTACTGCAATCACTAGCATAAAAGGTGCTCTTGCACACATACGAATTATCATCTGATATGCATTCTGTACATTGGTAACATCTGTCGTAGTCCTTGTAATTAGTCCCGCCGTAGAATATTTATCGATATTTGAAAATGAAAATGTCTGGATATTTTCAAACATCTTCTTTCTTAAATTTCTTGCAAATCCAGTTGACGCTCTGGCTGCATACTTTCCTGACAACACACCAAAAGTAAGAGATAACATGGCAATCACTATCATTGCAGCTCCCATTACCCAAACATGTTTCATATTCCCACTATTTACTCCATCGTCTATAATTGATGCCATCATTAATGGAATAATTAATTCCATGATAACCTCTAAAATTACAAAAAACGGAGACAATAAAGAGTCTTTTTTAAATTCTTTTATTTCTCTGCTTAACGTCTTTAACATGATAGTTCCTTTCTGGTTTCTTAGTTCTAGTTTCCAATATTGTTCTTCACTTGATTCACAACGCGGTAAAATGCGTCTAAATCATCCTGACTGATTCCTTTGATTACATCTGATTCAAATTCATCAATAATCGCAGAAATCCTTTCATGTCGCTGCACTGCTTTTTCAGTTAATATAATCTTCTTGAGCCGTGCATCCTCTTTTACAGCTTCTCTTTTAATATAACCATTCTTCTCTAAAAGCTTTAAAGCTCCAGTTACCGAGGATCTTCGTATATGAAATGCCTTCTCAATATCCCTTTGAAATACAGCCCCATCCTTACTATGTTCATATATATATCCAATCATAAAACCTTGTCCACCTGTACGATTATGACACTCCTTATCACATCCCATACGTCGATCTAAATCACGCTTTATTAGATTTGACATATCTCTAAATATAAATCCAATCTCTTTCTTCTGACGCATATGTCACCTCCTTTGTTAGCTTCCTGATTGTTAGCTTCCTAACATTCTAACATAACAAAAAAAATGTCAACAAAAAACACTCATCTTATTTATAAAATGAGTGTCCCTGATAGGTAAATAAATGATGCAAGGAAGATTCAAACCAAGATACATTTCTTGGATTGGCAATTGTCTTTTCAACAAAATAAAGGGCCCCTTCCGAGTAATCTTCGCCTCGTAGTGCCCTTCGCACACTTTCCGTACTGCTTTTGGTAATGGTAACAGAATCATACCGTCCATCTGCCGTGGGCGAGAACTGCACTTTTCCCTGGGTTCGTTGAAATACAACTCCCTCTATCGTATTGGGAAATTCTTTGGAGCGAACCCTGTTTAATATAACATTCGCTACTAAGATTTTGCTTTTCATGTCTTTATCTGTAGCTTCCGCTTCCACAATTCGAGTCAAGACAGCGGTTTCTCTTGTACTAATTTCTCTATTTAATGCCTCGGCATAATTTTTCTCTTCAATTTTCTTTTGTATATTCAGCTTCTGTATTATCTTTGTATTTTTGTAGTAACGTCTGTTCTCTTCTTCTACCTTTTTTTGTATGATAACATCTACGTCCTGTCTAGATTCTAATGCTAAGAACATCTGATCTTTTGCAAGAACACTTTGACCAATGCTGCACACACCGATCATACAAGAAATGGTTATAATTTTAATTTTTTTCTTCAATGACGCACACTCCTTTATAAGAGTATATGCCATACTAGAAGAATTTATGCCACAGTACTTTTCTTACGATTCTAAAATGTAAAGTTATCTGGATCAGGACCAAGTCGAACATTTCGGTTTAATTGATTGATTCGTTTCATATCCTCTGCATCCAGACAAAAGTCGAAAACATCTATATTGGATGCAATTCGATCTTTATGTATTGACTTTGGCAGTACAATTAGACCTCTTTGAACATCCCAACGCAAAACAATCTGTGCCACACTTTTTCCATACTTTTTTGCAATCTGATTTAATTCTACATCTTCTAAAAGATTGCCACCGGTTCCTCCAAGGGGACGCCATGCCTCAACCTCTATTCCCAGAGAATGATTAAATTCAATTAATGATTGATTGTTCATATATGGATGTGATTCTATCTGATTTACCGCAGGCATCACTGAAGCGATTTTCTTTAATCGATTCAAGTGCTCTTCATGGAAATTGCTCAATCCAATGGCTCTTATCTTTCCTTCTTGATATAGTTCTTCCATTATGAGCCACGCCATTTCAAATCCATCTACTGGCCAGTGAATTAAATATAAATCTACATAATCTGTCTGCAGCGCTTCTAGGCTTTTTTCAAAAGCTTCCCTGGTGCGTCCTTCACGAATATCATCATTCCATAGCTTTGTTGTCAAAAATATATCTTCTCTTGGCACTCCACTCTCCAAAATCCCTGTTCCTACATCCTCTTCATTGCCATACACTTTTGCAGTGTCAATATGGCGATACCCAGCTTCTATGGCCCACTTTACCGCATTAACAGTACCGCTCCCCACTGGTGCTTGATATACTCCAAGACCAATTTGAGGAATATCGATTCCATTATATAATGTGATTTGATTCATTTTTTTCTCCTTTTTTCACTTCTTTCATTCTATTACTTTAGTGCATTTACAATATTATTCATATGCTATCTCAATTCAATATGAAAGGGGTACATATTAACAAAACACATCATATATGCTGTATACAATGTGTTCACTGTCTTCTTATATTGATTATAAATCATGTTAGCCAAACGATAAGCCGGGTTCTGTCGTGAATGATCATCTATCTCGACTTGCTGTCGCCAACAAGCTCTAGCGACCTACCGAAAGCAAATCGGGCCGATTTGTCGCTTTACCTTGGTCTTGCTTCGAATGGGGTTTACATCTGCCTTGCCTGTTACCAGCCAAGCGGTGAGCTCTTACCTCACCTTTCCACCCTTACCAGCAAAAGCTGGCGGTTTATCTCTGTTGCACTAGCCTGAGGGTCACCCCTACCAGACGTTATCTGGCATCCTGCCCTGTGAAGCCCGGACTTTCCTCACTGCGACAAGCGCAGCGCGATCATTTATCCAGCTAACATGAATCCTTATAATATCATAAATTAAGTTTCAAAGCAACTTCCACCAATAAATTCTCTTAAAAGTGATGTCTGTGGAATATCACCACTTCTAACATTTAAGAAATAATCAAAAAACTTTAATAACCTTTTTGCCTCTTGATACTCTTCACATTCTGGGCTTACTGCAAAAAGCAATGGTTCTGCATATTGTTTTAATACAGCTAATTCATAAACCTGGGCTGAGTTAAACATAATATCTGCCTCTTCTTGGTAAGGAAATATATTCTCTTCTTCCCCTTGCCGCACAGAATCCCATCGCCGAATTGTATCTCTAGCATTGGTTCCTCGATGCATAGAATCTCTCACAATTCTTCGAATTAAACGACCATCTGAAGATGGAATTCTATTATGCTGATCCATATTAATCTGACTTAATGCACTTACATAGATTTTGAATTTACTATCTTCTTCCACTTGAGACGACAACTTTGAATTCAATCCATGAATCCCCTCAATCACAAGAATATCTTGTTCTCCTATTGTTTTATAATTTCCTTTATACTCGCTCTTCCCAGTGATAAAATTATAAGTAGGCAATTGAACGGTTTCTCCTTTTAACAGTCGGCTCATATCTTCATTAAATTGTTTTAAATTTAATGAATAAATAGATTCAAAATTATAACTGCCATCTGCCTCTTTGGGAGAAAGTTCCCGATCCAAGAAATAATCATCCAGAGAAATTGGATGTGGTGTCATTCCATGGGTCTGAAGTTGAATTGACAGACGGTGAGAAAATGTTGTTTTTCCTGAAGATGAAGGTCCTGAAATTAATACAAACTTCTTTCCTTCTTTAATGATTCGATCTGAAACATCAGAAAGCACTCTCTCCTGCAATGCTTCTTGCACTAAAATCAAATTTCCAATTTCTTCATTTACAATTGCATCATTTAAATCCCCTACTGTTTCTACTTTCATAGCCTTGCACCATTTTCTAGAACGCTGCATCACACTAAACAATTTGGGCTGAGGCGTGAATTTTGTGATTTCTGAATAAGAATTTCGTCTTGGAATTTGAAGAATCATCCCATTTTCATATTCATTGAGTAGAAAATGTTTAATATACCCTGTGCTCGGCACCATATATCCATAAAAATAGTTATAATATCCGTCAAGTTCATAAAGATTCGCATTGGAGGCTTTTCGGTATTGGAACAATCTTTCTTTGTCTTCCATATGGTTTTTTGCAAAATAATCCCTTACTTCCTGTGTACTCCAATTCATTTTATTAATCGGCAAATCATTTTCTATCAACTGACGCATACGATCATCAATTTGAGAAACAATTTCATCATTTATTTGAATGGAACGAAATTCACAAAAAGAACTATTTCCAATGGAATAATTAATATACATTTTATTGACTGCATCTTCTCCTAGGACATCTTCACATGCCTTTAACAAAATAAAGATTGTTGTACGCTTGTATGTCATATATCCAGACTGTAATTCGTTGGTCACAAATTTTATGGTGCTGTCTTCTTTTAATTCATAAGATAACTCTCTTAACTTCTGATTCACGTATCCTAATAAAATAATTGGTTCTTCTGGTTTTTGGTATTCCTTTGCCAGTGTCTCCAATGGTGTTCCCTTTTTTACCTGAATTGTTTTTTCTCCAATTGTTATTGTCAACATGAAATCATCCCCTTTCTATGTCTAATATACCTGATATGGAATTCCAGGATTCAAGGATATAATCTCACAGTTCTTACAGTGCTTTTTTAGATAGTCTGCCACGTCTGAAATAAATATTTGTTCCAATCCATGGTGTCCTGCCTCGATAACGCTCATTCCCATATCTAATGCATCTAGTCCTTCATGGTGTCCTATATCCCCTGTAATTAATACGTCTGCATGTGCTTTTAACGCTTCTTCTATCATATGTCTTCCAGAACCAGGAGACACAGCAATCCTTTCCACCATCTGCTCCTCTTTTCCAAATAAAAGTACCTCTTTTAATCCAAAAGCATCTTTCACTTTTTGTGCACAGGTAGATAGTGAAATTGGTGCTGCCAAATGTGCAACACTTCCGATTCCTTTTTGTTCTCCATTGATATCATAAGTTACTTCCAATGGTATTGTATCTGTCAGCTGAAAATATTGATCTGCTAAATCTGCCATTTGACACACATCATAGTTGGTGTGCATTGCAAAACAAGAAATCCCATGTTCTATTAATGTAACTACTTTATTCCCAAGAAAATCCTGATCTGTCACTGATTTTATGGGAGAAAACAAAATGGGATGATGACTTACAATCATATCCACACCCTGATCTACTGCCATAGTGACTGCTTCCTTGGTAACATCTAAAGTTACTAGAATTTTATGTATTTCACTTTCCAATCTTCCAACTAATAGTCCAACATTATCCCAGTCCATGGCAAAACTATGTGGTGTTCTTTCTTCCAAGCACTGTATAACTTCACTACACTTCATAATATGTCAATGCCTCCATAATATTCTTTTTTTTCTCTGTTAACTGTATTCTTCGCGTTTCAACAGATGGTAAGTTCATAGACGAAAAGGATTCTAATATCTTTTCTACACTTTTCAATTCCAACTCTAAATATTCACCCATTGTCTCGTCTTTTGCTTCTAAAAGCTTTTTCCCGTACAAGTAAAGATATTCTTCTTGAAAATGTTCTATGCCCCTTGTTGCATGTAAAATCAAATAAAACTTTCCATCTTCCTTTAACATGGATTCTGCTTGAATCATAAATCCATGATTATGGAGAAATTGTCTTACCTTTTCTGGATGTGACTGAGGAGACAGCACAAGTTCTTGAATATCTTTTAATTTTCCCTCTCCAAGAACCAAAATCTGTTCCATCAAATCTCCGCCCATGCCTGCAATCACAATGGTATCCACTTGATTTTCTGGCAAATACTCTAATCCATTGGATTTGATACACATAATCTGTTGTTCTAAACCTTCTGCTCTCACATTGGTAATTGCCTTATCTAGGGGACCCTGGTTTACATCCATAGCAAATGCCTTGGGACAAATCTCATGTTTTACAAGATAAATGGGAATATATCCATGATCTGTACCAATATCTGCAAGTGTATTGCCTCTGGAAACAAAGGAAGCAATTGCATATAATCTTTTTGATAATTCCATATATACCCCAATTAGTCTAAATAATCTTTCAGTTTACGGCTGCGACTTGGATGACGTAATTTCCGTAACGCCTTTGCTTCAATCTGACGAATACGTTCACGAGTTACATTGAATTCTTTTCCTACTTCTTCTAATGTTCTGGCTCTGCTGTCATCAAGGCCAAAACGAAGACGAAGTACCTTTTGTTCTCTTTCCGTCAAAGTATCTAAGACTTCGCTTAATTGTTCCTTAAGCAAAGTAAATGCAGCAGCATCTGCTGGAACTGGGACATTGTCATCTTGAATAAAGTCGCCTAAGTGGCTATCTTCTTCTTCTCCAATTGGTGTTTCCAAGGAAACTGGCTCTTGTGAAATCTTTAAAATTTCACGGACTCTCTCTACTGAAATATCCATTTTTTCTGCAATCTCTTCTGGAAGTGGCTCTCTTCCTAATTCTTGAAGAAGTTGTCTAGATACACGAATTAACTTATTAATGGTCTCTACCATATGGACTGGAATACGGATAGTTCTTGCCTGGTCTGCAATGGCACGTGTAATTGCCTGACGAATCCACCACGTTGCATAAGTACTAAACTTATACCCCTTACGGTAATCAAACTTCTCAACAGCTTTAATCAGACCTAGATTTCCCTCTTGAATTAAGTCAAGGAATAACATCCCACGTCCCACATATCTCTTAGCAATACTAACAACAAGACGTAGATTTGCCTCTGCAAGCTTTTGCTTTGCAAGCTCGTCTCCATCTTCCATTCTCTTTGCTAAATCAATTTCTTCTTGAGCACTTAAAAGAGGTACCTTACCAATCTCCTTTAAATACATACGAACAGGATCTTCAACACTTACACCCTCTGGCACAATAATTTCAGTTTCCGTTTCCTTCTTAGCTTCAATTACTTCTTCATCAATATCATCTTCTGTTTCGTCATCCTCTGTGATTTGCAAAACATCAACATTCTTTTCCTCAAGATAATTAAAGATAGCGTCCATCATATCTGGAGTCAGTTTCATATCTTTATAGTAAGTTTCAATTTGTTCATATTCTAGAACATTTTTATTCTGCTTCCCTAATTCTACAAGTCCCTCTAGCTTTTCTGTGAATTCCATCATTGTATTTTCTGCCATAACTATCTTTCCTCTCATTCTTATTCTAACCATCCTAAATTGAAATATGCAATTTAGAGAGATTACCTTTTTCCTTGATTAGTGACTGCCATTTTATGATATCATTGGATGCATTCATCTGGTATTCAATACTGTCTGCCTTTACCTTCCGAACAATATCTGTAAGTGCTTTCTCCTGATCCTCCGCCTCTGGTATAAATTCAAGTGTTGTATTAAACAATGAAGCTATTGTTTTCTGGTCTTCCATATCTGTATACTGATTAATAATTCTAGCCGGAATTACTTGTCCATTCTCTTCATATTGAGAAAACAACAGCATTGCAACTCCATGATATATGGGTTCTATAAAGTCATCTGGTCCAATAATATGTTCTAATTTCTTAAATAAAATTGGTTCATTTACCAGCCATGTAAGCAATAACTTTTGGGGCTGCAGCTTCTTTTCTTCTTTTTGTTCACTTCTCATCTTGGGGGTTTCTACCTGCTGTTTCGTATTCTTGGCAACATATCCACTTGTCCCATAATACTCTACTAAGTCCTTTAATTCTTCAAATGCAATATAATATTCTCTTGAGACAGCCTCGATATAATTGTTTCGCTCTAAAGGCTCTTCTATATTCGCAAGAAGCTTCGCTGCTTCCCTTTGAAACTTAGTTCTCTCTTCTGGGTCTTCCTGATTGTATTCTTTAGATATTGTCATTACTTGAAACATAAAACTTCCTATGGCTTTTGAGAGCCGTTCCTTCAATTCTTCGGCTCCTAGTTCCTTAATAAATTCATCAGGATCTTTGTGTGGTTTCAAGTCTAAAACCCGAACTGTAAGTCCCGCATCCTTTAGTATTGGAATAGCTCTAAGAATTGCCTTTTGTCCTGCTCCATCACTGTCAAAAGACAATATAACTTCATCGGTATACCGCTTCAAAAGTGAGGCATGTCCCTGTGTAAATGCAGTACCAAGAGCCGCCACTGTATTGGTAAATCCTGCCTGATGCATGGTAATTACATCCATATACCCTTCGCACAAAATAATATAACGCTCTCTGCTGGTTCTCGCAAAATTAAGTCCATACAGATTCCTGCTCTTATCAAACAACTTGGTTTCTTTTGAGTTTAAATACTTAGGATTCCCATCTCCCATAACTCGTCCACCAAATCCTATGACTCGGTTATTCACATCCTGAATTGGAAACATAACACGATTCCAAAACTTATCACTTCCACCTCTTGCCTCATCAATATTGACCAGTGCTGATTCCTTCAAATCATCATCTGAATACCCTTTACTCTTTAAATATTTGTATAAATCATCATTGTAAATATCCGAGTATCCCAATGCAAACCTTTTCATGGTTTCCATGGTAATCCCACGGTCTTTAAGATACTTTAATCCAATCTCACCCCGACTGCTATGTAACAATACATAAAAATAATTGGCTGCAATCTTATTCAAATCCTTAAGGGTAGATCTTGCATCTGCTCTCTTCTTGGCCTCTTCATCCATCTCCTCTTCCGGCAAAACCATTCCTGCACGTTCTGCCAGGTAGCGGATTGCTTCTGGAAATGTAAAATTTTCATATTCCATGACAAATGTAAATACATTGCCTCCAGCTCCACATCCAAAACAGTAATACATCTGCTTGTCTCGGCTTACCGAAAATGATGGTGATTTTTCATTATGAAAAGGACATAATCCAAAATACGAACTTCCCTTCTTCTTTAGAGATACATAAGTGGAAATCAAATCCACAATATCATTGCGACTTCGTACTTCTTCTATGATGTCATCACTATATAGCACTTATATTTCCCCTTTCTTTTGCTCTTCTATATATATTATTCTACATATTTTTTAAAAAACCTTTAAATTTAGATCCAAAATTTTGGAATAAATATTTCTTTGTATGTTTCCACTGCAAAATGATCTGTCATTCCTGCTATATAATCACATACTGCCACATGTTTACTACTTCCTTCCTTCATTTGTTGCTGACTGTAGCCTGGAAGCCGATCTAAATGATTTAAAAAATAATCATACAAGGGTTCAATAATATGATGCACTTTCTTTTCTTCTTTCTTTGTATCTGGATCCTCATACACATGGCGAAATAAGAATCTGCGAAGATCAAACATAGCTCCATGTATTTCTTTTGACATTACAATGTCATCTGTATGCTGACTATGCTCCACCATATCAAGAATCATGGTATTCATCCGCTCTCTTACACTATTTCCTAAGGTGTTTCGAATTTCCTTTGGAATATCTTCTTCTGTCAATACATTCCCACGAATGGAATCATCAATATCATGGCTAATATATGCAATCTTGTCTGCAAGACGAACTACTTTTCCCTCTAAGGTTGCAGGCATTCGTTTTGTTGAATGATTTTTCATTCCATCCCTTACTTCCCATGTTAGATTTAATCCTGCTCCTTCCTTTTCCAGACACTCTACGACACGAATACTCTGGAGTGCATGTTCAAATCCTCCTGGAGTAATTTTATTTAATACACCTTCTCCTGAATGACCAAAAGGTGTATGCCCTAAATCATGTCCAAGAGCAATTGCTTCTGTCAAAAGCTCATTTAAATCTAAGGCTCTAGCCACTGTCCTTGCATTCTGTGCAACCTCCAATGTATGGGTCATTCTTGTACGATAATGATCTCCTCTTGGCGATAAAAAGACCTGGGTTTTGTCTTTTAAACGGCGAAAAGCCTTACAGTGGAGAATGCGATCTCGATCTCGTTGAAAACAAGTTCGAATCTCACACTCCACCTCGGGCTTTTCTCTTCCTTTTGTATTAGAACTTAATGTAGCAAACTTGCTAAGCAGTTCCTCTTCTCTTTTTTCCTGGCTTTCTCGAATGTTCATACAGTCCCTCCCCTATTTGGCAGGTGTAATCTCCGTATTCATAACAGAAATCGCATCCAAAGATAACTTCATAATGTCTTTTACTTCTTCTACATCCATTGATAGATAATCTGCTAGTTCTTGTGCTGATGCCTCTCTCTCAAATTTCTTTGCAAGATATGTTGCAGCTTCATCTAATCGATTGGCTTTCTTTGCCATAGCATCCCCTACCGCATTGGAGCCTTTCTGCTGCATAATCATCTCCTCCATTGCTTGCCTGATTTGATGATATACCTTCGCTTTTACGTCCTTATTATCGCCTTTTATATCCATCAAAGCTTCTAGGAGTCCAATGTTCCCTTCCTGAATCAAATCCCCAAACATAACTCCCTGCCCCTGATATTCTTTTGCAAATCCAACAACATCAGAAAGCATGCTTTCAATTAATTCTTCTCTTACATCTTCTCCCTTTGAAAATCTTTGAAAAAGTTGTTCCTTCTCCTCTTCACTCACAGAATCCATCTGGCGTAGTTCATCTTCATAAAAAGCAATGACTCCAATATCTTCTGGCGTTATTTCCTTTGTTTCCTCTTCTTGCTTTTCATAACCAATCACCTTGATTCCAGCTTCTAGAAAATAATCACACAAGGTTGTGATTATCTCATCATTTAATTCTAACTCTTCAAAATAGGATATAATTTCTTTTTTTGAAATCTGATCGCCGTTGGTTTTAGCAATCTGAATCAATTCTCCTAATTCTTGAAACAATGCCTGTTTATCCATTAAAAACTCCTTTATCTAAGTATGAAGAAATACGCAACTACTAAAACACCAAGAACAATCCGGTATACTCCAAATGCCTTGAAGTCATGATTTTTAATGTATTGTAGTAAGAATTTAATTGCCAAAACTGATACCAC
Source organism: Anaerostipes sp. (assembly GCA_028704435.1). Taxonomy (GTDB): domain Bacteria; phylum Bacillota; class Clostridia; order Lachnospirales; family Lachnospiraceae; genus Anaerostipes. Next base: position 49,455 of record JAQWFL010000001.1, on the reverse strand, counting down.
AAAAGATACAATCATTCCCACAAGGAGTACCGTAAGTTCTGTTCCTGTAAAATGAAATCCAAACTTTACAATCTTTAGTAAACTTGCACCAAACATCACTGGAATCCCCAAGAAAAATGAGAATTCCGCAGCAACTGTTCTAGAGCATCCAATTAAAATTCCTCCAAGAATTGTTGCTCCTGATCTTGAAGTTCCAGGAATTAATGACAATACTTGGAACACTCCAATAACTAAGGCCATCTGGTATGTAAGCCCTGACAATCGGTTCATTCCACGTACATGATTTCTTTCATTGTGATTCTCGATCACAATATATAAAACTCCATAAATTATCAAAGTGGCAGCAACTACAATTGGATTGTAGAACTTATCATGCATCCAGTCGTCAAATAGCAGCCCAATCACTGCCGCTGGAAATACTGCAATAATAACCTTTACCCATAAAATCATTGTATCTTTCTTTTCCAAAGTTGATTTTCTAGGAGAAAATGGGTTCAATTTATGAAAATACAAGACAACAACTGCCATAATAGCTCCTAGTTGAATAACAACATCAAACATCTCCATAAATGCATCTGACATGTTAAGTCTAATAAACTCATCTGCTAGGATTAAATGTCCAGTACTGCTAATTGGCAGCCATTCTGTAATCCCCTCGATAATTCCTAATAAAACCGTTTTTATAATTAATAATATATCCATCCTAAATAATCTCCTTAAAAAATAAGGGTTCCCCCATACTACTAGGAACCCGTTCATTTTATTCTTATTGTTCGCTTGGTTCTAATGTTTCATCTAGAATCTTAACCATCTGGCTTTGTAGTTCATCTACAGCAATAGACAACGGTTTACGGTTCTCTGGCTCCTCTACCATAGGTACGTCTCCTGCAATTAATTGTCTTGCACGCTTTGAACTTGCAATTACAATAGAGTAACGACTTGAAATAATATTCTTGTCCTCGTCATCTCCGTTTACAACTTCCATTAATTCTGAATATGATGGGTGTAACATAATAAATCCTCCTTCTATAATACCTTTAGACCTTCTATGGTTTCTTGTATCAAATCTACATTATTGTCCTTTAAACATCCTTGTGCTACAACGACTGCATTCACATCATCCACACATTGATCTAAATCATCATTCACAATGATATAATCATATTGATCCATATCTGCGGATTCTTCTAACGCACGATTGAGTCTCTTTTGAATCACTTCTTCCGTTTCAGTTCCTCGTCCAAGAAGACGATTCTTAATCTCCTGTGCACTTGGTGCCGTAATAAATACAAGCAGTGCATCTGGATACTGTTCTCTAATACGAAATGCTCCTTGAACTTCTATCTCTAAGATAACATTGTGTCCAAGCTTTAATTCATCCTCTACAAACTTACGTGGAGTCCCGTAATAATTCTCCACATATCTAGCATACTCTATAAACCCATTGTAATCAATGAGATTCTTAAATTCATCTACAGACTTAAAGAAATAATCTTTTCCGTCTACTTCGCCTTCTCTTGGCTTTCTCGTTGTTGCTGAAACAGATAAGCTGTATCCATACCTCTCTACTAACTGCTTTGCAACAGTTCCTTTTCCAACCCCAGAGAACCCGGATAAAATCAATAAAGATCCTTTTTTCATCTAAAATATCTCCTTACTCAATATTCTGAACTTGTTCTCTAATCTTTTCTACATTTGTCTTTAATTCAATTGCATGATTGGACAATTCCACATCATTACTCTTAGAAAGAATTGTGTTAGCTTCTCGATTCATCTCTTGTGCCATAAAATCAAGTTTACGTCCCACACTGTCGTCCTGATTTAAGATATTCTCCATCTCAGCAATATGACTTTGCAAACGCACAATCTCCTCATCCACAGAAATCTTATCGGCATAAAGAGTCACTTCTGCTGCAATTCGATTCTCATCAATCCCAGCTGTTTCAAGTAAATCCTTCACTTTCTCTTCTAATTTCAAGCGATATTCTTCTACAATTTGTGGAGAACGACTCTCAACAAATGCAACATCTTCCTTCATCTGGTGAAGCTTTTGAATTAAGTCTTCTCTTAACCTTTCACCTTCCACTTCTCTCGATGAAACAAACTGCTTTCCTGCTTCTTTGACTGCCTGTTCAATTAACCCCCACCATCTATCTTCATCCATAGATTGTTCTTGAAGGGTTAATACTTCAGAACACTGAGACAATTCTCTTGCAGTTACCAACGCAGAAACACCAAAGTCTTCCTCCATGGCTTTAAAAGCATCCATATACTCTTTCGCCATTTCTCTATTGTAATGTAACTTTACAGTATTCTCTGACATATCTTCATATGAGATTGCCAAATCCACCTTTCCACGATTGGCATATTCTTTAAATAAATTGCGAATCTTTGGTTCAAACATTGTGAACTTTCTAGGATTCTTTAGTGTAACATCACAGTATCTGTGATTCACTGACTTCACTTCCACAACAATTGTTTGATTCAATTCATTGGACACTTCGCTTCGTCCAAATCCAGTCATGCTTCTTATCATAATCTATTCTTCCTTTTATGTATTTACTTACAGACGTTCGGTTTATTATTATACAAAAAATCTATCTTTAAGTCAACTTTCTTCAAGACTGGCCATTTTCCATTACTTTTTTTAGAGTTTCAAGATAATGAAGCACCATTCCCCTTTTCATTGGTACAAAACGGCCCAAATCAAGTTCCTCATATTTAAAATGCTTGATTCCACCTTCATTTCTTCTCATCCAGTAAACATTAGCTTCTTTATAGGTCATAAAATAACACACTTGGCGATGAGTATAATAAATCAAAAAGAAACTAATACCTCCCTGCTCTTCAAATTCTTTCATAAACTTCATTTGATGCTCGTGGATATTGTTCAGCGGAAAAGTATCTTTCCCACATTCTTTCGCATCAAAACATATTGGAACTCCCTGTACCACACCTATATAATCCACCGTACTTTTCTGATCAAAATATGCAAGAGAAATCTGTCTTGTTTTCTTATCAAATTTAACAGGTTTTATTGAAGTAGGAATTTTCTGAACAAGTGCAAGCCTTTGTTCCCTGTATATATCATTGGTATGGTTCACTAATTCTTCTAAAACCGATCCCCTTAACCCTTTTAAATTCCATGTTCCCATTGTAGCCTCCTGCAATTAAAATAATATGTCAATTATCTTTTGAAAATTCTCAGGAACTCTTGCTTTGATATGCCTTCCCTCTAATTCCTTCAAACGTTTCATTTCCCCTGGAAAAACTAATTCCTCACAATGTAATAATTGATGTTTTAAGGAAAACAATTGTTTCATTTTCCTATTGATCTCTTCATCTCCATATTTGCTGTCTCCAACAATAGAATGTCCCTGGCTGGCTAAATGAGCACGAATCTGATGTGTCTTTCCTGTGATTAATTTTACACGAAGTAGCGTATATTCACCGTTATTCATTTTTGGTTCATATGACGTCTCAATTGGATCTGCTCCATCCTTTGCCTGTGAAGATACTGTGACTTTATTGGTTTTATGATTCTTCACCAAATATCCAGAAATCTGTTCCCTTTTTGTTATCACACCTTTTACAATTGTAAGGTAATATTTATCTATGGTTCGCTCTTTTAACATGTGCGACATCGTCTGAAGTCCTTCTAAAGAAATTCCTGCAATGATAATTCCTGTTGTATTTCGATCTAGGCGATTACAGATAGACGGCTTCATCATCTGAATATCTTTCTGGGTCAAAATCCCATGTTCCATGCAATAAGGGAGAATCTCATCATTGATAGAAATATCTTCTGGCTTTGATTTTTGAGAAAGCATTCCATATGGCTTATTGATAAACATAACATTTTGATCCTGATAGATTACATCTAAGGATACTTTTTGTTTTGCCACTGTCACTTCTTTTCGGAATTTAGCAACTGTATCATCAGAAAGATAAATGTTAATTTGATCTCCCATAACAAGCTTTTCATTTCCAGTGGCCTTTTTCCCATTTAATTTTATATTCTTCTTCCGAAGCATTTTGTAGATAAAACTTTTTGGTGCCTGATTTAAATACTTTCCAAGCATTTTATCAAATCTTTGCTCTGCCTCTTGATTTGAAACAATGATTTCTTTCATACTGCCCTCTCTAACGGATAAATTTCATAGCAAAATCCCAAGGGAATAACTTACACAGAATTTGAACCATTTTCATTGGAAGTCCATATACAGATACGCTTTTTCCATTGGCTCCATCCTTTAATACCTTTTCTACTACCTTTTCTGGTTTTGCCATAACTAATAATTTATACATTTTTATATTTGTCTTTTCATATGCCAAATCAAAAAATTCTGTTTTTACTGGGCCTGGACAAATAGCTACTACTTTAATATGACGGTCTTTTAATTCTACATTAAGTGATTTTGAAAAACTTAATACAAATGATTTTGTTGCCGCATAAATTCCAAACTTAGGTTGTGGAACAAATGCTGCAGATGATGCAAACTGATAGATATAAGCACCTTTTGACATAAATGGCAGCACTTTGTACGTCATCATAGTCAACGCTCTACAATTAATATCAATCATGCCCCCTACGTCTTTTTCATCTAAATCCTCAAACAATCCAACGCTTCCAAATCCGGCACTATTCACTAAAAAGAAAACCTTAGGATTCTCTTCTTTTAATTTATCTTCCAATTCTGTAAACTGGCTTATGTCATTTAAATCCATTGCCATTGGTACAATCTTAATTTTAGAACTCTTACTTTCTAATTGCTCTAACCGATCCATTCTTCTTGCAATAACCCATACTTCATCTAAAAATGAATATCTCATGGTGATTTGTTTTATAAATTCTCTTCCCATTCCAGAAGAAGCTCCTGTTACAATTGCTATTTTTTTGCGCATATCATCACCTTACAGCCTTTCGTATGTCCCATTTAACACATCAAAATAGGATTGAATATAGTAATTTGCCAACTCCTTTTTTTCATTGATAACATCTTCTGAATACTTATCCCATACAGCACAAGTCTCCATGTTCGCACTGTTTCCTGCCATAATACCATATGGAATATCTTCAAACACAAGGGTTCTCTTAGGTTCAATGCTTAGTTCTGCCGCCGTTTTTAAATAAACATCTGGTGCTGGCTTTCCCTTTTTTACTTCATTGGATGTACAAATATAATCAAAATAATCTGATATGTTATGTGTTTTTAATGTGGCCATAGCCAATTCTCTTGAATTACTGGTAGAAATACCAATTTTCATATTTCTCCCTTTTAGTTCTTCTAAGAACTCTATCACTCCATCTTTTAAGGGAACTTCATTGGTATAAATCTCTGTGGCCATATGATTCCATTTTGCTTTGATTTCCTGAATAGATAAATCAAGTTCAAAACGCTTTTTAAAATAAATTGCTGTTTCATGGAAACTGCAACCTTCTAAATCATCAGAAATATCTCCCGGCACCGAAATTCCATATTCTCCAAGGAATCGATGGTCAACCACACTCCAAATCCACACAGAATCCACCAATGTACCGTCTAAATCAAAAATAACTGCCTCTTTATTCTCTAACATTTAACTCCTTTAACTGCTTAATCTCTTCTTTTGTTAAAAAACGTGCTTCTCCTTCTTGTAAATTATCATCTAATAAAAGGGGACCCATTGAAATTCGTTTTAATTCTAACACATCCCTTCCCACTTTATGAAACATTCGTTTTATCTGATGAAACTTACCTTCTCGTATAGTAACCAAAACTTTAGACTGTGTATCTGCTGACTCCAAAATATCAAGAATTGCTGGTTTGGTAAGATTCTTCTCACCAATATCTAATCCCTTCTCAAATTGTCTTTGTTCTTCTATTGTAATTTCACCTGATGTAATAACCTCATACACTTTATCCACATGCTTTTTAGGCGATAACAATTCATGACTCAGCTCACCGTCATTGGTCAATAAAAGTAATCCTGTGGTATCCTTATCCAATCTGCCCACTGGGAAAATGTCCTTATGAGTCATATGGGAAACTAATTCAATCACTGTCTCATCTCTATTATCCTTAGTGGCACTAACAACCCCTTTTGGTTTATGAAGCATTATATATACAAGAGTATCTCCTTGTATTTTCTTTCCATTGAGAAAGACACAACTTTTTTCCTCATCAATCTTATATTCCGGTCTTTTCATTCTCTCATCTTCTACAAGAACCTGCCCATTTTTAATATATAGTTTTGCTTCTTTTCTCGTGCATCCTGTACGGTCACATAAGAATTTATCTAATCTCATTTGTCCCATTATAACCATCTCCAGCTTGGTGCATACTTATTTTTTAGTGAGTTTTTATTTACCTTTCCCCATCCAAGAGGAAACCCCTGAATACATACAAGATACATTCCACTGTTCTTAGTTTCCACTGACAAGGTTTCTCCTTTTAAATACTTAATCACTCTTTCATCTTCAAGTGAAAAATCAATGATATTACAATACTGCTCTTTGGTCAATGCCATGGCAAGAGCCTGGCTTGGCTCAAATCGGTTCTTTTTCATCTCTCCAAGATAAAGCCCTTGTCGAAGCATTCTAAGACCCTTTCCCTCTGGCATATCTTCAGAAACTTTGTATAGCTTTCCTTTATTTTCATATAATCCATGTTTAAAATCAATCCCAGAAATCTGATTTAAAAATTCTTTTGTCTCTTGAGTTAATTCTATTTTTTTTAAATTAACTTTATCATTGGACAAATCCTTCGCTCCACCTTTTTGAAGCAATGCCACAAAATGTCCTTCTCCTTTTATTTTATGAGGCCACAAACGGACACACTTTTTAAGTTCTGGATTCTTGCTCTTTGTCCACTCTGGATGGCCATGGTCAAAACCTTCTACTTGAGGTAATTCTAAAATCTTCAAATCTTCTTGTTCCATTAAATATTCAATCATCTGTTCATCTTCTTCTGGAGAAAATGTGCAAGTAGAATATAGAAGCATTCCCCCTGGTTTTAACATATGCACTGCATTTATCACAATCTCTTTTTGAATTGCAACATAAGGCTCTATGCCTCGTTCCTCCCAGCTCCGAATCTCCTTATTTCCCTTTCGAAACATTCCTTCTCCAGAGCAAGGAGCATCCACAAGTATTTTGTCAAAAAATTGTGGAAATAAACACTCTAACTTATCTGGACTTTCACTGACTACCATTCCATTCATGGTTCCAAACAATTCTAAATTCTTCACTAATGCTCTCGTCCTTGACACACTAATATCATTAGAAACCAAAAGTCCAGTTCCATCTAATCTTGATGCCAGTTGAGTTGACTTTCCTCCCGGTGCAGCACAAAGGTCAAGAATTCGATTTCCTTGTTCCACTGGCAGAAAAGCCCCTGGTGTCATAGCACTTGGTTCTTGAATATAATATAAGCCGGCATGGTAATAAGGATGTTTTGCTGGCTGACACTCCTTGTCCACATAAAATCCCTGGTTACACCAAGGTACCTCTTCCATCTGAAATGGTGAAATTTTCCGAAAATCTTCCACTGAAATCTTATGTGTATTCACCCTGATTCCATAATAATGAGGCTTATGAAAACTAGTTTCATAGGCCTCATAGTCATCTCTAAGTAATTCTTTCATCTTCGCAGTAAATGCGCTTGGTAATTCCATAATGTCTCCTAAATTCTGTGTTTTGGCATCTATCTAAGATAAACTTTGAGCGCGATATCCTTCTGCAATAATATCTAGCTGCTTATTAAAATGCATCAGTTGTTCTAAATTACCCTGCTGATATATCTTATAGAATTCATCCTGAATCTTAATCACCTCATGCTTATTGGCAACCTTATATAAATTCTGCATCGTTGTGAGAATCTCAGATACAAGATTGGCTTTCTTTCGAAATGAATTCTGTGCATCCATAATCTCATCTCTTACGGCAGACATCTCATTATCTAAAACAACTAATGCATCTGCTGCATTCATCAATTTATCTGAAATATGTTCTGGAATATTCTCTTTATATTTGTACTGTAAAGAATGTTCCACCGTCGCCCAAAAATTCATAGCAAGAGTTCTTACTTGAATCTCTGCCTGAATCTTCTGTTCCCCATAAATAGTATGCACTGTATAATATATAATCATATGGTAACTTCGATATCCACTATCCTTTGCTGTCGTTACATAGTCTTTGATGCTTTTTACTTCCATATCAGATCGGTCCTTGATAATGGCTACCACACGCTCAATATCTTCCACAAACTGACACGTAATCCGAATCCCTGCGATATCTTCTAATTCTGTTTCTACTTCATTGATATTAATCTTTTTACGCTGCATCTTATCTAAAATACTTGAGATGCTTTTTACTCTTCCGTCTATCTGTTCAATTGGTGAATACTTTCCGGCTTTTCGATATTCTTCTCTCATATGTGTGAATTTTAAAATCAATTCATCAACCGCTAAATCATAGGGACAAAGAATCTCCTTCCACATCTGTAATTCCATATCAAACACCTCCTTGTAACATCTTCTTATTCTCATTATATCATATTTCACATTAAAAAAAGTAGGCAAAACCTACTTTTCATACATCTTATCTTTTATCGTAATTACCACTCTAGATAAATGGCTCCCCATGTCAATCCTCCACCAAATCCACAAAGAATAATCTTATCCCCTCGCTCTAACATTCCCTGTTTATTCATCTGATCTAATAAAATAGGGATGCTGGCTGCAGATGTATTCCCACACTGATCTAGGTTCATAGGAAACTTGTCTAAATCAACCTTTAATCGTCTTGCTACAGATTCAATAATTCTCTGGTTTGCCTGATGAAGTACAAAATACTTAATATCATCCTTGTCAATATGCCCTTGGTCCAACACAGCCTGCACTGTCTTTGGCACTTTCTTTACTGCAAAGCGAAATACTTCTGATCCATTCATACTCACGTAAGACATAGGTTCATCATTGTCCACTAAAAAGTTCTTCAATGGTCGTTCTTGACACATTAAAACTTTACCTAAGGATCCATCAGAACCAACATCTACAATCACATCTCTGGATTCATCTGCTTCTACTACTGCACATCCTGCTCCATCCCCAAATAATACACAGGTACTTCTATCATTCCAGTCCATTAACTTGGATAATGTTTCAACTCCAATCACAAGCATCTTCTTTGCCATCTTAGCCTTTGCATATGCCATGGCTGTATTCAATCCAAAAAGAAAACCTGAACATGCTGCATTAATATCCATACAAGTTGCATTCACTGCACCTAATTCACTTTGTACAAGGCAAGCTGTACTCGGTGTTGCACAGTCTGGTGAAACAGTTGCTAAGAAGATATAATCTAACTCTTCTGGTGCAACCTTGCTCTCTTCTAATGCAATTCTTGCTGCTTTCACTGCCATATCACAACTGGTATCCTTCACTGAAATGTGTCTTGCCCTAATTCCCGTTCTTGAAGAAATCCATTCATCACTTGTATCCATTACCTTTGATAAATCATCATTTGTAATTCTTTTTTCCGGAAGATAACTCCCTGTTCCTAATATTCTAATCGACATAATAACCTCATTTATCTTTAGCAATTATCTGCTATATTTTCAAGGGCAAAGCCAAGTAAACTTTCATGAAAAACAAAACTTTGCCTCTCAAAGTATATTCTTTTTTCTGGAATTTGTCAATGTGGATCATCATATGATGATACAGACCAAACCACCATTACTTTCATTGATAATTTTCTCCATAGTGTCCTGAAGTTTTTGCTGACTCTCATCTGTCATTTTTAAGGCTTTGGTCTGCATTCCATCTCCTACCAGTTGTTCCAATGTTTTTCCAAATATATTCACATCCCAAATACTTTCTTTTTCACTTTCTTCTCCCTGCTTCATGTAATTCATCAAATCTTTCGCTTGATATTCTTCCCCTACAATGGGTGCAATTTCTGTTGAAATATTGGCACGAATCATATGAATCGAAGGTGCACTTGCTCTTACTTTCACTCCATATTTATTTCCATGTTTAATAATCTGTGGCTGTTCAAGTGTAATATCTTCCTTTGTTGGTGTCACAACTCCATAGCCCCTTTGTTTTACAGCTTTTAGAGCTTCCCCAACTTCTTCATACTCAATTTTCTTTTCTGCAAGTTCTTTCATAACTCCAATAAACTCATATTCATTATGAATTGGCAGACCAATGGTTTCGCTTAAAAATTCATAATAATATGTATCATCCATTTGTAGTTGTATATCAATCTCTCCAGAATCCATTGCAACAGATTCTAATTTCCACTGTTTTACATATGGATTCTCATATATCTTCTCTTCATAGATATCCTTCATGGTATCTTTTTCTTTCATAAATTCACTTACGGTCTCCATCAAAGAATCCTTGATTACGTGATGACTTGGAAGGGTTTCCACCCATTTGGGCAAATAAAACCCAACAGAGGTAATTGGAAATTCAAGAAGAATATTTTTTAAGAGTTCGTAAATATCCTGTTTTTTCATTTGATCACAGTTCACCGGTAATACCTTAACTTGGTATTGATCTTCTTTTTTCTTTGCTAAGTCTTCCGTCTCTTTTGAGAAAGGATGACTTGTATTTAGAAGAATCACAAACGGTTTTTTTAATTCTTTCAACTGTTCTACAGTTTTTTTCTCTGGTTCCTCATATTGACTTGCATCTAGTTCCCCAAAAGATCCATCTGTGGTAATCACAATGCCAATGGAAGAATGTTCTGTAATAACCTTATCTGTACCAATAGATGCTGCCTTACGGAAAGGAATTTCATAATCAAACCATGGTGTCTGCACCAGCCTTTCCTCTCCGCCTTCAATATGCCCCATGGCTCCATCTACCATATATCCAACACAGTCAATGAGTCTTACCTTTAATTCAATCTCATCTTTCACTTGGATACTCACCGCTTCACTTGGAACGAATTTAGGTTCTGTGGTCATAATAGTTTTCCCACTTGAGGATTGTGGCAATTCATCAATAGCACGCTTTTTTTCATTCTCATCCTTTATGTTGGGCAATACAAGCAGCTCCATAAATCGCTTAATAAATGTACTTTTTCCTGTTCGAACCGGTCCCACTACACCTATATATACCTCTCCATCTGTTCGGGTTTTCATATCCTGGTAAAGATTAAATTCATTCATTTCTTTCATATGTCACAATACCCCCTGGCTCTAACATTCTATCAACGATATAGTATATGCAGATTACAGAGGGTATATGTCTTTAATATTTTTGATTATAATACTGGCGGACGAAAAGGTATACAACTAGATATCCCATTACCATAATCCAGAACGTCCAGAACACTGCTAAGTTAAAGAATCCCATAACAAGCATTCCTATATATGCAAATACAAGAATGATAAGTCCTGCAGTTGCCATTGCCTTTTGTGACAATGCTTTTGTTCTCTCGTCTTGTACCTTAAGTCTAATCTCGTGAAGTTTCTTATCATCTTTGAGCATTCGTTTTGTCATGACAACTCTTAAGATGCCCATTACAACCAAAGCCACTCCGATTCCAACATAAACTCCACTTAAAAAGTCTCTTTGCTTTAATTGTACATAATTAGAACATATATAAGAAATCAAAAGAGTTATCACTCCTAAACATGCTAAAAAATAATATAGTTTTATTTTACCCTTTAATACTTCTTTGTATTCCTCATCTGTTTTCGCATTTGAATTCCATAAATGATTGATTAACATCTTCATTCCTCCTTCTCAAATAAAAATATATCTTCGATTGATGTTTCAAAAAACTGTGCTATCTTATGTGCCAACATTAAAGATGCATTGTACTTTCCATTCTCTAATGAAATAATGGTCTGTCTGGAAACTTCCACTGCCTCTGCTAGTTCACTTTGCGTCATCTTCCGTTCTTTTCTCAACTTCTGGACACAATTTTCCAAACAATCACTCCCTTCTATCTACAAAAAGTATAGCATACTTTACATTTTGTGTAAAGTGTATTTTACATTCCATTGTTTTTTACAACAGAAATAGTTATTGTAATTCTCGATATTGTTTTTGTAGAACACCTTTTCTATGACCACAACCAGAAACAAATGTGGTCTCATTTAGATTTGTTGCATTTTTGTAGTACTGTAGTAATCCTATTACATATCCAATTGCATATTCCTCTCGTTTCTTTAGCTTTACACCTAGATAACCTAATACTTCTTGGTTTAAATTATGCCAAAAAACAGCTGAAGTCGTGAGACTTCAGCTGTTTTTCTATTAAGGGAGTTTTTACAACCCCTCTTTCTTTTTATATTTATTCTTCTAAAGCAATATATAATTTTGCCACCTTTGTATTCTTCATCTTATTTCTTGATTTTCATACTTTTCTTAAAACCAGTTCTTTTGCTAAACAGTTTCTTATATTTTTTATATTTGCTAGAAGGCACTTTAATCTTTGCTTTTTTATAAATATTTTTAATTGCATTCTTATTTACCTTAGTTAACTGTTTAGATTTAATTTTAATACTGCCCAGCTTCTTACAATTATAAAATGTTTCTTTTCCAATTGTTTTTACATTGTATCCAATGGTCACTTTCTTAAGCTTCTTACAGTTTTTAAATAGCTTGTCACCAATTGCTGTAACTTTAAAGTTTATTCTACCAATCTTTACAGTTGATAGAACACTATAAGATGTCATCTTTGACTTGTTTTTTGTAGTACCTGTAAGTGTCACGGCTCCTTTTCCAGTGATACTTGCATTGGTTACTTTATACTTCATAGAGCCAATAGTATAGAACTTTCCCTTCGTTACCGTAATCCTGAATGTCTTTAAAACTGTTCCTGTATATGCACCCTTACCTGTAATCGAAACTGTCGCTGTACCTATATTTACATTGTTTTTATAAGTTGTTGTATAATCTACTCCATTTTTTAATATTTTATTGCCTAGTTTAACAACAAGCTGTGCCTGAATCTGTGTTTTCCCTGTGTAATTTTTATTTACTATACCGCTGATGGATGCATTCCCAATATTACTTCTATTTGTGTACGTATTAGTTCCATCCTTTTCCTGTTGATACACAACTTTATGGGTTTGGTCTAATAATGGAAAATCATCCCCTTCATCTCCCAAGGTTTGATACCATACCAATGGTTTTTCAGCAGTCGACACACTTGTGCTTCCATTCAACAAGTACGTTACCGCCCCACTTAAAAATTGTTCTTTCGTCTTTCCCATAACACCAGTAATAGATTCTTGATCCTGCACTTTTGATACATAATAACAATTACTTATCTTTTCACTTCCAACTCTTCCACAAATCTCTATATCTTTCTGCCCAATATCATATGTATTATAACAGCTCTCAATCTTATATTCGTGATTTCCTGTCGCAGTCAAGGTTCCATCCCCAACAATTCCACCATAGGATGTTGTCGCTTTATAAACTTTTCCAGTATTTACACTGTTTGATACCGTTACAATAATATCAAGCTTTCCTCCTCCTTGCACTGCAGCCATAATTCCGCCTGACACACCATTGCCTTTAACTTCTCCATTATTAGTACATTTATTAATATTAGAATTAGTTTTACCTGATGCTGCAATACCTCCAGACATCAATGCCGTTGAATAACTACTATTTACGCAATTTTCAATTGTTCCACCATTTACTCCTACAATTCCACCACAATAATATGGTGTACGAAAGTAACTGTTTTCCAAAGTAAGATTCTTTACGGTTCCTGAATTATACGTAAACATGGAACCGTAATCATAGAGTTCTTTATTATTCTCAGGTTTAAAGGCATCTGCTATTGACATCGTATTATTGTGATACAATCCACTTACCTTGTGGCTCTTCCCATCAAATATTCCTTTGAAACTTACAACTCCACCCTTTTCTACATCGTATTTTCCTATTGTTGTCCACGTTCTTACACCCGTACTATCATCCAAAGACGCACCCTTAAACAATGGTCCAAAGTTTTCATCTACGGAAAAATCCCCATTGTTAACCGTAATATCGGCTGTTAATTTCCCATTGATAGTATTGTCACCACTATTCACCTTTTCTGCAAACCAATATAATTGCCCTGCATTACTAATGGCGTAATAACCATCTGTATCTAATGTTGCTGGCTCATATTGTGGATTTCCTTCACCATCTACTGCAAATCCATTATTATCATACTCAGTTGACGCATGTACCAGCGTCATACTATAATGTCCAGCAAGAGCAAGCATTACTATCATTACAAGTAATATTATGCCCTTGTTCACCCAATTTACTCTTCTTAATTTCATTTCCTTCTCCTCCTTATTTTCCGTTACAATTTTCTATTTTATTATAACACAACAACAATATAATTTATACCATAAATCCATTAGAACAAAAGATTATGAAGGATTTTGAGCTTTCCAAGTTTGTTGTCAGTACAGACCAGGACTATCTTGGAGTGCCAATCATAAATTTAATACTTATGGACCCCGAAGTTTTATTACAACCCAGTCCATTAAAAAACTAAACCGCGATTTAAAACAATGAGTTCTTGAACCAAAAGGATGGCAAACAGAAAGAAAATCTTCTATATAGCCGATTGAACATTTAAAACAAAAGCGTTCAAAGGGACAAAAAACGGCATAGCCACGAATGACTATACCGTAATTTGTCAGAGCTGCATTCATCTTATATCTATTATTCTATCTTCCTTCTATAATTTCCTGAATCAAATCTCTTTCATCCATATGGTGTTTCACACCTTTTATTTCTTGATAATCTTCATGTCCTTTTCCTGCAAGAATCACAATATCTCCTTTTCCTGCATGTTCCATACAGTACTGAATTGCTTCTTTACGATCTGGTATGGTCACATATTCTCCATCTGATTTATGAACACCAATCAAAATATCATTAATAATATCCATTGGCTCTTCATTCCTTGGATTATCTGAAGTTACCACTGTCAAATCGGCCAACTTAGAGGATACTTCCCCCATCTCATATCGACGATCTTTGGAACGATTTCCTCCACATCCAAATAAACAATAAATCTTGTTTGGATTGTATTTACGAATGGTCGTAAGAAGACTTTCTAAACTCATAGCATTATGTGCATAATCTATCATTAATGTATACTCTCCTGGTGTCTTTACAATCTCAAGACGACCTTTTACTTGAATTACATTTAATGCAGTTAATACATCATCTTTTGAAATTCCCATATGACGACATAGAGAAATAGCCGCAAGAGAATTATACACTGTAAAATCTCCTGGTATATCTACATGCACCTGGTATTCTTGTTTTCCCTTTAAATCATAAGAAACTCCTAAATATCCTGGTTCTTGAATTCTTGAAATATTTGCAGCATACACATCATTGGTATCCTTTTCTCCAAAGGTCTCAACACTACAAGTATGCCCTTGTAAAATACGCTCCACATATGCATCATCTCCATTGACAATTCCCTGCTTACACTGTTGAAACAACAAACTCTTACAATGAATATAATCATCCATATCCTTGTGCTCATTCTCTCCAATGTGATCCTTTGCCAAGTTTGTAAACACACCATAATCAAATGTAAATCCACTCACACGGTGAAGCATAAGTCCCTGAGAAGAAACTTCCATTACAACATTCTTACATCCTGCATCTACCATCTTTCGGAAAGACTCTTGTACCACATAAGATTCTGGTGTTGTATTCACTGATGGAATGACTTCATCTCCAATAATTGTTTCAATGGTTCCAATTAATCCTGTTTTTTGTCCTGCATGTTCTAAAACAGAGCGAATCATATACGTGATAGTAGTCTTTCCTTTGGTTCCTGTAAGTCCAATGGTTGTAAGTTGTTCTGCTGGATATCCAAAATAAGCAGCAGATAACTCTGCCAACACTTTTCTTGTATTCTCAACCTTTACAACTGTTACTCCCTCTGGAATCTCTACATCCTTTTCAACCACAATGGTTCTAGCTCCAGCCTTTACAACTTCCTTTACAAATTTATGTCCATCAAATGCTGCTCCACTGATACACACAAACACACTGTCTTGTTCTACTTTTCTTGAATCATATACCAATGTACTCATTGGTATTTCAAGGCTTCCACTCACAATTTTATAATCTACACGTTCAAATAATGTTTGTAACTTCATCTTATCTCCTTCATAAATGTCATGATTCTTAGATATTAATTTCTCCATCAAATACGGTTGTTGCAGGTCCTGTCATAAAGATTGTATTCTTTTCCTTATCATATTCAATTTGAAGATCTCCTCCAATTAAATGAACCAATACTTTATTTCCTGTTTTACCATTTAAATAAGATGCATAGGCAGTTGCACATGCTCCAGTTCCACAAGCCAATGTTTCCCCTGCTCCTCTCTCCCACACCCTCATCTTCACCGTTTTATCGTCTATTACTTCGACAAACTCAGTATTTACACGGTCAGGGAACATAGGGTGATGCTCAAACTTTGGTCCAATCTTTTCAATATCTATGTCATCAACAGAATCTACAAATACAACTCCATGAGGATTTCCCATAGAGATACATGTAATATGATATTCTTTTCCATCTACAATCACTGGCTCATTAATAACTTTATCCTGATCATTGTAACTTACTGGAATCTGATCCGCTTTTATTACTGGCGCCTCCATATCAACTTTAACCCAGCTGACCTTTCCGTCTTCCACCGTAAGATCTAACTCTTTCATTCCACCCTTTGTCTCTATGGTAATGGTTGTCTTATCTGTCAATCCATAGTCATATACATACTTTGCAATACAACGAACTCCATTCCCACACATGGCTCCCTCGGATCCATCAGAATTGTACATAGCCATTCTAAAATCTCCTTTATCCGAAGGATGTATGCAAATCATCCCATCAGAACCAATTCCAAAATGACGGTCACTCACCATCTTTGCCACTTTATTAGGATCATCTATCTTCTCTTCAAAACAATTCACGTATACATAGTCATTGCCACAGCCGTGCATCTTTGTAAATTTCATAAAATCACTCCTTTATATTCTGCTTCATTAATTAATGCTAATATTATTTTAGCATAAAAAATAAAAAAGAAAAAATCTAATTTATTATTCAACTAAACTAAAAATGTTTAGACCACCTCTTTCATGATCTAAACATCTTTGTTTTTCCTATTATTTATTTTCTAACAATTTAGCAATTCCAGCCTTTTTCACACAAACACAAAATAGATTCATTGCCTGTTGTAGCTCTTCCTCTGTTGGATATGTTGGAGCAATTCGAAGATTACTGTCCTTTGGATCATTTTTATAAGGATACGTTGCTCCCGCTCCTGTTAATATAACCCCAGCCTCTTTTGCAAGACGAACTGTTTCTTTTGCACATCCATCTAATAAATCTACAGATACAAAGTATCCTCCCTTTGGAGACTTCCAAGAAATCAATCCACTGCCAGCTAACTCTTTTTCCAATGTATCTAATACAATTTCAAATTTAGTTCTCATACATCCTGCAAGAACCTGCATATGGTCACGTAACCCCTGTGCATCTTTAAAAAATTGTACATGTCTTAATTGATTGATTTTGTCATATCCAATGGTCTGTGCTCCCATAATCTTTTTAATTTCCCCAATGTTTTCAGGACTTGCAGCCACTAAACTAATTCCCGCACCTGGGAATGTAATCTTTGATGTTGAGAAGAAATAATATGGACGATTGTCCGTTCCTGCTTTTTTACATTCATCTAAGATATTTAACACCTTTACATCTTCAAACACTGGATGAACACCATATGCATTGTCCCAGAAAATCTTGAAATCCGGTGCCGCTGTATTCATATTTGCCAAACGTTTTACTGTTTCATCACTATAACAAACACCTTCTGGATTTGAATACTTTGGAACACACCACATTCCTTTTATTGATTCATCCTCAGCTGCTAACTTTTCAACAATATCCATATCAGGACCATTCTCAGTCATTGGAACTGTGATCATTTCCATACCAAGAGTCTCACAGATTGTAAAATGTCTGTCATATCCAGGACTTGGACATAAGAATTTAACATGTTCTAACTGTCCCCATGGTTTTTCTCCCATAGTTCCAAACACATATAATCTCATCATAGCATCAAACATAAGATTTAAACTGGCATTTCCCCCAACAATCAATTGATCTGGTGAAATTTCAAGAAGTTCCCCTAACAACTCTTTTAATTCAGGAATTCCATCTAGCAAACCATAATTTCTCACATCCATCCCAGACTTTGTATGAAAATCTTTCATTTCTTTGAGCATGGCATTGGCGTGATCAATTTGACTTGGTGCCGGCTTTCCCCTCGACATATCAAGAGCTAAATTCATTTCCTGATACCCTTTATATTCTGCCTCAACTTCTTGCTGTAATGCTAATAATTCTTCTTTTGTCCTGGCTGCTAATTCTGACATTTTCTTATCCTTTCTTAATTATCCCATTCCAAGTTTGTATGTTCTTTTTTCTTATCACGAATCAATAAATCTGTTACTGCTTCTTTTGGGTCTTTTCCATTAAATAATACCTGGTTTACTTCTTCTACGATTGGTACATCTACGTTAAATTTATGAGCAAGTCCCAGCGCTGCCTTTGCTGAATAAACACCTTCTACAACCATCTTAACTTCTTTCATGGCTTCATCTGCTGTCATTCCTTGTCCCATCAATAACCCGGCTTTACGATTTCGGCTATGCTGACTTGTACAAGTAACAATCAAATCTCCAATTCCAGTTAATCCTGCAAATGTCTCGATTTGTCCACCTAACGCCACACCAAGTCTTGTAAGTTCCGCAATTCCTCTGGTCATCAAAGCTGCTTTCGTATTATCTCCGTACCCAAGACCATCTGTAACTCCTGCTGCAAGTGCGATTACATTTTTTAATGCTCCACCTAGTTCAATTCCAATAATATCGGGACTTGTGTAAACTCGGAAGCATTCGCTCATAAATAAATCTTGAAGCATTTTTGCTGTTGCCTCACTTTTAGCTCCAACTACAACAGTTGTAGGAATCTTTCTTCCAACTTCTTCTGCATGACTTGGACCTGAAAGGACACAAACATCCGCTCCTTTGATTTCTTCTTCAATAATATCTGTTAAAGTATCGTATGTTACATCTTCAATTCCCTTTGCTACATTGACAATTACCTGTCCTTCTTTTACAAATGGACTCATCTGCTTTGCAACTTGACGAACCACTGGAGAAGGAACTGCCATAACAATTACATCTTTGTTTGTGAGACTTTCTTTTAAATTGTCAGAAGGTGTAATGTTGTCTGGTAAAATCACTCCTGGTAATTTATCCTTTTGTTCATGGAATTCTCTCAGCATATTCACTTCTTCTATACTGTGAGACCATAATGTAACGTCATTCCCATTGTCCGCTAAAAGTACCGCTAAAGCACTTCCCCAGCTTCCGGCTCCAATAATACTTACTTTCTTCATACCGCTTCCTCCTATCGGTCAACTTTTTGACCTAGTTTATTCTCCGTTCCATTTATCAATCGTTTAATGTTCGCACGATGTCTCCATATTGCCATAGCTGTAAAAACACATCCTACAGCAACAAGTTTTATATTATGTGGCTGGCTAAAATATAAGATAAAGGGAATTATAACTACCATGCAAATGGATCCAAGGGATACATACTTAGATATTGCTGTCACTACAAAAAACACCAACGCACAAATAAGTCCAAGTCTCCAGTCAAATGCAAAAATAACACCGCCCGTTGTGGCAATTCCCTTTCCACCTTTAAACTTAAGATAAAACGGAAAGTTGTGTCCTATCACAACTGCAAATCCAGTCAAAAGCCAGAGTGCTGCTTCTGAATTGAACCCAAAAAAAGGAATAATTAAATATCTTGCTAGGTTCACAGCAATCAAACCTTTTAAAGCATCTCCTAAAAATGTAATTAATGCCGCAGACTTTCCCAGTGTTCGAAGTGTATTTGTGGTTCCTGAGTTTCCACTTCCATAATCACGAATATCAATATGATTTACTTTTCCAACAATATATCCAGTCTGGATACAGCCTAAACCATATCCAACAATAAAACAAACAAGAATACATGCTATATTCATAACTATTTCTCCTTCCTCTCCCTTGCAATGATGTGGATTGGAGTCCCCCTAAATCCAAAGGTATCTCGAATTTGATTCTCAATATATCTTGTATAAGAAAAATGCATTAACTGCTTATCGTTAATAAACACAACAAATGTAGGTGGTTTTACAGAAACTTGAGTCATATAGTAAAGCTTTAATCTTCTTCCCTTATCTGAAGGTGGCTGCTTCATTGCCACTGCCTCTGCTAAAATTTCGTTCAATACCCCTGTTTGAACTCTCATAGCATGATTCTCAATTACAGCATCTAAAGTATCAAAAATCTTAGGAAAACGCTGACCTGTCTTAGATGAAACAAATACAAGTTCCGCATATGACATATAGGCCAATACTTCTCGAATCTTACTAGTAAATTTGTAAATTGTTTTATCATTCTTTTCTACAAGATCCCACTTATTTACTGCGATAATCATACCTTTTCCACGCTCATGGGCAATCCCTGCAATCTTGGCATCCTGCTCTGTAATTCCTTCTGTTGCATCAATCACTAAAATAGCAATATCACAACGCTCCACTGCCGCCACTGTTCGTATGACACTATAACGTTCCAGCTCTTCTTTGACTTTATTTTTTCTTCTAAGTCCAGCAGTATCAATAAATACATACTCTTTATCATTTCGATGAATCACTGTATCAATGGCATCTCTTGTTGTTCCTGCAATATCAGAAACAATCAAACGTTCTTCTCCAAGCATCTTGTTGATCATTGATGACTTTCCAGCATTTGGTTTTCCGATAATGGCAATCTTCGGACGTTCATCTTCCTCTTCTTCTAAAGCTGAAACATCACAATTCTTAATCACTTCATCTAGTAAATCACCAAATCCCAGCTTAGAATTTCCTGAAACAGGAAGTGGTTCTCCCAGTCCCAAATTATAAAATTCATAGGTGTCTGGTAAGAATTTCTCAAAATTATCTACTTTATTTACAGCTAGAATAACTGGTTTATGCGACTTTCGAAGCATATCTGCCACCTGAAAATCTGCATCCACAAGTCCTTGTCTCACATCAACTAAAAAGATGATAACATCCGCTGTTTCTATGGCGATCTCTGCCTGATCTCTCATACGAGACAATAACAAATCCCCTGTATCTGGCTCAATTCCACCTGTATCAATCATTGTAAAACTATAATTAAGCCATGTAATCTCGGCATATATACGATCTCTTGTCACTCCTGGTGTATCTTTTACAATTGAAATATCTTCCCCTGCTAAGGCATTAAACAATGTAGACTTTCCAACATTGGGTCTTCCTACGATTGCAACAATTGGTTTACTCATAACTACTTCCTCTCTTTGCTTTCTTACATTGAGACACGCTCTGTTTGATTATAAATGAATCCCTATCTCTTGTAAAGGTTACAACACAACAAAACCGCCAAGGTTACCTCTTTTCCCTTTGGACGCGCGATGTGAAAATAACAGTTTATGATTACAGCAGGTACAAACATCTGTCACGTCCAAATGTTCCTCTGTAATTCCCGCTTCCTTTAATATATGTTCGTTTACTTTCCATAAATCTAATTGAAACTTGCCATTTCCTTTTTCAATTAAATAGGACTCTTGTGGCAATTCTTGAAATTCATTAATAAATTCCAGTGCCACATCCTCGCTAATCTCATAGCAATCCTGACAAATTGACGGACCAACGGCAGCCACAATATTCTTTACATCACAGGCAAATTCACGTCCCATAACTTCAATCATATGTGCACCGATTCTTCCAACGGTTCCTCTCCATCCAGAATGAGCCATTCCTGCTACCTTTTTCTCTGGATCGTAGAAAAATAAAGGGACACAATCTGCATAGCCTGTATAAAGTGGAACCCCTTTTTCCTTTGTAACTAATCCATCCATGTTCGTCATAACACTTCCACAGTTTTCACTTGTCACCACTGCAATATCCGTCTTATGAATCTGGTTGGAAAATACTAAGTTCTCTGACTTAAATCCAATTGCTTTTCCAATTCGTCTAAAATTTTCATCTACTTTCTCTTCATCGTCTCCACGTGCATAACTTAGATTCATGGATGCATACATGCCTTCACTGACTCCACCAATTCTTGTGGAAAATCCGTGAACTAAATCTGCTTTATCTAATTTAGGGAATGTAATATAAGGAACATCTCCCTGGTGAAGAACCGTTGATTGATTCTTGTTTGACTTATTAAAATGCATTTTTTATCACTCTTATTTTCTTTCCTATAATTTCTACAACATCAAAACGAATAGGCGTTTCTTGTTTTATTCCATATCGAATTAAATAAAATTCACTTGACCTTCGTATTCTCTGCTGCTTTTCATATGTAACCGCCTGAGAAGGGAATCCATACTCTTTGTTTTTTCGATATTTTACTTCAATAAAAACTAAATAGCTCTCATCCTTTGCAATAATATCAATCTCGCCAAATCTTGTATAAAAATTCCGCTTCATAATTTCATATCCTTGACTCTCTAAAAACACACAGGCAACCCGTTCTGCCCATGCTCCAACTGCTCTTGTACTCAAGAAATATATTTTCCTACAAAAGAACGACGATGAATCTCACATATTCCCTGATTCTTAATTCCTTCAATATGTGCTTTCGTTCCATATCCTTTATTTTTTGCCAAATCATACCCTGGATAAAGATTCTCATATTCTTCCATCATTCGATCTCTTGTTACCTTTGCTACAATACTTGCTGCAGCTATGGATGCACTCTTTGCATCTCCTTTCACAATAGGTACCTGTTCAATGGATACTTCTGGTATATTCACCGCATCATTTAAGAGTAAATCCGGTGTAACTTCCAGCTTTTCAATTGCACGCCGCATGGCACGATAGGTAGCCTGAAGAATATTGATCTCATCAATTTCCTCTACCGTAGCCATTCCAATTCCCACTGCAATCGCTTTTTCGTAAATTTCATCATATAAAACATCTCTTTTTTTTGCTGATACTTTCTTAGAATCATTTAGATATAAAATATCACAGTCCTTTGGTAAAATAACTGCACCTGCTACCACGGGTCCTGCAAATGGACCTCTTCCCACTTCATCGATTCCACAAATATACGTGTAGTCTGCATATTCTCTTTCAAAAGAAAACATCTTTTCCATTCGTTCTTTCTCGATTTGAAGCTTTTCTAATTTTCTTAATTCACGTTCTTCCTTTTTTGTCATATGTACTCCTATTGAATCTTTCCAAATTTAGAAAATGGATAAATTCTAAATACAACTTTTCCTATAACATTATCTTTTGAAATGAAACCAATTCTTTGATCTCTGCTATCCATACTGTTATATCGGTTGTCGCCTAACACAAAATAACAATTCTTTGGCACCGTAATCTCTTTTTCCATATCAAATGGAATCGTATATCCATCCAGAGATGTATCTCTTTCCAACGGTTTTCCATTGATATATACAATTCCATCCCGAATGAGAATACGCTCTCCTGGAAATCCAATCAAACGCTTAACCAAATATGTTTTCTCGTCTCCTGGTTTGTGAAATACTATTATATCGTATCTTTTTTCCTCATGTAATCGATAAGATATCTTATCAACGATGACATTGTCCTCATCTCTAAGAGTAGGCTCCATGGATTCTCCATTCACCACAGTTCGATATCCAACGAAAAATAAAATTCCTGACACCAAAATAAAAGAGATCAAAACGGTAATACTATAAAACCAAATATTATGATAACTTTCACTTTTTCGGCGTCTTACACGATATGCTGCCATACAAACTCCACTTCTACGGTCTTTCTAACGTAATTTTCCCAATCTTTCCATTTCTATATTCTTCTAATAGAATATGTGCCGCTTTCTCGTAATCAAACTGATTTCCTTTTACTTTACAATTACGATTCTCAGCAATCTGTCCTAAAATCTCAACCTTATCAGCAGTTTCATCCACCTGATATCTATGGTTTAAGATTCCCACATAATTCTCCTTCAGAAATTGAATTAATTCAATCGCCATCTCTTCTTTATTTAATATTTCTTCTTTCATGGAACCAATCCACGCCAATCTTAATCCAACCACTTGATCTTCAAATTTGGGCCATAAAATTCCTGGTGTGTCTAATAATTCAATATTCTTATTTAACTTAATCCACTGTTTTCCTTTTGTAACACCTGGCTTATTCCCTGTTTTTGTACATGCTTTTCCAACAAGGGAATTAATGAAAGTAGACTTTCCAACATTTGGAATTCCAACAATCATAGCTCTAATTGGACGATTCTTGATTCCTCTTTTTCTGTCTCTTTCAATCTTTTCTTTGCAAGCCTCTAGAACAACTCCCTGAATTGATTTTACCCCTGTTCCCTTTTTAGAGTTAATTCGACTAACATAAAAACCTTTTTCCTTATAGTATGCTTCCCACTCTGCTGTCACTCTCTCATCGGCCAAATCAATCTTATTTAGTAAAATAAGTCTTGCCTTATTCGTTGCCAGTGAATCAATATCTGGATTCTTACTGCTAATGGGTACTCTGGCATCTACTAATTCAATTACAATATCAATTAATTTGATATTTTCCTGCATCATTCTTTTTGCTTTGGTCATATGACCTGGGTACCATTGAAATTGCATCTCTATCTCCTTATAAATTGGTCCAGTATTTAAATGAAACCTTTCCAATAATATTCTTTCTCTTTACATTGCCAATTGTATCACTTCTTGAATCCTCACTATTGTTGTAGTTATCACCAACCACAAAATATTCATCATCCTTCAGCTTTATCTTATTCTTAGCTAATCCAGCAGAGACAATCTTCTCATCTGAAAAGCTCTTTGTTTTTTTATTATTTACATAAATATATCCAGATTTAATCTGCAGCGTATCTCCTGGAAGTCCAACAATTCTCTTTACATAATATTTCTTACCATTCTCCTCGGTCCTAAATAATATTATATCATATTGTTCCGGGCTTTTCACTTTGAATGTCAACTGATTAATCAAGTGATGCTCCCCATTCTTATAGGTTGGTTCCATTGCATCTCCTTTGATTGTATAACTAAAACATATAAAGCGAATTATGAAAAATGCCAGAAAAATAGTAAGAACAATACATAATCCATAGGAAAAAATTTTTCTACGCACTTCTCTTTGATGCTTTCGCATCTCATAGGTTACTGTATAACCTTTTCTTCTCATAATAAATCCTTTCTATTTAAAAAAATACGGGGATAAGCTATGCCTATCCCCGTCTGATAATCCATCGCTAGATTATACTCTTTCTTTAACTTTTGCAGCTTTACCAACACGATCACGTAAGTAGTATAACTTAGCACGTCTAACTTTACCTTTTCTTACTACTTCTACCTTCTCAATAATTGGAGAATGTACAGGCCATGTCTTTTCTACTCCAACACCACTAGCTTGCTTTCTAACTGTGAATGTTTCACGAGCTCCACCGTTTTGTCTTTTAATTACAGTTCCTTCAAAAATCTGAACTCTCTCACGGTTTCCTTCTTTTACCTTTGCGTGTACTTTAACAGTATCACCTGTTCTAAAATCTGCTACTTCTTTTAATTGAGCATCTTCAATGCTTTTAATAATATCGTTCATGTTGTTCCTCCTTGAACTAATTTAGATGTTCTTAATACCTTCCGTAACAGAGGACCATCCTATTTATAACAACTCAAATAGAATACCATAATTTCATCTGCCATGCAAGTATTTTTTTACTGATTGTGCCTTTTTTGATATTCTTCAAATAAATCTGGTCTACGTTCTTTGGTTCTTAGAATTGACTGCTCTTTTCTCCACTCTTCAATCTTCCCATGATGACCTGAAAGCAAAACATCTGGAACCTTTCGTCCTAAATATTCTGGTGGTCTTGTATACTGTGGATATTCTAACAATCCATTTTCAAAGGATTCTGTATCTGCAGATATATCGTTATGAAGAACCCCTGGTACCAAACGAGAAATGGCATCTACCATCACCATGGCTGGAAGTTCCCCCCCAGTTAATACATAATCACCAATGGATACATAATCTGTGACAATCTCTTCTAATACTCGTTCATCCACACCCTCATAATGTCCACATAGAAATACTAATTCCTCTTCCTGTGCAAATTCCTTTGCCATATCTTGACAAAATACATCTCCCTGTGGTGTCAAATAAATCACTCTTGGTTTTGTCTTCATCTTGGATTCTAAATCTTTATATGCTAGATAAATAGGTTCTGGCTGCATCACCATACCCGCACCTCCACCATAAGGAGTGTCATCTACCTTATGATGTTTATTCGTTGAATAATCACGAATATCAATTGCTTCTATAGAAATATGCCCAGCCTCAATTCCTCTTCCAATAATGCTTGTATTCAAACTATCTAGCACCATTTGAGGAAACAGCGTTAATATATGAAACTTATTCATCTAACAATCCTTTCATAACCACAACATCCATTCTTTTTTCTTCTATATTAAAACTTTTAATACAGTCTTTAATTGCAGGAAGTAATACTTCCTTTCCGTTCTCTCTTTTTACCACATATACATCATTGGCTCCTGTCTCAAGAACGTCTATTAAAGTCCCTAAAACTTTCTCGTTTTCTTCATAAACGGTGGCTCCAATCATATCTGCTACAAAAAATTCATTGGGTGCAAGTTGGATTGCATTCTCTCGATTCACATACAAACCACATCTTTTATATCCTTCAATATCATTGATGTTATTAAATTCTTCAAACTTAAGAATTGGCTGATTTTTGAAAAATTTACAAGACTGAATGTGAAGTAGTTTCATCTCTTTTCCTGTATCAAGATATACTTCCTTCAACTCTCGAAAACGATTCACATCATCTGTCATTGAATAAATCTTTACTTCTCCTCGGACTCCATGAGTTGATGCAATGGCACCTACTTGTAATAAATCTTCCATCATATCTCTCCTTCTTGGTAATCAAATTCTCTTTTTATCTCGTTTATATCAATATTCTCACAATAGTCGAACAACATATGAATTGTCTGTTCTAGGTAATCTATTTGTTCCACTTTAAAATACGTGGTCAAACCCTTTATATCTCCATGCAACTGTGCATTGTTTAAGTATCTTAAGTAAGCCGCCTTATCCACAGCCTTAACAATCGTTGGAACAATCCCATTGTGCAGACATTCCCGGAAGATAATCATACGTCCAACACGACCATTCCCATCTTGAAACGGATGTATATTTTCAAACCTTGCATGAAACATTGCAATATCTTGCAATGTAATACTTTGCTTTGCATGATACTCTTCTAGCAGTTCCTGCATGCGTTCTGGCACATCCCCAGGAAGTGTTGTTGTTATATCATTTACTTTATTTGCTCTTGTTTTATATGCACCAACAGCATATCCATTGGCTAAATCCTCAAATACACCTTCCTTTAAACTTTTATGCATCTGACATATAATTTCTTCAGACAGTGCTTCCTCTATGGTGGTAATAGCATAGTTAAACATCTTAAAATGACCTGTCATTTCTTCAATATCTTTTGTTCTAAAAATAGTATCAACATCGTCCGTATACAAAGTTCCCGTCTCAAAAATAGAAGCGGTCTGTTTCTGGGTTAATGTACTGCCTTCTATTTTGTTAGAATTATAAGCCATAGATTGCTGTGTGAATCCGTAAACGCCACCTCGATCTCGTTTTTCAAGCTCAATCTTTAAACGTTCTTTTAATTGTAAAATATATTCACGAATCAGCATATGAAGCCACCCCTTTCTTTGACATTTCAACATAATTCTTTTATTTTGTCTCCATGCCCCAATGTATCGTAGAAAAAATGGCTCAAACCTTATAAAATCAAGATTCAAGCCACTTCTATTACTGGACTAGGCGAGAATCGAACTCGCGTCCAAAAACCCATCCCCTCAAGGCACTCCCATTACAGTCGATATATTAACATTCCCTCTATAAGACTCCCACCGACAGGATTCTTACGTTAGTAGCTTCATAAATACTTCATCTATCGCAAAGCTTAGATATATGAGTGTCCCACATTCATTTGAAGCCTAACAAACCAGCTGTAGGTGACTGGTAAGTAGACTGCTGAACAGCTCTAGGCTGCAGCGTACGCTAATTTATTATCTGCGTTTAATTTAAGTTTACACCGTAACGTGGTCGCTCCGAATGGCTCCTCGAGCTTCAAGATCCCTGTCGAAACCTGTACTAGCCCCTAGACATTTAATTGTACCGTATCCGTTGATATCTGTCAACAAATACGGGGGATTCTCCAGATTTTATCCAAGATTCCTTACTTTAAAGTCCCTTTGTGCTTCTCTTCTTTGGTCTTTTTTGGCAATGTCTTGTCGCTTGTCATACAGCTTCTTACCTCGGCAGACTCCAAACTCCAGCTTCACTAAACTTCCTCGAAAATATACACGAAGTGGAATCAACGTAAATCCCTTTTGTTTTACCTGTCCTTGTATTTTGGCAATCTCACTGTTGTGAAGAAGAAGCTTTCGCTCCCTTAATGGATCCTTATTAAAAATATTTCCTTTTTCATATGGACTGATATGCATCTGCTTAATGTACACTTCTCCATTATCAATACTAATAAATGCTTCTTTGATACTGCAGTGTCCCTGCCTTAAAGACTTTACCTCTGTTCCGTGAAGAACAAGTCCAGCCTCAAAGGTATCCTCTACAAAGTAATCATGTCTTGCTTTTTTATTATTTGCTATCAGTTTTATTCCACCTGACTTACTCATTTGGTTCTTCATCCTCCTCTATCAATTCAAAATCAATATTCTTCAATAAAATATCAACTTCCTTAACTCTAATTTTCACCTTTTGTCCCAGCTTAAACGTACGATTTGTTCTTTCTCCAACCATTGAATAGGTGTGTTCATCATAAAAATAATAATCTCCTGGAAGTTTTGAAACATGAATCATTCCTTCGATTGTATTTGGTAATTCTATATAAACACCCCATGCTGTCACACTTGAAATCACACCTTCATATTCTTCGCCAATATGACGTTCCATAAATTGCGCTTTCTTCAATTTCTCAACTTCACGCTCTACCTCTTCTGCACGACGCTCCGTTTTTGATGAATCTAAAGCAACTTTTGACAAAATCTCTTCATAATGATGGATTCTCTTTTTATTTAAATTCCCACGTAGATTCTCTTTGATAATTCGATGAATCTGTAAATCTGGATATCTACGAATTGGTGATGTGAAATGACAGTAATACTTAGTAGAAAGCCCAAAATGTCCTGCACTTTCTGTTGTGTAACGTGCCTGCTTCATGGAACGAAGGGTTAGTCTGCTAATCAACGGCTCCTCTGGTGTTCCTTCCACTTTTTCTAACAGTTTTTGAACCTCTTTTGGGTGAATCTCATCCTTCGTGGACTTTAAATAAATTCCAAAGTTCTCTAAAAATGCTCGAAGCTGATTGATCTTCTCTGTGTCTGGATTCTCATGGTTACGATATACAAAAGGAATTTCCTGCCAATAATAATCTTCTGCAATGGTTTCATTTGCCATTAACATAAAATCTTCAATAATCTTCGTTGCCGCATTTCTCATGGAAGGAAATACATCCGTTGGTCTTCCATCTTCATCTAACAAAATCTTAGACTCTGGAAAATCAAAATCAATGCTTCCTCTTTTGTGACGGCTTCTTCTAATAATCTCAGACAGCTCTGCCATCAAATGAAACATAGGAACTAAAGGCTTATATCTCTTGCACTGCTCTTCTTCCTCTTTTAGAACAGCAGAAACATCTGTATAAGACATTCTTTCATTGACATTAATTAAAGTCTCAGCAATCTCATGGTCAGTAACTTTTCCGTTAAAATCAATGTCCATAATACAGCTTAAGGCTAAACGGTCACAGCCAGCATTCAAGGAACAAATACCATTGGATAACTGATGAGGAAGCATAGGAATCACACGATCTACTAAGTAAACGCTTGTTCCTCTTTTTTTCGCCTCTTTATCTAATGGAGAATTCTCGGTCACATATTCAGATACATCTGCAATATGAACTCCCAACCGATATCCCTTTTCATTCTTTGTAAGTGTAATGGCATCATCTAAATCCTTAGCATCCTCTCCATCAATCGTTACCGTATCCCAAGTTCTAATGTCCTTACGATTCATAAACTTAGAAGTATCAACCTCTCCTGGCACTTGTCCAACTTGATGAATCACACTCTCATCAAATTCCGTTGGAATATTATATGCTTTTACGATGGATAAAATGTCAACTCTAGGATCATCCTTATGTCCTAAAACTTCTGTAACCTTACCCTCTGGACTATGATTTTCGTCTCCATAAGAAAGAATTTCTACTACAACTTTAAATCCAGTGGTCAAATTCCCACAGTTCTTCTTTGCAATAAAAATATCACTATCAAATTTTTGATTATCTGGTGTTACAAACCCAAAGCTTTTATTTTGCTGAAATGTTCCAACCATATGTGTAATTCCACGCTCTAAAACCTTTATTACTCGGGCTTCTTTTCTTTTTCCTGGTTTTGGATCTGATACTGTCACTTCAATGAGTACTGTATCCGACTGGAAGGCATCCTTCATATCACGTTCTCCAATAAAGTAATCTCCTTCTTCTCCCTCCACACTCACAAATCCAAATCCACGTTGATTACATGTAAATACACCAGTCTTGGTTTCAATCTCCATCTTTTTATATTTTCCACGTTTAGTAACCTGAATCTTACCTTCTTTTATCAAATCCTTTAAGATATGAACAAACTCTTTTCTTTCTTCCGGTGCCACACCAAGTAAATAACCTAATTCCTTCTGTTTTAATGGCTCATACTGTGAATCATATATCAAATTCACTATTTTCTTTTTTCTTTCTTTATATTCTTTCTCTTCTCTATTCATACTACTCCTCTTGTTTTCTTTATTCTTGTGTTGTTATTATTTCTCGTGAAATAACAAAAGGTACTTCTTAAACTTAAGAAGTACCTAAATCTCTAAATAAACTTAGAACAAAGAATTGCTGCTGTTATAAAGAACACAACTGTAAAAAATGTAGTCATCTTAATAATTGTCCCTTCCTTTGAACGTCCCTTATTCTTGCTCCAATATGTTCCCGAAGTTGTCTGTCCTGTTAAAGAACCCAACCCAGCTTCTTTTCCTTCTTGCATCAATACTAATATAATTAAACCGATACATGCGATAATAAAAATTACGGTTAATGCTGTTCTCACGATAAATTCCTCCTAAATTGCTATTCACTGTTGTCCATTCTATCATATTTATTTTTCACATGCAAGTTAGAATCCCTGATTTTACAAAATCTCATGGTAACTTTTTACATCACTTAACAATTCCTCAATGCGAATTAATTGATTATATTTTGATGTGCGATCTGATCTACATGGAGCCCCTGCCTTAATATACTGACTGCTAACCGCCACTGCCAAATCTGCAATCACAGGGTCTTCTGTTTCTCCTGAACGATGAGAAATAATAATATCATATCCAGCTTTTTTTGCAGTTTCAATGGTTTCTAGTGTTTCCGTTAACGTTCCTACTTGATTAAGCTTAACCAAGATACTATTTCCAATGCCCTGCTTAATTCCCTGCTCCAGTCTGTTTTTATTTGTTACAAACAAATCATCTCCAACAAGTAATATCTTATCTCCAAGACGATAGGTCAATACTTTCCAACCATCATAATCCTCCTCATTTAATCCATCTTCAATGGACATAATCGGAAAATTTTCTACTAAAGTTTCAAAATATTGAACCATTTCTTCAGAATTTCGTTTTATTTCTTTTCCTTTCATTTCACTTTCCCCAGGAAAATAGTAAACATCCTCGTCTTCATTATATAATTCTGATGCTGCACAGTCCATGGCAATCATGACTTCTTCCTCTGGTTTATACCCAGCAGATTCAATTGCCTCTACAAGAAGATCTAAGGCTTCTATGGTACTGCCCAAATCAGGGGCAAATCCTCCTTCATCTCCAACTGCCGTATTCATACCATCTTTTTTTAGAATTTTCTTTAATGTATGATATATTTCTGTCCCCATAACCATTGCATCTTTTAAGGACTCTGCGCCAACTGGAACAATCATAAACTCCTGAAAATCAACAAGATTATCTGCGTGTTTTCCTCCATTTAATATATTCATCATGGGCATTGGCATTCCCTTTGTAAAACATCCTCCAAGATATTGAAACAGTGGAATTCCAAGAAAATCTGCTGCGGCCTTTGCTGTTGCTAATGAAACCCCAAGAATTGCATTTGCACCAAATTTTTCTTTATTGTTAGTTCCATCTGCCTCTATCATAATGGTATCAACTAGCATTTGTTTTTTTGCACATTTTCCAAGAAGTCGGTCTGCCAGTCTATGATTTACATGATTTACGGCTGTTTGCACACCCTTACCATGAAATCTCTTTTCTTTATCTCTTAGTTCTACTGCCTCAAACTTTCCTGTAGAGGCTCCAGATGGAACCATTGCTCGTCCCATACTTCCATCTTCCAAAATTACATCGACCTCAACCGTTGGATTTCCCCTAGAGTCTAAAACTTCTCGACCTATGATATTTTTAATATTGCATCCACTTTTCATGACTTTATCCTTTCTCAAAATAATTCTGATAATATTGTATCCATGTCATGAAAAAATATACAGTTTTTAGGTATTTCTATAATGATATCACTCGATTACACGCCTCCATGACATCATCATCGTGGGATACAATCAATATGGTTTTCCCTTGTTTTTGAAAATTATGGAGCAAGGAAATCACATCCCTTTTATTGTCCCAATCTAAAGAACCTGTTGGCTCATCTGCTAAAATCAAATCAAAATCACGTAAAAAAGCTCGTGCAATGGCAACTCTTTGCTGTTCACCTCCGGACAGTTGATATACTTTCTTTGATAAATCAACTTCTAGTCCAACTTTCTTTAATGCTTCTATTTTTGCTTTTTTCTTCTCTTGTTTTGACAACTTTGAGTCTATCATTGGAATTTCCAGATTATAATCGATACTTTTTTCATCGACTAGAGCATAATTTTGAAATAAATATAAAACCTTTTCTCTCATCAATGCAACAGACTTCTTACTCCCAAACTTCGGAAGTTCTTCTCCAAATAAACATACTTTTCCCTCATCTGGCTGCTCAAACATTCCTATAATATTTAGCAGGGTACTCTTTCCACATCCACTTTTCCCTTTGATTCCAACCATTTCTCCCTGTTCAACTGTAAATGTAATGTCCTTTAAAACATGCTTTTCTTTGAAACTTTTATGGATATGCTCTACTTCGCAAACTTGATTCATTTCTATACTCCTCCCTTTAATGTTTTCAACAGCATATTCTTTTCTAAATGACTAATATAAATAGAAAGTAAAATCCAATCAAAAATTGTAATTATTATTGCCTCTACAAGAAGCATAATGACATCTTCCCCTTGGTTCAAAAGAATAGACCCAAGAACTGAAATTGCTGTCATTCCAAATTCCAGCAAATATATCTTTGTATATACTTGTTTCCTTTTCCATCCAAACAACCGTTTTATAGCATAATCTTGTCGTTTCCGCTCAAATAATATAGTGCTAGTCTGCATTGTTAAACACAACACAGCAGCTCCCGCAATGACCATCATCAACACTTGAATTCTTAAATCCATCTTCAATTCATTTATCTTAATTCTTGCTTTCTCGTTAATTTGAATTAAATGCACAAAATTATCATCCAATTGGTATTTTTTAAGAATTGGCAGCAGACTCTTATAAGTATCTTTACTTGATTTTATGATTGGTATTTTTAACGGATCACTATCTGAATTTCCAAGGATTGCATCTCTATCCCCCAGACAGCTATTTTCTTCTGTTACAACCTGAATAATAGAATCCCAGACCATATTCCCCTGATTTTCATTGACCTCTGGATGAAAAGAAAATATACTCTGGTTGTTCTTCATCCATACAATTTTTAATTTTTGCTCCATTACTTTTTTTGATGGCTGTATTTTATAATAATCAATATCTGCATCTTTTTTTATGGATGCTCTATCTTCAAGATAGTATTTTCGTATCTTCTTTTCTTCTTGTTTATATTTTTCTGGAACAAGCAATATCCAGTCTGATTCCTTCTCAGAAATTGATATTCTTTGTCCCTTTGTGTCATACAATGCATACTTTTTCAAGTAATTAGGATTCACTTTACAGTCATTATATCCTGTCCATTCTTGATTTTGCTCATCTTCTACCTGTTGCTTTTTATAGCTTTCTGCATTAATTAAAATTGCACCCATTTGATTTAATTTTGGATATAAATCTCGGCGTACTGTAATATCAGTTTCCCAATCTCCTTCTTCTGAACTATCATTTCCTATACACCAACTATCAAAAACACCATATTGGCTGCTTTGATCCCAGCCTTGATACATTTTCTGTTTACTTCGTATTATGCCATATTGATGAAACACTCCAGTTATAAACAAAATCAAAAAGACTGTTGCCAATACTTTGATTCCCATATTTACCATTGTAATAATTAATGTTCTATCTTTCCCTTTTAATTCATCTCTCACTCTGCATCCTTTCACAAGCCCAATTCCAATGAGCATTGTGATAAAAAAGAAAGCAAGAAATCCAATTCCCATATATTTTATGAAGAAAAGAATATACTCCTGTCTTTTTTGGAGAAGAATCATAAGAAGTGTTTCTATTAAAATCACACCAAGATATAGTTTATAAAAATAAGACTGTAGAAATAACGCAGCCTTTCTTTTTCCATATCCAAAAATTCTTAACACAGCGGTCTCTTTTGCACTATGATATAGATAATATAAAAATAATAACAAAAATAAGGCAACAAAAAATAGACTTGCTTCCACAAATATGGTTTTATCCATAACTGGCAGTGTAATCAAATCCTTTTCATTTTCCATATTTTTAATACTAATCTTTGAAACATTACTCTTTTTATTTTTTTGATTTATTTCATTACATAATGCTTTCTTATATACCTCAAAGTTATCTTTATTTTTTAATTCTACATAATAAGTTCCACCAACCGGAATTGCGTCTGTGATTTTTGACATATCTTTTAGTTTCACACCTAATTGATTTTTGTAATAGCCATTCCACGATTCTGCTTCCTTCCACTTGTCAAAACACTTACTATTTCCCTGAACCATAAAATAATTTACTAGATTTGTTCGCCCATTTGGTGTCTGTGTTATGGTTGTGCGAAACACGTTTGCATTATATTGTTTGGATACCTTGACCAAGGCATCCATCATATCATCACTTGTACTTCCCGTTTCAGATATTGTAGGTAAATAAAATTGATTTCCACTTGATTGATTTATTTTTGAAACTTCCTGTATCTTCTGGTTTGAAAAATCCATTGATAAAATTGCAGACTGAAGTATCAGAAAACAAATCAGGATAATAGAGCATATTCTTTTCATGTCATTCCTCCAAGTTTAATTTAAAAGATAATAAATCAGCAAGTAATTATGAGTTTTTATGTAACTTCAGATTTATTGCTCCTTCTGTTTCAGTTTTAATATTTCTTTTATAGTTTTGTCTATGCTTTTTAATTTTAAATAAAATGCAAGAACGACACCAACAACAATAATAATTTGTATCATAGCAATAATGTAAAATGTAACGACTCCAACTGACATAATCAAACTCCTTTCATTAATTGTGTATTCTAGTGGACTTTCTTTTAAACACATAATACACTAACCTTTGTCTATCGTCAATATTTTTTTATTATTGCTATTTGTTTTTATTTCATTTGTATTTAATTATTGTTTTTTGGGTAGATATGTTATATCATAAAAAAAAGGAGTTAAAACATGATGAACAAAAAGAAATTAACCAAAAAACAATTAGAAACTATGAAGATTTTCTGGTCTTCGTCCAATGCACTGACTGCATCTGACATTGTAGAAAGAAATCCTTCCCTCAACATCAATACTGTACGGGCAACGATTAAGTTTCTACTAGATAACAACTATATTAAAGCTGACGATGTTGTCCTGAAGAACAAGTCTCTGACTCGTACATATTCTCCCACAATAACAGCGGATGAATATGTTGTGTCTACATTTTCTAAATCTAGCAAGACTTTATTCTCTACTGCTATTGTTTCAAATCTAGTAAGCCAAGAGAATGATTTAACTAAGATTAAGGAATTAAAAGCAATCATCGAACAGAGGGAACAAGAATTAAAGGAGAAGCAGTAACATGTTAGTACCATCATATGGCTCAGTCATATCTTGCTTATTATTTGGAAACATATTAATCTTATATTTTTATTTACAATCTAAGAATCATTTATACATTTTAAAGTATGGATGTCATATTGTAATAATCAGCATGGTTTTTCTCATGTTGCGTATGTTCTTTCCATGCAATTTTATATTTACCTATAGCATATACATGAAGCCATTGGTTATCCCCTTGATGGATTTTTTGAGAACAGAGATTTTTCCTGGAATTCAGTTATTAACTATATTATTGTATCTATCTCTTGGTGGATTTTTGATAAAGTTATCTTTACTTCTTTATCAGCAACATCAGTTTTTTCAGATGATTCGGATTTATCCTCCATTAGAACATGGCAGAGCAATTGAAATATTAGAAAAGCAAAAAGCTTTACACGGAATTAAGAAAAGAATTGATTTAGTTCAGACTTCTCTCATCAATAGTCCTTGTATTACTGGCTTTCTGCATCCGACCATATTACTTCCAGACAACAACTTTTCAGCAAAGGAATTGACCTATATTTTCGACCATGAATTACAGCATTATCTCCATCATGATTTATGAATTCGCCTTCTTTGTGAATTGATGGTATGCTTTTACTGGTGGAACCCTTTGTCTTATTTATTACCAGAACATCTAGGAAAAACATTAGAATTTACCGCAGATTTTTCCACAACGAAATCTATGGATGAATCAAATCGACTACAGTATATGAAGTGTATTCTAGACGTAGCTGACCAACCTGATATAAGAACTATTCCTGTTGCTCCCCTATGCTTTTGGGAAGGTGACACCAATATTCTAGAGCAAAGATTCACTCTGATTCTAGACCGTCCAGATAAAGTCAAGAAATCTTTATCTTATATTATCAACATTGCTATTATCACTGTAATTATGTTCATATCTATCTACTGTGCATTTGAACCAGATTATGAAGTTCCAAAAGAAATTACAGAGACTACAGTCTCCTTTGAAAAAGATGAGACTTTTTTTATAAAACATAATGATAAGTATGATTTATATTATAAGGGAAAATATTGGGGACCCTTTGATACAATAGATTCTTTCCCTGGATATAAAGTGTATAAAACTATAAAGGAAGCTAAAACACATGAAAAATTTAATTAAAATAAGTTTATTTTCTTATATTTTTATTTGTGGAATCTGTTCAATTCAACCTACTTATGCAGCTTCAACAATAGAATCCATAACCGTTTCTGATATTTCTATCACACCAAGAAAAGATAAAATCATATGGGTTCACAAAGATATAAATGGTACTCCATATAAACGAAAATACAACGTCACTCAAAAAAAGTGGATTGGAAGCTGGGTCAAAGCATAGTTTTTCTAAAAGAGAGACAACGTCAAACAAGAAATTGTTTTGACATTGTCTCTCTTTTACTTTATTTTATAAATTATGTTTTCCTATTGAAGTAATGACTTTCCTGTCATCTCTTCTGGCTGATCCATTCCCATCATATCAATTAATGTTGGAATAATATCAGCTAAGCATCCACCTTCTCTTAGTTTCGCATCTTCTTTATAGTTTACTAAGATAAATGGTACTGGATTTGTTGTATGTGCTGTAAATGGCGCTCCAGTTGTATAATCTACTAACTGTTCTGCATTTCCATGGTCAGCACAGATAAACATCTGTCCGTCTACCTTCTTAATCGCTTCTACTGCACGTCCAACACAACCGTCTACGGTTTCAACTGCTTTTACTGCTGCTGCATCAATTCCTGTATGTCCTACCATGTCAGGATTTGCAAAGTTTACTATAATCACATCATACTTATCAGATTCAATTGCATCTACTAACTTACTTCCAACCTCTAATGCACTCATCTCTGGCTGAAGATCATATGTTGCAACAGAAGGTGATTTAACAAGGATTCTTTCTTCCCCTTCATTTGGTTCTTCCACTCCACCGTTAAAGAAGAATGTTACGTGAGCATATTTTTCTGTTTCTGCTAAACGTAATTGTTTCATTCCTTTATTTGCAAGATATTCTCCAAATGTATTTGTTAATTTTACTTTATGGAATGCAACTAATTTATTTGGAATTGTCACATCATATTCTGTAAAACAAACATAAGTTGTCTTAAAGTATCCTTTTGGACGTTCAAAACTGTCAAACTTATCATCACATAATGAACGTGTCAACTCTCTTGCTCTGTCTGGTCTAAAGTTAAAGAATACAACAGAATCATCTTCTTTAATTGTAGCTGTAGGAGTTCCGTCTTTTGTAATAACAGTTGGTAATACAAACTCGTCATTTACTTCTTCTTTATAAGAATCAGCAATGGCTTCTACTGCACTTGTCTTTTGGACACCTTCTCCTGCTACAAGAGCCTTGTATGCCTTTTCCACACGATCCCAGCGATTATCTCGATCCATTGCATAGTAACGTCCAGAGACAGTTGCTACTTCTCCAACACCGATTTCTTTCATCTTTGCTTCTAGCTCTTCTACAAATCCTTTTCCAGAAGTAGGAGCTGTATCTCTTCCATCTAAGAAAGCATGTACATATACTTTTTCAATGTTATTTCTCTTTGCAAGTTCTAACAATCCATAAATATGTGTATTGTGGCTATGAACCCCACCATTAGAAACAAGTCCTAATAAATGTAATGCACCACCATTTTCCTTGCAGTTTTCCACTGCTTTTAATAATGCTTCATTCTCAAAGAAATCTCCATCGTTAATCTCTTTTGTAATTCTTGTTAGTTCCTGATACACGATTCTTCCTGCACCCATATTCATATGACCTACTTCAGAGTTACCCATCTGTCCCTCTGGAAGTCCTACTGCCATTCCTGAAGCCTCTCCTTTTACAAAAGGATAGTCTTTCATTAATCCATCCATCACTGGAGTATTCGCCTCTGCAACAGCGTTTCCTTCAGTCTTATCATTTAATCCATATCCATCTAAAATCATTAATACGGTTGGTTTTTTACTCATGTTAATTCTCCTTTTTCATTATAATGCCTGCCATCCCTCATTATAATATATTTACTCGCCAATATCAACAAATAATGCAAGCTTTGTTAATTTTTTATCATGTATTTATATTTCCATGATATTTCCTGTATGATTCTTTTCAAATAAGATTTCAAATGCCTCTTCCATCTTCTCCATACCCCTTTGTCCAGTACAATGGGAAAATGCCATACGTTTCACTTGATATTTTTTTAATTCATCCACTGTCTTTTCCAATCGTCTCTCATCTGCATCAACCAAATGAGTCCCTCCAATTACCCCGTAAAGAGGAATATCTATGCGATCCATAACATTTCTAATGATATTTACAATTCCAAGATGAGAACAACCCACAATTAACACGAGTCCTTTTTTAGTCAAAAGACCAAGGGCTATCTCGTCTTGAAACTCATCTTGAATATAGTTGTCTCCTTTTTTTAGATAAAACTTAGGGTTTACATGTTCAAGCTTCCAAGTTTGATGAAAATTTTTAAAAAGCAAAATTTTATCTGTAATATACGTGATATCATCTGTCACTCTTTCTATTTGAATCTTCTCTTTCAAAAGGTCTGATTTCCTATAGGGATTCCCGTTATATTTATAAGTACCATCTTCTAATATCTTATATTTTTCCTGAAAAAATTCTTCTCCAAGATACATCTTCTTTTTTTCTTTGAAAAGATTCATCAAATCCAGCACCCCGCTACTGTGATCATAATGCCCATGACTTACAATAAAAAAATCAATATCCTTCACTGAGATTTCAAGTTTTTTCGCATTTTCTAAAAATGCACCTGTCTGTCCTGTATCAAACAAGAACTTCTTTTGGTCAAACTCAATATAAAGAGAAAACCCATGTTCATAAAGCAGTGACTTCTTGTCATCTCCTTGATTTTCAATTAAAGTTGTAATTCGTAATTCCATCTGATTCCTCCAATATCTGTTGAAATCCCTTATTTTAATATTATCTTATTTATTTTACCACATAATTTAATATATTAGCGTTAAAAGCTATTTTACCCTAAGAGATGTCAAATATGATATAATTTAGATAACAATTTAATCATATCAAGAATGCACGGAGGTATTTTTATGTTACATGAAGTAAGTTTTAAATCCTTTAATAAGCGTGACGATGTACAAGGCTGGATTTATGTTCCTGCTGCCAAGCCAAAAGGAATTGTTCAGGTAATTCATGGCTTTGGCGAACACTCAAGACGCTATCTGCATATGATTGTCAAATTTATGGATGCAGGTTACATTGTGGCAGCAAACGACCATGTGGGACATGGAAAAACAGCGATGATGAATGACACCTGGGGTGACTGGGGAGATGCAGGATTCCATACTATGATGGAAGATGAACATACATTCAAAGGAATTGTGTGTGATAAATATCCTGACTTACCTTACTTCCTCTTTGGTCACAGCATGGGATCTTTTATTGCAAGAGATTACATTTCAAAGTACGGAGATGATTTGGCTGGGGTTACAATCTGCGGAACCACTGGTATATTTCGTGGAGCAGCCGAGACAAAGAAAAAACTAGAAGAAGTGATTGCTCAGGGAAAAGGAAAGGAATCCGATGCGTCCTTTACCATGGACTTAATGGGATGGATGTGCGAGCGATGCGATAGTGTCACTCTTGGAAACGAATGGATTTGTTCCGATCCTTATGTACAAGTAGACCATGCCAATGATCCATTTGATGCATTTACAAAACCAACATCCAATCAATCCATTCTTTATTTTATTCAGATGATGGAAGCAATTTATGGGACTACATGGGCTGAAAAAGTTCCAACAAAACTTCCAATTTACAATATTGGTGGCGATCAGGACCCTGTTGGGGAATACGGAAAAGGTATCTACGAGACAACAAACTGGCTCTATGACACAGGGCATACCGTTACAACAAAAGTTTATTCTAGCTACCGCCATGAAATTCATAATTATACTGATATCAAAGACGAAGTAGAATCTGGCATTATCCAATTTATGGATAATGTCTTAGATTAATATTCATTACAAAAACAGCTAGACTTCATAGTTTTTATAAACTTTTGGAATTTAGCTGTTTTTACTATTCTATTTTACCAGTGAAAATTTGTATTCTGTAGAAGAAACATATTCTTCTCCTTTTCGCAAAATAGCTTTTGGTTCATCTTCAATATGAACAGAATCTGGCAAATACTGTGTCTCAAGGCAGATGGCATCTCCACTGCCATAACAGACACCTTCTTTCCCTCTTGGCTCTCCTCCAAGAAAATTAGAGCTATAAACTTGGGTTACTGGAAGTGAAGTTGAAATTATCATCTCACGTCCAGATTCTGGATGAATCAATGTTATCTGATTCTTTTCATCTGACAATATATATGGGATATCATATCCAGAGCCAAACTTTAACTGCTGGTGCTCTTCGTGAATTCGCTCTCCCACAGTATGAAATTCCCGAAAGTCAAATGGTGTGCCATCTACATCCATGAATTCCCCTGTGGTACATCCCATCTCATCTATCATAGCTATTTGATTTGCTTTCACTTGAAGTTTGTGGTTGTAGATTTTCTCTTTTCTATTCCCTGCCAAATTAAAATAACTATGATTGGTTAAGTTAATTAGGGTATCCTGATCACAAACCCCATAACATTTCATTAATATACTTTTCTCTTTTAATTCATAAGAAATTTTAACTGTTAGATTCCCTGGGAATCCTTGTTCCATATCCTTTGATACATAAGTAAATATGACTTTATTTCCTTCTACTTCATAGTCGTAAATTCTGCTGTCAAATCCATCATTTCCGCCATGGAGACAATTGGGACCATTGTTTACTTCCAATGGATATTCCCGCCCATTTAATGTAAACCTTCCACCACTGATTCGATTGGCTACTCGTCCAATAACTCCTCCCATATGGTTAATATCACCATAGTAATCCTCGATACATTCATATCCAAGAACAATGTCTTCTTTGACTCCATAACAATCCGGCATCAAAATAGATAGAATATGGCATCCAAGATTTGTAAATTGTACTGTCAAGAAATCATTTTTCATTTGAATAACAACAATCTCATCTTTCCCGTACTCTAGAATCTCTACACTCATAGAGTCTCCTGACTGAAATCCTCTATGGTACGAATAACCCCTGGAAATTGTAGATATTCTTCCCTTTTCTCATTGGGACAAATTACTACAATATTTTTGCATCCTGCTGCATATGCATTTTTAATTCCTGAATAAGAGTCCTCATATATTAAAGTATCTTCTATCCTTACCCCAATTACATCTGCTGCATTTTGAAACATTTGGATTTTATTTTCATAGGTTCCGTCATCATATATAATATCCGAAGGTTTCATCCATGTATCCAAATGAAATGATTCAACAAAGAAATCAATATTGTCTTTTATAGATGCACTAGCGATAGTAAAAGGCACTTGATTTTCTTTTAATTCATTGAAGAATTCAACCACACCTTCCACCAAATGAAATGTTTCTTTATCTTTTCTGCAAAAATCTCTATAATATTCTTCCTTTAATAAAGAATATTTACTTTCTTCTTCCTTGGTTGCTTTTCCATCCATCATATATTGAACATTATGGATATTCGGTGTTCCATTTAATTTCTGATGTAATTCCTCATTGGTAATATCCCTGCCTCGAAGTAACTTTGAAATCGCACCCCATGCTAATACATGCTTATCATTATCAAAAAATAATGTTCCATTAAAATCAAAAATAATTCCCTTTGTCTTTGTC
Organism: Anaerostipes sp.; assembly: GCA_028704435.1. GTDB lineage: Bacteria > Bacillota > Clostridia > Lachnospirales > Lachnospiraceae > Anaerostipes. The sequence continues at coordinate 6,350 of JAQWFL010000001.1, read as the reverse complement.
ATATTATGTATGCCCTTCTTCCTGCTTTCATTATCTGTTAAAAAATTGATGACATAAAGTGTTTAATCTGCCATAACAATGTCTTTTCTTCCACCTTTTCAGAAGTAAAAATATCTTGTTTCTTCACACATTCATTTCCAATGTAATAAGATACCGTTCCAACTTTCTGATTCTTTTTTACTGGTGCAACTAGATTCTTCTTATAATCATACTTTACCTGCACTTGTTCTTTCTTCTTACATATAAACTGAACCTTATTGTCTTTTACATATGTATCTACTGTATCTGTGACGCCATTAGAAACACTAACAGCCTTTAATTTATCCTGTACTGCCACCTGCTTTCTCTCATAAGTCTTTCCAGCATATGTAATAATGCTGTTCATATCTCTCCACTTAAAATCCCAGTTTGATGGCACTCCTGATCGAAGTAGTGCAACAATGTATGTAATTCCATCTTTCTCTACTGCACCAATATAACAATAACCTGCTCGGTCTGTATAGCCTGTTTTTCCTGAAATGGCACCCTTCATAGTCGTCAACAACACATTATGATTATTACATTCAAATGACCTTGTCCCTGCTACATTTTTAAATTTATATTTCTTTGTTCTGGTAATCTGCAAAAATGTCTTATTCTTAATGCATCTTCTCATAATCAACGTCAAATCTTTTGCTGTTGTATGATGCCAGCCTTTGCTATCCTTTTTATCTAATCCATTAGGAGTCACAAAATGAGTGTTGGATGCTCCTATCTTCACTGCTTCTTGATTCACTGCCTTCTCAAACTTTTCAACACTTCCACAAGCATATTCAGCAAGTGCATATGCACAATCATTATAAGACTCAAGCATTAATGCATATAAAAGATCCTTTACCTTATATTCTTCCCCTTCACGCATCTGTAAATGCACCTTAGTCTGAGACGCAGCAAGCTTAGACACTTTCACTGTAGCATTCAAATCACAATGTTCAATTACATACAGACAAGTTAAAATCTTTGTTGTACTGGCATTGGCCCTACACTTATCTCCATCCTTTTCCATTAAAATGCGTCCTGAATCCGCCTCCATAACACAATAAGACTGTGCATGCAAATTCAATTGGTCTGCAGCAGCTACTGGCATTCCTGCTATTCCCATCATTAAAATCGCACTAAAAACACAGACAACTGTCTTTTTCCATCTTTGCTTCCATTTTCCTAACATCGCTTTTCTCCATTTTTCTTTTGTTTTTGACATATGTATTAATTATATCATAAATTTATATAAATTCCAGTGAAACAACCCCTCTTAATATTGTCGATTTTAAAAGCAATTTGTCCCCACAATCCATTGAAATCATTGAGTTTTTCTAGTATAATTATTTTGACAGAATGTGGATGTGATTTTACAGTTTTTTGCATCCATTTATATTATTTCATTCCTATTTTTTAGGATGAAAGCTCACAGTTTAAGGAGGAATTACTTATGGCAACATGGAACAATCTTGACACATTAGTATCTTATGAAAAACTCACTGGTATGAAAGATAAAGTGAACATTGTAGAAGCAATGTCTGGTGAAAGCGGCGCTGATCGTGTCGCAAAGTACAACGTACCTATGGTCGCTGGTTTGAATTTTAATTATGCAGCAAAAGAGGTTGATGACACAATCTTAGACACTCTTAGCGAATTAGCAGATGAACATCAATTAGTTGAGAAGTTCGAGGAGTTATACAATGGCGCTGTTATTAACACCGGAGAAGGTCGTATGGTTCTTCATCACTTAGCTCGTAGACAATTAGGAAATCCTGTTCTTGACAACGGTGTTGACAAGCGTGATTTCTATGTATCTCAACAAAAAAAAGCTGCTGAATTTGCAGAAAAAGTTCATGCAGGTAAAATTACAAACGCAGCTGGAGAAAAATTTACAACAGTTGTTCAAATTGGTATCGGTGGAAGTGATTTAGGACCACGTGCTTTATATATGGCTCTTGAAAACTGGGCAAAAGCAAACGATACTTTCAAGATGGAAGCAAAGTTCATCTCTAATGTTGATCCTGATGATGCTGCTGCCGTTCTTAATTCAATAGATGTTTCTCGTTCTTTATTTATTGTTGTTTCCAAATCTGGAACTACATTGGAAACTCTGACCAATGAAGCTTTTGTAAAAGATGCTTTAAAGAAAGCTGGATTAGATCCTTCTAAGCACATGCTTGCAGCAACAAGTGAGACATCTCCTTTAGCTCAAGGTGATGATTATCTTGAATCATTCTTCATGGATAACTACATTGGTGGTCGTTATTCTTCTTCATCTGTTGTTGGTGGAGTTGTTCTTTCACTTGCATTTGGTGGTGATATCTACGGAAGAATTCTTGAAGGGGCTGCAGATGCAGACGAACTTTGTAAGAATAAAGATTTAACAAAGAATCCTGCTATGTTAGATGCTTTAATTGGTGTTTACGAACGTAATGTGCAAGGATACCCAAACACAGCTGTTCTACCATATTCACAAGCTTTGATTCGTTTCCCAGCACATTTACAACAATGTGATATGGAATCCAATGGTAAGACAGTAAACCGCGATGGTAAACCTGTAAACTATGCAACAGGACCTGTTATTTTTGGAGAACCTGGTACAAACGGACAACATTCTTTCTACCAATTATTACATCAAGGAACTGATATTGTTCCATTACAATTTGTTGGATTTAAGAAGAGCCAGTTAGCAACTGACGTTGTTATCGAAGGAAGCACAAGTCAGCAAAAGTTATGTGCTAACGTAGCTGCTCAGATTATCGCATTTGCATGTGGTAAAGACGATGAGAATCCAAACAAGAAGTTTGAAGGTGGACGTCCATCAAGCATCATCATTGGAGATCAATTAACACCAGAATCTCTTGGTGCAATCTTAGCTCACTTTGAAAATAAGATTATGTTCCAAGGCTTCATCTGGAATGTTAATAGTTTCGACCAAGAGGGTGTACAACTTGGTAAAGTACTTGCTACAAAAGTGCTTGCTCATGAAACAGACGGTGCATTAAAAGCATTTAGTGATTTATTAGATATCTAAGAATGAATTTAGAAAACAGGCAAGGAATGATGAATTCCTGCCTGTTTTTTTCTTATACTTTATTTCTAACCGTTCCTTGAAAAAAGCTTTCTATATTTTTATACACTTCTTCTACACATCGTCTTCTCGACTCTACTGTCGCCCACGCAATATGAGGCGTAATATATAATTTTTTACTATCTTGAATTCTATATAATGGATTGTCTAAAGACATAGGTTCTTGATTTAAGGCATCTAGACCTGCCGCCTCTATAATTCCATCCTCTAATGCTTCCGTCAAATCCTCATCATTTACAATGCCTCCACGACCAACATTAATCAAAACTGCTGTCTTCTTCATTTGTGACAAAGTGTCCTTACAAATAAGTTCCTTTGTATCCTTGGTCAATGGTGCATGAATCGACAGAATATCTGATTGTTCCAACAACTGAGGAAAAGTCACTTGTTCATATGGTACATCATCTCTTTTGTTTCCAGAAGGAGAGTAAAATATAACACGACATCCAAACACAGTTGCAATCTCAGCAACCCTTCTTCCTATATTACCCAAACCAACAATTCCCCAGGTCTTACCTGCCAATTCATGAAATTTTTCTGGATAACACCCAAAGCCTTCTGCTTTGGAATATTCCCCTTCCTTCACATACTCATCATAAAATCTAGACTTCTCCCAAAGATAAAATAACAAAGCAAAGGTATGCTGTACCACAGATTCCGTTGAATATGCCACAACATTAGAAACTGCAATTCCACGCTTTGCTGTATATTCTAAATCAATACAATCTGTTCCCGTTGCTGTCACGCAAATCAATTTTAAATTAGGTGCATACTTTAACAATTCCTCATTCATCAAAATTTTATTCATAACTAGGATATCTGCATCTTTGATTCGGTCTTTATTCTTCTCTGGATGATCCGTCTCATAAATCGTGACATTTCCTAACTTTGAAAAAACAGATAAATCCACATCCTCACCTAAAGACTGTGCTTCCATAAATACTATATTCAAATTCATTACTCCTCTCTTAACCTCTTATAAGTAGATAAAAAGCAAAAACCCAGTAAATACACCATTTATGGCATAAATACTAGGTTTTTAAAATCATCTAAAGCTTATTTGTAATTAACGATTTTTCCAAAGTCTGGTTTTAATGAAGCTCCACCAACTAATCCACCATCAATATCTGCCTGTGCAAATAATTCAGGAGCGCTTGCAGCTGAAACTGATCCACCATATTGGATACGAATAGCTTCTGCTGTTGCTTGATCATATACTTCACCAACACATACACGAATAGCTGCACAAACTTCTTGAGCTTGTTCTGTTGTAGCAACCTTTCCAGTTCCAATTGCCCAAATTGGTTCGTAAGCAATAACTGCTGTCTTAGCTTGTTCTGCTGTTACACCTTGTAGAGCAATCTTAATTTGTGTACGAACAAAATCAATTGTAACACCTTGTTCTCTTTGAGCTAATGTTTCACCACAACAGATGATTGGAGTAATTCCATGTTCAAAAGCCTTTAATACTTTTTTGTTTACTGTTTCATCTGTTTCAGCAAAATATTCTCTTCTCTCAGAATGTCCAAGAATAACATACTTAACACCTAAGTCTGTTAGCATATTAGGAGCAATTTCTCCTGTATAAGCTCCACTCTCTTCAAAGTACATATTTTCAGCACCAATGTTAATATTGCTTCCTTTTGCTGCTTCCATAGCTGCTGGAATACAGATAGCTGGTACACAGAATACCACATCAGATGTATCTCCTGCTACTAATGGTTTTAGTTCTTCTACTAAAGCTTTTGCTTCACTAGGTGTTTTGTTCATTTTCCAGTTTCCTGCTACAATTGTTTTACGCATAATTCTTTCTCCTTATTATATCATCACATTGCCTATTTCGATTATTTTCATTCAGTGCTTACTGCCTATTTATCGTTTGCTGCTGCAACTCCTGGAAGTTCTTTTCCTTCTAAGAATTCAAGAGATGCTCCACCACCTGTTGAGATATGTGTCATCTTGTCACCAAATCCTAATTGGTTTACAGCTGCTGCAGAGTCTCCTCCACCAATAATTGTAGTTGCATCTTTTAATTCTGCCATAGCTTCTGCTACTGCTACTGTACCAGCTGCAAAGTTTGACATTTCAAAACATCCCATTGGACCATTCCATACAACAGTCTTAGCACCCTTAATGGCGTCAGCAAAAAGTTTCTGAGACTTAGGTCCAATATCAAGACCTTCCCATCCTGCTTCGATTTCTCCACGTTCTGCAACCTTTGTATTTGCATCATTTGAGAATGCATCTGCTACTACTGTATCTTTTGGAATTAAAAGATTTACACCCTTTTCTTTTGCTTTATCCATCATCTCTTTTGCATAATCTAAGTAGTCTTCTTCCAATAAAGAATTACCAACTTCTTCTCCTAATGCTTTCATGAATGTATAAGCCATTCCACCACCAATAATTAAAGTATCAACTTTTTCTAATAAATTGTTAATTACAGAAATCTTTGATGAAACTTTAGCTCCACCTAAAATAGCTACCATTGGTCTTTCTGGATTATTTACTGCATTTCCTAAGAAATCGATTTCTTTTTGCATTAAGTAACCAACAACTGCTGTATCAACAAATTTAGTTACTCCAACATTAGAACAGTGAGCTCTATGAGCTGTTCCAAATGCATCATTTACAAAGATATCAGCTAAGCTTGCTAAATCTTTACTAAATTCTTCACCATTCTTTGTTTCTTCTGCTCTATAACGTGTATTTTCTAATAAAATAACGTCTCCGTCTTTCATAGCTGCAACTGCTGCTTTTGCATTTTCACCAACAACATTATCATCAGGTGCAAACTTAACTTCTTGTCCTAATAATTCTGTTAAACGTGCTGCAACTGGTGCAAGTGATAATTCTGGTTTTGGCTCTCCTTTAGGTTTTCCTAAATGAGAACAAAGAATTAACTGTCCACCGTCAGCAATTAACTTTTTAATTGTAGGTAATGCTGCTACTAAACGGTTTTCATCTGTAATTTTACCATCTTGAAGTGGTACATTAAAATCACAGCGAACTAAAACTTTTTTCCCTTTTACGTTAATATCATCTACTGATTTTTTGTTTAACATGTGTTTCTTCCTCCTAAGGTCTCTTTAAAATTAATTTTATGTCTGATTGGGTAGAGTAGGTCAGAGGGCGTAAGCCCTCTTTCCCCTCATCAAACCGTGCATGAGGTTTTCCCTCACACGGCTTTCCGACATTCTTCTTTCTACAGCATTGTGTCATGCTGTGGCTAATCTTTTCA
>JAQWFL010000017.1 GCA_028704435.1 Anaerostipes sp. | reverse complement strand
GGCTACTTTACCCACTCGCTTAGCACCCTGCATTACTGCAACGCACCGAGTTTGGCTACACGGCTCACTGGTGATTACCGCGACCGGACTTACACCGGCTAGTGTGGTCCAGCTTTGCTGGACACACCACGAAAAAAAGGGAGTTGCTGCACTAAATTTAGTACAGCAACTCCCTTATAAAATTATGATAATTTTTCTTCTAATCTTAAGTTGATTTTGCCACGGTCATCAATTTCAAGAATCTTAACTGCGACTTTATCTCCGATGTTAACAACGTCTTCTACTTTCTCAACACGTTCTTTTGCGAGTTTAGAAATATGAATCATTCCATCTTTGTTTGGTGTCAATTGAACAAATGCTCCAAAGTTAAGAATACGAACAACTTCACCCTCATAAATATCACCTATATTCAATGGCTCCACAATTGACTTAATAATAGAAATCGCCTTGTCAATCATCTCTTGATTTTCACTTAGAATATCGATTCTTCCTGATTCGTCAATATCAATCTTAACTCCAGTTTCATCAATAATACCATTGATTGTCTTTCCTTGTTTTCCAATAACTTCAGAAATCTTTTCTGGATCCACTTTGTATTGAGAAATCTTAGGTGCATATTGACCAACATGATCTCTTCCTTCTGCAATTACAGGGTTCATAACTTCATGTAAAATATAAGTTCTTGCTTCTTTTGTACGAGCAATCGCTTCACGAATAATTTGATCTGTCAATCCGTGAATTTTAATATCCATCTGAATTGCTGTAATACCTTTATCTGTACCAGCAACCTTAAAGTCCATGTCTCCAAAGAAATCTTCTAATCCTTGAATATCTGTTAATACAATATAATCATCGTCTGTATCTCCAGTTACAAGTCCTACTGAAATACCAGCTACTGGTGCTTTAAGTGGTACTCCTGCAGCCATCAATGATAATGAAGATGCACAGATACTTCCCTGAGAAGTAGAACCATTAGATTCCATAATCTCTGATACAGTACGAATTGCATATGGAAACTCTTCCTTTGATGGAAGTACTGGAACTAGGGCTCTCTCAGCCAATGCTCCATGACCAATCTCACGACGTCCTGGTCCTCTGCTAGGTCTTGTCTCTCCTACAGAATAAGAAGGGAAATTGTAGTGATGCATATATCTCTTCTCAGTTTCTTCTTGATCTAATCCGTCTAATCTTTGGGCTTCTGATAATGAACCTAATGTTGTAATATTCATAACCTGAGTTTGCCCACGCTGGAATAAACCAGAACCATGAACTCTTGGTAGGCAGTCAACTTCTGCATGTAAATGACGAATTTCCTCCACTTTACGACCATCTGGTCTCTTTTGATCTTTTAGAATCATCTTACGAACAGTCTTCTTTTGGAATGCATAAACAGCTTCTCCAATTTGAGCTGCCCACGCTTCATTGTCCGCATATCTTTCTTGTAATTTTTCTTCAATCTCACGAATATTTCCTTCTCGAGTCTGTTTGTCGTCTGTAAATACAGCAACTTCCATAGCCTCTGGTGTAATAAATGAAACCATATCATCATACATTTCAGGATCAACTACATGATGTTCATATTCATGCTTTTCTTTTCCACATTCTGCAACAATTGTATCAATAAATGCAATAACTTCTTTATTCACCTCATGTGCTTTAAAGATGGCTTCTAACATCTGATCTTCTGCTACTTCATTTGCTCCAGCTTCAATCATGATAACTTTGTCTCTTGTTGACGCCACTGTTAATGCTAAATCTGATACCTTCTTTTGATCTGCTGTTGGATTTACTATTAATTCTCCATCCACTAGCCCAATCATAGTAGATGCTGTTGGCCCATCAAACGGAATATCTGAAATAGATGTTGCAATGGCAGATCCTAACATTGCTGTTAATTCTGGACTGCAATCTGGTTCAACAGAAAGTACTAAATTGTTAAGTGCAACGTCATTACGATAATCTTTTGGGAATAATGGACGCATTGGTCTATCAATTACACGGTCTGTTAAAACTGCATTCTCTGAAGGTCTTGCTTCTCTCTTTAGATATCCTCCTGGAATCTTTCCAACTGAATATTGCTTTTCTTCAAACTCAACACTAAGAGGGAAAAAGTCAATTCCATCTCTTGGTTTTTCTGATGCTGTTGCTGTTGATAAAACAACAGTTTCTCCATAATGCATTAGAGCTGCACCATTGGCTTGCGCTGCCACACGTCCAACTTCTACCATAAGTGTACGTCCAGCAAGTTCCATACTAAATTGCTTTGTCATGTTTCTTTCTCCTTTTTCTTTGAATCCAGGCGCCGAAACAACTGAAAAACACACTGTATCAATGAACTTTTCAGTAGTCTCGGTAAACGCCAAGTATCTATGTTATATGCACACACATAACTTTACCCATTGTAACATATTTGTATCAAAAAGAAAAGAAGAATGAAGTAAACTTCACTCTTCTTATATCTTTGATTATTTTCTTAATCCAAGCTTTTCAATTAAAGCACGATATCTTTCAACGTCAGTGTTTTTTAAGTAAGCTAAAAGATTACGTCTTTTACCAACCATCTTCAAAAGACCTCTTCTTGAATGGTGATCTTTCTTATGCATGTCAAAATGAGCTTGTAATTCTTCGATTCTTGCTGTTAAGATAGCGATTTGTACTTCTGATGATCCTGTATCTTGAGCATCTCTACCATATTTTGCAATAATCTCTTTTTTCTTTTCTGATGAAATCATGTGTTTCCTCCTTAAAATATAAATGTTTTCTAGACGCCAAATACGAAGATTCGGTTGGAGTATCCAAAATCCCAGTATTGGTCAACTTGCTTAGTTTAACATACTTCATTTCTCATGTAAACCTTTTATTCTAATTCCTTTCCCTTTTCTGATGCAGCATTTACCGCTTCAATGACTGAACTTCGAAATCTTGATTTTTCTAGTTTTCTCACTGCTTCTATTGTAGTTCCTGCTGGTGAGCAAACTGCATCTTTCAATTCTCCAGGATGTGTTCCGGTCTCTAATACCATCTTCGCACTTCCCAATACTGCCTGTGCTGCAAAAGTGTATGCTTTTTTTCTTGGAATCCCTTGAATTACAGCTGCGTCAGCCATTGCCTCAATAAACATATAGACATATGCTGGGGAACTTCCACTCACCCCTACCACAGCATTCATTAATTTTTCTTCAACTTCTTCAACTTTTCCAAAGCTTTCAAATAATTCTTTTACTATTTTCACTTCATCTTGGGTCATCGCTTCATTGTGACACATTCCAACCATTGCTTCTCCCACCAAGGCAGGCGTATTTGGCATAGTTCGAATAATCTTCGTTTCTTTACCAAACCAACGGTCAACCTTTTCCATAGTAACTCCTGCTGCAATTGTAACGATTATATTTTCTTTTGTAATGTCATCTTTAATTTCACGAATTACTTCTTTGTACATTTGAGGTTTTACAGATAAAACAATGATTTCGCTCTGTTTGGCAGCCTCTTTATTATCAATTGTCACATCAATCCCCAAATCCTGACCAATTTTCTCCATCTTAGACAGCGTAGGCCCAGCCGCGATAATTTGCTCTGTTTTTAATACTCCCTGTTTTAGCATTCCACCAATCATGGCCGATGCCATATTTCCACATCCAATAAATCCAATTTTGTACATTTGTACCTCCTTAATGTGAACTACTACGGCAATTGAATTACCGAGGATTCCCACTTAAATTCATAAAATCTCAAGTAAATGTTCAAAGTACTCTGGTAATGGTACCTCAAACTCCATATATTCTTTTGTTCTTGGATGAATAAATCCAAGAACTTTTGCATGTAAACACTGCCCTTCCAAACGATATTTTTTTGATTTTGGCCCATATACCTCATCTCCAAGCAACGGATGTTTGATTGATGCCATATGAACACGGATCTGATGGGTTCTTCCTGTCTCTAATTGACATTGAATATAGGTATACCCATTAGAAAATCTCTGTAGCACTTTATAATGAGTTACTGCACTTCGTCCATTTCTAGGTTCCACTGCCATTTTCTTTCGATCTTTTGGACTACGTCCAATGGGTGCATTCACTGTACCCTCTTCTTCTTTTATATTTCCAAGAACAATTGCATGATATTTTCTTGTAATCGTATGCTCTTTTAACTGTCTGGCGATTTCCTTATGAGCCATATCATTTTTACATACAATCAAAATTCCAGTTGTATCTTTATCTATTCGATGCACAATTCCAGGTCGCATAACCCCATTAATTCCAGACAAATCATCTTTACAGTGTTCCATAAGACCATTAACTAAAGTTCCCGTATAATGTCCAGGTGCTGGATGTACTACCATTCCTTTTGGTTTGTTAATTAAAATAACATCTTCGTCCTCATATACGATATCCAGATTCATTTTTTCAGGTTCGATTTCCAATTCCGTTGGTTCTGGAATTGCAATAGAAACTTCATGTCCCGACTTCAGCTTAAAATTTCCTTTCTTCACAGTTCCATCTACCTTTGCCAGACCATCTTTGCAAAGCTTTTGTAAATATGATCTGGTATATTCCTCTAATTGATTACTTAAAAACTGATCCAGACGTACCTGGTCTTCTTCCTTTGAAATTGTCCATTTTATTTCTTTTTCCATACTTTTTCCTTTATATGAATGAAAAGTCCTCTTCTTTATAATAAAATAATATCATAAACGCGATGAACCCTATGGATACAGTTACATAAATGTCCGCCAAATTAAAAACGGGAAAATCAATCCACTTAAAATAAATAAAATCAACTACATATTGATGCATAACACGGTCAATTAAATTTCCAACTGCTCCCGCAAACAATCCTACATATCCTATTTTCAGGGGAATCATACGCCTGTTATCCGGCATTTTGAAGTAGTAATATGTCAATCCAACCACTACTACAATTGTAATGACATAGAAAAATATCTGTTTATTCTGAAACATCCCAAACGCAGCTCCTCGATTTTCAAGATACTGAAATTCTACTATGTTTTTTATAATCTCAATGCTGTCTTTCCCTTTTAGTTGGCTCACTGCCCAAATCTTACTCCATTGATCCAGTAAAATTAAAACTAAAATGCTGGCGAACACTTTTATATGCTTCATAATACCCAGTCCTTTAATACCATCATCATCTCATCGTCAGTTACAGTGCGGTCAATATATGCATCCCCCACCTGATGAAGTAAAATAAACTTAATGATATTCCCCTCCATCTTTTTATCTGATTTTGTTGCCTGAACCACATCTTCTCCACTTAATCTATGAATATCTTTAAACAAATCAAATGCCTCAAATAATTCTTTTGATTTTTCTACATCTTCTTTTGAAATATTGCCTTTCTCAAAAGACAATTCCATAGCCATCTGGCATCCTATGGCAACACATTCTCCATGGAGCAAAGAAAAGTCCATTAACTTTTCCACCGCATGTCCCAATGTGTGTCCAAAATTTAAAAGAGCACGAGTACCCAATTCTTTTGGATCTTCTTCTACTACTTTACGTTTAATCTGACAGCTTCCTTCAATCATCTTTATTAAAACCTGAAGATTTCTTTGTTTAATACTCTTAAGATTCCTTTGCATCCATTGATAATATACTGCATCCTGAATTAAACCATGCTTTATAATCTCTCCCATTCCAGAATTGTATACACGTTCTGGCAAAGAAATCAATGTATTTACATTGATATAAACCAGTTTTGGCTGATGAAAAGCGCCCACCATATTCTTATACTGTAGCATATCAACTCCAGTTTTTCCCCCGATACTGCTGTCAACTTGAGAAAGCAATGTTGTGGGAACTTGCACAAAGTCAATTCCACGAAGATATGTAGCTGCCGTAAATCCAGTTAAATCCCCAACAACTCCTCCTCCTAATGCAATCAGCATATCTTTACGGTCAAACTGATGCTCAATCAAGTGTCCATACAACTGCTCCACTGTCTTTAATTGTTTATGGGCTTCCCCAGCGGCAAAACTAAATGTAACTACTTCTTTTGCTACGGATTTAAAAATCTTGTAAACCTCCCCTAAATAAAGTGGAGCAACATTTCCTTCTGTTACAATACATATTTTTCGATGTTCTAAATCCATTGTTTTCATAGAATCTAGCAATTGATCAAAGGATGTCTCTAAATGAATCTCATATATCTTTTTCCCATCTTCTGATACTGGAATTATATTCTTCATACATTAAACCTCTTCTATCTCCATATCTATATCTAACATTTCCAATTGACTCTTTAACAATTGTTTCATCTTTGTTTTGTAACTCACATAATCGCCTGTAAGCTTTTGAATTTTTAACTCTATTTGATGAATCTCTTCTAATCTGTCTTTTTGAGTCTTCTTTAAATTCTCCTCCCCTTCAAAACGCATTCTTTGTACATCTTGATTTGCTACATCTATTATATTCTTTGCTTCTTGTTTTGCCTGTTCCTTTATATTCTTTGCCGCTATCTCTGCATTTTCCATCGTCTCTCTGGACGTTTCTTCAGCCATAATCAATGCTCTTTTTAAGGATTCCTCCATGCTTCGGTAATGGTTTAAATTCTCTGTTAACGCTGCGGATTTTTCCTTTAATTCTGTGTTTTCATTGTAGATGAACTCGTAATCTTTCGCTACTTCTTCAATAAACTCATCTACAGGAAGTGCTTTGTATCCAAATCCTCTTTTCAAATCTTTTCCTAGTAATTCAATTGGTGTAATCATATGTTCCTCCTCTATTTAAAAATTGAAATTGTGATAAATTGACGCCCCTTTTTTGATTTACTTCCCATGCCAGAAAACAAGAATTTACCATATCCCCTGACAGATACCACATCCTCTATCTGTAACTGATATGCATTCCTTGTTTCCATTTTTCCTCGCAAAAAAACTTTTTGGTTTTGAAATAATGCAAGACTTGCATTTCTTGACAATCCATAAACAAAAGAAATTACTGCATCAATTCTTGTAGATGTCACAAATCCTTCTTTGATTTCAAATTTCTGTTTATAATTAATGTCATCAAAAAATACTTCTGTGGCTTCCACCTGAGTATGTGCGATCTTAGTCAAATTCTCAACTAAGAATGGAACCATTGGCTTCATACAAAAAACATAAGCATCCTTTTCAACAATTAAAATATCTCCAAGGTTCTTCCGCTCAATTCCAAGATTCATTAACGCACCAAGGTAATCACGATGAGTCAGCTTTCCTGCAAACTTTTCAAAAAGAGGTGAGATCCTGACAGTTGTCATTGGTATCTCACCTTCATATCCAAACATTTCTTTTGAACCAAATAGAATCAATCCTCTTGTAAAATAATCGTGACCACCTACGACTTTCCAATCCACAAAAGAAAACTCCTGACTCATTTGTGCAAAAATATCTTGTTGGCTTTCCGTCAAAAAGAACGTATATGTATATACGTTCTGCTGATAAGCTCTCATAGCTAATTCCTGCAATCGCTTCTTTAATAATATGACATCATCCATGGCTAAAACTGTAACTGAGGAGAAACAATATTCTCATTCATAATCTCGCTCTTTAAGTCTCCATTGACCTCAATACTATCTGGCGCAGCAATAAAAATGTTATTAGACACTGCCTGAAGTGTCCCATTAATTGCATAAACAGCCCCACCAACAAAATCGATGCTTCGTTGTGCGATGGTAAGTTCTACCCCTTCTAGATTAATCACTACAGTTTTACCTTCTTTTAATAAGTCTGCTGCCGTCTGAGCCTCTGTAAAATCCTGCGGTTTAATAACATAAACTTCAACACCTCTACCATTCATAGAAATTACCTTTCCTCCACCAGTATTGCGACGCTTCTTAGGCTCGCGATAGGCAATTGGTTCTACCTTTGACTGAATCTCTTCCTCTTCTTGCGGTTGCTTTTTAGAGAAAAATGATGTTCTTGCTGGTTTTTCTTCTTCGTACTCTTCATCATCTTCATATTCATCGTACTCTTCGTATTCGTCGTCATCCTCTGTCAGATTCATAAAGTTTAATAATTTATCGATTGTTCCTTTCATGTACGTTCCTCCACTCTCACTTACTATAATCTCGTTCACCAAATATCCCTGTTCCTACACGAATCATCGTTGCTCCTTCTTCGATGGCAACTTCATAGTCATTTGTCATTCCCATTGACAAAACACTCATATCTACATTATCAAAGTTTTTCCCTTTAATGTCAATGGATAATTGTTTCATTTCCTTAAAATAACATCTGTTTTCCTCTGGATTCTGGGCATATGGAGCAATTTGCATTAATCCTTTTACCTGAATTCCCTCTAGCTGACCGATTTCTTGTATATTCTCAAGCAATTCTTCTTTGGACATTCCGAATTTTGAATCCTCATGGGCTAAATTAACTTGGAGCAAAACAGGTACTTGAACTCCTTTTTTCTTTGCTTCTTTACTAATCTGTTTCGCAAGCTTCAAAGAATCTACGGAATGAATCATAACAACCTTATCGACAATATATTTTACTTTATTTGTTTGCAAATGTCCAATCAAATGCCAATGCACTGGTTCTGATACTTCTTCAAATTTACGGGTAATCTCTTGAACTTTATTCTCTCCATATTCCATGACACCATGATTTCTTAACTCTTCTACCATAGATAAAGGCTTTGTTTTACTCACTGCAATAATTGTAATCTCATCTGCACTGCGGTTCACCTTTTGACATGCATTTTTTACATTTTGTTTCACTTGTTCATATCTTTCCACTAACATAATTCCACATCCTTTAATATATAATCTGATTTTCTTCCATAGTGTTTGAATCTAATACAATAAAGTCATAAGACTCAATTCCATTCTTGGTATCCTTATTTATCATAGTATAATTTCCTTCTTTGGAAATAATATCAATTACACGAAAATCTGCATAACCTTGATTCGTACAATAAACGCCCTTGAGGGTTACTGTGTCTGACACTGTATAATTTTCTTCACCATTTAATCCAATAAATGTTGTTCCCTTCTCAACATCATTTGGATCTAAGTAACAATAATCTTTTGTTTCTTTATAAATAGTATAGTTCTTTTGTTCAACCTTTGTCTCTCCTGTTTTAGATGAACTGCGAACTGTAAATCCATTTTTGTTTGAATTATTTCCCTTTGAAATATATTTTGCAGGTACACGATAAAAGGACTTGTTTACAATAGAACTATTTGGAATCTTATATCCTGAAAAAGAATCCATAATAATATCTAAATTAATATAACGCTGAGGATAATATCTGACACAATAATCATTTAGGGTTAAATATGCAAAATAATCATTGCCTTTTTCCTCAACTTTTATCTTTGCTGTAGATTTAGTTCCATCATCGCTAAACAAAATAGAAACACTTGTTTTTTCCTTCAATGATTCATATTGTTTTTTATTCAATGAAACCACAATATTCCATGTTTCATTTTTGGCAATTCTTGCAACCACATCCCCTTTTGAAACTTTAGAAGATGAGTTGTATTTTTCTACTCTGTATTTTTCTTGATTAAAATCCGATTTCTTAATATCATCCATTGTTTTGTCATCAAAATTATCAGAATAAAAAGAACATACTCCACTTGCATTACTTTTCACAGAAGAAAAAGATTCTTTATTCTGATTAAT
Organism: Anaerostipes sp.; assembly: GCA_028704435.1. Classification (GTDB taxonomy): domain Bacteria; phylum Bacillota; class Clostridia; order Lachnospirales; family Lachnospiraceae; genus Anaerostipes. The sequence goes on along the minus strand of JAQWFL010000017.1, from coordinate 43,772 downwards.
GTTTGAAATAATTTTATCAATTGAGTTAGAATTAATGGACAATAGTATGTTATTCAAATCATCTTTCAAATCATAAACCGAACTAAATGAATCATCTGATTTCGTGGCCTCGTAATCTGAAATCAAGGATGTAATACTGTCTTGATCAGAAGAAGATATATTTTTCCTGGTCTTTTTAGATTGGTTGGATAACTCTTTTTGAACTTGTCCATTGGCATCAATTAGAAAAAAAACACTATTCTTAATAACACGTTTCCCATCATTAACATAATATGTAATATATCCACTTTGGTCTGCCTTCATTAAACTTTCATCCCTTATTGCAATTCCAGAGAATGAATATGCTTTTACAACACTATCTTGTGTCACTTTATAAACTGAAATTTTGTCTTTTCCAAGATATATAAAAACATGAACTAACACATACGCAAACAAAGCAACAAAAACAATTAGTCCTATATTCCAATGTATTTTCTTTGTCTTCATGATTCAATCCCCCAACGATTTAAAGCTTTTCCTTGCAAATAATCACATTTGCATGCCTGTTGATAACCAAGTTCTTCCATCATTACTTCAAATTCATCTCTTAATTTCCACCAACTGGTACCCCAGTTTGAAAACACTGCATCTTCTTTGGGAACTCTGCTAAATAAACGTTCAATTACCATGTCTTCTCTAAGATAAGCTAAGAATTCACACAATCGTTTTAAATATTCTTCTTTTGTACATATGTTTATATTACCATTTTTATACTCCGTATACAATTTTGAATTCTTTGGGATGTAAAGAGAGTGGATTTTTACAATTTTAATAGGCAGTGCTGATAATATTTTTGCACACTCTACTATATCCCTTTGCTCATCGCCAGGGAGATTCAAAATCACATGGGTACAAATATCAAAATCATACTGTGCAATTGTCAAAACAGCATCAATAAATTCTCCCAATCCATGGCCTCTGTTAATTTTTTCTAACGTATGGTAATTAACGGTCTGCAGTCCAAGCTCCACTGTAATTTTTAAGTGACATTTCTCTTTTATCTCATTAAGTACATCTAAATAACTCTTTTTGATACAATCAGGACGTGTGGAAACAGAAATCCCAACAAGATCTGGTACTTCCACTGCCTCATGTAGATACATTTTAAACTCATTCAACGGCATAAATGTATTTGTGTAATTTTGAAAATATGCAATAAATTTATTGGCACCATATCTTTTTGTAATATGATCCTTGGTACTTTCTAATTGGACTTTTACTGGTGTATGTCCTTCCATTGCCTCAAATCCTGTTCCCACTTCTCCACAAAAACTACATCCATCCCCATCTAAACGATTAGGACATGTGATAGGGAGATTTACTGGCAACTTATATACTTTTTCTCCAAATATATCTTTTAAATATGTTGAAAATGCGTAATATTTTTCTTTCATTCTAATTTTCCTTTAATAACAAGTCGTGCATCTCCTGATATAATACAGCATGGTTATTTGCCTTCAACATAACAGAAATAAATTCATCTCCATCCTTGTTCTTAGTTAACAAAATCAAACAAGAACCTGCTTGAGTTGTCGTTCCCGTTTTTCCACCAATCATAAATACATTGGATGGCAAACTATATTCTCCTAACAAAAATTCATTGGTGGAAGACATCTCATAGGCTAAGGGATTATTCTTACTGTTCTTATATTCCACAGTGCTGTTTGCCTGTCCTGCAATTGCTGAAAATTCATTGTGGCGAATTAACTGGCGGAAAATCAAATATAAATCATAGGCAGTTGTATAATGGTTATTTTCATGTAATCCATTGGCATTGACAAAATGTGTATGGGTCGCACCAAGTTCCTTTGCTCTCTCATTCATCATTTGTGCAAATTTTTTATCACTTCCTGCCATATGTCTGCCCAATACAATTGCAGCGTCATTTGCTGACATTAACAATAATCCGTTGAGAAGGGATTCCACTGAAATCTGATCTCCCTTTTTTAGATGCATACTGACTGCAGCACCGTCTTTAAATTTAACATCTTCCTTTACTGTAACAATATCATTAAGATTGCAGTTCTCTAGTGTGAGAAGAGCTGTCATAACCTTTGTTGTACTAGCAGGATATGCCTTATTAAAAATATTCTGTGCTGAAACCACCTTGTTCTTTGTATTGTTAATAAGAAGTACTTCTCCTACATCATCATATAGATTGTTGGCAAGCTTTGATGGATCAATAACGGCTGCCACCTGCCCGGCACTTTTCCATCTAGTTCCTACTGTTTTATCCTTTAATGCCACTCCAGCGTTTTTATAGTGATTTTCATATGAACTAGAGGTTGCTCCTGCATTAGAACATCCAGACATACAAAACATTATTAATATTAAAAATGAACTTATAATTCTTTTCTTCATCGTTTTCCTCCAAAAAAAGACTGTCTAGGGACAGCCTTATTTATACATGTTTCTCCAATCTAAATCTCCACGATCCAAAGCTAAAATCAACACCTCTGCCGTAGGAAGATTAGTTGCACATGGAACATTATATTTATCACATAGGTTTAAAATATTATAAAAAGCCGGGATTCTTGACTTATTGTTTGGGTCTTGCAGAAAAATCAACATATCAACATCATTATTTTCAATCACAGCACCCATTTGCTGCATTCCACCAAAATGGCCGACTAAGAACTTATGAATAGATAAATTGGTCACATCTTCAATTGCCTTTCCTGTAGTTGCCGTTGCATATAATGTGTGTTTCTTTAATATATCCTGATATGCAATGCACAGATTCTGCATTAACATTTTTTTAGCATCATGTGCCACTAATCCAATATTCATGTTGACTCCTCCTAATACTTTTTACTTTGTAAGTGTATATTTAACACAAGTCCAATTCCAATGGACGACGTTAATAAGGAACTAATTCCATAACTAATAAATGGGAGTGGCAATCCAGTATTTGGCATTGCTCCTGTTGCAACTCCAATATTAATAAAAGATTGAATTGCAAAATAACCAGCAATTCCAACGGCAATTAAATATCCGCTAAATGTTTCACTTTTTCTTGCAACTTTAATTATCTGAAATACCAAAAATGCAATGCATAAGATTACAAATAAACATCCAACAAATCCAAATTCTTCTCCAATGACTGAAAAGATAAAATCTGTCTGCTGTTCTGAGACTAAATTCACATCACTGGCCGATACATTGGAAATTGTATTAGCACCAAACCCTTTTCCGAATAATCCACCTGAACCAATTGCCATAACTGAATTGCTTGTTTGAAGTGCTGTAGAATTAGCATAAGCTGATGGATTAATAAAGGATAAGACTCTGGCAACCTGATGAGGTTTTAACAGAATCTGCCCTGGTGTCTGAATATACCAGAAAAACAAAATAAACAAAGGCACCCCCACTGTAATGGCACGGAAGATATACTTTGAACTTATTCCTCCAATAAAGACCATACACAATATAACAAAAACGATATCTAGTGTTGTGGATAAATCAGGCTGCTTTAAAATCAAGAACAATGGTACAAGACAAATAAGCCCTAACTTTCCAAGTGTTCTAAGATCATCCATCTCATATTCATTTTTTACAATAAAGGCTGCAACAACAATAATCATAATGATTTTACTAATTTCCGAAACCTGAAAAGTACCTAATGGTCCAAGAGAAAACCATCGTTTTGCCCCATTTACATCCTTTCCAATGAATCGTACTCCAATTAGCAAAACTAAATTAAGAACATATAAAATACTAGCGTTTCGTAGAAAAAAATTAAAATCAATGAGTGATACAACCATCATGATACCAAAACACATAATAACCCCTAAGCCCTGTTTTGCGACAAAACTGGCATTGGCACTGTGAATAAATACAAGGCCCATACAGGCAATTAGGAAAACATTTGCCACAATCAAAAAATTGTAATTTTTCCATCGAAATTTTCTAAACATAATTTACTCCAAACTATTTTTTTATTTCACGAATTGGAATATTAGCATAAAGTGTTGGTCCATCCACCTCATCATTATTTTGTGAAATCTGAATATCCAGCCCTTCAGCATCAATTTCCATATACTTAGAAATAACTTTTATAATGTCATTTTTTATTAATTCCATTGTTTCTGGTGAACAGTTTGATCTATCTGAAACTAATAATAATTTCAAACGATCTTTTGCATCGTCTGCAGAACGGTTTCTTCTTAATAAGTTGTCAAAAAATCCCATAATATCCTCCCTTACCTACCAAATACTCGTGCAAGTCTTTGGAAAAATCCTTCTCCCGTCAACTCAAGAAACGGTACTTCATTTCCCATAATTCTCTTACAAATATTTTCAAATGCTTGTCCTGCAACATTATCAGTTCCAACAAGAGGTTCCCCCTGGTTTGTAGACACTACGATATTTTCATCATCTGGAACAATACCGATTAAATCAATGGCTAAAATATCAAGGACATCATCACTTGATAACATATCCCCTCGTTTTACCATATCCATACGAATTCTATTAATTACAAGATCAATTTTATGTACTTCATTGGCCTCAAGTAATCCAATAATTCGATCCGCATCTCGAATTGCCGATACTTCTGGAGTTGTTACAATCAGTGCCCGGTCTGCACCTGCAATTGCATTCTTAAACCCTTGTTCAATTCCTGCCGGACAATCAAGAATGATATAATCAAACTCTTCTCTTAATTCATCCACTAATTTCTTCATCTGCTCTGGTGTAACAGATGTCTTATCTCTCGTCTGTGCAGATGGTAATAAATACAAGTCAGGATACTTTTTATCTTTAATCATTGCCTGCTTTGCTCTGCAGTTTCCTTCCACTACATCCACAAGATTATAAACAATACGATTCTCTAATCCCATTACAACATCTAAGTTACGCAATCCGATATCAGTATCAATTAAGACAACCTTCTTACCCTCTTTTGCTAACCCTGTTCCAACATTTGCACTTGTAGTTGTTTTACCAACTCCACCTTTTCCAGACGTTACTACAATAACTTCACTCATCCTTTATATTCCTCCATATTTTAAATTAGTATGTCATTCAGTAATGCTTTTGAAATTGGTTCTACATAAATATTCCCCTCTTCAACAAAAGCTATCTTAGCTTCATCACTATACTGTTCTTTCCTTCTTTTACGCACCTTACGTTTCCTTGTTCCTTTATCATCTGAAGATCTTGCAATCTTACTGCCAATTCTAATTTGAATAGGATCCATATCTAATGCTGCAATAAACGCTTCATTATTGTCATCCTTTCCTGCAAATGCATTTCCTTTTATACATCCTAGTACAACAACATTACCTTTGGCACTTACTGTCGCTCCAGGGTTCACATCTCCAATCACAATAACACTAGAATCAGACTCTAAATTTTGTCCAGAACGCAAGGTTCCTTTGTAAAACTTTCCAAGATGCTCATTGTTGTCTTTGGAAGATACCAGCTGTTCTGACTTTTCTTCCTCTTGTTTTTTAGTCCTTTCTTCTATTAAGCTTTTCATCTGTGTTTCTATCACTAGATTCTCTTCTATTACATATGCAATGGTTAAAGAACTGGTTTTTGTTATGGATTCTAATAATCTTGTAGTCTCCTCTGAACTTAAGGTTCGCCCTTCCACTTTTAATGCTATTTGTTTGGCTGAATTAAAAAATCCTGCTGCTGCTGTAAACTTTTCCTCTACCTTCTCTAGTAATTTATCAAACTGGATTTCACTATCCAACGTAATTGTCAAACCATAATTGTTACCTTTAAGTAACACTAGTTCCTTCATGTTATCACCTCTCCCTTAGTCTCCTGCGCTGCCAGTTGAAGCCGGTGACTTCACAGTGTTGTCCTTTTGAAGTGCTTTTTTCTTCTTCTTGCTGGCAAAATAATACTTATAAACATCCTTTGCTGTCGCAGCTGCATTAGATGATGTATACCCATATGGAATTACAGTGGTAACTGCAATCTCTGGGTCTGAATATGGTCCAAAAGATATAAACAAAGCATGATTTGGACGATTCTTATTCTCTTGTGCTGTTCCAGTCTTTCCAGCAATCGTAACACCTAAATTAGAATAAATTGATTTAATTGAACTATTCTTACCTGAAACAACTCGCTTCATTCCATCCCATACTGCATTCCAATATGAACTATCTGCTAATTTTAACTGTCTAATCTTCTTTGTTCCATATTTTTTAATTGTCTTACCTTTTACTGTAGTAATCTTATCCATAATACTTAAATCATAGACAGAGCCCTTGCTTGCCAATGTTGTATTATAATTAGCAATCTGACTTGGTGTAAAACTGTTAGTTCCCTGCCCAATGGCAGAACGTACAGAACTTTCATCTGAAACTTCTGGTGACAGCTCACTTAACTCAATTCCTGATTTCTTATTCAAGCCTAACTCAGTAGCATACTTCTTTAACATCTCCAAACCTTGTTTACTGCTATAGCTTCCACTTTTTGTGGTGCCCATTAAATATCCTACCTCATAAAAGAAGTAATTACAAGACACTTCTATAGCCCCTGAAACATTTACTTTACCATGATTGCTTGGATAAATCCAACATTTTGCCGCTGGACTTATTTTAGTAAAGATTCCTTTGTCCTTAATTTGTGTGCTTGTGGTAATTACATTTTCATTTAATGCTGCAATTGAAGTTACTGGTTTAAATGTGGATCCAGGTGCAGTCTTATGGTTTAATACTTGATTGTACAACGGCGTAGATGATGAATTGGATAATTGAATATAGTATTGATTATCCGTACCATTTGAAAGCCTATTACTATCATATCCTGGGTAACTAACCATAGCTTTTACTTTTCCCGTTTCAGGATCTGTAATTACAATAGAACCAGAACATGGATCAAGTCCAAGCTGTGCTGGTGTAATGTCAAGCTTTGAAATCTTCGTACGCATAAATGATTTTGCACTCATGCTTCCTGACTTCAAAGAAGCATAATCCGAGTCTTTCTTTTTGCTCAAAATTCCTTGTTCATATAACAAAAGACAAATGCTTCTGCTTGATAAATCTCCTGTGTAAATGTTTTCCTCACATACTGTACTGTCAAAATCTTCGTCTTCTGAAAGCATCTTGCTTACATAATCCATAAGTGCTTTCATAATATCTTCTGTATCACTATATTTTGAATCTACATTTAAGTAGGATATATCAATCCACTCTTGATTAATTGCATAGCGAAGAAATTCTCCAAGACCTATTTTTTCATCCTTCCATTTTTGGTATGTTTTATTTTTTTTATCAATAGAACTACTCACTAAAACTTTATTATTAGTTAGCATCTTATAAACATAATTATCATAATCTTGAATCTTCTGACTCTCTTTTTTATAAGCTTTTGTACTTGTTTGAATGCTATTTACAATCTTATCAATATCGTCCTTTTTCAATTGTTGAATCTTTTTGTATACACTTTTTTCATAGGAAGTGGCATCTTCTGCGTTTAACATAGAAATATCAACAACTTTATTTGAAATCAGTGAATAAAAAACATCTACAAACGGAATCATAACATTGTCTCCGCTTCCCTTTTCCTTACTATCTGTAAGTTTTGAAAGTACAATTCCAGCAATTCTACGCTCTAATAAATTGTATGCATATTCTTGTAATTCACTATCAATAGTTAATGTTACATTATTTCCAGTACTAGCTTTCTTAGTTTTTGATACATTGATAATCTTACCAATATTATTGACAACTAAGGTCTGTGTTCCCCCGTTTCCATGAAGATAGGATTCCATCTGTTTTTCGATTCCAGACTTTCCCACAATCTCGTCAGAAGAATAATAATCTGCATCTGTCTCCTTCTTTCCTTTGTTGTACTCCTTTAATTCGCTTGTATTAATGGTTCCCGTATAACCAATGACATGAGACATTGCTTCACTACAGTTGTACATACGCATGGATTTTGTTGTCACATCAATTCCTGGCAAATCTCCTAGATTTTCTTCAACTGCTGCAAGACTTCGCTTACTAATATTGTTTGAAACTGTAATCTTTACATACTGGGTATATCGACTTTGATATGCGTTATATCGAACTGACATGATTTTTAGCGTATCTGCATCTGAATACTTCTTATCAATATCAAACATTTTCCCTACACCAGCACTACCAAGCTTTCCACTTCTAAGATATTCAAATACTTCCTTTGCAGAAGCATTCAACTGTTGTTTGCGAAGTTTTAATTCTGAAGTGCTAAGGTCTGAAGTTGCTGTTCCAATTCCAAAGGCATCTCGTTTAAAACGTTCTAATTTTGAACCCTTTTCTGTAAATCTAAACGTTCCTTTTCCAGTGATTTCAATAGGTATTTCACTTTGAATTGTATCTTTATTGCTTTCTAGAATTTTAATTACAGAATATATAACTTTGTTTTTCTCATAATTTTCTGAAGTACCATTCTTAGTTGCCAAAGTGGCAAACTCGTTGTCATTTTGATAACTCACAGAATAAACCAATTTGTCATAGGCAAGCAATTTTCCGTTGGTATCGTATATATTTCCTCGTGTTCCAGTTGTTTTCACTGTTTTTTGTACTTTGTAAGTAAATTGATTTCTATAATTCTCTCCATTTACAATTTGAACGTAAAATAATCTTCCAAATAATACAAGCAAAAGACATGCAAATAAAATCCCTAAAACGAGAAAACGATTGGATACTAACTTTTCAAATTTTTGTTCTAACTTTCTAATCACGTGTATTAGCTCCTTTTTTCTGATAGTTTCATTCGATAATTCACTATGGATATCACATAAAAGATTGGAAGTGCAAGAACTCCTGTATAAACTGCTTCTGGAATAATTACAACCTTCAAATATGCTAATAGATTAATTCTTCCTCTTAATACAAAAAAGAATGTAAAAATCAGCAGACTATAAATAAATGAGTTTGCGACCAGTAATGCAATAGGAAGCAAAACTTCATCTTCATAAAAATATTCATGAAAATATCCATTCACAAATCCAATGATTACATAAAGCAGTGCATACTGCCCCATAACATCTCCTGAGAAAATGTCAATTAATAAACCACACGCAAATCCAATTCCCATTCCAACGCTTTTCCCTTTAATAATTGCAAAGGATACTGTAAGAATTAATAGGATATTGGGCATTACATCATTTAATTTTAGAAATTCAAATACGCTTGTCTGTAATAAAAAACAAATAACTACAGATAACACATAAAAAATTGTATTCTTAATTTTCATATCTTCTCCTGTTACTCTTTCACGGTATCGTCAATTGAAACTGAATTTTTCAAATCTGTAATTACAAGTACTTCTTTTAAATGCTTAAAATCCACAGTTGGTTTTACTTTTGCCGTTTTTGTCAGTTTGGTAGAATCGTCTTTCACATCGTATACTGTTCCAATGGTAATTCCTTCTACAAACTTGGAACTAATATATGATGTAACAAGTTCATCACCTTTCTTGACTTTGGCATCCTTATCAATATAAACAACATCTAAATATCCATCATCCATTGTATCTAAACTTCCATTTACAATACATTTATCGTTTGTTTTTAAAAACATTGCACTAACCATACTTGTGTCATTAATAATACTTCGCACCTTAGAATAATTTTTATCCACTTCATAAACAATTCCAACTAAACCGCCTTCAGAAATAACATTCATATTTACCTTCATGCCATCTTTGCTTCCTTTATCAATCACAAAAATATCAAACCAGTTTCCTGATCCTTTACTGATAACTCGAGCACCAACAGAATCATATTTCTTGTATTTTGACTTTAATTTTAATAGCTTTTCTAAACGCTCCAACTCTACCTGATCTTGTTTCAACACTTTGTTTTGTAACTTCTGTGCATCTAGTTTTTCTTTTAAAATTATATTCTCATCTCTTAATTCTTTTGTTGTCTTTTTCTCTTCTTTCCATGAGAAAACACCATTTCCAAAGGAATTGATTCCCTTTTGCATTGGCGCTAACACATTCATAGCAAGATTTCTGATCGGGGACAGTACTCCACCTGCAAATACACTGACTCCTATGAATAATAAACATACACCTATAAAAATGATAAGATAATGTCTTGGATCAAATTTTCTTTTTTGCATTCTCATGTTCTTTCCTCACTTGTATTCATCTATCTGTCGTTCTTTTGATTACATATTACCTTTAGTCCTTGAATCACTGTATTTTCTGGATTCATCTTTGTATGAATCGGTAAATTCAACTCTTCTTCCATCCAACTCTTTACTTTAAAAAAGTTAGATCCACCACCAGAAAGAAAGATTCCTCCTGCCATAATGTCAGAAACCAGCTGAGGTGGAATTCTCTCCAGCATATCCTTTGTCTCTGCAATCACTTGATGCACAAACTCACAGGTTCGCTGTTCCATCACAGATAGTGAAATCTTCTTCCCCTTTGGCAATCCACTGACTACATCTCTTCCCTTTATAAAAAAAGTTCTATCTTCCTGAGATTTTGCATATTGATACTTAAATTTCTCTGCCGTTTTCTTTCCTATCTGAATTCCTTCCTGTCGCCTCATATACTGCATCATCCAAGAATCCAACTGGCTGCTGCCATACTTTAATAAACGACTGCATACAACTCCCCCAAGGCAAACAACTGAAATCTCACAAGTATCTGTTCCAAGATTAATGATCATACTCCCTTTAGGCTCTTCTACCGAAATTCCAAGTCCTACTGCATCTACCATTGGCTTTGCAAGTAAATCCACTGACTTTACATGTACCCCTGCCTCTAAAATCATATCATAAAAAGCTCTCTTTTCTATGTTAGAAATATCAACTGGTACTGCTGCATAATAAGAATACTGTCGAAACCTTTTTGTATAAGACTTTAAAACTACATATAGCAATCTTCTCATATTTGTATAATCACCAATGACTCCACGAGTTATTGGTGAAATCACTTGAATTGTATATGGTTCCTTTTCGTACATTGCATACGCTTCATTTCCCACTGCAACAAGTTTCATCTTATTATTCAATGCAATTACATTCTTAATTTGTAAAATATCGTCTTTATCATTTGCACAAATTCTTAAATAGCTAGTTCCTAGTTCAATCCCAATCTTGCCCTTTGGCATATCTTCTCCTTACATCATCTTTTTTTCTTTCATGCTCACATATGCATGATCGCCAATGATAATATGATCAGATAAATAAATTCCAACAAGTTCCCCCGCTTCTTTGATCTTCCTGGTTACAAGAAGATCTTGTTTACTTGGCGTTGGATCTCCCGATGGATGATTGTGTAAAACAATCATATAAACAGCTTCATATCTTAATGCCTCTACTAGAAGTTCTCTTGGAGATGCTATGGTCTGATTCACAGTACCAATGGAAATCTGAATTTCTTTGATAACACTATTCTTCCCATTAAAAAGAATTAATATCATCTGTTCTCTCTGCAAATGCCGCATCTTCTCCATATAATAATCCGCAACTGACTGAGGTGAATAAAGACTCACTTTATCGTGTACTTTTCTTGAGGATAAGCGATTAGAAAGTTCTGCGATGCACAGAATCTGCGTCGCCTTAACCTTTCCTATTCCCTTAATCTTCATCAATTCCTCTTTTGACGTATGACAAATTCCCAGCAATCCTTCATAATATGGATGGAGATTCAAAACTTCATACGCCAGAGAAGTCGCCCTTATATTCCTGGACCCAGTCCGTAAAATAATTGCTAGTAGCTCTGCGTCTGACAACGCACCAGCCCCTAGCTCTTCAAACTTCTCATACGGTCTTTCTGATATGGGTAACTCCTTCAATGTAAAATGTTTTTCGTTCATAATACCCTTTCCGAATATCATAAATTACAAAAAGTCATTTCTCCTTCATAAATTTTACCATAAGATGATAAGGTTGTATAGAAAATAGAATCATAGTTTTCTTAAATTTTTCTTATTCTAAGGTAGAATAATCAATGATTTCTCTACCATTTTTTGTAACGACATCATAATTCCAAATTTAGCATGTGGATATGTTAATCCTCCTTGAAAATATACAGCATAAGGTTCTTTCATAGGTCCATCTGCACTTAATTCAATAGAAGACCCTGAAACAAATGCTCCTGCTGCCATAATTACGTCACTATCATATCCTGGCATATCCCACGGCTCTGGGGTAACATAACTATCCACTGGAGAAGCAGCCTGAATTCCCTGACAAAAGGCAATAAGCTTATCTCCATCTCCAAATTCAACAGCCTGAATAATGTCGTGTCTGCTTTCTGTTCCATTTGGAACGACTGGAAAACCTAAGGATTCATACAAATTAGCAGCAAAAATAGCTCCTTTTAATGCACTATTTACAACTGTTGGTGCAAGAAAAATCCCTTGTAAAAACAAACGGTTGACCCCTAAAGTTGCACCTACTTCTTTCCCAAGTCCTGGTGTTGTCAATCGATAAGAACATTGTTCAATCAATTCCTTTTTCCCGCAAATATAACCACCAATTGGGGCAAGACCTCCTCCAAGATTCTTGATTAAAGACCCAACGACTAAATCCGCACCCACCTGAGAGGGCTCTGTCTCTTCTACAAATTCGCCATAACAATTATCAACCATAATCAAAACTTCTGGCTTAATCTCTCGAATAAAAGAAATAAGTTCCCCAATCCTCTTCACTGACAAAGTGGGTCTTGTTGCATAACCTTTGGACCGTTGAATCGTTACAAGTTTTGTCTTTTCATTGATAGCATTTTTTATATTTTCAAAATCAAAATCACCATTTTTAAGTAAATCCACCTGTGCATAAGTGACTCCATATTCAGCCAGTGAACCTTTTGACGGTCTAATTCCAATAACTTCTTCCAAAGTGTCGTAGGGTTTGCCTACTGGTGACAAAATCTCATCTCCTGGTCTTACATTTGCGCTTAAAGCAATTCCCAGAGCATGGGTTCCACAAGTAATCTGAGGTCTGACTAGAGCATCTTCTGTTTGAAAGATATCTGCAAACACTCCTTCTATTCCTTCTCGTCCCAAATCATTATATCCATATCCTGTAGTTCCTTCTAAATGGGCCTCAGAAATACGGTTTTTCTGCATTGCTTTTAGCACCTTTAATTGATTTAACTCTGCAATCTGATCTAGACTATTAAATCTATCTTTTAATCTTTTTTCTATCTTTACTGAGTATTCGTATACTTCTTTTGAAACTCCTAGTTCCTTATAATATGCCTCTAAATTATCCTTCATAAATTCCTCGTTTCTTTAATTCCTCTAGTATAATATTTAAGATTTCATCTTCCGTCTTATAATTTTGCTTCTCTAACATAAACACTTCTTTTTCTCTGCGAAACCATGTTAGCTGTCTCTTTGCAAAGTTTCTCGTATCCTGTTTTATCTTCTCTACCATCTCATCATAGGAACACTTTTTTTCAAAATAATCAAAAACTTCTTTATAACCAATTCCCTGCATGGAAACTAAATCCTTTGTATATCCTTGTTCACAAAGATGGTGAACTTCTTCAAGCAACCCTTCTTTCATCATAATATCTACCCTCTGATTAATCCGTTGATACAACACTTCTCTATTATGATTTAAAACAAAATACGCAAAATTATAAGGAGATTCTTTCTTTTTTTCTTCTTCATTATGCTGCGAAATAGGCTTTTGCTTCACATGGTAAAACTCAAGGGCTCGTATCACTTTTTTTACATTGTTGGGATGAATTTTCTCTGCTGAGACAGCATCTACGTTAGACAGCATTTTATGGAGATATTCTTTTCCCTTTTCTTTTTCTAGTTCTTCTAAAAAAGTACGATACTTTTTATCTCCATCCTCCTTTTGAAAATCAATTTCATAGACAAGTGCCTGAATATAAAATCCAGTTCCTCCCACTAAAATAGGTATTTTCCCTTTTTCATAGATTTCTTCCATTGCTTTATGGGCCATAGATTGAAATCTGACAACATTAAACTCCTCCCACGGATCAAGTTCGTCTACTAGATAATGTTTCACCCCATCCATTTCTTCTGGCTTGATTTTTGCAGTCCCAATATTCATCTTTTTATAAACCTGCATAGAATCTGCAGATATAATCTCGCCATTTATTTTTTTTGCCAGTCCAATAGACAGTTCTGTCTTTCCAACTGCTGTAGGTCCAGTTAAAATAACCATAGATTTCATTTAATCAAATCCTTTCGGTAGTAGTTCAGGCAACGTATATTCTTCAAATCCTGTTTCACTTTCACATAGAATAATCATATTCTGATTAAATTCATTCATTACCTGTCTACATATTCCACACGGGTATACTGTTTTCACTCCACTAGATGCAATAGCAATCATCTCTAAACCCACATGACCACTTGACACTGCATTTCCTATAGCTACTCGTTCCGCACAAATAGTTGCTCCATAAGAAGAATTCTCAATATTACAGCCTGTAAATACTTCTCCTGTTTTTGTTAAAACTGCCGCTCCTACTTTAAAATTAGAGTAAGGTGCATAGGCATTTTCCTTTGCATGTTTGGCACTTTCTAACAACTCTGTTTTTGTCATATTATCACCTCTAAACAATACGTTTAAACTTCTTTTCAATCTCTGTTTTTGTCATACGAATCATAGTTGGTCTTCCATGAGGACAAGTATAAGGATTCTCAAGTTCCATTAATTCATCTAATAATGCTTTGATTTCCAAGATTGACATGGTTTGATTTCCTTTTACAGACATTTTACATGCCATAGAAGCAAGTTTATTTGTAATAATATCTAAATTATCTGTAATACTTGTATCATCCATAGAATCAAGAACTTCAATAAAAACTTCTTTTTCCTCTAATCCATATAAATTAGCAGGGACCTCACGTATACAGTATTCATTTCCACCAAAAGATTCAATAGAAAAGCCAAGTCCTGCAAAAGCATCTTTGTATCGTTCCAATTTTCTAGCCTCTGCCACAGATAATGTTACCACGTAAGGTGGCTCAACTTTTTGAGAATAAATTTCTTTCTTTTCCCATGCCCTAATTAATTTCTCATAATTTACTTTTTCATGAGCAGCATGCTGATCCATAATAAAAAAATTATCTTCATATTCAATCAGCCAGAATGTCTGAAACAACTGTCCAATAATTTTGCGGTCTGGCTTTGCTTCTTCTTCAAATACCATTGTTTCATTGAGTGTCATCTGCACTGACTTTTCTTGTTCCTGATTTTTCTTATAATTAACCCCAGCAAATACCGACGGTTTCTTCAATGGTTCATTTCTATATACTTTTTTATCCTTTGCAGAAATATGTTCTATGTCAGTTTGTTTTGCTGGCTCCACTGTGTGATTGACCTGCTGAAATGGTTCTAGCGTTACCTTTGGAATTACGGGTTTTTCTTCTTCCTTTTTATGCTCAACCGTTACCTCTGGAATTAAATCTTTGCCAAGAAGTCCATCTCTAACCGTATGATAAATCATGTCATATAGCTTGGTTTCATTTTGAAAACGGATTTCCATCTTAGTTGGATGAACATTAACGTCTAATAAGTCAGATGCAATTTCAAAATTTAAGCATACAAATGGATACTTATGTTTCATAGTAAATGTTTTGTATGCATCCTCTAATGCTCTGGAAATCATCTTGCTCTTAATATATCTTCCATTGATAAAATAGCTTTCGTAATTACGATTTCCTCTGGAAATAAAGGGTTTTCCAATAAATCCAGACATGGCCATTGTCTCTGTTTGAAATTCTACAGGAATTAATGCTCTTGCAATATCCCTTCCATAAATATGATAAATCATATCTTTACAGTTTCCATTTCCAGAAGTGTAAAGACGATTCTTAGAATTGTGAATAAATTTGAATGCAATTTCTGGATGGCTAAGTGCCATATGTACCATCACTTGTTCTACATGACTCGCCTCTGTCCCCGGCGATTTTAAAAATTTACGTCTTGCAGGTGTATTAAAGAACAAATTTCTTGCAATAATTGTTGTTCCATCTGGTGCACCAATTTCTTTTAACTCTTCCTCTTTTCCACCTGCAATTTTATAGGATGTACCAGTAAAATCATAGGCTGTCTTTGTAATTAATTCTACCTGAGAAACTGCACTAATACTTGATAAAGCCTCTCCTCTAAATCCTAAAGAAGATACACTTACTAGATCCTCCACTGTTTTAATCTTGCTGGTAGCATGACGCAAAAATGCAATTTTGACATCATCTCTTCCAATTCCTGTTCCATTATCTGTTACACGAATCATGGAAAGGCCGCCATCTTTAATCTCTACTGTAATGGCACTAGAAGATGCATCAATAGAGTTTTCTACCAGTTCCTTAATTACAGATGCTGGCCTTTCAATGACTTCTCCTGCCGCAATATTATCAATTGTAAACTGATCTAATTGTTGTATCTTTGACATTAGGATTCCTCCTCCTTTAATTTATTTTGCAATACATACAAATAGTTTAATGCTTCTAAGGGTGTCATGTCGGATAAATCTTTTTCCCTTAATTCAATCATAAACGGATGTTCCATGGTTGGCTCTGGACTATCCATAAAAAACGAAAGCTGCTCTGGTTCATCCATCACAGAAATATTCTTTGTATCCATAGCAATATCATGCTGAGCCAATTCTTTGACAATTTCATTTGCCCTTGAAATAACCATTTCAGGAACCCCTGCAAGTTTTGCAACTTGAATTCCATAGCTTTTATCTGCTCCACCTTTGACAATCTTACGTAAAAATACGATATCATCGCCTTGCTCTTTGACTGCAATACAGTAATTATTCACACTTTGTATCTTGCCTTCTAATTCCGTCAATTCATGGTAATGGGTTGCAAATAATGTTTTAGCCCCCAAAAGCCTTGAGTTACTGATATATTCAACTACCGCCCACGCAATACTAAGTCCATCATAAGTACTTGTTCCACGTCCAATTTCATCTAAAATCAAAAGACTGTTCTTAGTCGCATTTCTAAGAATATTGGCAACTTCACTCATTTCCACCATAAATGTGCTTTGTCCAGATGCAAGATCATCAGAAGCACCAACTCTTGTAAAGATTCGATCTACAATCCCTATATTAGCCTTGCTTGCTGGAACAAATGATCCAATCTGTGCCATCAAGACAATTAATGCCGTCTGGCGCATATAGGTAGATTTTCCTGCCATATTTGGACCTGTTATAATAGCAACACGATTCTTCCTTTGGTCTAACTGCGTATCGTTTGCAATAAACATATCATTTTTCATCATCTTTTCAACCACTGGATGACGTCCATCCTTAATCTGAATGGTGCCTTTTTGATTCAGTTTTGGTCTTATATATCCATTGGTCTCTGCAACATAAGCAAGAGAAGCCATAGCATCTAAATTGGCAATGACTCTGGCAGTTCTTGAGATACGTTCCATCTCCCCAGCTAATGTCTCTCGAATAACCACATAAGTCTCATATTCTAACGCATATAGCTTATCTTCTGCCCCAAGAATTTTGTCTGCTAGCTGATCTAATTCTTCAGTGGTATATCTTTCAGAATTAGCCAGCGTCTGCTTTCTAATATAATGTTCTGGCACCAAATCTTTGTATGAGTTGGTAACATCTAAATAATATCCAAACACTTTGTTATATTTTACTTTTAAATTCTTAATTCCCGTTGCTTTCTTTTCTCTTTCTTCCAAATCCATAAGCCACTGCTTACCATCTGTTTTTGCCTGCTTTAATTCATCAATCTCATCCTTGAAACCATCTTTGATAATTCCACCTTCTTTGATTGTAATTGGTGGTTCTTCTAAGATCGATGCCTCTAATAACTCATAAATATCCTGAAGTGGATCTAATTCATTTTTAAGGGCTGTAAGTAATTCATCATCACATTCTTCTAATATTTCTTTGATTGGAGCCAGCCACTGAAGAGATACCTTAAAAGCAATCATATCTCTTGGATTCGCCGACTTATAACTCACCTTTGTCATTAGTCGCTCTAAGTCATAAATGGGATTAAGGTACTCCCTTAATTCTTCTCTTACAATAGCATGACTTAAAAATGAAGTAATTGCGTCATATCTTTTTGTAATGTCACTTTCTTGAACCAAGGGTTGTTCTACCATCTGCCTTAATCGTCTAGCACCCATGGCCGTCTTTGTTTTATCTAAAACCCATAGAAGGGAACCTCTTTTTTGCTTATCCCGTATTGTTTCACATAATTCAAGATTTCTTCTGCTAGAATTGTCAATGATCATAAACTGACTGGTAACATATGGTGTAATATGCATCAAATGATCCAGAGAACTTTTTTGTGTTTCATGTAAATATAAAAGAAGTGCTCCTGTAGACACTGTATTAATTGACTTTTCTTCTAACCCTAACCCTTGAAGACTGACAACTTTAAATTGATTCTTAATTGCATTTATCCCTTGAATTTCATCAAAATAATGTGGCTCAATACTTGAAATTGTTACTTTAATTTTATTCTTAATGAAATCAAAATCTACACCACTAATTAAAAATGCATCGTTGCAAATAATCTCAGCTGGTGAAAATTTAAATATTTCATCTACAACTTTACTTTTATCATCAACCCATGTAGTTCTAAAATCTCCCGTTGTAATATCTACAAAAGATATTCCGAAGGAATCATCATCTCCGAACACACACATCAAATAGTTGTTTTTTGTATCATCTAGACTTTGCTGAGAAATATTAGTTCCTGGAGTAACAATTCTGATAATCTCACGTTTTACAATTCCTTTTGCTGTACTAGGATCTTCCACCTGCTCACAAATTCCAACCTTATATCCACGTTCTACTAACTTGTTTAAATAAGAATCCACTGCGTGATAAGGAATTCCACACATAGGTGCTCTCTCATTAAGTCCACAGTTTTTTCCTGTCAAAGTAATCTCAAGCTCCTTTGAGGCAACAATGGCATCATCAAAGAACATCTCATAAAAATCTCCAAGACGATAAAATAAGATACAGTCTTCATTCTGCTCTTTAATTTTCATATATTGTTCCATCATAGGTGTTAATTTAGCCATTGATTTGTTCTCCTATATAATAAAAGCCTTTTTCTTCAGTAATTTTTACTTGTACAATCTTTCCTACTAATTCTCTCTCTCCTTTAAAATGAACTAAAATATTACTTGAAAGTCTTCCTGTCACCATACCTTCTTCATGATCATTCACTGCCTCAACAAGCACAGGTTCTATTTTTCCAACTCCATGTTTTCGGTTATCCCTTGAGCCTTCCTTGATTGTCTTTAACAAACGGTCAAAGCGTTCCTTAATTGTATCTTTATCAACCTGGCAGTCCATAATGGCCGCCGGAGTTCCTGTTCGTTTTGAATACACATAAGTATATGCACTGTCAAACTTTACCTTACGCACAACATCTAAAGTTTCTTCAAAGTCTTCTTCTGTTTCTCCTGGGAAACCTACAATAATATCTGTAGTAAATGAAACTCCTGGAATTCTTTCTTTAATCTTATAAGCCAGATTCAGAAAATCTTCCTTTGTATAATGGCGATTCATGGCAGATAACAGTTTTGTACTCCCTGATTGCATTGGCAAGTGCATGTGGTGACAAATTTTACTTGAATTTGCCATCACTTCAATCAATTCATCGGACAAATCCTTTGGATGAGGTGTCATGAAACGGATTCTTTCAACTCCATCTACTTGTTCCACCATCTGAAGTAATTCTCCAAAAGAAACTGGGTGCTCTAAATTCTTCCCATATGAATTTACATTTTGTCCAAGAAGCATCACTTCCTTGACTCCTTCTGCGGCCAGTTGTTTGATTTCTTTCAAAATGTCTTCTGGTTTTCTGCTTCTTTCCCGTCCTCTTACATATGGAACAATACAATAACTACAAAAATTGTTACACCCATACATAATATTGACCCCTGATTTAAAAGAAAATTTTCGGTCACTTGGTAAGTCTTCTACAATCTCTGTTGTTCCTTCCCAAATATCAATAATAGGGCTATTGGATTGTGTGTAATGATACAATAGTTCGGCTAATTTAAAAATATTGTGAGTTCCAAATATTAAGTCAACAAACCTATAGCTTTTCTTAATTTTCTCAACTACAATATCTTCCTGCATCATACAGCCACATAATCCCACAATCATATTTGGATTTTTTTCTTTCATCTTCTTTACATATCCTAAATGACCATATAGTTTCGTGTTTGCATTCTCCCGAACGGTACAAGTATTAAACAAAGTAATATCTGCCTCTTCTGATTCTGTTTCCACAAACCCAATAGACTCTAAGACCCCTAAAAGCTTTTCAGAATCTTTTTCGTTCATCTGACACCCCATGGTTACAATACAGCAGCGTAAATCTCTGCCTAATTCTTTCTTTCGTTTTTGGTACCATTCACCCATTTGTTCTATATAATATTGTTGTTTTTCAGCTTCTGTATTGAATTGGTTCATATCTATATTCTCCTAAATTGTATTCTTTTTTACGTAATCTTTATTATACAATGAAATTACAATTTGTTGCAACTTAAAAAAACTCACTATTTTCCTTGTTTCTTGTAATATTATAAAGTAAAATAAAAGTAAAGTTTATGCAAAATACATTTAAGTTTACAGAGGAGAAAGAGTATGGATTATTCTTTTATATTACCTATGATTGGCGGTTTAGGCCTCTTTTTATATGGAATGAAATTAATGAGTGACGGTTTGGAAAACGCTGCCGGAGAAAGGCTTCGTAACATTTTAGAGTTTTTTACGAACAACCGCTTCACTGGTATGCTAGTTGGTATCTTTTTTACAGCAATCATTCAATCATCAAGTGCAAGCACTGTAATGGTTGTTAGTTTTGTAAATGCTGGGTTAATGAATCTTTCCCAGGCAGCTGGTGTTATTTTAGGTGCCAATATTGGTACTACAGTAACGTCTCAGCTTGTTGCCTTTAATTTATCTGAGGTGGCTCCTATTTTCCTAATCATTGGTGTTGTCATGGTTATGTTTATAGATTCACCCAATGTTAAGAAAATCGGCGAAGTTGTTTTAGGATTCGGAGTTCTATTTACAGGACTCACTACGATGTCCTCCACAATGGAGGTCTTAAAAGATTCTCCTATGATTATGAATGCTCTGTCAAATCTAGACAACCATTTCATTGCTGTTTTCATTGGATTTATAATTACTGCAATTTTGCAGAGTTCTTCTGTTACCGTTAGTATTGTTTTACTAATGGCATCCCAAGGACTTCTTGCACTTCCTATATGTTTCTTTATTATTTTAGGTTGTAACATGGGGTCTTGTGTCTCTGCTTTACTTGCCAGTTTAAGTGGAAAGAAAAATGCAAAACGTGCTGCCATGATTCATTTTCTATTTAATGTATTTGGAAGCATCATTGTGTTTACAGCTCTATCATTGGCACTAAAACCTATTACCAATATTTTCTTACAAATATCAAATCACAATATTGGTCGAAGTGTTGCCAACGCACATACTACTTTCAAAATTATAGAAGCGATTTTCATGTTTCCATTTATGAATTATATTGTTAAGTTAGCCAAAGTAATTGTTCCTGGAAATGACGAAACTTCAGAAGACGATATCCTTCATTATATTGGAGAAAAGTCCATGATTACTCCATCTTCTGCCATCCCACAAGTTCGAAGAGAATTGATACACTCTGCAAACTTAGTGTGGGATAATTTGAATAAGTCCTTTTCAGCTTTCATTCATAACGATTTAAGTCAAGTGGATGATATCTATAAAAAAGAGGAAACTATCAATGAAATTAGCCATGGAATCACTGATTTTCTTGTTCATACAAATCAATTGGACCTTCCCATTTCTGATCGTGGACAATTAGGGTGCTTGTTTCATGCTGTCAGCGATGTAGAGCGAATCGGAGATCATGCTGTCAATTTTACTGAATTAGCTTGTAGCAAGGTAAAACACAAATCCGAATTGTCTCCTGCTGCCAAAAAACAAATTACTAATATGTACGAAAGTGTGGAACAAGTCTTAATTTTAGCATTAAAGATTTTTCATGATCGTTCCGAAAAGAATATCCCCAAACTTCTTGAATTAGAAGAACATGTGGATGTTCTGGAACGAAAATATCAAAAATCACATATTAAACGAATGTCAAAGGGCGAGTGCGAACCTCGTGCAGGATTGCTTTTTTCTGATATGCTGTCTGCACTTGAAAGAATTTCAGACCATGGAGTTAACATCGCACTTTCTATTACAGACAAATATGACGAAGAAGATTTTGAACTTGAAGAAGTATAACAAAAAAAGAGAAATTCAATTTTTAACTGAATTTCTCTTTTTTATTTTGTCTAATATAACTTTTCAATCACATAATCAAATGGCTCTATCACCTTGCTAATCCTATTTTGATTTACTTTCCTAAGAAATCTATGATATTGATGATTCTCAACACCTTCAAAGGGCTGTTCTAAATCAATAATTATGTTCTCTGCCTGACTTGTTGGATTGACTATGAGCAAAAATGCACCATCTTCTGATTTTTCTCCTAATGCATCGTGACCATCGGAAATGAACCGAATAATTGCAAGAACATTTTCATTGATTGCCTTAAATATAGCATAACCTGTTTGTAACACTGGTTCTGCCTTTCGAAACTGAGCCATCTTCTCATAGGTTTTATAAATTTCAGTATCCCGTTTAAATAAAGTTCCTCTGTTAAATGGATCTTTAAATCCATGCATTCCATATTCATCTCCATAATAGATAGATGGAATCCCGGGAATAAAGAATTGGATTGCAACCGCCAGTCTTGAAAGTGTCTGTCCCTGATTATCCATATTCCTATCAATTACATAATCTATCTGTTTTTCTCTTGATGGAATATTCTCATTTAACCCAGTAGACAATGTGGTGCGAATTCTAGGAATATCATGAGATGATAACAAATTCATGTTTGCGTAATAAAAAGGTTTTGGATAATTACATTGTTGCCCAAGTAAGAACTCCTGCATTGCATATGCATTAACATATCGAAGAAGATAGTTTGAACATTGAATTTTAAACGGATAATTCATAGCACTATCCAATCCTTTGCCCAGTGCATACTTACGCTTCACGCCATAACTTTCCTTTGTTGTAACGTCCTCCCAAACCTCTCCAATAATTGCACTGTCTGGGTTTTTTCTTTTCATTGTGTTTCGAATCATAAAAATAAATTCATCTGTCAACTCATCTGCCACATCCAGCCTGACCCCAGATGAACCTAAGTCAGCCCAGTAATTAAGCACTGAATTCTTTCCAGTAATAATATATTCCTGATATGCTTGGTTTGTTTTATCTACCTCTGGCAGTGATTGAAATCCCCACCAACTCTTATAACTCCCTTTTTCATCGAAAAAATACCAATCATAATATGGAGATTCTGGACCTTGAAATGCGCCCTTCTCTGGATAATTTCCTTTTTTATTAAAATAAATACTATCGTCACCAGTATGAGAATATACCCCATCTAATACAATACGGATTCCCTTTCTTTTGGCGTGACGACACAGTCTTCTAAAATCATCTTCATCTCCTAAAAAAGGATCTAATTTTTTGTGATTTGCAGTATTGTATCGATGATTAGAATCTGCTTCTACAATGGGATTTAAGTAAATACAAGTAACTCCCATATCAGATAATTCATTAATATGCTCTATAATTCCTTCCAAATCTCCACCAAAAAAATCACAAGGACTATAATTCTCATTACCATTTATAGGTGCAAACAACGGTTGTTCTTCCCAGTTTCGATGGACATAAATCTCTCTTCCCATGTTTTCATGATACTCTTTTCCACGGAATAAATTTTCCCGGTTTCCTCTTGCAAAACGATCTGGAAAAATCTGATACATTACCCCTTTTTGCATCCACTTTGGTGTATGAAAATTCTTATCATATACTGTAATCTGGAAACTAAACGGATCATTACCAACTGTCATTCCTTCGCCACAGCTTCTTCCCGGTCTTGCTCCATAGAAATAGCTATGATTATCTTCGTAGATTTTAAAAAAATACCAAACAATCTGTGGATTAATATCTACACAAAAGCTGAATTCATAACCCTCATCCATTTTTGTCATTGGACATTCTTGGGTCCTGTCCTCAAAAAACAATAAAACACTAACAGCTGTTGTTTTAGCTGGGGTATCCAGCAGGCGAAGGATTAATTCTTCACCTGTCCTGATTGCCCCGATAGGACTTCTATACTTGTCTATTGATGCATTATGAATCATTGTTCTCCCCTAACTCATTTGTTATTTGTTTCTTTTTAAGTGCCATATCTTATCATTATATTCTGCAATTGTTCTATCAGAAGAAAAGAACCCAGATTTTGCAGTATTAAGAACTGCCATTTTAACCCACTGATCGTGCTTCTTCGTATATGTTTCATATACTTTCCGATATTCTTCAATATATGACGGAAGATCATATAGCACAAAATATTGATCTGCGGTTCCAAAATCGCCAAATAATAAAGACTGGTAAATATCTGAATACTTACGTTTCCCATACTTTGGCAAATCTCCTGAAATCAAACAGTTACATATATCTCTGATAACTGGACTTTGTTCAAATACATTCCCAGGATTGTATGTTTTGTACTGTTTCATACTGTTAATCTCATCTACAGTTGCTCCAAAAATAAAAATATTATCTTTTCCAACCTGCTCATAAATCTCTACATTGGCTCCATCCATAGTACCTAAGGTCAAAGCTCCATTCATCATAAACTTCATGTTTCCTGTACCAGAAGCTTCTAATCCTGCGGTAGAAAGCTGTTCACTTATATCTGCCGCTGGAATTAAAACTTCAGCAACAGAGACAGAGTAATTCTCAACAAATACTACTTGAATCTTTTGATTGATTTCAGGATCGTTGTTTACCATCTCACCTATGGAATTAATTAGGCGAATTATATCCTTCGCTCTTGTATATCCTGGGGCTGCTTTTGCTCCAAAAATAAATGTAATAGGCGTTGTAATAAAATCTGGATTCTTCTTAATCTCTTTGTACAAATAAATAATATGCAAACACTTTAATAGTTGTCTCTTATACTCATGTAATCTCTTACACTGAACATCGATAATTGAATTTGGATTAATCTCAATTCCTTGTTCCTCTTTTAAGTATCTTGCTAACCGTTTTTTATTTTCCAGTTTCACTGCATCATAGGCTTTACAGAACTCTGGATTATCAGCAAGTGGAGTTATTTTATCAAATAACTTGTAATCTTTCAAGATGTCACCCTCAATATTTTTAGAAACTAAATGATATAATCCTGGATTTGACAATGCAAACCATCTTCTATGAGTAATACCATTGGTAATTGCCAAATATTTTTGAGGATAAATATTATAAGAATCATGGAATAATTGGTTTTTAATAATATCACCATGTAACTGAGAAACACCATTGACTCTGCGGCAAACAGCTATACATAAATTGGCCATACGAATTTGATTATTCCCAATGATAGACATATAAGCAATCTTTCCTTCGTCATTTGGATAGTATGTTCTTAATGTATTACAGTATTTTTCATTTAATGTGCAGATAATTTGATAAATACGTGGCAATAACAACTTAAACATATTCTCATCCCAACATTCCAATGCTTCTTGCATAATTGTATGATTTGTATAATTAAACATTTGAGACACAATGTCGTATGCCTCATCCCATCCGAATCCTTCTTCATCCATTAAAATTCTCATTAATTCTGGAATCGCCAACGTTGGATGAGTATCGTTGATTTGAACCACTGCATGATCTGCTAATGTATGCAAATCTCCTCTTTTTCCTTTATGATTTTGTACCGCAAGCTGCATCGTTGCAGATGTTAAAAAATAAAACTGTTTCAAACGAAGCATTTTACCTTGCATATGATCATCTGCTGGATATAATACTTTTGAAATAACCTCAGCAAATTCCTGATCAGCCATAGATTTATTATACATACCTTCATTGAAATAATGCAAATCAAAGGTCTGTTTACTTCTTGCGCTCCATAAACGAAGCGTAGCTGGAGTGTTTGATTGATATCCAATAATTGGAACATCATAAGGGACTGCAATTACAGTATGGTAATCTTTATGATGAATCTTTAATCCATCTTCTGCCCATTCCTGCTCAACAGTTCCATTAAACTTTACTTCTACACTCAACTCAGGACGTTCAATTTCCCAAACATGCCCCTCACGCAGCCAGTCATCTTCTATCTCAATTTGTGTTCCATCGATAATTTTTTGTTTGAATAATCCATATTCATATCGAATTCCACATCCAATAACAGGTAAATCCAATGTTGCCAAAGAATCTAAAAAGCACGCTGCTAATCTTCCGAGTCCTCCGTTTCCAAGCCCTGCATCTGGTTCTTCCTTTTCAATTTCTTCCAAATCGAATCCCATCTCTTTAAATGCGGTTTTATAGTCTTCAAACACACCCGCATTAATAAGATTATTGGAGAACGCACGACCCATTAAGAATTCAGCAGACATATAGTAGAGTTTTTTCGCTCCACTGTCTTCAATCTTCTTACGGCTTTTTGACCACTTCTGCATAATTTCATCGCGAATGCATCCTGCTCCGGCCTTATATAATTCTTCTCTTGATGCCTCCTCTAATGATGTTCCAAATGAATGGCTCAGTTTCCTTTCAACTGCATCTTTGATTTCATTTACTTTACTGTTATTCTTACTCATCCTAAGTTGTTCTCCTTTCACAGATAACGTATTATACAATGGATTGATACATCTGCAAATATTTCTTAGCTGATGTTTCAAAACTGTTATCTGACTCCATTGCTCTTCTTATTAATCCCTTTTTACGTTTTGGACTTCTTAAAATCTTAAGTGCATATTTGATAATTCCAAACATTTCATGAGCATTATAATTCTGAAACGAAAATCCGTTTCCTGTTTCTTCATATTCATTATAGCTCTCTATTGTATCACATAAACCACCTGTTTCTCTAACAATTGGCAATGTACCGTAACGAAGTGCTATCATCTGTGAAATTCCACATGGCTCAAACATTGATGGCATTAAGAATAAATCACTGCCTGCATAGATTTCATGAGCGACCCGCTCATTGTAATCAATATATGCACATAGTCTTCCTTTATACTTATTCTCCATGAAACGGAAAAAGTCTTCGTATATCTTATCTCCTGTTCCAAGAATAATAAACCCAATATCCTCAGTACACATCATTTCATCTAAGATATATTTTACTAAATCTAATCCTTTTTGGCTAGTTAATCTTGTAACCATAGCGATAATAGGTACTCCCGGACTAATTATCAATCCTAGATCATTGATTAATTTTATTTTATTTTTACGCTTTCCACTCATATCATCTACTGAAAAATGATGTTTTAAATATAAATCATCCTCTGGATTATATGCTTTTGTGTCAATTCCATTCACAATTCCCCATGTATCCCATTGTCTTGCATTTAAAATGCCCTCCATCTGATAAGCATACTTTGGGCTTAGTATTTCCTTTGCATAGGTAGGACTTACTGTACTAAGTCTGTCTGCAAATACAACACCTGCTTTCATAAAACTTGCACAATCATAATTATGCATATATTCAGGAGTGTTATATACTGGATCAATTCCCAGCCACTTTTGAAACATTTCAAATCCAAATTTTCCTTGATACATCATATTATGAATGGTAAAAATACATTTGGATCTTCCAATATCCCAATGTCCGTACTGTGTACGAATCAGAATAGGAATAAGACCTGTCTGCCAGTCATTACAGTGAAGTATGTCTGGAATAAATCCTATCCTTCCAGTTGCCTCTACCACAGCACGATCGAAGAAAGCATACTGTTCTCCTTCTGCTATATCACCACGATAAACTGCATCTCCAAAGTATTCTTCATTGTCAATAAAGTAATGAATTACATCGTTATAGACTAATTTTTCTACACCAACATAGACTGCTCTTTGATTAAATTGTACCGAAAAATCGCAAACATGGGTAACTCTATCAAAATACTTTTCTTTGATTTGTCGATGAAATGGCAGCATTACCCTAGCATCTGCACCCAACTTGTTAAGTTCAATTGGGAGGGTACCGACAACGTCGGCAAGCCCTCCTAATTTTACAAATGGTGCACATTCGGCTGCAACCATTAAAATTGATAATTTGTTTTCACATTTCTCATCGACCTTAACTTTTGTTTTGCTTTTACTCATTCACACTTGCCCCCTTTGGAATAAAGACTGGATGATGACTTGAACCAGCTAAATGAGCTTTTGAGTATACTTTTACATGTCGATCTAAAATTGTATGATTAATCTGTCCTCCTTCTGCAATAAATCCCTCTGCCATTACAATTGAATTTTTAACAACTGCATTCTTTGAGATACGACCTCCTCTAAATATAATAGAATTTTCTACAATTCCATCCACTTCAGAACCGCTACTGATTAAACTATTTGTAACTTGTGCATGTTCACCATAATAAGCTGGCGATGTGTCTCCTGTCTTTGTATAAATCTGATGTTCTCCAAAAAACAAATCTTGTTGAACTTCTGGTTTTAATAAATCCATATTAATGTTATAAAAAGCTTCTAAAGATGTAATGCATCCTACATAGCCCTTATACTCATATCCTTGAATATGTAATCTGTTAAAGTTTGGAACAATTACATCAAAGAAGAAATGTTTTTTATTGTATGATACAGCTTCTTGAATCAATTCAATCAACAATTGTCTCCTCATAATATAGGCATCCATGCTCTTCTTACTTGAGCTGTGTTTAATTTCCGAATAACACATATCCGTAATCTTCTCTGTTTCATCTGTCTGTAAATATACACCATCGTAATCACAGTTTGTTGCATCATCACTATTATCAAAATACATTAGGGAAATATCCGCCCCTGACTCAATATGTTTATCTAACATTTCATTAAAATCACTATTGAAAATAACATAAGATCTTCCCAATAATACATATGGTTCTGGTGATTTTCTAAGGAAATCTAATGTTCCTCGAAGCCCATCCATAACAGTATAATCATTGGTACCAGTTCCTGCTCCATTTACATATGGAGGAAAAACAAATAGTCCACCTCGTTTACGATTTAATCCCCATTCTTTTCCTGAACCTACATGTTCCATCAAAGAACTATATTTATTTTTTGTGATTAATCCTATATTTTTAATTCCTGAGTTTACCATATTACTCAATAGGAAATCAACGGTTCGATATCTTCCGCCTACTGGAAGTGATGATAAACTTCTTGTCCGTACTAAATCCTGTAATTTACGATTTTCTTCTCCTGCATTTATAATTCCAACCATTTGGTTATCCATAGCAATCCCTCCTAGTGTAAAATAGTATTTGGATAAATCATTGATCCATCTTCAACAACAGTTCCTTCTAAAGCAACGCTTTCGCAGCCAATAACTGTTACTTCGTTTCCTTCTCCAACAGTACATCCTTCTTCAATCACAACCTCTTCATCAAGAATTGCTTTGTTTACTTTAGAATTAGCACGCACAACTGAATCTTTCATAATTACGCTGTCTTTTACAACTGCTCCTTTTGCAATCTTTACACCTGGATGAATGACACTATTAATAACTGTTCCTTCAATTCGACTTCCATCGGCAATAATACTGTTCTTCACTTCAGCCTCTTTTGCAATAAAATGAGGTGGCAATCCAAATGTTCTTGTATAAACTCTAAATTTATCATTGTTTAAATCAAGTTGTGGACTCTCAGTTAATAATTCCATATTTGCTTCCCACAAACTATCAATAGTTCCTACATCTCTCCAGTATCCATCAAAACTATATGCAAACATCTTCTTTTGGTCTTCTAACATTTGAGGAATAATGTTATTTCCAAAATCATGTTCTGAATCCGGATCATTTGCATCTTCAATCAAGTATTGACGAATCATCTTCCATCGGAAAATATAGATACCCATAGAGGCTTTTGTGCTTTTTGGATGTTCTGGTTTTTCTTCAAATTCTTCAATTCGGTTGTCTTCATCTGTATTCATAATACCAAATCGTTTTGCTTCTTCTAAAGTAACCTCTAAAACAGCAATGGTACAATCAGCATTTTTCTCTTTATGATACTTTAACATCTTCTCATAATCCATGGTACAGATTTGGTCACCTGAAAGAACAATAATGTTATCTGGATCAAAATTATCAATAAAATTAATATTTTGATAAATAGCATCTGCAGTACCACGATACCAGTTTCCTTCCTTTCCAGTAACATACGGAGGTAAAACATAAGCTCCACCATTGATACTGTCAAGATCCCAGTATGCTCCAGTCCCAATGTACGAATTTAATTCCAAAGGTTCATATTGTGTCAACACACCTACTGTATCAATCCCAGAATTTGTACAATTTGATAATGGAAAATCAATAATCTTATACTTTCCTCCAAATGGTACTGCTGGTTTTGCTTTTTTTGTTGTCAATGCAAACAGACGACTTCCCTGTCCTCCTGCTAACAACATAGCTACACACTCTTTCTTTGTAATCATATTACTTCCTCCTTTTTGGGTCATTATTTACTTTTTCTGCCTACTTTTTTGTTGTTTTCTTACCCACTGTCTTTTTCACAGCAGGCGTTTTGTTAGCTGTCCCAACTTGTTTCTTTACTGATTTTGGGTCTTCAACTTCATATCGATAAAACACAACACTCAATGGCTTTAGAGAAATACGAGCATTATATTCATATTGATCCTTTGTTCCTTTAATTTTTTTCTTTCTTGTTTTGATTTTCCTTTCACTTACATTTCCATCTCCACCAAATGAAGTTTCACTGCTATCTAAAATCTTTGTCAGATTTCCATATTCAGGCATTGGAATATAATACTTTTCCCACTCTACTGGCGTAAAGTTACAAGCGCAAAGAATTTGTTCCTGCTTCTTACCTCTTTTTTTCTTTCCTTTTCGAATGAATGCTACAACACTGTGATCTGCATCTCTTTGTAGTATCCACTCAAATCCCTCTTCTTCATGGTCTAATTCATAAAGAGCTGGCTCTGTTTTATATAAATGATTTAATTTACTAACAAAATCTTGAAGAGTACGATGCTTCTCAAATTTATCACATAGGAACCATTCTAACTGTTCTTCATCTCTCCATTCAATAAATTGTCCAAATTCGCCTCCCATAAAAAGAAGTTTCTTTCCTGGATGAGCATAGGTAAGTCCATATAATGCTTTTAGTGATGCAAACTTGTCTTCATATTCACCATACATTTTGTCCACCATAGACTTTTTCCCATGAACCACTTCATCGTGAGAAAATGGAAGTACATAGTTCTCACTATATGCATATTCCATTGAAAAAATAATGCTTCCATGATTATCTCGTCTGAAAATAGGGTCAAGTTCCATATAGTATAATGAATCATGCATGTATCCCATATTCCATTTGTATGAGAATCCCAATCCTTCTTCATCTTCAATATCACTTGTAACCTTTGGATAGGCTGTTGATTCCTCTGCAACTGTTATAAATCCATCAAACTCACTTCTTAATGCAGTATTCAAATTCTTCAAGAAATCTATGGCCTCATAGTTTATATTGGTTCCGTCTTCATTTGGAACAAACTCTCCCGGCTTCTTTCCGAAATCTAGATAAAGCATAGCACTTACTGCATCAATTCGAATTCCATCTACATGATAAACATCTGCAAAAAACATTGCACTTGATATTAAGAAACTTTGAATCTCTGGCTTCCCATAGTTAAAAAGTAAAGTTCCCCAGTCTGGCTGACTTCCTTTTCTTGGATCCTCATGATCAAAAATATGTGTTCCATCAAACATTGCAAGTCCATGTTCATCTCTTGGAAAATGAGCTGGCACCCAATCTAAAATAACACTAATTCCCTCTTTGTGAAGCTTGTTCACAAAATACATAAAGTCTTCTGGATCTCCGTACCTAGATGTTACTGCATAGTACCCTGTTACTTGATATCCCCAAGATAAATCATAAGGAAATTCTGTAATTGGCATCAATTCTACATGAGTGTATTCCATCTTTTTAAGGTAAGGTACCAACATATCTGCAATCTCACGATAATTGTAAAACTCTCTTTCTTCATCTTCTGGCATTCTCCATGTTCCAAGATGAATCTCATAAACTGACATTGGTCCGTTCACATCGTTATGATTCTTTCTCTTTTTAATAAACTCTTTGTCTCTCCATGCAAACTTTGGCATATCCCAGACTCTCGATGCTGTTCCTGGTCTTAATTCATTAGAATAAGCAAATGGATCTGCTTTATATCTGCACTTTCCATCATATCCTTCTACGTAGTATTTATATAAATCTCCCTTTTTCAATCCAGAAATCTTAGCTGTGAATATTCCGCTGCTCTGACGTTCCATACTGGTTACTAATGGATTCCACTGATTAAAGTCCCCAACTAAACTAACGGACTTTGCACTAGGTGCCCATAACACAAATTCATGTACTTTTTCCTCCTTTATGTAATGACATCCAAACATAAGATAAGCTTTCCGCGCCTTACCCGTCTGGAACAAGTACAAGTCGTCTTTATTAATGTTAGTTTTCATAGGATGTTCCTCCTTTTTGGTCTACTATTATAATTCTATACAAAAATGATTCAAAACAGAACATAATAGTATGATGTTACCACTTATTTCTTAAATAATAAGAAAAAAAGTGCAAATTACTTACCTGCTCTTGCAAATAGTAAACTTACACCCATCGTATCATATATAATTGCTGTTACCCCACACTTATAAACGCCGAATCAACATGTTGTCTACTTACAAGATTAAAATTATCGGTTTCATTATTTCCTTTGGTTATATTATACCATATTGTATGTTTTGCGTACAGTAAATTGTACATTTTAAAATGCATTTTACAAACTTTTTTCATCATTTTGTATATTTTCTTGAATTTTTTTATCGAATTTTGTATCATTTGCACAAAAAGAATCAGTAAGCAACTATTCTCACTGATTCTTTCGACAAACAATATCAATTTTCCACTAATAAACACTCTTTGAATTACGCATTTGAGGGTTATATCCGGTATCCTTTAATGCATTTATAATCTTTTCTTTATGCTCTGTTCCAAACGCTTCCATTGTAATTGTAAGTTCAACTTTTGCACTACGATTAATGCTTACAAACTGGTTATGCTCTAACCTGATTACATTTCCTTGAGCCTGTGCAATAATCTTAGAAACTCTTGTTAGCTCTCCTGGTTTATCTGGCAAAAATACAGATACTGTGAAAATACGATCTCGTAAAATAAGTCCATGCTGTACTAAAGAAGCAATGGTAATAACATCCATATTTCCACCGCTGATAACCGATACAACTTTCTTTCCAGTTACATTTAAATGTTTTAATGCTGCCACAGATAAAAGTCCTGAATTTTCAGCAAGCATCTTATGATTTTCTAATAAATCTAGGAAACACGGAATCAGTTCTTCA
Source organism: Anaerostipes sp. (assembly GCA_028704435.1). GTDB lineage: Bacteria > Bacillota > Clostridia > Lachnospirales > Lachnospiraceae > Anaerostipes. The sequence continues at coordinate 10,312 of JAQWFL010000017.1, read as the reverse complement.
TCATTGATTGTAATAATTTTATCTACATTATTCTTTACGTATGGGAATATTTTCTTTCCAGGAGTCTGCACTGCAGTACCATCTGCAATGGTATCCACATGTTCACAGGAAACCACTTTCCCAGCCTCCAAAGAAGCCGTCATACAAGCTGCTCCTTCTGGTTCTACTCCGATTACTTTAATCTTTGGATTAAGTAGCTTTGCAAGAGTTGAAACTCCTGTAACTAGTCCACCTCCTCCAATAGGAACTAAAATAATATCAACCGTAGGCAATTCTTTGAAAATATCCATTGCAATGGTACCCTGTCCAGTTGCAACAGTTAAGTCATCAAAAGGATGCACAAATGTAAGTCCTTTTTCTTCTGCGAGTTTTAATGCAAATTCGCAAGCTTCATCATAAACGTCTCCATGTAATACAACTTTTGCGCCCAAATCTTTCGTACGATTTACTTTTAGAAGAGGAGTTGTTGTAGGCATTACAATTGTAGCCATTACACCTTGCTTTTTCGCTGCAAGAGCAACTCCTTGGGCATGGTTTCCTGCTGAGGCAGTTATAAGACCTCTGTCCTTTTCTTCCTTAGTTAATGTACTAATTTTATAATAGGCACCTCTAATCTTATATGCACCTGTCAACTGCATATTCTCTGGTTTTAAGTAAACCTGATTTCCCGTTTGTGACGAAAAACTATCACTGTATATCAATTTTGTTGGTAATACTACTTCTTGAACTTTATCATATGCGGCTTCAAAATCTTTTAATTTAAGCATTTATTCTTCTCCTTTTTCAAACAATGCATTTACAAAAGAATCTGGATCAAATTCCTGTAAGTCATCTACCTGTTCACCAATTCCAATGTACTTCACTGGAATTCCTAATTCTGCCTGAATCGCAATCGCAATTCCACCTTTGGCAGTTCCATCTAATTTCGTTAAGACAATTCCTGTAATGTCTGTAGCTGCCTTAAACTGTTTCGCCTGAGCAAGTGCATTCTGTCCTGTGGTTCCATCTAATACAATCAACGTTTCCCGGTATGCATCTGGATATTCTCTTTCAATAATACGATTAATCTTGGATAATTCATCCATTAGATTTTTCTTATTGTGAAGTCTTCCTGCTGTATCGCAAATCAACACATCAACATTTCTTGCTTTGGCTGCAGACACTGCATCAAAAACTACTGCCGCAGGATCTGCTCCTTCTGACTGGCTAATTAAATCCACTCCAATTCGATTGGACCATTCACCTAGCTGCTCAATAGCACCAGCACGAAATGTATCTGCTGCTGCAAACAGCACTTTCTTGCCTTCACTCTTTAATACAGAACCTAATTTTCCAACCGTCGTTGTTTTTCCAACTCCATTTACACCAATCATTAAAAGTACACTTTTCTTATCTTTAAAGTCATAGGCATGTTCATCTAGTTTCATCTGATCTTTGATTGAATCAATTAAGATTTGTCTGCATTCCTCTGGCTCTTTGATTTTTTGTTCTTTTACTTTTCTTTTTAAATCCTCAATGATATTCATGGTTGTATCAATTCCCATGTCACTCATAATAAGTATTTCTTCCAATTCCTCGTAAAAATCATCATCTAAGCTAGAAAATCCACTAAAAATAGAATCAAAACTAGCCGCTATATTATCTCTTGTTTTTGATAATCCATTTGCCAATCTTCGAAAAAAACCTTTTTTCTCTGACATATTATTGCCTCCTTCATTCCAAACCTTTTTACTATTCCTCTAAATCATCTTCGATTAAATTTACAGATACAAGGGTTGAAACTCCCTTTTCCTGCATGGTAATACCATACAAAATATCTGCTGCTGTCATTGTACCACGTCTGTGAGTAATTACAATAAATTGTGTGTTTTCTGTCAACTTATGTAAATAGCCTGCAAATCGGGTTACATTAGAATCATCTAATGCCGCTTCAATTTCATCTAAAAGACAAAATGGCGATGGTTTTAAATTTTGAATTGCAAATAAAAGTGAAATCGCAGTTAAAGCTTTTTCTCCTCCAGATAACTGCATCATATTCTGTAACTTCTTTCCTGGAGGCTGTGCAATAATACGAACACCCGATTCAAGAACGTCACCTTCTGTCAACTCAAGCTTTGCCGTTCCCCCACCAAATAATTCCGCAAATACATTTTGAAACATAGTTTGAATTTCTCTAAACTTATAGTTAAACTGCTCACGCATTTTTACTTCAAGTTCCTCTATAATCCCTACAAGTTGTTCCTCTGCTTTTACAATATCTTCATGTTGCCTTGTCAAAAATTCATAACGTTCAGAAACTTCTTGATATTCTTCAATGGCATTTAAATTGACATTCCCCAGCTGACGAATCTTCTGTTTCATTTCATTGATGAAACCTCGAAGTTCTGTCATAGAGATATTAGAATCATCCTGCATTTTTTCTTTTGCTGCATGATAGGTCATTTCATATGTTTCCCACATATAATTCAAGAGACTTTCTTGTTTCCCCTTTGCTTTTTCCAGAAGATTTTCTAGACGAATTCCTTCCTCCTTGCAGCGACTGATTGCTTCTAACGTTTCCTGACTGTCTTTGATTGCCTTTTTGTAAGCCTCATTTTCTTTGGATAAATCTGCTTCCATTTCATGAATCTTGCCATTTAGTCCTTCAATCAATGCTGCTCTCTTTTCAATGGATTTTTTCGTATCTATAATTTCTTTTTCTTTTGCAGATACTTCTCCATCCACATCTGTAGACTCCACTTTCAATTGATTTAGCTCATTTAAGATATCCTTTAATTCGTATTCAATTCTCTCCTGGTTGCTTCGAATATAGTCAGCCTCCTGAGATAATGCACTGTTCTTAATATGAACCTGGCTCACTTCTCCAGCCATTTTTTCAGCTTTTTCTGTGGCATTTGTAAGTTCTTTTTCCAATGCTTCAATCTGGTCTTCATCTGTCTTATTTGCATCTTCCAGTGTATTTTTCTTTTCATATAACGAGACTAATTGAGATTCGTTTTCTTCCTGCTCAAGATTCAAGCTTCCAATGCTTGTCTCAATTTGTTTTATCTCCTCGTCATACTCTCTTTGACGTTCTAAAATTGTCTTTAATGTCATCTTTGTACTATTAATATCCAAATCAACTTCTTGAGTTTCTCTTAGAATATCATTTTGTTCCTGACGGACAACTTCAATCTTGTCATTCTCTTGTTGCAGTTCCTGAACCACTTTTTCAATGGATTCTTTTTTTGATTTTACCTGGTCTTCTAATTCTGATAATTCTCGATTTCTACCAAGGAGATTACTTTTATTTTTAAATGCTCCTCCAGCCATGGAACCTCCAGGATTTAAAAGTTCCCCCTCTAGAGTAACAATTCGGATAGAATGGTGGTATTTATTTGCAATCTTCGTTGCATTTTCTATTCCATCTACAATCAACGTTCTTCCAAGAAGAGAACGAAACAGTCCATCAAATTGATTATCATACTGAACTAGTTCATTGGCAGGTCCTAACACACCTGGCTCTAACAATGCTTCTTTTCTAGGAAATTCACCTCTGCCTTTAACTGCATCTAACGGGAGAAATGTAACTCTTCCATACCGATTCTGTTTTAGAAAAGCAATCATATCTCTTGCAGTCTTCTGGGTCTTAGTTACGATGTTTCGAATAGCCCCACCAAGAGCGATTTCCATTGCCGTCTCATAACGCTTCTCAACATGAATAATGTCTGCAACTGATCCAACAATGCCAGGGTTTTGTTTTTTTTGTTCCATAACACGTTGAATACCAACCCCGTATCCATCATAACGTTCTGTCATATTACGGATAGATTCATATCTTGCTTGATACTTGCGATATTCATCTCTCTTAGCAGCATTTTGTCTTTGCAGTGCCTGAATTCTTTCCTGAATCTCCGCTAATTTCTTTTGCTTTCCTCGATTCTTTTGAATCAAACCTTCTTTTTGTTCTTGCAATTCTTGTTCCAGTTTTTTAGAAGAAAAAGAAAGAATCTCCTGGGTCCCTTTATTTTCTCTGGTTTCCGAAAGCTGAATCTCTAATTGTTTCATTCTCTCTGCCAGATGGTGCTTCACTGTCTCGTGATGTTCCACTTTAGAAGAAACATTTAACTTGTTATCTGTAAAACTAGTTACATTGTGTCTCAATTCATCAATCTGAGCTTGGGTATCCTGAATTTTCTTTTCAAGAAATGCAACTTTACTTTCCTTGTCAACTCTCTCCTTTATCATAGCTTCCAATGCAGCTTGATTCTTTTGGAGTAGTTCCTTTTGCTCATTTAATTCTTTCTTCTTTTGCTCTTGACTGCTGGTTAATCGATTAAAATTCTCTGTATAATGACTCTCTTTTGCCCTTACTGTATTAATTTGTTCTTCTAAAACTTGAATGAAACCTTCTTCTTTTTCTTTTGACAATTTTTCTTCATTTAGCTTTCGATTTTCATCTTCTAATAAAGCCCTTGCCTTTTCTAGTAAGATTTCAACTGTTTCAGTTTTTCCCTTCGCCCTCTCGTTTTCCTTTTCCGACTGAGCTAAATCGTTTTGCTGAATTTCAACCTTCTCGTCTAATTCCTTCAGTTCTTTTGTAAGCTGAGTATTTTCAAGTACAAACATTGTTGTATCATATTCTTTTAATTTTTCCCGATAAGCAAGACACTCTCTTGCCTTTTCTGATTGCTTTTTTAATGGTCCAACCTGTCTGTCAAGCTCAGTTAAAATATCTGTAATACGTTCCAGATTATCTCTCTCAACCTCTAAAGATTTTTCTGTTTCTGCTTTATTTTTTTTATATTTTACAATTCCAGCAGCTTCATCAAATAATTCTCTGCGATCCTCTGGTTTTCCATTTAAAATTTGATCAATCTGGCCTTGTCCAATGATAGAATATCCTTCTTTTCCGACTCCTGTATCAAAAAACAACTCTACAATATCTTTTCTTCGGCAGCTGCCACCATTAATCAGATATTCACTTTCTCCAGAACGATACACACGCCTTGCCACAGTAACTTCTTCAAAGTCAATAGGAAGGCTGTGGTCACTGTTATCCATGGTAATAGCAACATATGCAGACCCCATAGGTTTTCTCATCTCAGTTCCAGAAAAAATAACATCCTCCATTTTAGCTCCACGAAGCTGCTTTGCACTTTGCTCTCCCAATACCCAGCGAACAGCATCTGCAACATTACTTTTCCCACTTCCATTAGGTCCTACAATCCCTGTAATTCCACTATTGAATTCAAATACCATTTTATGAGCAAATGATTTAAATCCATTTACTTCTATGTTCTTCAAGTACATATCTGCCCTCTATATCTTCTTGCTCTTTATTGCTTCATATGCCGCCTTTTGCTCTGCACTCTTTTTACTTCTTCCTTCTCCAACGCCTAATAATTTATCTTCTAGCATTACTTCTACTGTAAATGTTTTCATATGATCTGGTCCCTCTTCTTTTACCAGACGATATTCCACTCTCTCTTTTGAGACACTTTGAACCATCTCCTGAAGTTTTGTTTTGGAATCATAGAATAACACCTTATCTTCCACATCTCCCAACAAGTAAGTATCAATAAAAAACTTAGCTTTATCATATCCCTGATCCATGTAAACAGCTCCAATTACCGCTTCAAATGCATCAGACAAAATAGAATCTCTGTCATCTCCCCCTGTCAAAGTCTCCCCTTTGCTCAAGAATAGATAATCACCTAAAGAAATATCTCTAGCACATGCTGCCAATGTTGGTTCACACACAAGACTTGCTCTTAATTTTGTCAACTCGCCCTCTGGTTTCTTTGGGTATGCACGGAACAAATAATCACTCACTACAATCTCCAAGACTGCATCTCCCAAAAATTCAAGTCTTTCATTGTTTGCTCGCCTATTGATTTTTCTTTCATTAGAAAAAGAACTGTGTGTCAACGCAACACTTAATAACTCTTTATCATTAAACTCAATTTGAATCTTCTCTTGAAATTCTTCAATATTGATTTCTTTCATCACACATTATCCCTCAACAATCTGTTCTTTAATCTTGCTGTTAATATTCTCCTGAGAAAATGTAATACATTGAATAATTGCATTTTTAGTCTCTTTCGCTGTAGCGTTTCCATGCATTTTCACAACAAGTCCATTAAGTCCAAGAAGCGGTGCTCCCCCGTACTCTGTAGCATCAAATTTCTTTAGCGTTTTCTTTAATGCAGGCAATGCCAGAACTGCACCTATTTTACTGCGTACTGTACTCATCAAGCCTTTTTTTATCATACGAACCAAAGAAGACGATAATCCCTCGGATAATTTCAGAATCACATTTCCAACAAAAGCATCACATACAATTACATCTGCTGCTCCTGCATGAATATCCCTTGCTTCAATATAACCTGAATAATTAATATCCTGATCATCTTTTAATAATGGCATGGTTTCTTTTACCAATGCATTTCCTTTTTCTTCTTCCATTCCAACATTAACCAATGCAACTTTAGGACTTTTAATTCCAACCACATGTTCCATATAGATAGACCCCATTTTAGCAAATGAGTGTAGATATTCTGCTTTAGAATCCATATTAGCACCACAGTCAATAATCAATGATACTCCTTTTACAGTAGGCATTAGAACTGCAAGTGGTGATCTCTTAATTCCTCGAATTCTTCCCACAACAAACTGTCCTCCGACTAAAATAGCCCCAGAACTTCCTGCCGAAACAAATGCATCTGCACTCTTATCCTTTACCATCTTCATTGCTACTACCATGGAAGAATCTTTCTTCTTACGAATCGCCTCCACTGGTGATTCATCACAAGAAATTTCTTCCTCTGCATTTACAACGTCGATTTGCTCCCGTTTATATTGATATTTTTTTAGTTCTTCCTGAATTCTATTCTCCTTACCAACTAAAAAAACCTTAATTTCATTATTCTCATTTACAGCATCCACTGCACCTTTTACAATTTCGCCCGGTGCATTGTCACCACCCATAGCATCTACAGCTACTTTAACTAATTCATTCATAATTTCTCCTTTTTTAATACAAAAATATAAAGGAAAAGCACCATTCGAATAAACTATACAGTCTAAACGCATGGCGCTTCTAAAAGATGAAACTCTTCATCTATACCTTCATTTATTCAGCTGTATTAATGATTTCTTTTTTGTTGTAAGAACCACAAGCCTTACATACTCTATGAGGCATCATTAATTCACCGCACTTGCTACATTTAACTAACGCTGGAGCAGTCATCTTCCAGTTAGCTCTACGTTTGTCTCTTCTTCCTTTTGAAGATTTATTCTTTGGACAAATTGACATGGTATCTACACCTCCTTAAAATTCTTAAAAATATCTTGGATAGCCGCCATACGTGGATCTGGAACTGTTGTATCACAGTCACATGATTCCTTATTTAGATTCGTTCCGCACACTGGACAAAGACCCTTGCATTCATTGCTGCATAGCACCTTTGTAGGCAATAACGGAATGATTTCTTCTGAAATAAGTTCATCCACATCCAGATTGCTTTCCTCTATAAAAGGTAATTCATTCTCACAAGATTGTTCAATATCATCCCCATTTACAATTTGGAAAACATTGATATCCACTGGAACCAACACCTCTTCCAAACACCGACTACATGGTATCCCAATTGTCACACTGGTAGAAAGTTCAATTGACACTTCGCGTTTTCCATGATTCTTAATCTTAATGGGAAAGTCTTCTTTCCCTCGAATCTGGTATGACTCTTGTCCCATCTGAATGTCTTCTAAGTCAATATGACCTGTGATATTTTCCTCATAATCAGTTACTGAAAATAACTTTGATAATTGAATAAGCATACTATCTCCTAAAATTTCATACTGTACCATTATACAAATGCATTAGATCTTTGTCAAGAAAATAATGAACTTATTTTGTAAGGGCTACTGTATCTCTTGCAATCATTAATTCTTCGTTTGTTGGAATACAAAGTAATGTCACTTTTGAGTCATCTGTTGAGATTACTGCTGCTTCCCCATGAATATTATTCTTCTTTTCATCAATTGTAGCTCCAATACATCCTAGATACTCACAAATAGCTACTCTTGTAACATCGTCATTCTCACCTAATCCTGCTGTAAATGCAATTGCATCCACACCATTCATAGCTACAGTATATGCACCAATGTATTTTGCTACTCTGTATGCGTAAGCATCTAATGCTGCTGATGCTGCTTTGTTTCCTTCTGCTTTCGCTGCTTTTACATCTCTAAAGTCAGATGAAATTCCACCAGACAATCCAAGAACTCCAGATTCTTTGTTCAAAATATTAAGAACTTCAGAAGCTGTCTTATTCTCTTTATTTGCAATAAACTCAATAATCGCTGGATCTAAATCTCCAGAACGAGTTCCCATAATCAATCCTTCTAATGGTGTTAATCCCATAGATGTATCAACTGATTCTCCACCCTTTACTGCTGTTACACTTGCACCATTTCCAAGATGACATACAATAACATTAAGATCTTTTACATCTTTTCCTAACATCTTAGCTGCTTCTGCTGAAACAAACTGATGTGATGTTCCATGAAATCCATAACGGCGAATTCCATCTTCATCATAATATTTACGAGGAATTCCATATAAATATGCTTTTTCAGGCATTGTTTGGTGGAATGCGGTGTCAAATACTGCTACCATTGGAAGATTTGGCATAAGTTCTTTACATGCACGAACACCAATCAATCCAGCTGGATTGTGAAGAGGTGCAAACACACTGCATTCTTCTACCTGCTTTAATACTTCATCTGTTATAATACATGACTTTGTAAACTTTTCTCCACCATGTACAATTCGATGACCAACTGCTCCAACCTCATCTAAAGAAGCAATAACACCAACTTCGGCATCTGTTAATTGCTCTAATACAATTCCGATTGCTGTTTTATGATCTGGCATTGCAGGTGTTGATTTAAACTTCCCTTTTCCTGATGGTTCATGAGTTAATGCTCCATCAATTCCGATTCTCTCGCATAATCCCTTTGCTAATACTATCTCTGTATCTGAGTCGATTAATTGATACTTTAATGATGAACTACCACAATTGATAACTAATACTTTCATACTCTTATACTCCTCTATTCTTAATTCTGTTGTGCCTGTACAGCAGTAATTGCTACTGCTCCAACAATATCTTCTGCACTGCATCCACGTGATAAGTCATTCACTGGTTTTGCAATTCCCTGTGTAATTGGTCCATATGCATCTGCTCCACCAAGACGCTGTACTAGTTTATAACCAATATTTCCTGCATCCAAATCTGGGAATACAAGTACATTTGCTTGTCCTGCAACCTGACTCTCTCTTGGTGCTTTTGAAGCTGCAACACTTGGAACAATTGCTGCATCTAGCTGCAATTCACCACAAATCAAAGTATCTGGATACTTTTCTTTCGCAATGCTGGTTGCTTCTACTACTTTTGTAACATCATCATGTTTTGCACTTCCACATGTTGAATGTGATAACATAGCTACTCTTGCTTCTTCCTGTACTAATTGTCTAAATGTGATTGCTGAACTTTGTGCAATTGCTGCTAATTGTTCTGAATTTGGATTCTGATTCAAACCACAGTCAGCAAATACAAAGGTTCCATTTGCACCAAATGTACAGTTAGGAACATCTAATAACATAAATGTTGATACAATCTCTGTCCCTGGTGCTGTTTTAACAACCTGAAGTGCTGCTCTTAATACATTCGCTGATGAATTGCAGGCTCCTGCAACCATCCCATCTGCATCTCCCACACGAACCATAACCGCACCAAAGAACAATGGGTTTGATAATAAGATCTCTTTTGCATCTTCAGGTAACAATCCCTTCTTCTTACGTGCCTCACATAATGATTCAATATATGTATTCAAGTGTTCACATGAAGCTGGATTTACAAATTGCGCTTTTGAAATATCAAATCCGTCTGCCTTCTTTAATATCTCATCTTTCTCCCCTACTAAAATAACATTGGCAATATCATCCTTAAGTACGTTATACGCTGCCTCAATTGTACGCATATCATCTGTCTCTGGTAAAACAATTGTCTTTTTTTGGCTCTTTGCCCGATCTTTAATTACATCAATAAAACTCATTTGTGTTGCTCCTTTCAACCTTCTACAAAGATGAATTTATTTCATAGAAATCTACAAACTAATAGAAGTATACAATAATTTAGTTTTGTATACAATAATCTTTTTTGTACTTTTCATCGTACATCTAATCACTAATAGATTCATTTTACTCTGTTTTATTTTCAATATCAAGTAGGAAATCTAGAATTCGCCATTTTACTTTTCTTCT
>JAQWFL010000044.1 GCA_028704435.1 Anaerostipes sp. | reverse complement strand
GTATTTTTGGTTTTTTATACAAATCATAATTTTAAGAAAGGAGTTTTATTATATTTATAAGCGCCATGCACCTTTCCATTGTGGAGAAGGTTAACGAGGAGGAAAGTCATCGAAGATTCGGCGGATGCTTTCCCGTGTTCTTTGGACATGTAATATATTCTTTAAAAACTACAAGTAATTGTAGAACAAAGAAGAATATAACCAAAGCTTAGAAAAACCACATATAGTATCAAAACAACATTAATTTAATATGGAAAAGGAGATTTCATTATGTGTGGAATTATTGGATTTACTGGACAATCAGAAGCTGCTAACATTTTAGTTGAGGGACTACAACAATTAGAGTATCGTGGTTATGATAGTGCTGGAATCGCATTAAACGATGAGAACGGAACTAAAGTCATCAAAACAGCTGGTAAAGTTGCAATGCTTCGAGAAAAAGTAGCTCAGGCAGATGATGCCAGTGGAACATGCGGAATCGGACATACACGCTGGGCAACTCACGGTGGTGTTACAACAGCCAACGCCCATCCTCATGTGTCAAACAACGTTACTTTGATTCACAACGGAATTATTGAAAACTATAAGGAAATCGCAGCTTCTTTGGCAGTAAAAGGATATAAGGCAATCTCAGAAACAGATACTGAAGTTGCTGCTATGTTAATTGATTCTCTTTACAGTGGAGATCCATTTGCAACCATGAAAGAAGCTAACAAAATCTTAGAAGGTGCTTACGGATTCTGCATTATGTTCAAAGATCACCCAGGAGAGATTTACTGTATGCGTAACTCAAGCCCATTGGTTGCTACTGTAACTGAAGATGGTGCCTATATCGCATCTGACATGGTTGCTCTTCTTCAATACTCAAAAGATTACTTCGTTGTACCAGAAGATCATATTGTCGTTATGAAAAAGGGTGGAATTGAATTATTTGATATTGAAACAAAAGAAAAAGAAACACCTAAGATGCTTCACGTAGACTGGGATACAACAGCTGCTCAAAAGGGTGGATATGATTACTTTATGCAAAAGGAAATCTACGATCAGCCAGAAGCACTTACAAATACAGTTGCTCCACGTATACACAACGGACATGTAGACTTTAGTGCAGATGGTATTTCAGATGAATTATTCCAAGGTGTAAACCGCGTCATTGTTTGTGCTTGTGGAACTGCAATGCATGCAGGATTAGTGGGACGTAACATTATCGAAGCTATGATTCGTATTCCTGTTACTGTTGAACTTGCATCTGAATTCCGCTATATGAACCCAATTTTAGATGAACATACCTTAGTTGTTATTGTATCTCAATCTGGAGAAACTGCTGATTCACTTGCTGCTCTTCGCCTTGCAAATGAGCGTGGTGCCAAGACACTTTCTATTGTCAATGTAAAAGGTTCAAGTATTGCACGTGAAAGTGATCATGTATTATATACACATGCTGGCCCAGAAATCGCAGTTGCAAGTACAAAGGCATTCTCTGTTCAATGTGCTGGTTTCTACTTAATTACATTAAAATTAGCTGAGATTAAGGGATTAATGACCGATGAAGAACAAGCAGATTTCTGTGAACAATTTGAAAAAGCAATTGGGACTGTAGAAGAAGTATTAAAACAAGACGATTATATTAAGACAATTTCAGAGAAAATCAAAGATACATTCTCAGCATTCTACTTAGGACGTGGACTTGACTTTGGTTTGGCTAGTGAGGGATCTCTAAAACTAAAAGAAATCTCTTATGTAAACTCAGAAGCATACAACGCTGGGGAGCTAAAACATGGAACCATTTCTCTTGTAACAGAAGGTGTACCTATTATCGCAGTTGCAACACAAAGCACTGTTCTTCCTAAGCTTATGGCTAACGTAGAAGAAACAAAAGCTCGTGGAGCTCACGTGATTATGGTAACAGACAAAGATATGACAGATTACGAAGGTGCATTTGATGATTTAATTCAAGTACCAGAAGTAGACGACAGATTCGGAACCTTTGGAGTTACTGCCGCTCTTCAAATTTTAGCATATCATGTCACAGTATTTAGAGGACACGATGTTGACCAACCTCGTAACCTTGCAAAATCTGTAACAGTAGAATAATTTATAAACAAAAAAAGAACTGCCAATTTGGTAGTTCTTTTTTTGTCCATATAAAAACGAGCTTCCCGTCGAAAGCCCGTTTCAAACATATATGATTCTATAGGAAATCTTTTACTTTATTGTAAACGCCTACACCATCTAATCCAAATTCTTTAATTAATTCAGTTGCTGGTCCTGAATGTCCGAATACATCTTCAACACCCACTCTAAGTACAGGAGTTGGAAGTTTTTCGCTTAATAATTCAGCAACAGCTCCACCTAATCCACCGATTACAGAGTGTTCCTCAACTACTACTACTTTTCCACATTCTTTTGCAGCAGCTAATACTAATTCGTCATCTAATGGTTTTACAGTAGCCATGTTAATAACCTTAGCACTTACTCCATCGCCATCTAACATTCCTGCTGCTTCTAAAGCAGATGCTACACAAAGTCCATTTGCAATAATTGCAACGTCTGTTCCTTCTTTGATGACTGTTCCTTTTCCAATTTCAAACTTATAATCGTCTCCATTGATTACAGGGACTGCTAAACGTCCAAATCTCATATAAACTGGTCCGTCAAATTCTGCCGCAGCCTTAACTACCTGTTTTGCTTCTACATCATCTGCAGGAACAATAACAGTCATTCCAGGAATTGTTCTCATAAGAGCAATATCTTCACAACATTGATGAGTTGCACCATCTTCTCCAACAGAAATTCCACCATGTGTTGCACCAATCTTAACATTAAGATGTGGATAACCAATAGAATTTCTCACTTGTTCAAATGAACGCCCTGCAGCGAACATTGCAAATGTACTAACAAATGGAATCACTCCAGACGCTGCTAGTCCAGCACCAATAGAAGTCATGTTTCCTTCAGCAATTCCACAATCAATATGACGATCAGGGAATTCTTTTTTAAACATACCAGTCTTTGTTGCAGCTGCTAAGTCAGCATCTAAAACTACAACATTAGAGTTTTCTTTTCCTAATTCAACTAAAGCTTCACCATAGCTTTGTCGTGTCGCAATCTTTTTTACTTCTGCCATCTTATTCCCCTACCTTTTCTAAATCTTTAAGAGCTTGTTCACATTGTTCATCGTTTGGAGCAGAACCATGCCAACTAGCTTGATTCTCCATGAATGATACACCTTTACCTTTTACAGTCTTCATAATGATTGCAGTTGGTTTTCCTTTGCATTCTCTTGCTTTCTTTAATGCATCTGCGATTTCATCGAAGTTATGACCGTCAATAGCAATTGTGTTGAAATTAAATGCTTCAAACTTGTCTACAATTGGATATGGAGAACAAACATCTTCAATGTTTCCATCGATTTGAAGTCCATTATTATCTACGATTACAACTAAGTTATCTAAGTTCTTAGCTCCAGCAAACATTGCTGCTTCCCATACTTGACCTTCTTGAATCTCACCGTCTCCAAGTAGTGTATATGTACGGTAATCTTTCTTTTGAAGCTTAGCTGCTAATGCCATACCAACAGCTGCTGAGATACCCTGTCCTAAAGATCCGCTTGACATATCTACTCCAGGAATCTTCTTCATATCTGGATGTCCTTGTAAGCGAGAACCAATATGTCTTAATGTAAGAAGATCTTCTTTTGGGAAAAATCCTCTTTCTGCTAATGCTGCGTAATATCCTGGTGCTACATGCCCCTTAGATAATACAAAACGGTCTCTGTTTGAATCCTTAGGATTCTTAGGATCAATGTTCATCTCTTCAAAATATAGATATGCGAACATATCTGCTGCTGATAAAGATCCACCTGGATGTCCAGATTTTGCAGCGTGTGTTCCTCTAATTACGCCTTTACGAATTTCATTGGCTTTGTTTTTTAATTCTGCCACTGTCATTATATATACCGCCCTTTCCTATTCTCCAAATGTTGCTTTGTAATCTGCCTGGAACTTTTCGATTCCTTGATCTGTTAGTGGATGTTGCATCATCTGTTCAAATACGTTGTAAGGAACAGTTGCAATATCAGCACCCATCTTAGCACACTCAATTACGTGAATTGGATTACGTACACTTGCACAAATGATTTGTGTATCAATGTCTCCAGCTGCTTCAAAAATATCTTTAATATCTGCAATTAAATCTAATCCATTTTGAGAAATATCATCAAGTCTTCCTAAGAATGGAGATACATATGTTGCTCCAGCTCTTGCAGCTAATAATGCTTGGTTTGGATTAAATACTAGTGTTAAGTTTGTCTTAACTCCTTCAGAAGCTAATACCTTAGTCGCTTTTAATCCTTCGATTGTTGTAGGAATCTTAACAACCATATTAGGATGTATTTTAGCGATTTCTCTTCCTTCTGCGATCATTCCTTCTGCATCTGTTGTTGTTGCTTTCACTTCACCACTGATTGCTCCGTCTACAATCTCTGTAATTTCTTTGATAACGTCCTCGAATTGTCTTCCAGATTTAGCAATTAATGATGGGTTTGTTGTTACTCCACAAATAACTCCCATATCGTTTGCTTTTTTAATATCCTCTACAATAGCTGTGTCTACGAAAAATCTCATGATAACTTCCTCCTAATAAATGAATTCGATTGTTTTGTTCTGTTATCATTTAACCATGATTCATTCTCTTTGTCAAACCTAAAATCCCTTGGTTTTATGCCATTTTCAAGATATTTATTAATAATTTAATAAAATATTAATACTAGATATTTTACACATTTTTTATTGTAACACAAGAAACAATTTTTCACTTTAAAAATCCTTGATTATCACTGTATTTTTTTCTGAACATATGATATTATAAAATTAGTTTATTAATATTTCAATTATTTTTATTAATATTTTTAACAATTATCAATTGTATTTTATTAATATAAATTTTTTTGATTAGGAGTTATTATGTCGAATAAAAAGAAAATCACCACCAAGGATATTGCAAAACACGCTGGTGTTTCACAGTCCACTGTATCTATGATTTTAAATGATAAAACAGACGTTTCTTTTTCAGAGAATACAAAGAAGCGTGTTTTTGATGCCGTAGAAAAGTTAGGTTATCAAAAGAAGAAAAAGAAAAAGGAACAAGACTTAAATTTATCAAAAGTCATTGTCATTATGTGCCCGTTTTTATCCAATCATTATTATACTATTTTGATTCACTCTATTACAGAACGTGCCCATGACTATGGGTTCGTTACATTTGTTGCACCCACTCTTCGAAATGCCAACACCGAAGAGTATTATCTTAATATGCTGCCTAATATGAATGTAGCTGGAATTGTTTATCTTTATCCTACCTCATGGCTGGATGAGGTGAATCACATATCAAAAGTTCTTCCTATTATAAATATTGGAGATCGTAATGATGATATTTTATTTGACTCAGTTCATGTAAGCAGCACAAAACCTGCCCGTATGCTTGCGGAACACTTAATTGATCTTGGTCATCAGAAAATCACTTATATTTCAACGCCTATGACCGATGTAGAACGTTCACGTTCCAAAAGATTTGATGGTTTGTGTCAGGCATTTACAGACCATGGATTGAATCCAGAGAATATAACATCCAAATCTTTATCTGCTGGACAATATAATACATTATCTCCAAATATGCTAGAATACTCCACTGGATATAATTTAACAAAGGAAGCTCTCCAAGAGGGAACTGATTCCACTGCATTTATTGGCTACAATGATATGGTTGCCTTTGGAATCTTGGATGCTATGTCAGAATTAAAATACAAAGTTCCAAATGATTTTTCTGTGGCTGGATTTGACAACATTCCAATGGATGATATGAATCGTATTTCCCTTACAAGTGTGGAGCATTCCATTGAAGCAAAGGGGCGAGAATCCGTAGATATTATCATGCGGCATCAAGACTCTGGCAGTGAGACTTCTGCTGGTTTTGTTACCAAACTAGAATTTCAACCATTTGTAGTCAAACGAAAAAGCACAGGAAAAGCTCGTTATCGATAATAACGAGCTTTTTTAGACTGCCTTTTATCCTATAAGAATTTTATTCTATCTTTGGACACTTGAACTTCCATCTCTCTTGTCTTTCCTGGGACTTCTCCATCCATATGATAGTATTGTTCTTGATCTGTTTTTATTTGTATCTTCTTGCATCGGTATTGATAGACTCCTTGACATCCTACATGTTTTCCCTTCATAGCCTTAGGTAATAATAGGATCATCCTCTTTTTTTTGATTCCTGCTACAATACATACATCTAAATACCCGTCATCTACTTTTGCATCTGGACAGAATTTAATCCCGCCTCCTTCATAGGGAAGATTATGTATAGATATAAATAATGTATCATCAAATTCCATCTCTCTTCCATCCATAATTACTTTTGCATGAAACATCTGAAATTCCATCAATCCCTGAATTCCGATTTGCATATAAGTTAATTTGCCTAATTTAATGAAATTTAGAACTTTCTTCATCTTAGTTTCATTAGCAAGATAACATACTTTCGCATCATACCCAATGCCTGAGCTAACAAGGAATCTTTCTCGTCGTCCACCACTTACATTTGTAATTCCATAATCAATAGACCATGCCTTAGGATTTTTCAAAAGGTGTTCCAAAAAATAATCAATACTTGATGTGAGCTTCATTCCTCTTGCAAAATCATTGCTGGAGCCGGTGGGGATATAACCAACAAGAACTTTTGACATATATTCAATTCCGCTGATAACTTCATGAAGAGTACCATCTCCACCAAGAATCATAATATTTCTTTTTTTATCTTCACTGGTAATTCGTCTGGCAATTTCAGTTGCCTCACCAGCTTTTTTTGTAATACATTCACGAAAAGGAACGTCTTCTTTTATAAGACGTTCCTTTAGTTGTTTCCATATTTTAATTCCCTTGCGTGATTTTGAATTAGGATTGATAATAAAATAATACATTAATATCTCATCTCCTTGTAATTATATGATACATTCCCATGATCCATCTTCGAAATGGAACTAGTCGAATCCAGACTTTCTCAAAAAATTTCCACCAGAAACTTTCTGCCGTCATCCAACAACCTTTCCGCCTCACTTTACATACGATTCCAAACACACAATCTGCATCCAATGGACCTTCTATCTCTCTTTGAGCATCCCCGATCATATAAAGCTTTCCTTCGCTATCCAAATGATGCACTCGGTGCAAAACATATGCTCCATTCTCTCTTTGATAAAGTACAATATCTCCTGTTTTTAAATCACCATCTAAACTCTTTACTAAGACTAAGTCTCTTTGATGAATTAAAAAAGGGTTCATACTACTGCCACTAACTACAATTTGAACTGTTTTTCCCTGCTCAATTAATTCTTTTAACATAGGAAACAAAATATTATTATCAATTTTCTTCATGCTATCCCACGATTCCTGGTCCTCTAACTGGTGCATAATTTAACACACATCCACTGATATGTACTTTTGAACTTGCCAAAATTTCCATACCATCTACAATACGATCTACATCTGTGTAATCTTGTCTTACAACAAACACTGCACCCTCCACATACTGAGCTACAATGGCAGCATCTGAAAGAAGTGCACTAGGTGGTGTATCAATAATAACATAATCTGCATTCTCCTCTAACTCCTTTATAAAACGCTTCATATATTCTCCACTTAGAACACTGGCTGTATCTTGAATTGGAGTAGAACCAGCTAAAAACATAACATTAGTGTCTTTATATCTTTGTGCAGCCTCTTGGTAAGGAACCTCACCTTTCATCACTTCCAATGTTCCGATTTTCTGCTCTTCCATACCTAATATCTTTGCGGTTGATGGATTTCGTAAATCTGCATCCACTAAAATTACTTTATATCCCTTCATAGAAAGTGACAACGCAACATTTGCTGCGACTGTTGATTTTCCTTCTCCTGGCATAGCACTGGTAATAAGGAACGAATGTATATTATGTTCCTTACAGGAACGTTCAATTCTTCTTCGAATCGTTCTTGTAGACTCTAAGAACACTTTTGGAAGTCTTACATTATCAAGAACAACTAATTCTTCCGTTTCTGTTCTTCGCTTATTAAATTTTGCCTGAGGAAGGACCCCTAGACTCTTAATACTAAACATTTTCTTGAAATCATCTTCTCTTTGGACTGTATTTCTTCCAAACGCATATAGTAAATCAATGAGTAGACAGATAAAAAGTCCTATGGCCACGCCTATGAACAATTCATGTTTCCAACTAAATGGATTGGCCGGAGCTGTTGGTGTCCCTGTCTCGTCCATAAGACTCAATTTCGTACTTCCAATGACAAATTCAGCAACTGTTGGATAATTCTTTACCACTGATTTTAATATTTTCTCCGCCATGGCAGGACTGCCAGACCGGACGTTCAACGTAAATAAATTTGTATCGCTCATTACATCTGCAGAAATGGTTCCGTCAATCTTTTGTACCCCTAAATCTTCAGCCACAACATCATTTAACACCCCACTTTTCAAAATATAAGGAAATGTTTTTGCCATCTGATTGGCTGTTGTATTATCTAGGTAACTGCTTGTTTCCTCAGCTGAAATACTTGCACTAATTGTAAACGTAGAACTTGCCACATAATATGGTGTATATGTCATCCTTTGATAACCACAGTAAATTGCTGTAACAATCAAAATTATCATTAAAAATCTAATTCTTAATCGATAGACACCTTTTAGCATATCGTCTACAATTCCTGTCAAATCAATAAGGCTGGCTTTTTGTTCGTGCTTTATTGTATTATTATTTTCGCTCATACTGCCTCCTCCTTACAAATCTGATTTTTCTTTCTTGTCCTTGTCTCTAGTTCCATATCCATAGTTATAATGAGATCCATATCCATACCCATGGCGACTTCCACTTCCATAACCATATCCATAATGGCTTCCATAACTACCATAACCGTATCCATATCCACCGTATCCGTATTGTTTTGCTGTTTCTGCCACACCCTGAAATACATCATTGTATACGCAACCAAGAAGTCGATGATTCGAAGAATCCAAAACTGCAACTGCATCATTAATATCCTTTACCAGCGCAGTGTGCTGCTTAACAACTAACAATGTGGCATCTACCATATCAACTAATTCCTCTACATCTGCAACTTTTGACATGGCCGGTGTATCAATAATAACGTAATCAAAGTTTTCCTTACAAAATTCTAAAATCTTAACAAACACTGGCATTGCAAGAAGTTCCGTTGAGTTTGGATATATCATAGTTCCCATAACCAAACAAAGCTCTGAATTTTTTGCCTCCACAATCAAATTCTCTGCACTAATGTTTCCATTTAATACTTCACCAAATTGCTTGACTTCATTAGCATCCATTCCAAATATTTTATACAAAGATGGATTTCTTAAATCTCCATCAATTAAAATAACTTTTTCAGATTCTTCTACCAAAGCTAACGCTAAATTTGCCGCAACTGTAGACTTTCCTTCATCCTCTTTTACACTTGAAACCAACAAAGTTCTTGCACTGCGGTCTTTCATCTGATTGCTTACTTTTCTAGCCAATTTCTTCATATCTTCTACATAACGAAAACTCATACCAGGATTTAGCAAAAGGACTTCATTTCTCTTTCGATGCAATCTTGCCTTCAAAGACTTGTATCTCTTTTCATGGTAAATGGTCTCAAGAAGCTTTGTATCCACTTTTGATGCAATCTCCTTTGGTTTGCGCACCGTATCCTTCAAAAATGACACAATTGCAATCAATGCACAAAATAACGCAGCCGTATATACAAATACCTTTCTCATTAACGCAAATGGCTGAAATCCATTGGCCGGAGAACTAGGTACCGTAGGCTGTTGTAACACATCAAGTACCACACTTCCCATCAAAGAATCTGAAACAATGGAATAATTATTCATGATAGACTTATTCAATCGGAATGCCATCTCTGGCGAATCAGCTTTAACATGAAGCACAAGTAGATTTGTCTCTTCAATTACTTCTGCAGTCGCCGTCCCTGGAAAATACCCAAGCTTCATTTCCTGTGCGACTTTTTTTTGCAGAATACTACTATTTAAAATCTGGGAAAATTTTGTCGCCATCTGAGATGTTGTCTCTAAATTGCTATATATATTGTTATTGTTTCCTTTTCCACTGACAATAAATGTACTACTAGATTCATATTGTTTATGATATGTAAAACCAACGTATACATAAGTTAATAAACTAATAGAGGCTGCCAATAACAGCACAACTGCCGCATACTTAAAAATGTCTTTTAGAATACTATAAATATCAATATTCATCTCATAGTCATTCTCTGACTGATGACTTATTTGATTCTTACTCATCTTGCCCACCTCTATTCTTCCACTATTACAATTAAGTTCACGCTGCCCTTATGACCACCACTAGACACCGTATATTTAATCTCATAAGACCCTGCCTTGTTATAATTCACATCACTATCATCTATTTTGACTTTAGACTTACTAATATCTCCAGCCACATCTGATCTCTCGTAATTACCACCCGTAGATACTTTAGAAATATAAGACTCTGGCTTTAATTTTTTCCCAGCCTTTGTATATACTAAATACTTATCCAAATGGATAAATGCATGATCTGCTTCATCTTCCTTATCATATACTATAATAGTAGCATTCAATGAAATGGTATCTCCTGCACTGTTAGCAACCTGAAACTTCACTGGATATTCCCCTGCTGAATATAAATCAACTGTACTGTTGGTCATAACTCGAGTCTGATCAGAAATATCGCCATCAATAGAATCTGAAACCTTTAAATTTTGAAGCATATCAAAATCATTTGACGATGTTGTAGGAAAACATAAGGGCTTCTTCATAGAAAATTTAGGCGATTTATATCCTTTGTATATAATGGTTCGATTGGCACGACTTACATTATTATGCTTATCTACCGCTGCAATCACTGCAATTCTTCGCCCACCACTTAAAAAATTAGAAACACTCTCAACAACAAGAGTATCTGATACATCTCCATCTTTCGCATCCTTGGCTCTAACACCCTTTAAAAACTCATCATCTGATGCATGTAATTCAACGGTCATCTCTGATGAATTCATACGAATTGATGGTCCAATTCGATCTCCCTTTCGTATCTGGGTAAACCAAAAAATTATACTTAGTGCTAGTGCACACCCAAAAATCATAAGACATATTTTGTTTAATTTCTTCATATTTAGCTGCTCCTTATTTGTAATCTTCTTTGTCTATTTTATCATATTTTGGTTTTCAATGATCTTCTTTGGATTATCATATAATAACTTTTTTGCATAATCAAAAGTATATTCCTTCTCCATATATTCCTGGATATCTCCCATAAACGTAGTTCGCTCATATGGTTTATGTGCATCACTGGCGATACAAGTAACTAATTCATCATCTAATAATTCATCCACACAAGACTTTACCCTGTGCCCAAATTTTCCAAGAATACTCCCTCTATTTACTTGAATCAACATACCTTTATTCCTCCATGAGAAAACTCTCCTTGGATTCTCTTGAATACTTTCATATCTCTCAGGATGTGCAATTATGGGAACACAACCACCGGCTATCACATTCTCTAATTCTTGATTCATATCCTCAAAGCTAGACAAAAACGGAAATTCCATCAAATAATATCTAGAATGGTTTAAGGAAATTAATTCATCTCCTTGGATTTCCCTCATCACATGATGTGTTGTAAATATCTCCATTCCAGGCAGAATCAAAAGTGGAATCCCTTCTTCATGGATAACCTTCTGTAGCCGTTGAAAACGACTGCGCAATTCTTCACTGTTATAATTCTCAAACCTTCCACCCATATTGCTATGAGGTGTGGCTACTAAGGTATGCACCCCAGAATTTACGGCTAATTCCGCCATAGCAATGGAATCAGATAAATCCCTCGCCCCATCATCAACCCCTGGCAATATATGTGTATGTATATCAATCATCCTTTATAATCTCCATATCCTGAATCTATCAAACTGGGTTTTCCTATCAATACAATAGAAAACTCCTCAACCAGCAATGATTGAGGAGCTTAAATGACTCTCTTAGTTTTCTTCCGCAACACGCTTCCCAGCATAGATAATCATCGTTGCTGCCATTAATGCTGTAAATACTAGACCTGTTGTTGTTCTATTATCTGCAGTTTTAGGCGATGTTGATGAACTTGATGAACTTGAAGAAGATTTATCACTAGACGAACTTGAAGAATTATTACTCTGTCCGTTTGGATTTTTAGAATATTCATCTTCCGTTGTTTCTGTATAATCTTCGTCAACCTCTGTTGTTGGTTTATAATTTGGACTCTCAACAGCCATAACCAATGTTGAAAATGACAAAATCATTGTAACCATTGTAATCATCATTATTATCTTTTTCATTGTAAATCCTCCTTTAAGTAGTATAAACTACTTCACTTCCTCATAAAAAACACTTAGAACCATCTCAAATAGCTTTGTATCATCTGCATAATACTCTGCGTATCCACTTTTTCCCTCTTTATATGTTCCTTCAATATTCACTATATTATCAAATGAAACACTGTTACGAACTACCAGCGATGATAAATATAATATCTTACTCCCCGTAAGATTTGTTACTGCATTGTTCGAAAGAGAATTCAGCATATTAACAGGTAATGTAATATCACTTTTCATCTCTGAAATTGCCTTCTTTGCAAATGCAGTTACATATTGTTGTTGTCTTCTCATACGTGCATTATTAGCGTCAACTGGATCATGCTCTCTAGAACGAACATAAGTCTCTGCCTGATCACCAAGTAATGTAACATTGGCTCCCTGCTTCAACACTGGGTCTTGAGATGTCAAGTCCTCTAACACTTGTACATTCACTCCACCAATCGCATCATTCAATGTACTAATTGCCGACAAATCAATTGATACATAAGAATCAATAGGCATACCATACAATAACTTTGAAACAGCCGTCACTGTATTCGTGCAGCTAAGCTTCTTTCCATCTCCGCTCGCATATGCTAAACATATCTGTTGCAAACTAGTTCCTGTATACTTCCCTTTCTCATCATAATTACGTACATCTGTCATAATATCACGAGAGACATTCACAACGGTCGTCTTCATAGAAGTTGTGTCCATCACGAGTAAAAATAGGGAGTCTGATTGTCCTGCTCCACGTCTCTTTAATGTCTTATCATTAGAATCCAGGCTCGTTTTATCAATACCCATACATAAAATACTAGTTATATTGTCATTATATCTATATTTTTTGCCTTTGTAAACAATAATCTCACCATTCTGGGAAATTTCTGCTCCATCTGCACCTTTCTCCATATCAACATCTTTGCCAAATAAACCACTCTTTCCAATGACCCAAGCAATAACAATTGCAAGGAGAATTACAAGGAGAATACCTAAGACTGTAAGCCCTATTCTCTTTCCTACCTGGCGTTTTGTTAATTTCTTCTTCCCATTCTTTTTCTTTTTTGGTTCTTTTTTCTTTGGTTGATGCCCTTGAAATTCCTCTTTTACATCCATCTCTGTCTTTTGAATCCGAGCATCTAACTGCTGATTCAATTCATCTAGGTTTAATTTGTCATTATGTATTTCTTTCATCTTTTAACACCGCCTGTACTAAATATCTATTGTTAGGTGCTCCGCCAACACAAGTGCTCAATGTAATAATCTTATCCTTTGATGAAACGACCATTTTTTTATTGATATTGGCCTCCATACTTCTCTTTCTTAGAATATTTGTCAAATATGTTTGAAACACATCCTGCTTAGAAAAATCATTTGATTTTAAAATATGCGAATCATTTGTAGTATATGCTGCAAAAATTTGATATGTATAAATCTTTTTCTCAGTATAAATATAAACATTCCGATTCTTGTTAAAATAAGCCTCATCCTTGAACAAATCTAATCCGCCAAACATAGAATTATTTCTCATATTATGTCCATAAATTACAGTGTTAGGATCTGTAAAACTCTTACTGTTACGCTTCTCCGTGTAAATACATCCTGCAAACTGAGGCTCATTCTTGTAGTTATACTTCAAGTAATGTGTATCATCCGTTGAAGACTGTGCAATGGGATAATCTACCTTTGTTCCCGGAATATAAATCCATGCATAAACATCAGAATTTATATTGGTCAACTTCTTGAAGTCGATTTCACTTCCATGTTTGATTCCTTTTGGAAGCTGTGGTTCTTCTCCATCTGTCTCTCCCACAAATACGCTGCTTTTAATCGCCTTTAGTGTTGCCTTCTGTTCCTGATCCAACCTATAATCCTGATACTTATCCCAGCCTAACTTGCCAAGACAACCTGCAAAAATAAGAATTGCAAGAACAAGAATAACTTTCCATGCTGATTTTTTCTTCATAATTATATGCTCCTTTAATCTGATGCTTCACCTGTAGTATACATGTGTTTCTTTTGGGCGTCAATAAATCAGACCCTTAAGATGATATTAATACAAGCATTCTCAACAAATACTTCCGTATTGGAAATGCAGCCATCCACAATCGAATTATCATTCTCCACCAGATATTATCACAGCGAATCTTCTTTCCCTTACGGACCATCATGGAAACCCTAGCTACCACTTGATTGGGAGAAACCACACCATCTCTCCATGTATTTCCATCTCCTGTTGTAATATATAAATCACCGATTTTCTTCGTAATTCTATGTAATACATAGTTACCTTCAGAAACCTGAAATAATATAATATCACCTTTTTTTATCTTATTCTTATTTATAGATTCTAAAACAACCTTATCTCTTCTGTGACATAAAAATGGCCACATACTATTCCCTGTTATAGTAAAAGAAACCTCTCTTCCCATACTCAGCTGTTCTTTTGCTAAAAGAACCAGGTCTTCTAAAGACACTCTCACTTGTATACACTCTTTCTTTATTATAACTCAAACTTCGCACTTGAATAAGTGCCTATGCACCTTGAAAATTCAATAATAACTGGCATAAAAATAGCATGAAACTATCTGATTTGGTATAATTGAGTTGACTAGAAACAATTAAAATCGGA